>JANQYP010000001.1:0-28750 GCA_030728785.1 Pseudomonadales bacterium
GCTGTAGGTTTTATCCAGGCTTCATAGGTCAGTGCTACAGTTGATGTCAGGGCACTGTTGGTGACAATGTCATCGATGCCATCAAAGTCAAGAGCCCCGCCAATTTGACCTGTAACCAGGTCAGTCGGCGTCATTGTCGCTGCAGCTGTCAGGTGTGCAACTCCGGCAGAATCCTTAATATCCCCGGCTCCGCCAGGTCCTGGATCTTCATCCATGTGCCAAACGGCACTATAGTTATTACCCCACACAGCCGCCGCATTTGGCGCCGCTGCAGCGGCGGTATTGCCATAATAGATGTAAATGTGGTCAGTAGTGGATGCGGCGTTAATCTGCGGAACTTTGACCCAGACGGTCGAGGTGCCGGCCTCATTCCAGGTATCTATCTCATAGTTAAGCAAAGAGCCATCAGCGTCAACAAAGCGAATATCCTCACCCTGGTCCATTGTTCGGGCATAGTCAATTTGCGCGGCAGTCAGGGTCACCAGCACCTGGAAGTCCACCAGGTTGCTGGCACTGGCGGCGTTGTTGAAGTCAATTCTCGTGCGGTACTGCCAGTCAGTATTCCACCAGGCAGCAGTGGTATCAGCAAGCGGATTGCCAACCATATCCTCAACATTGGGATCAGTGAGGCCATCTGAGGTATAAGTGACCTCAGGCGTAGCTTCGGTACCTAGCACGCCGTCAGCAAACGTGATGTAGATAATATTGTCGTCAGCCACATCACCGTTGGTGTTAAAGCTGAAAGATTCACCGCCAACACCGACAACATCAAAGTCGTTGGCCGTCACCGAACTGTCCTGAATGGCTACAGAGAAGGTGATGCGCACCGCGTCTATATAACCATCACTGTCCAGGTCGACGGTTTCTAACGCCTCGATATAGGGATCAACACCCGCCAGAAGGCCAGACCACTGGGGCGTTGGCATGGCATTAAAGACCACTGCCGTATCTATCAGACCTGCTTGATACTCAAGGTCCCAGTCACCACCGGCAGTCTCTGCGCCACTGAAGTCTTCCGACGCGGCAACGTCTGCCTCGGTCAATCGCGCCAGTTCGACGAGTAACAATCGACCATCAGCGCCTGCCGCAAGATTACAGCCATAGAAAAGCAGGTCAGCTTCAGCGCTGAGGGCAGTCCCCCAACCGGTAATCTGCTCGGCATAAAGTCCCAGTGTAGCGGCGCTGAGCCAACTATTGCCAAGTTGCACGGCAGCATCAACACCGTGACTGACGATATGAACGGCATCAATATTTGCATACTGGCCGAGGATGTCGCTGATCTGCTCGATGCCGTCAGCATTTTTGTCGATCATAAACACAAGCAGCTGACGATTATCATCCGCTGCCAGATCATCAATCAACTGTTGCCCTGCCACCACATTACTGTCGATCAGCACCAGCTCGAGGCGCAGCGGCGCCACCGATTGTGGCGCTACGGGTACTATCGCCAGCTGATCAGGGGTCGAATCAGCTTCACGCTGGTCTGGGTCAGATGTATCAGCGACATTCCAGGCAGACACATCAAAGCTGTCAACACTGTCGACAGCCGGCGACTCGTCACCAATATTGAGGAATGCGCCCAGCACATCTGCTGAATACAGCAAACGCGGCTCCAACGCTTCCAAAAGCGGCGCAGGCCACTTTTTTTCGCTCCATTTTCTGGCGATGCTGACGCTCCGCTGCAAAATCCATTTTGCTGTAGTTCGAAGTTGTTACCACGTCATCTATCACTTTGCCTATCTAACAAAACCCTGCTTGCAGCACAATCCTGTGTCCGCCAGCGGTGTTATCGCTTTGCATCTATCTGCTCATCCTGACCAGATAAAAGTAACGTTACTCGTTCACATTCTGCACGCTGCACAAGAGCCTCGGGCGCTAACGCCAACACCGTGCTGGCCAGGGAAATCTGTGCGTCGGCATTACTGTTGATGGCAACACTGGTCCACCAGCCGGGTGATTGGCGAGTGACCTCAACCACATCAACATCGACCCCTAGCCCGGCGATTCTGGCCTGGCGCTGCAAGGCGTTTTCTTTCACAGTAAAAAAGCCAAGGGCAAGCCGGCCGTAATATTCTTGATTTCTGATGCGATAAAAATCCTGCTCGCCGTTGTCCGTAAGATATCGCTCTAACTCACCAAAAGGTTGCTCGTCAGGTTCACCGGCAGCAAGCACCAGATATTCGGTGTGTTTATGTTCAGTTTCAATATTAACCTGCTGCGGACTTGTGTGATTGAGATCAGCCATAAGGTCAAACAGCGCTACGGCGGAGCTCTCCGTGGCAAAGGGCCCCACCCGGTAACACTCCTGTGCCAGAGTCACGGGCACATCAGTAAAATCGTTATCTAGCTTGGTCTGCCCTAACTCGCTGCCAATCGCTGAGTCGGCGTCTTGGTCCTCTGCAGCTGGCTGCAGAAAAGCCAGCCGGCAACGCAACCCGGCCGGTACCGCATGATCAGGATTTGGCAGCCGCAAGCGCGCGCCAAAAGTGCTGCTAGCAGCGTCAGCAACCTGATCTACCCTTGTCAGGGTGGCCACCTGCCCCGTAAAGCCGTCGAGCACAGGCGTAACCTGCGCCTGTTGACCCGGCTTGAACTGACCCATATACGCCACCGGCAATATGACCTCCACATTCAAAGGATCGAGCTGGGCGATACGAAATACGGGGTCATCTTCAATATACTCACCCACTGACTTGAAGCGCTCCATGACAACACCGGCAAATGGCGCACGAATCATGTGTTTATCCAGCAGGGCCTTGGCGCGCTCATATTCCAGCAAAGCGATATCCCGGTTTTCCTGCTCCTGGTGTACCTGCAATTCAGCGATACGATTTTCGGTTTCCAGCTTATCGATGTCCTGCTGCGAGACAGAAGACGACTGCAACAACGATTGATTTCGAGCCCGCGTACGTTGCCCAAAAGCAGCGCTCTCCAGGCGCAGTTTGACCGCCGTATCCAGCGCTGCCCTGGCTTTGAACAAACTGACATTGACGTTCTCGACACTCGATTCCAGCTCAGCCACCAACTCACCCTTGGCCACCGAATCACTGCGCTCGGCGTGGATAGAACCAATCACACCAGGCACCGCCGTGCCCAGATTAACAATCTCACTTGGTTCAATCACACAGTCAAATTCTCTTGCAGGCAGCTGCTCAACCTCCCGCGCCACAGCGCTAGGTGCCAGGCAACAGAGTCCCAGAGACAGCAGAATTTGCACATAGGGTACTCGCCTATGCCTGACGATGATATTAGGTTGCGGACTAGACATTGCTAATTCTGACTCGAACATGTTCACCTGTGGTTGCGTAAAAGGCTAAGGTTAAACACGGTAATATTCACGTCCAGCAAGCTCTTAAAGTGAACAATTAGCGTATCGGTTGGACTTATCAACAAGCTTGCATCTGATGACTTCAGGCACCACACCGCTGCACATTATGCGACTTTTCTGGCCCAGATCGTCGCTGCCATCTACAGCGTCAGATGGCTCAGCAACAGCTGCCGACCAAGGCGCAGCCACTGCTGCGCGAGGGGCTCCGAGCCATGCTCAAAGCGTACATAAGCACGCCCGCCCAAACCAAAAACCACTACCCCGGCTGGCAGTGCCAGATCGACCTGAAAATACTTTTCCAGAGCCGCTGGCCCGCCGCCCGAAGCCACTGCTCGCCCCATGGGTATATCACCGCCGCCCAGAGTCCCGAGGGCAGCACTCGGCAGTGTCGAGCTGGCCGCAGGCGTCTCGCGGATGATGCTGGCATTCAATGGCTCATTTGGGCGCTCGGCAAGGCGTATCTCAGCTCGGGTTGCATGTTGACGAATCAGGCCAATATTTGCCTGTGCCACCATGGAACGCACAATCAGCCGGTCCTGGCTGGCAACGTAACCCAACAGCTGGCCCTGCTGCAGGAAGGTGCCCGCCAGACCGCTCTCCGCCAGCAACACAACGCGACCTGCTACCTGGCTGCGTATCAGCAATGCCGCCATCTGCTGCTGCACCTGCGACAGCTCCCCTTCAAGGGTTTCAATCTGGGTTTCGGTCATTTGCGACTGTGCCTGGCGGTTTCGCCAGTCTGCATTTCTCTGTAGCCGCAGCTCCTTTAACCGGCCCTCCAGCACCCGCGCCTGCACTGCAAGTTCAGAATTACCCATCTGCAGCAGTGGCTCTCCCACTTCAACCATGGCACCTGAGGTGACCAATAATTGTTCGATAAACCCTTCTGTGCTGGCAAATATCTGCGCCTGGTCCGGCACCCAGACAACCCCGTCGGCACGACTGGTCAATGCCACTGGCCAAAAGCCCAGAGTCAAGACCAGCACTCCAACAAAAGGCAGGATCACGGCAAATGCCCGTCGCCGCTGACCCAAAAGCGCCGGACCAAACAACAGGAAATTAAGACCACGAAACATGGGGAACACGAATTGACTGCTGATGGCAAACGCCGCCAGCGCCACCCCCACCACCAGATAGACATTCACCAGATAGGTGACAATGGCAAATATGACGACCAGCCGATACAGCAGTGCCGCCGGCGCGTAACAGGCAAACCAGAACCGCTCACCGATGGCGGTCTGAGGTGAGCGGGCGTTGGCTAAACCAAACAGGTAACGCTGCACGAGATAAAGATAATAACGATTAGCACGGCTGCCGAGATTGGGTATTTCAATCAGGTCCTGCAGCATGTAGTAGCCATCAAAGCGCAGCAGTGGATTGGCGTTAAATAATAAAGTCGAAATGCTGGCTATCAGCACAATATTCAACGCCGTGTCGCGGACGACACCCGGCTCAACCGCAAGCCAGACGAACAACGCAACAGCGGCGATAAACAGTTCCGCCATGATCCCGGCAGCCCCCACCAGCACCCGTTTGTACTTGTCTCGAAAAGCCCAGGCTGCTGTCGCATCAACATGGGGCACTGGCACCATGATCAGCAGCGTAAAACCCATTTCATGGACTTCTCCACCCCACATCTTGACTGTTAGGGCATGGGCAAACTCGTGCACAAGTTTTATAGCGGTGTAGAGTAACACCATGACCACGAGATTATCCGGTTTAAGGATATCCGTGCTCAGCGCCGCTGCTATGGCACTGTAATTCAACGTACCCAGCAGACTGGCGGTACCCACAAAGACCAACCATATTGCCAGACCGAACTTGGAGAATAGCGGCCTGACAAACACTATCAGGTGATTCAGCAGCCGATCCGGGTCAAACAACGGCACCCTGACAGCCAACGGGTTGAAATTTTTGTGTCCCGGTCGCCGTCCTTGCAAGAGCGCAAAGTAACTACGCACAGTGCCAGAAACATTTCCCGCCAGCGCACCGGCCGCAAACAACTGGGCAAGCAGGGTAACTACCTCAGCCTGGCTGAGTACATGGGGGCCAAATTTCTGGCGAATGACCTGCAGACATTCGTTGATGGTAATCACCCCGTCAAACAGGCCGATAAAAGCATAGGCCGATTCATTAAACCGCAGGTGGGTGGCGTTGAAGGCGTCGTGTAATACATACCAACGCGCGCCTCGATAGTCCTGCGGAAATATCTGCATATGGGGTTGCAGCATCGGCGCCGAGTCTGCAATCTGGACCCAGCTGATCTGCGGTTGGCGTGTCATGGCTAAAGCCCCCTCGCCCAGAACCACAGCTGCAGCCGCTCAAGCAATGTATGGGTCCAGAGCCACAAAAGCCTGCGCTCGCCCAGGTCAACCTTGGCGATGCCCGCCATACCGGGACGCAGCATAGGCGCTGGTTGATCCAGTGTTGCCTCAACGGCAAAATAATTCCGGCCATCAGCGGCGACGGCAATGGGCACTATCCGGGTCACGGTGACCGCAAAATCCATGCCGGGAAAAGCCGTCACCACCAGGTGGCCAACCTTACCTTCCCGCAAGTTAGCAACATCAAACTCATCAACCTCAAGCACCACCAGATAGGAGTCCAGCGGCGCTACTTCAAACAGCACCTGGCCCTTTTCCACCGGTGCACCAAGAGACTGACTGAAATCACCTGCGACGACTACACCGTCGATAGGTGCCCGCAACTGGGTTCGACTGAGCCGACTTTCTACCAACTGATATTCCGCCTCGGCCTGCTCCAGGCGCGCCTGGGTAACGCTTAGCCTGCTTCTGTCACGCAGGGCCAGGGCCTCCTGATAAACCTTCAGCAGGCGGTTCTTCTCACCTTGCCATTTCTGCAGCTCCAGCCTCAGGTCCCGGTCATCCAGCTGGGCAAGCAATTGCTGCTGCTTAACAACGTCTCCAGCCCGGGCCTCTGCTTGCCTGACATAACCCTGCTGGGGCGCCACCAACATGTGCCGAACGGCACCCTGGATCGAGGCGGCTGCGGTAATCCGATGTTCACCGCTTAGCACGGCAGATACCAGCAAGATGGACGTCATAACTGCCATTATCAATTTCAGCCGAAGATAGTCAGACCCCAGGCAACGGCCGGCAAAATCCCGTAATGCCCCTCTGCCTTTGCGCAACAGCGACTGATCATTGCCCTGCTTCATTTCCAGAATATGACCCACAAGGCTTGCTACTATTTCGCAGCTGTTGATGTCTTTATCATCAAACAATTCGTCCAGGCCGCGCTCGACTAGCAGCGCACCAATGAGGCCAGATCGCCCTGTCAGCAGCACCGTACAACAGGTACCGCCACCGTCATGGCGCAACAGAGTCTTGTGGGCCCGCGTGATGCAGCGCGGCCGCACTGGGTCATAGGGTTCGAGGATTGTTGCCGACTGATCAGCAGCCTCTTCCATGGCCGCCTCAAGGCGCCGCACAAGCTGAGTGCGCGCATCAAACTGCCGAACATGTGACAGCGCCAGCAGTTGCATCGACACACCTTGGCGAAGGCCCAGGCTGACACGCCGACAATGCAGATATTCAGCCAACCGGTTAACCACCTCGGTGGCTACCTGCTGGGCATCAGCCCGCTCAAGCATGGCGGTCACTAGGCTCGTCGAAAAAGTTTCAAATTGTTGTTGCTGGTCAGACCGCTGGCCAATCAGGCGGTCTATCCACAAGGCGCCCCATTGCAGTAATTGTAATATGGCACGCTGTTGGGTGCCCGAACGGGTTGATATGATCATTACCACCACCCCGACCATCTGCCCGGCAGCTACCAGCGGACAACCAATGATATCGCAGGGGCTGAGGCTGCCCAGGCCATGCCGATCGTGAGATCGGATGACCCCCTGGCGCTCTGCCACCACGGTCTGGCTGATCTCACTCAGAACAGGATCACGCGGCACATCATCCGGCCAGGCGGCCAGGCGGTCTGCCGCCAGATCACCCTTGTTAACTGCAAAAATAACCCCAAAAATGACCCCGGCAACCATCTGGCATTGCCAGCTAAGCCAGGTCTGGGCTACCTCGGCAGACAACAGGTCAGGCTGCTCGAGTGGCTTTATGGTGGGGTTGCAAGCGAGGGGTTTGTGTGCCGCAGGCGCAGCACCTGACAGCCGCGTCGGGGCGCCGGAAGGGGGTGCCACACGGGTAAATTCCGAAAGTCTATCCATAACTTCGAGAACTGGCGATCATTGCGCTAAAGGGTATTACAACAACCTGTTAATACCTATGTTGGCGATCAGCCATTAACTGCCGTTCATCCTGAAGACAGCACTGTCCACCACGACCCGCCCGTTAGGCTGTGCAGAAATCAGCCAACTGGCCCGTTATGCACCGTTGCCGCCTACTGTTCCATCAGTGGCAGTGTGGCCTCAAGTGACAGGCAGGCATCATCAATAAAATCAACCACCGCTGCCGACGCCGGCAGTTCCTCATTCAGGACTGCAGGAGATATCAGTGGGCGAATACGCTGGATGTGCCGATCATCCGAGTTAGGCATGTGCAACTTCCTTCTGGCCCGCCCCGGCATACTGCCCTGAGCATGAGGCAAAAAATGGGTCAAACAAATGTGCCGCGAGTATAACAACTGGTTGCGGATCTAAGCCACGCCTTTGCCCAGCCGCCCGGGCCCCAGACCAAGCGATGTAGTAACGATATCATCGCATTTATCTGCTCTACTTGATTTCAGGCTCGGCAATCCGAATAATGCGCGACTTGCCACCGGTATTAAGACCGGTATGTTTTTGGATTTTTAAGCTTTTCAGCCTCACAGGATACAGCATGCGACTCGAAGCCATCGCCATCGGCGACAACCCCCCTGAAGATATCAACGTCATCATCGAGGTCCCCGTCGGCGGCGAACCGATTAAATACGAAATGGATAAAGCCTCTGGCGCCATGGTGGTAGACCGTTTTCTCTACACCTCCATGCGCTATCCCGGCAACTACGGTTTTGTGCCCCACACCTTGTCAGACGATGGCGACCCTGTTGATGTGATTATCGCCAGCACCCGCGCCATTACCCCCGGCGCCATCATGAACTGCCGCCCCATTGGCGTGCTGCTGATGAGTGATGAGGCCGGCGGTGATGAGAAAATCCTTGCTGTGCCCAGCACCCGCCTGACTCGCCGCTATGAGAAGGTAAAAAATTATGACGACCTGCCAGGTATCACCCTGCAGCAAATCGAACACTTCTTTGAGCACTACAAAGATCTGGAAAAAGGCAAGTGGGTCAAGATCGAAGGCTGGGGTGACGCTGCCCGCGCAAAAGAACTGATCCAGGAAGCGATTGCCCGCGAAATCGCTGCCAAGGCGGCGGGATAGAAAGTTGCGAGTAGCTGGTAATCGGCTGCTGGCTACTAGCTTCTGCTAGCTGCTGGCTACTTGCAGAAGCTAGCGGCTAGTAGCCAGCAGCCACTTTTTTTAGGCCAAAACAAACCCCTCATAGTTATTCCGCGCCACTTCCTCACACTTCTCTGCATATACCGGCAGGCCACCCACATAGGGCATAAATACGCGGGGTTTACCGGGAACATTGGCACCCAGGTACCAGGAATTGCAGGAGGGATAGAGGGTCATGCTGGCTATCTCGTTGACATGTTCTACCCAGGCGTCCTCAGCGGCGACTTCAGCCTCGATGGTCGTCAGGCCGCGCTGGCGCAACGCCAGGATACACGCCGTTACCCAGTTCACGTGCTGCTCGATGGAGCAGATCATGTTGGTCAGTACCGATGGGCTCTGGGGTCCGGAGATGGTAAATAGATTGGGGAAGCCGGCAGAACCCAGGCCCAGGTAGGTGCGCGGACCGGCGGCCCACTTTTCTACCAGCGGCATGCTGTTGCGACCGCGAATATCAATCTTCGCCAGGGAGCCGGTCATGGCGTCAAAGCCCGTGGCAAAAACCAGGACATCAAATTCATATTCAACCCCATTGGTCACCAGGCCTTTGTCGGTAATACGCTCAATAGGGTGTTCCTTCACATCCACCAGGGTCACATTGTCGCGGTTGTAGGTCTCAAAATAATCAATATCAACGCAGATGCGTTTGCAGCCAATGACCTGCTTTGGGCACAACAAAGCTGCCGTGACCGGGTCTTTTACGGTGTTGCGAATCTTGGCACGAACAAAGTCGGCAGCAAACTCGTTGCCGTCTTTGGTCAGCAGCAGGTCACCAAAAGCCGCCAGAAAACCAAACCCGCCAATCTGCCACTTGCGCTCGAACTGCAGCTGGCGCTCTTCCTCCGTGGCCTCAAACACCGACGCTTCGTTGGCTTCGGTGCGCGAGCCAAAACCCCCTGGCTGAAGGTTATTGGCGGCCCGCAGCTCTGCATAGCGAGACTTGACCTCAGCCACATAGTCGGGGTCCAGGTCCTTATTGTGCGCCGGAATAGAAAAATTGGGGGTGCGCTGGAAAACTGTCAGCTGGGCTGCTTGTTTAGCCAACTGCGGAATCGACTGAATGGCGGACGAGCCGGTACCGATGATACCTACCCGCTTGCCGGCCAGGTCGACACCCTCATGGGGCCACAGGCCGGTGTGATACCAATCACCCTTAAAGTTCTGCAGACCCTCAAATTTTGGCAGGTTGGTGGATGACAGACAGCCCGTTGCCATGACACAGAAAGCGGCAGACAGTTGCTCGCCTTTATCTGTTGTGACATGCCAGCGATTGCTGGTCTCATTAAACACCGCGCTCAGAACCCGAGTGCTGAACTGGATATCACGCCGCAAGTCGAAGCGGTCAGCAACATGGTTGGCATAGCTTAATATTTCCGGCTGGGGTGCATAACGCTCGCCCCACTCCCACTCCTGCTGCAACTCTTCCGAGAACTGGTAGGAATACTCCAGGCTCTCAATATCCACTCGAGCGCCGGGATACCGGTTCCAGTACCAGGTGCCGCCAACTCCGTCACCCGCCTCAATAACCTGAGCATCCAGACCCGCGCCACGCAGGCGGTGGAGCATATACATACCGGCAAAACCGGCGCCGACAATCACTGCATCGACTTCTCTTACTGCTGTCATAAGTACTCTCGCTACCATTATCAAAACGTGTCAGGTCTGCACCAAACCTCAGAGTGAACCAGTCTCGAGCGGGAATGTCTACCGTTTCGCACCAGCATATCTGCCGAGAATTCAGTAAACTGGCCGCCAGCCTGAGGGGAGAGTGGTATGCCGAAATCCAAGAACATCCTGTTTATTACCGCCGACCAGTGGCGCGGCGAGTGCCTGTCGAGCCTCGGCCACAGGGTCCAGACCCCCAATCTGGATCGCCTGGCCGGCGACAGCGTGTTGTTTCGCCAGCACTATGCGAACGCGGTGCCCTGCGCGCCATCACGCGCCAGCCTGCATACGGGCATGTACCTGCAGAACCATCGGGCTGGCACCAACGGCACACCACTGGATGCTCGGCATGATAACTGGGCCCTGGCCCTGCGCAGGCAGGGTTATGACCCGGTGCTGTTTGGCTATACAGACACCGCCAATGATCCCCGCCAGTTTGCCGCCGATGACCCCATTCTGCAGAGCTACGAAGGCCCCCTGCCGGGGATCAGGCCGGTGACCATGATGGGCACCTACCCACACGCCTGGGCCGACTGGCTGCAGGCCAAGGGTTATGCCATTCCGTCGCCCAATGTGCTGTTGTATACCCAGCGTGGCCCGGGCCAAGAGTATGGCCAGGGCGGCACTGTGCCCCTGCCTCTGGCCATCCCGGCCGAACATCACGACACCTGGTTTATGGTCGACCAGGTGCTGGACTACCTGGACAGCAACACTGCCGCGCCCTTCTGCGTCCACTTGTCACTGCTGCGGCCGCATCCACCCTGGGTTGCACCAGCGCCCTATAACGCCATGTATGCCCCGGCGAACCTGGCGCAATTTAACCGCGCCCCGACACCCGAAATCGAAGCGCAACAACATCCTTTTGTCCGCCACTTCCTCAACCGGCCGCACTACGGCGCACCCTTGGATGTGCAGCAACAGACGCGCCTGAAGTCGGCTTATTATGGCCTGATGTCTGAGGTAGACGCCAACCTGGGCCGCTTGTTTGACTACCTGCGCAGCCATAATCTCTGGGACAACACCCTGATTGTGTTTACCTCTGACCATGGTGAACAGATGGGTGACCACTGGCTGCTGGGGAAACTGGGTTACTTTGATGCCTCCTATCACATCCCGCTGATCATCCGCGATCCCAGTCAGGCCGCCGACAACAGCCGTGGCAGGCAGCTGCAGGGTTTTACCGAGAACATCGACATCATGCCAACACTGCTCGAATGGGCCGGCGTCGAAGCACCAGCCCAGTGCGACGGCATGTCACTGTTAGATGGGGTCAGGAACGGTGAATTACCTGTTAACTGGCGCACAGAGGCGCACTGGGAGTACGACTTCAGGGACATCCCCAACGGCGCGGCGATGGAAGCAGAACTGGGGCTTACGGCACACCAGTGCACGCTTAATGTGATTCGCAGCAATGACTACAAGTATGTACACTTCACCAACCTGGCACCGCTGTTTTTTGACCTGCAGGCCGACCCCGGTGAGCTGCATAACCTCGCAAACGATCCGGCGTACCTGCCCAAGGTGCTGGAATATGCGCAGAAAATGCTCTCCTGGCGCATGAACCACGATGAGCAGACCCTCACCCACATGGCCTTAACCGAGGCTGGGGTGGTCCAGCGGCAGGTGGGGCGGTATTAGGGAAAGTGGCGAGTTACGAGTTACGAGTGATAGCTCTTCCTCGTAACTCGTAACTCGTAACTCGCAACTAGCAACTAACTAGCCTTCTTCCGAGCCAATAACCTCCGGCGTTTTGCGCGCCGCAACCTTAACCTTAGCTTTGGTTTTTGCCTTGGCTTTGGTTTTCGCCTTGGCTTTGGCTTTGGTTTTTGCCTTGGGCTTTTTCGCTGGCGGGGCTTCTTCGAGCCATTTGCCATCAACATAATCGGCGCGCCAGCCCGTCGGCTTGTCGTCTTCTTCAGTCATAACATAGTGTTCTTTGGTCTTGCGGCCAAATTTAATCAGGCTGCGGCGGCCCTCGGGGTCGGTCTGCGGGGCGCGCATGATGAAGTTGTATTTTGGGTCAATTTCATTCTGGTGTGGAATCAACTCATCGACATAGGGCGCACGGGTCTCGCGGTTTTTCGGGAACTGGCTGGCAGCCAGAAAAATGCCCGCAGCACCATCGCGCAACACATAGGTGTCGTCAACCTTGACACACTGCAGCTCCGGCATGGCCACCGGGTCCATCTTCGGCGGGGCCGCCTCACCACCACGCAACAACTTGCGGGTGTTCTTGCAGGTTTCGCTGGTGCAACCAAAGTACTTGCCAAAACGACCGGTCTTCAGCTGCATCTCGGCGCCGCACTTGTCACACTCCAGCACGGGACCGTCGTAACCCTTGATCTTATACTGGCCAACTTCAATTTCGGCGCCATCACACTCCGGGTTGTTGCCGCAGATATGTAACTTGCGCTCGGTGTCGATCAGGTAACTGTCCATGGCAGCCCGGCACAGGGGGCAGCGATGTTTGGTCAGCAGGATACGGGACTCTTCTTCGTCATCGCCATTAACACTGACCACCTCATCACCCGAAATCAGGTTGATGGTGGACTTGCAACGCTCCTTAGGTGGCAGGCTGTAACCAGAACAGCCAAGGAAAACCCCCGTGCTGGCCGTTCGAATCTGCATCTTGCGGCCACACTGGGGACAATCAATATCCGTCATAGTGGGCTCGTTAGCGTGCATGCCGCCGTCTTCGCTGCTGGCTTTTTCCAGCTTGGCGCTGAAGTCGGCGTAGAACTCACTCAGGACTTTTTTCCAGTCGAGGGTGCCGCCGGAAACATTGTCGAGTTCGGCTTCAAGCTCGGCCGTAAAACTGTAGTCCAGCAGGTTGGGAAAGCTGCCGATCAATGCTGAGGTGACAATGTCGCCAATCTTGTTGGCATAAAAACGTTTGTTCTCCAGCTTGACGTAACCACGATCCTGGATGGTGGTGATAATGGCGGCATAGGTAGATGGCCGGCCAATGCCTTTTTTCTCCAGCTCGCGGACCAGGCTGGCCTCACCAAAACGTGCCGGCGGCTTGGTGAAATGTTGCACCGGCAGCAGTTCCGCCAGGGACAACACCTGCCCTACGGCATAGTCGGGCAAGGGTACTTCTTCGTCCTTGCGGCTGGCGGGTGGCTGAACGCGGGTAAAACCATCAAAGCGCAGAATACGCCCCCGAACCCGCAGCTCCATATCCGCGGCATCCACCACCACGGCAGTGCTGGTGTAGTCGGCATTGGGCATCTGGCAGGCCACAAACTGGCGCCAGATCAGTTCATACAAACGCTCGGCATCCCGTTCCATACCGGCAATGCTGGTGGTTCTGACCCTGACATCCGACGGCCGAATGGCCTCATGCGCTTCCTGGGCACCACTTTTACTGCTGTAAACGCGGGGCGTCTCGGGCAGATATTTGCCGCCAAATTCAGACCCTATCCAGTCACGACAGGCCGCCACCGCATCATTGCTGAGATTGGTAGAATCGGTTCGCATGTAGGTAATATAACCCGCCTCATACAGGCGCTGGGCCAGCATCATGGTTTTCTTGACGCCAAAACCCAGCCGCGTGCTGGCCGCCTGTTGCAGTGTTGAGGTGATAAAAGGCGCCGTCGGGCGGGTCTGTGTCGGCCGGTCTTCGCGGCTCTTGACCACATAGGTCGCGCCCTGCAACTGGGCCAGGGCGGCATCTGCCTGGGCCTTGTTGACCGGCCGGAAGGCTTCACCGGCGGACCGACTCACTTCAAATTTAATGGCGGCAGTGGCTGCCTGGCCGGCTTCAAACAGGTTGGCAAACACTTCCCAGTATTCTTCCGGGACAAAGGCTCGAATTTCTTTCTCGCGCTCAACAATCAGGCGCACCGCCACCGACTGCACCCGCCCGGCAGATAAGCTGCGGGCAATTTTTGCCCACAACAGCGGCGACACCATAAATCCCACCACTCGGTCGAGAAAACGCCGGGCCTGCTGGGCGTTGACCATGGCCATATCAATCTCGCCCGGGTGCTCAAAGGCTTCGGTGATGGCTTTTTTGGTGATCTCGTTGAAGACCACACGCCGATAACGACTCTCGTCACCACCAATGGCCTCACGCAGGTGCCAGGCAATGGCCTCACCCTCGCGGTCAAGGTCGGTGGCCAGGTAGATGTGGTCGGCATCCTTGGCCAGGCGACGCAATTCACTGACCACCTTTTCCTTGCCCGGCAGAATCTCGTAATTCGCCGCCCAGTCGTGATCCGGGTCTATGCCCATGCGGGTCACCAGCTGCGAACGGGATTTCTCCCGCTTGTAAGCTTCCTTCTGGTCAGCCGGGATTTTCCGCGTCTTCGCAGCCTCTGCAGCCCGCGCCTTGGGATCAGGATTACCGGTGCCACCTGTCGGTAAATCACGGATATGGCCGACACTGGATTTGACAATAAAGTCACTACCCAGGTACTTATTAATCGTCTTGGCTTTGGCCGGAGACTCAACAATGACTAACGATCTGCCCATATACTCCTTAACAATTGCCTGCCGAATGGAAAAAAGCCGACATATATAGTGTGTAACCTGGCGCAGGTCAACCGTAAAAAGCTGGCCGCCGCTACCAATGCCTTTTTACTTTAGCCGAAGATTGCGTGCGCTTGTCAACCTACTTATTCCCGATGGTCATTAGCAAGGCCCTGCTGGGTAGCATCTGGAATAACTTTGAGCGCTGCACAATCTTTAAGGAAATCAATGATTTTAGTGAGGCCCACGCCATCCTCGCGCTCCTGCCAATAGACCGAAATAATAAATTTTGATTCCTCCAAACGCTTGACGTCAGCAGGCAGGGCAGCAATCCGTGTCTCCAAAAAGTGTCGCAACGGCGCATTCAGTTGCTGCAGATCAGTATCCTGCCACTGCCAGCCGGCCGGTAAGGCCGGTGCGGCAGGTCCGCCACGGCGCACCAGCTGCCAGTGGCTGGGAGCCTGTTCGTAGTTCGCCTCGTTGCGACGGCGCGGCATGCGGTAAGCAAACACAGCCACGACGCGAGGCAGGGGTTTGCCCGTGCTGCTGAGGTAGTCAGCCGGATTGGGGTCAGGATCATCAATGTGCGTCAGATCGATAGTGATGCCCGCCGCCATCGCTCGCTTGCGCATTTGCATCTGCTGTTTCTGGCGCGCACTCGGCAGATTAGCGATGATCGGTGAAACAATGATCAAAATAACAACAACGATGATGATGTAGGCCATCAAGACGAAAGTCTCCAACGAAAATGACGGGCAAATGCCCCGGGAAAAGCGCAGGCTATCTGCCGTTGGCTGTTGAGGTAAACAACTTTACTGTGTAAATTTGCGCCATGGTTGAATATTGAGCCCGACCAACAGCATTGTTCCCACCGACGTCTTCCCTCCAGCGGAGTAAAAAATGAGCGAGTACAGCCATATATTAGTCGCCGTTGACCTGACAGAAGAATCCATGCAGGTCACAAAACGCGCCTGCGCACTGCGCAATGCCTTTGCTGCTGAACTCAGCTGCGTGCATGTCATTGAGCCCCTGAGCCTGGCCTATGGTGGTGATATCCCCATGGATCTGTCGACCATTCAGGACCAGATCCAGGAAACCGCTAAAACTCACCTGGGAGAATTTGCGTCAACCCTGTCCATCAGCGCTGCAAACCAGCACCTGATATTTGGCC
The DNA here is from genome assembly GCA_030728785.1 of Pseudomonadales bacterium. Lineage (GTDB taxonomy): Bacteria > Pseudomonadota > Gammaproteobacteria > Pseudomonadales > Azotimanducaceae > UBA4582. Next base: position 16,055 of record JANQYP010000001.1, read on the forward strand.
GCCCCGAAACAGAGATTCACGCCCTTGCCGAGCAGATTGGCGCCGATCTGATTGTCGTTGGCAGTCACGGTCGCACCGGTCTGGCACTGCTGCTGGGCTCCACCGCAAACGGCGTCTTGCATGGGGCAACCTGTGACGTCCTGGCTGTCCGCGTCGGTACCTGAAACCCGCACAATACCAGCAAACGGCCGGCTAAAGCCCTGCTGCTGTTGCTTCTGGCCCGCATTCTGGCTGGCTCCAGCGACCCGGCAGATCTTGCCGCCGCCATGGATCTGATGCAACTGCTGCCGGCCACCGCCAAACAAATCGCCCGGCACCAGGGCCTGAGCTACTCGTCGGCGCACCAGTTGATTGACCCAACCACCAACATCCAGCTGGGCACCGCCTACCTTGGCAGCATGAAGTAAGCCAGGGCCCGGCCACTGGGGTATACTGGGCGCCTGTTTCGCAGCTGAGGGCAAGCCGCCCCCTATGACCAGTTCCAGCTACACCTTGTTTGATATTGGCGCCAACCTGACTCACGACTCTTTTGCCAGCCACTTTGAGCAGATGCTCGACCGTGCCTGGCAAGCGGGGGTCAGCCAGATCAGCGTCACTGGTGCGTCATTACAAGGCAGCCTCGATGCCCTGGCCCTGGCCCGCCAGTCACAGGGTTATCTGTGGGCCACTGCCGGCATTCATCCCCATCATGCCAACGACACAGATGCAGCGGCACTGGCGCAGTTGCGGCAGCTGGCCAGCGCGCCAGAGGTGCGCGCCATTGGTGAGACGGGGCTGGATTTTTTTCGGGATTTTTGCCCACGGGCGCAACAAGAAAAGTCCTTTGAGGCGCATATTGAGCTGGCCATCGACACCGGCCTGCCCATGTTCCTGCACGAGCGTGATGCCAGCCAGCGTTTCCTGGAAATACTGCGACCCTGCCGGGACCAGCTGACCGACCTGGTAGTCCACTGTTTTACCGGCGAGGCCAAGGCCCTGTATGCCTATCTCGACCTGGACTGTTATATCGGCATTACCGGCTGGATTTGTGATGAGCGCCGCGGCACTCACCTGCTGCCACTGATGCAGGATATTCCCGCCAACCGCCTGCTGCTTGAAACCGATGCACCCTATCTGCTGCCGCGTAATATCAGCCCCAAACCGCGCAGCCGCCACAACGAACCCTGCAACCTGCCCTATGTCTGCGCCGCCATTGCCAGCGCCACGGGCAAAGACTTTGCCGATATCGCCAACAGCACCACTGCCAACGCCCGGAACTTCTTTCGCTTATGAAGATAATCCTCTATACCACCCTCGGTTGCCATTTATGTGAGCAGGCATTAGGGTTGCTGCAACACTGCCAGGCCCGCGGTCGCAGCTTCACTGTCGAGTCCGTCGAGATCAGCGACAGCGACGATCTGGTGGCCCGTTACGGCATACGTATTCCGGTCATCAGCACCGCCAGCCAGGGCCAGGAACTGGGCTGGCCGTTTGATCTTGAAAGCCTTGAGGCGTTTCTGGATAAACCGGCGGCGCCCAACTGACAGGCCCCGGCCAATCACACGCAGCCGCTAAGACAACACCGAGACCCGACTATGACAGCAGACTACGGTACCTGGAAATCGCCCATCACCTCTGACCTGATTGTCGCCGAGATGATTGGCGTCGGCAGCCCGATCCTGGCTGCGGGTGCAACCTACTGGCTTGAGGCAAGGCCTCGCGAGGCAGGCCGCAATGTCATTGTTCGGCGTGATGCCAGTGGCCAGGTGCAGGATATGACGCCGCCGCCCTTCAACGTTCGCAGCCGCGTGCATGAATATGGTGGTGGCAGCTGGTGGCTGGACGGCGGCGATATTTACTTCTGCCATTTTGCCGACCAGCAGATTTATGTTGTTGGCAACAACCCTGAGGGCCAGCCAAGCCCGCGCCAGCTCACCCATGCACCCAGCCTGCGGTTTGCCGATGGCATCATGGACCACCAGCGCCAGCGCCTGGTGTGTATCGTCGAAGACCACTCCATTGAGGGCCAGGAAGCCCAGAACTACCTCGCCGCCGTTAACCTGGCCGACGGCGCGGTTAATGTCCTGCACCGCGGCCATGACTTTTACGCCTCTCCGACCCTGAGTCCGGACGGTACACACCTGGCCTGGATTACCTGGGATCATCCCAACATGCCCTGGGATGGCACAGAGTTGTGGCAGGCGTCGGTCACCAGTCACGGTACCCTGCTGCCGGTGAAAATTACCGGCAGCCGCACGGAAGCCATCCAGCAACCACGCTACGCCAGCAGCGGCCCCCACAAAGGCACCCTGCACTTTATCTCGGACCGCAGCGGCTGGTGGAACCTTTATCGGCTGCAGGTCAGTGGCCCGGCGCAGAATCTCTGGCCCCTGGCAGCAGAATTTGGCGTGCCGCAGTGGAATTTTGGCCCCAGCAACTACCAGTTTGTCGGCCAGGATATCCTCTGCTGTTACAGCAGCAACTGCACCAGTCAGCTGGCCCTGCTCCACCCCAACGGCCGCCACACGGTCATTGGACAACCCTATACTGACATCGGCGGTATTCACGCCAGTGCCGATGGCCGGCGCTGCGCCTTTATCGGCGCATCTGCCACCAGCTTCAGCGCGGTGATTGAACTGGACCTGGCGACGGGCAGCCAGCAGCGCCTCAAGGCATCCTGCGACCTGGTGCTCGACCCGGGCTATTACTCTCAGCCTCAGGCCATTACCTATGCCACCGGCCCCGGCCCGGGCAATACTGAGGGCGAAGTTGCCCACGGCTTTTATTACCCGCCAACCAACAAAGACTTTACGGCGCCGCCAGACAGTGCGCCGCCGCTGGTGGTGGAACTCCATGGCGGGCCCACCAGCGCCACTTACTCAGGCCTGAACCTGCGCAAACAATTCTGGACCAGCCGCGGCTTTGCCGTACTGGATGTGAACTACCGCGGATCCAGCGGATATGGCCGCGCCTACCGCGACAAACTGCAACGCCAGTGGGGCATTGTTGATGTCGACGACACTGTCTATGGCGCCCAGTACCTGGTGGACCAGGGCCTGGCCGACCCGCAGCGGCTTGCCATCAAGGGTGGCAGCGCCGGTGGTTATACCACCCTCGCAGCCCTGGCCCTGCGCAACACGTTTAAGGCCGGGGCCAGCTATTATGGCGTTGGTGACCTTGAGGCGTTGGCCAAAGACACCCACAAGTTTGAGGCCCGTTATCTTGACGGCCTGATCGGCGCCTACCCGCAGGAGATGCAGGTCTACAAGGACCGCTCACCCATCAGTCATATCGACCAACTGACCTGCCCGGTTATCTTTTTCCAGGGCCTCGAAGATAAGGTGGTACCGCCAAACCAGGCCGAAGCAATGGTCGCCGCCCTGGACCGCAAAGGCATTGCCGTGGCCTATGTGACCTTTGCCGAGGAACAACACGGTTTTCGCCAGGCTGCCAATATCAAACGTGCCCTGGACCTGGAGCTGTTCTTCTATGGTCGCGTGTTTGGCTTTACACCGGCCGATCCCATCGAGCCCATTACCATTCTCAACCTGCCGAATTAGCACCAACGACAACACCACTACAAAAAGGCCACCATGAACAAGCAGCTGAAAATTGCCGTCCTGCACGGCGGCACCTCTGCCGAGGCAGAGGTCTCCAGGGTTTCTGCCAGGGGCGTGATCAAAGCCCTGCGGGTCAACTATACCCAGGTCTTTGATATCTCCCTTGACACAGATTTTGCCGCCCAGCTCCGCGCCTGCCAGCCAGACGTGGTGTTTCCTGTGGTTCACGGCTCACCGGGCGAAGACGGCACGCTGCAGGGTTTTCTGGAAATGCTGCGCTACCCTTACGTGGGCAGCGCTGTCCACAGCAGCGCCATTGCCATGGACAAAATCATGGCCAAGTATGTCTTTCGTGAGGCCGGCTTGCCCATCATCGAGCAAGTGATTGTCGAGCAATCCATGGGCCTTGGCGCCGCCGCCGACAGAATCCAGCAGACCCTGGGAGCCTATGTGGTGGTCAAACCATCACGCCAGGGCAGCGCCCTTGGGGTGACCCTGGTCGACAACACCAACCAGCTGCACACAGCCCTGGCCACGGCCTTTGCCCTGGACCCGCGGCTGCTCATTGAGCGGCGCATCAACGGCAAGGAGATTACTGTTGGGGTGCTGGATACTGACGACCAGAAAAACCCGGGACAGACCATCACCAAGGCTTTTCCGGTCATAGAGATTGTCACCCCGGACCAGGTTTTCTATGACTATGCCCACCGCTACACCCAGGGCCTAAGCGAACATGTCATGCCCGCCATCCTCAGCCCCGCGCAGACCGCCCGCCTGCAGACCATTGCCAGCAGCGCCCACCGAGCCCTGGGCTGCCGTGACCTGTCGCGGGCCGACTTTGTGGTACCCAACGAAAACGAAGAATACCTGCTGGAAGTCAACACCCTGCCCGGCATGACCCCCACCAGCCTTTATCCCGACGGCGCCGCTGGTTATGGGTTGAGTTTTGCCGAGCTGGTCAGTTATTTGGTTGAGCGGGCGGCGATGCGCGCTTGAAGGGGGAGTTGTGGGTTGTGGGTTGCCCCAACCCACACCTACAAATCATACCCACGCTCATTATGCTGGTTAATATCCAGCCCCTCGGTTTCCTGGTCGGGAGAGACTCGCAGGCCTACCAGGCTGTCTACCAGCTTCAGCAATATCAGGGTGCAGACACCCGCGTAAAGGCCGGTGGCGAGGACGCCAATCACCTGCACCTGCAGCTGTGATGCCATGTTCATGCCCTCGTTGTAGCCCTGGCCGCTGAAGATACCCAGGCTGCTGCTGGCAAAGATGCCGGCCAGAATAGTCCCCAGAGCGCCGCCGATGCCATGCACGGGGAAAACATCAAGAGAGTCGTCGATATGGAGTTTCTGCTTCAGCAGCATGGTCATGTTGAAGCAGACAATGCCGGCCATCATGCCAATTGCCAGACCCGCTGCCGGGCCAACAAAACCAGAGGCCGGAGTGATGGTACCAAGACCCGCCACCATGCCTGTTACTGCACCCAGAGCACTGGGCCTGCCAAACTTGTACCATTCACAGGCCATCCAGGTCAGGGCCCCAGCCGCTGCCGACATATGGGTCACCAGCATGGCCATACCCGCGTCACCATTGGCCGCCAGGGCGCTGCCGCCGTTAAAGCCGAACCAGCCAACCCAGAGCATGGCGGCGCCCGTAAACACCATGGTCATATTGTGCGGTGGCATGGGCGTCTTCGGAAAGCCCTTACGTGGGCCCAGATACAAGGCACACACCAGCGCCGCAACCCCGGCCGTGACATGCACTACGGTGCCGCCGGCAAAGTCCAGCAGACCCATCTGCTGCAACCAACCGCCACCCCAGACCCAGTGAGTCACGGGACCATAGACCACCACCAGCCACAGGGCTGAGAACAACAACATGGACGCAAACCGCATACGTTCAGCAAAGGCGCCGACAATCAGCGCCGGGGTAATAATGGCAAAGGTCAGCTGGAACATGGCAAATACGCTCTCCGGCAGATCACCCACCATGCTGTCTTGCTGCAGGTTTGCCATAAACGCATTGCTGAGTCCACCCACCAGGTCGTTACCTTCGGCGAAAGCCATGGAATACACCCCAACCAACCACAACACCGAGACCACACAGGTAATGGCAAAACACTGCATCAGCACACTCAGGACGTTTTTGGTGCGCACCAATCCGCCGTAAAACAGCGCCAGGCCGGGCAAGGTCATAAACAGCACCAGTGCCGTGGAAGTGAGAATCCAGGCAGTGTTGCCGCTGTTCAGGTCATCTGCCAGGGCGGCCTGCGCAGTGGTCATCAACAGCAGGCCAAAACCCAGGCGCGGGAGCAATTTATTCATGTCTAAACCTCATGGAAGCAGCGGGCACGGCCGCCACACAGCGGCAACACTACCTATGTTATTTTTGTCATCATTACGACGCCGAAGACGCACCGCGTCGAGAGTGTACCGATAAGTGAAATTCCCCACAACATACCCTTGGTGCTGATTCATTTTTTCCTGCAATGGCGTTCAGGCATTCCTGAGCGCCAAGGCACACCTGCCTTAGAACCTAAACAAATATCAAGCACGCCGTTTAGAAGGATATGATTGTCGACACGGACAAATGGTTGCTATAAAAAGGTTAAAGGTCATGTCTTAACATGATCTTTACGCCATCACCTCAGGGCGTCTGCATGGGGTGATATTCTCTACAACAATAGATCACAGTACTTTACCAAGGCAATTAACGCGCATTATTGCTAGAAGCACTTTTTAGAAAGCACTTTTGACAAAACACTTTTGACAAAACACTTTTAGCAAATAACTAGCAGACGTAATTAACCACAGTAACTGGCATTGGCATTTCGATTGTATGGAGTTGTTCTTTTATGAGAAGGCAAAAAAGAGATAAAAGCAGCCGCGCATTTACCCGCGGATACCAGTTTGGTATGCATGGTAAGTCTAAAGAATTGTGTCCTTACCATGACGTCGATACACGTCAGTCATGGCTGAGCGGTTGGCGCACCGGCCGCGAAGACAATTGGGACGGTTATATAGGTACGGCGGGGGTTGCTAGGTCACCGCTAGGGTAGGGAGCTGGGAGTTTCGCGATACTCCTCACACTATCAAAAATCAGATCCGGGCCGGCATAAATAAAGCCGGTATAAAGTTGCACCAGGTCTGCACCCAGGCGCACCTTCTCAGCGGCATCGGCACCGTCCATGATGCCGCCAACGCCAATAATCGCCATTTCGCCCTTGGCCTCCGCGGCGACCAACGACAACATATGGTTAGACAGATCACGCAGCGGCGCACCACTGAGACCACCGGCCTGGGATGCCTGGGGGTCGCCCGCCACGCCGTCTCGCGACACAGTCGTATTGGTGACAATAACGCCATCAATATCAAAGTCTTTCATTCGTCGAATAATCTGCGTTCCCTGCGCGTCGGTCATGTCCGGAGCAATTTTCACCACCAGCGGCACATACTTCTCGTGCTGCTCGACCAGGCGTGTATGTTCCGCTTTCAGCCCTTCCAGCAGCTGCGCAAGTTCGCTCTCGTGCTGCAGATGGCGCAGCCCCGGCGTGTTTGGCGATGAGATGTTGACGACGATATAGGCCGCCAGGTCATACACTTCACGCAGGCACAGGGCATAGTCATCCAGGGCATGTTCGACGGGGGTGATGGCATTCTTGCCGATATTAATCCCCAGCACACCCTGGTAGCGGGACTGGCGAATGCGCTCACACATGGCCGCTACACCGGCATTGTTGAAACCCATGCGGTTAATGATCGCGTCCTTGGTTTTTAGCCGAAACAGCCGTGGCCGCGGATTACCCGGCTGGGCTTTGGGCGTCACCGTGCCCACCTCCAGAAAACCAAAACCCAGGGCACCAAGGCCATCAATACAACAGGCGTCCTTGTCCAGCCCGGCTGCCAGACCAACGGCATTGGGAAACTCGATACCCATCACCGTCACCGGGTCAATCACTTGCTCCCGCGCCAGCAATGGCGTCAGTTTCAGCCGTTCCAGCCAGCCAATGGCCTGCAGTGACAGATGATGGGAGGTTTCGGTGGGCAGCAGAAACAGCAGGTCGCGAAAAAGGTTGTAGTTCATAAGCAGGGTTTGTCTGCCTCAGTGGTGGCTGGAGAAAATGGCGCGGCCCCATTATAAGCGCAATGGCCTCGAAAAAGCTGCGCTAAGGCCAATGAACAGGACGCCGGTGGGCTCAGGTACGCATTTTAGGACCATTCCCGGATTGGGCCAGATCCATCAGTTCACGTATCGCCACGGTAAAAATCGCCTGGTCGACAGTACCCGACCCGCGCATCTCGGCCTGCAGTGCCAACCAGCGTTTGACCATCAACTGGTTCTGGCCAAGCCATTGCGCCACCATTTCAGCGGCCGGTTGTTTGCGGTCACCGCCACCCAACACTGCCAGGGTAATGGCCAGTTGCTGCCAGTTCAGGTCGTCCTGCAGACTTTCACGGGCCAGGGCCTGCCATTGGTTGAGCGCCTGGTACTCGTGGATCTGCTTGCTGACCCAGTGCAGGTGCAGCTGCTCACCCACCACAAAATAGACGCTCGCCACCTTGTCGATGCTTTCACCGATACGACTGCCGGCTTCAACAATACCCATCACCGCATACAGATGATGGGCGGCCGCAACAAATGCTGCCAGCTCGTCACCAATGCCCATGCTCACCAGCCGCGCCTTGCCGGTCTGCCACTCCTGCAGGGCATTACCCACCAACAGCGTGTCCCATTGGCCAAACAGGGTTTGCAGGGCATGGCTGAACACGGGCACTTCTTTGCCCAGCTCCAGTGAGCGCCTGCGGTTGCGAATCAGCCAGCGCGTCACCCGCCGAATCAGGCGGTTCAGGTCCAGCATCATGGACTTCTGCAACTGGTGGTTGACCACATAGTCGAGGGCAGACAACTCATCCCAGCGACGCTCAAAGTTGAAAATATCTCGAGCACCGACATAGGCCTTGGCGATCATGGCACTGCCGACCCCCGTCGACTCTGCCATGCGTTCCACAAAGTTCATGCCCATATGGTTAACCATACGATTGCTCACCTGGGTAGCAATAATCTCTCGGCGCAGGCGATGTTGGGCCAGCTCCCGTGGATATTTCTCGACCAGCACCGCGGGAAAAGCATCATGCAGCTCGCGCAGCATATAGGGCTCGTCGAGCAGCTCCGAGGCTGCCAACTGCTCCTTCAGGCCACCCTTCACATAACTGGTGAGAATGGCAATTTCCGGTGGCGTAAAGAACCGACCCTTGGCCCGGCGTTCCTGCAGTTCGTCGTCAGAGGGCAGAAACTCCAGCTGCCGGTCAAGGCGGCCCTGCTCTTCCAGCACCGCCATCAGGTGCGAATATTCAAAATTGCGGCGCTGCGCCTGATAGCCCATCAAGTCTATGGCCTGGGCCTGCATATAGTTGTTATCAAGGACAATCGCCGCCACATCCGTGGTCATCTGCGCCAGCAGTTTGCTGCGACTCTTGACGCTGAGCTTGCCCTTCTCCAGCAGCATATTCAGCAGAATTTTGATGTTGACCTCAACGTCGGAACAGTTCACGCCGCCGGCATTGTCGACAAAGTCGGTGAAACACAGACCGCCATACATGTTGTATTCGACCCGCGACAACTGCGTCATACCCAGGTTGCCACCTTCACCAACCACCTTGCAGCGCAGGTCAACACCATTAATCCGAATGGCATCATTGGCCTTGTCGCCCACATCCAGGTGCGACTCACCACGGCTTTTGACATAGGTGCCAATGCCGCCATTCCAGAGCAGGTCCACCTCGGCCTTCAGCAGTGCAGTGAGCAGCTGATTGGGTGTCAGGCTGTTTTCAGTGATGCCGAAGCGGCGTTTCATCTCTGCCGAAATGGGCACAGACTTGGCACTGCGATTAAAGATGCCTCCACCCTTGGATATCAGCTTGGCATCATAGTCAGTCCAGTTCGAGCGCGGCATGGCAAACAGGCGCTTACGTTCGGCGAAGCTTTTCGCCGCATCCGGGTCCGGGTCAACAAAAATGTGCAGGTGATTAAAGGCCGCCACCAGGCAGATATGTTCTGACATCAGCATGCCGTTACCAAACACATCGCCGGACATATCGCCAATACCCACCACGGTAAAATCCGTATCCTGGATATTAATCGCCATATCACGAAAGTGTTGCTGCACGGATATCCACGCACCGCGAGCTGTAATCGCCATCACCTTGTGGTCATAACCGACGCTGCCACCAGATGCAAAGGCATCACCCAACCAGAAATTGTTGGCAATGGAAATCTCGTTGGCGATATCAGAGAAAGCCGCGGTGCCCTTGTCGGCAGCCACCACCAGGTAATAGTCATCGTCGTCGTGCCGCACCAGGTCCCGTGGCGGTACCACCTTGCCCTTCACCAGGTTGTCAGTCAGGTCGAGCAGGCCCTGGACAAAAATTCGATAGCAGGCAATAGCTTCCTCCGTGACCGCCTCGCGACTGGCACCGACAGGAATCTGTTTCGGCAGAAAGCCGCCCTTGGCACCTACCGGCACAATCACCGAATTTTTCACCTGCTGGGCTTTCACCAGCCCCAGTACCTCAGTGCGATAGTCCTCACTGCGGTCAGACCAGCGCAGTCCGCCGCGGGCGACCTTACCGCCCCGCAGGTGCACACCTTCTACCCGTGCCGAGTAGACAAAAATCTCATAGGCAGGACAGGGTTTGGGGACTTCGGAGATCATTGATGGTTTTAATTTCAGAGCCAGGCAACTGCGCAAGTTACCCTTGGCATCACGCTGGTAAAAATTTGTCCGCAGGGTCGCCAGCACCATTTCCAGCAGGCGCCGCAGCACTCGGTCTTCACCCAGATTTTCCACTTCGTCAATACGCTCGAGAATCGCAGCCCGCAGCATCTCTGCCTGCGCGTTGGCTTTGTCACGGTTCAGCGCCGGGTTAAAGCGCTGCTCAAACAACTCAAACAAGGAGCGGGCAATAGCCGAGTAGCGGGTCACACAATCGGCGATAAAAGGCTGGCTATAGCTGCTCTGCAACTGGCCAAAGTAGCGGGAATAGGCCCGAATAACCTTCACCTGACGATAGTCCATGGCCGCCGAGGGCACCAGCCGATTAAATGAGTCATTCTCCTTGCCGGCATTCCACACTTCTTTAAAGGCTTCCTCAAACAGGCCCTTAATGGCTGCCAGGCCACCCTTGGGTGCCGTGGTGAATTCCAGCACAAAGTCATGCACCCAGACCCGCCCCTCAGCCACATGCAGCTCATAGGGATGCTCCTCTATGGATTTGGCCCCAAGGTTCTCGAGAATGGGGATCACATCGGACAGGGGTAATGACAGCCCCAGATGAAACAACTTAAAACAGGTGTAACTCTGGCCCTCAACCCCAACCGTGTACAGGTCCAGCTCCAGAGGGTTGTCGGCACTGAGCAACTGCAGGTAACCAATATCCTCACAGGCCACTTCGGGACTAAAGTCGTCTTTGTAACCCGGCGGGAAAATAGTCCCATAGTCAGCGAACAACATGTCCGCATCGGCTTCCTCAAAATGCGTGCTCAACACCTGTTGCAGCTCATCTTCCCAGCTGCGGGTGAGCTTGAGAATGTCGTTCTCGAGGGCCTGCACATCAAGTTTCAATTGTTTCGAAGGGTCTATGCGGAACACAAAATGGGTCCGAATCAACGCCGACTCAGAAAACAGGGTAGAGAACTCCACATCCAGTGGCTGCAGGGCGTGACTCAGCAGCGCCTGCACCTTGCGGCGCAGCGCCGTGTCGTAGGTGTCTTTCGGCACGTAGACCAGACACGACACAAAGTCGTCGGAAATCCGCGTCAGCAGCCGTACAACACGGCGTTCCTGCAGGGCAAAGCTGCTCATGACCGTTTGGCTCAGCTCTTCCGCCGTCGACAAAAACAGCTCTTCGCGCGGCAGAATCTCAATAATGCGATTCAGCTCTCGACCTTTCTGGCTCGACACCGACAGCTCGCCCGTCGCATAGACCTTGTCAATTTTTTGTTTTATCAGGGGAATCTTCCGCGGGTTCTGGTTAAACACCGACGAGGTAAACAGGCCAATAAAACGGCAACCACGCCGCTCACCGGTCTTACTGCCCGGCACCGGTCGAACAATGGTCACAGCATCATAATAGGCCGGGCGATGGATCTGGCTTTTGCTCGGCAGCTTGGTGACAAACAGCTGTACCTCGGCCGGGTCACTGATCCGCCACACCAGGTTCTCGGCACTCATACCCTTGTGGCACAGGCCCAGGGCGGCAGCCGGGTTGCGCTGCGGCTCCTTGTCAGCCTTGCCCAGGGTAAATTCTTCGTAGCCCAGAAAGGTGAAATTATTGGAATACAACCAGCGCAGGAATTCGCTGTGTTCGCTGTCGGTCTTCGAGACATTTTGACCAGCGCCAATCTCGTCACCCCAGAGCAGCAACTGTTGACGCATCGGGGCAAAGTCCTGCAGCACCCGTTGCACCAGTTTTAACAGCTGCCGAATGCTGCGCTCCAGCGGCGCGGTCTGGTTGGTCTTGTCAATTTCCAGATGGATCAGGGTTTCGTTCGGCGCCTGGTCTTCAATAATCAGGCTCTTGCCCTTGGCCCTGACAACACTCAACAAGCACTGCTGCACCTCGGTCAGCACCAGGCCACGCTGGGTCAACTCCATGCGAATGGAGTCCAGCAGAAACGCCATATTGGGCGCCGCCACTTCCACCACCGTACGCTTGAGCTCATAACCGTCTTTGGCCAGCACCGGGTTGAAGACTCGCACCTTGGCCCGCTTGCCATCAAACTGCTGGTAAAACTCCCAGCCCGAGCGCACCGCTGCCAGCACCGCATCCCACTCCTTGTGGAGCAGTTCGCTTAAGGGTTCCTGGGAATAATAAAACCGCGCAAATCGCGCCAGGGCCTTGTCTTTGCTCTGTTTCTGGATGCGACTTTCGAGTTCTTTGTAAAACGCTGCTTTGGTGTCGATAGTATCGATTGTCATGAACCTGATCCCTCAATGAACATTGTCGCCTCAGCACAATCTGCCGGGTGAATCTGCTAGACTCGGCAGGCCCAGACATAGGCTTCGCCTGATTAGGCCCTGAGCGCCGCCGACCGCGGCAATCAGCGAGGGATAGCTTTTTTTCAGGAACCGCTGGCCTTTTTTCAGGAACCGCTG
>JANQYP010000001.1:28850-43370 GCA_030728785.1 Pseudomonadales bacterium
CCTTTTTTCAGGAACCGCTGCGCAATCTCACGGTCTATATCGTCGGCTTGCCAGCTTGTGCCGGGCTGGTCGTCAGTTTGAACCATTCATTCACTTGTTAAAAGAACCAATAGCCCCTATGGAACAACCGATAAGCAAGCCCCTGCAATCTCGTGACAGCATCCTTGAACTCGAAAAATGGTTAAGCCAGCAGATCATCGGCCAGGAAAAACTGGTCAACCGCCTGCTCATCGCCCTGCTGGCTGACGGCCACCTGTTAGTTGAGGGTGCGCCTGGCCTGGCCAAGACCAAGGCCATCAAGACCCTTGGCCAGGCTATCGAAGGCGACTTTCATCGCATCCAGTTCACCCCGGACCTGCTGCCTTCAGATATCACCGGCACAGAAATCTATCGCGCCCAGGAAGGCAGCTTTGAATTCCAGCGCGGCCCCATCTTCCACAACCTGATTCTTGCTGACGAGATCAACCGCGCGCCGGCCAAGGTGCAGTCCGCCCTGCTCGAGGCCATGGCGGAGCGCCAGGTGAGTTTTGGCCGCCAGACATTTGAGCTACCGGAACTATTTCTGGTAATGGCCACCCAGAACCCTATTGAGCAGGAAGGCACCTACCCCCTGCCCGAAGCCCAGCTCGACCGTTTTTTGATGCACGTCACCGTTGATTACCCGGACGCCACTGCCGAGCGCGCCATTCTGCAACTGGTGCGTAACGAGTCACTTAATGCCCGTAACCGCGTGCCGGCCAGGCAACCCATGCCGGTCTCGCAGGCAAGCCTGTTTGCCGCCCGTGCGGAAATACTCGGCATGTACATGGCACCGGTGGTCGAGGACTACATCGTCCAGCTGACCATGGCCACCCGCAACCCCGGCGCCTATGGTGCAGACCTGGCCCACTGGCTCGACTATGGCGCCTCACCCCGTGGCACCATCGCCCTGGACCTTTGTGCCCGCGCCAACGCCTTTCTGCTGGGCAAGGACTTTGTCAGCCCAGACGATGTCCAGGCTGTGGTCCATGATGTTTTCCGCCATCGCATTATCGTCAGCTTTGAGGCTGAGGCGACGGGCATCGACGCTGACCATGTGATCAACACCCTGGTCCAGCGCGTCGCGGCAGCCTAGGTCAGCCACTCATGGTGACTCGACGTATCAGGCAAACCGACAGCCACGCACTACCCGTGCGGGGCGGCGCCTACACGGATATTCGTGAACTGATCCGGCTTCGCCATGGCAGCAAAGAACTGGATATCAGCAACGCCAACAAGGCCCGCAATCCCCTCTCTGGCCTGCTGGCCTCAAACTTCCGCGGCCGTGGTATCGACTTTGCCGAGGTCCGAACCTACCAGCCTGGTGATGATGTACGTACCATCGACTGGCGGGTCACGGCCCGCACCGGCGAGGCCCACACCAAACTGTTCCAGGAAGAAAAAGAGCGCCCGGTGCTGATCCTGGTTGACCAGTCCCAGTCCATGTTCTTCGGCTCCCGGCTGGCCTTCAAGTCGGTCATTGCCGCCGAGGTCGGAGCCCTGCTGGCCTGGACTGCCCTCGACCGCGGTGATCGTGTGGGTGGTGTGGTGTTCTCCGAGCAGGGCCATCGCGAGGTGCGGCCTCGACGCAGCAAACACTCGGTGTTACGCCTGCTGCATGAAATCAACGACTTCAACCAGCGCCTCAGCCAGCAGGCGCCTGCCGCCAGCAACCAGAACTATCTGGTGGAGGCCCTGCGCAACCTGCGGCGGGTGGTGAAACACGGTTGTGCCGTGTTTATTGTCAGTGACTTTTCCACCCTGGCGGACAACGGCAATGAGGAAGCGCGCCTGCACCTGACCCAGCTGGCCCGGCACAATGACCTGGTGGGCATCCATATTTCTGACCCGCTGGAGCGCCACTTGCCCCGACCGGACCTTTACAGCATTACCAACGGCACTGACCGGGCGCGTATCAACACCGCCAGCCAAAAATTCCGCCAAGCCTACCAACAGCATTTTGAGCAGCAGGTCACCGACCTGCGGCATGAGTTCAGCCGGCACAAATCGCCACTGTTTGAACTGTCTACCGCCGAGCCAGTGCTGACCAGCCTGGTGCAGCAGTATAACGACTATGCTCGAGCAGCTACTTTACCAGGCAGAAACCCCCGTGGCTGAGCTGACACCGCAACCACCTCTGGCCCAGTCCAGCCCTCCTGCTGCCGACCCATTGGCAGGGCTGCGTGACATTCGCCTGCCTGAAGCCCTGCACACCCTGCCGGCCCCGGGCTGGTGGCTGCTGGGCCTGCTGGCCCTGGCGCTGCTTGGCTATGGCGCCTATCGCCTGTGGCGCTATTGGCGTGGCAATGCCTACCGCCGCGAGGCGCTGCAGGAGCTGACCAGGCTGCAGGTCAACTGGCAGGTCGACAACAACAGCCTGGAGTACCTGCGGCTGTTCACCCTGCTGCTGAAACGCGTCGCCCTGACTCACTATCCGCGCCAGACAGTGGCGGCCCTGACCGGCGACGCCTGGGTGACCTTTCTTGATAAGACCCTTGGCAGCCATGAGTTCACCATGGGCGCCGGCCAGGTGCTGATCCAGGGCCACTACCAGCCCCAGGCAGATATTGATGTCGCCGCCCTGCATACACTTGGCCAGCGCTGGATCAAAGCCCATCACGGCTTGCCCGTGACACTGCCGGGCCGGGCGCAGACAGCAGCGGAGCCCAGCCCATGATCGAACTGCTTTGGCCCCTGGCATTGCTGGCCCTGCCCCTGCCCCTGCTGGCCTATTGGCTGCTACCACCGGCGCGGCAGCAGGACGCGGCCCTGCACGTTCCTTTCTTTCGCCTCGCCGCCCACTATGAAGCCGATGCCGGCGCCCGCCAGGGTCACTCGTGGCTGCGCCGCCTGCTGCTGGTGCTGGTGTGGCTGGCGTTGGTGCTCAGCGCCACTCGGCCCCAGTATATTGCTGACCCGGTACAACTGCCGACCAACGGCCGCGACCTGATGCTGGCAGTGGATATCTCCGGCTCCATGGGTACAGAAGATATGCAATATGGCAGCGTCATGACCACCCGCCTGCGCATCGTCAAAGATGTGGTGGGCGACTTTGTCGAGCGCCGCCTGGGTGATCGCCTGGGCCTGATTCTGTTTGGCAGCCAAGCCTACCTGCAGACCCCCCTGACCTTTGACCGCAACACCGTCCGCACCCTGCTGGAAGAAACGCCGCTGGGCATTGCCGGTGGCAAAACCGCCATCGGCGACGCCATTGGCCTGGCCGTTAAACGCCTGCAATCACGCCCCGCCGACAGCCGCGTGCTGATCCTGCTGACCGACGGCCGGCATAATGTGGGTGAGGTGACACCCCTGCAGGCCGCAAAAATCGCCGCCCAGGAAGGTGTCAGAATCTACACCGTCGGCTTTGGTGCAGAAGAGATGCTGGTGCCTGGCCTGCTGTTCAATCGCACCGTTAATCCGTCCGCCGAACTCGACAGCAAGACCCTCACAGAAATTGCCGACATGACCGGCGGCATTTACCAACGAGCCCGTAATGCCGACGAGCTGCAGGGTATTTATGCGGAACTTGACCGCCTCGAACCCATTGAGCAGGACCAGGAAACCTTTCGCCCCATCAAGTCCCTGTTCTACTGGCCGCTGGCATTTGCCCTGCTGGGCAGTGTGCTGCTGACCCTCGGCCATCCGGCCATGGCCGGCGTCTGGCGCAACCTGGTTTTACGCGCGCGCAACTTGCCGAACAGACAAGCAGAGGTGGCACCATAATGACCCTCGACAATCTGCTGCGGCTGCTGCAAACCGATTTTCATTTCCTGCGACCCGAATGGTTCTGGGCCCTGCTGCCCGCCGTGCTGCTGTTTATGCTTGCCAGGCGCCGCCAGTCTCGTGGCTCCAGCTGGGAACAATCTATTGATGCCAGCCTGCTGCCGTTTCTCCTGGCCCTGCCCGCCCGCACGGCCAGCAGGCGCCTGCTGAACCTGTTACTGGTGGGCTGGGTGCTGGCCATTGTTGCCCTCGCCGGCCCGGTCTGGGAGAAAACCCCGCAACCGGTCCACGAACGTGAGGATGCGCTGGTGATTATCCTCGACCTGAGCCGTTCCATGTATGCCATTGACGTCAAGCCGAACCGTCTGGTAGCCGCTCGGCGCAAGCTGCAAGACATGCTGGCGTTACGCCAGGAGGGTGTCACGGCCCTCATCGCCTATGCCGGCGACGCCCACACCGTCGCGCCCCTGACTGACGATGCCCGTACCATCAGCACCCTCATCCCTGCCATCGCCCCGGAGATCATGCCGGCACCGGGCAGCCAACTGGCCCCCGCCCTGACCCTGGCGGTGCAATTGTTTGCCGATGCCGGCGTCACCTCCGGGCGAATCCTGCTGCTGACAGACGAGATCCGTGATGTGGCCGAATCCCAGGCCATTGCCCGCCAGCATCGCACCAACTTCCCCATCTCTGTCATGTCAGTGGGCAGCAGCGACGGCGCGCCTATTGATGGCAGCCTGTTGCTGCGCGACGGCGGCTACCTTAAAGATGCCCAGGGCAACCTGGTAATACCCAGGGTCGATCTGGCGGCCATCCGCGCCTTTGCCGCTGTTGCCGGCGGCCGCTACAGTCCCATGACCCTCACCGATGAAGACCTGGCCTATCTGCTGGCGGCTGACAACATCGCCATGGACGCCGCCTATCAGCAATCGGAGCGCAACTTTGATGCCTGGTTTGAGCAAGGTCCCTGGCTGATATTACTGTTGTTACCCCTGGCGGCTCTGGCCTTTCGCCGCGGCTGGCTGTGGAGCCTGCCGCTGCTGCTGTTGTTGCCCCAGCCGCAGGCCGAGGCATCTGTCTGGGATGATCTGTGGACCAGCCGCGACCAGCAGGCCCAGCAGGCATTGCAGGCTGGCGACGCCGCCACCGCCGCCGAACTCTTCAAGGATGAGAGCTGGCAAGCCGCGGCGCGCTATCGCAGTGAGGACTATGCCGGCGCTGCCGAGCATTATGCCCAGCAGCAAACAGCCGATGCGCGTTATAACCTGGGTAACACCCTGGCCCGCCTCGGCAAGCTCGAAGACGCCGTTGACGCCTATGAGGAAGCACTGCAGGCAAACCCCAACGACGCGGATGCCACCTTCAACCGGGACCTGGTGAAAAAACTGCTGGCGCAGCAGGAGCAGCAAGAACAGGACCAGAGTGACAAGGACGACAACAAAAACCCGCAGGAACAGTCTGACGACCAGCAGGATAAAAAGCCCGGCGACCAGGCAGATGACCAGCAGCGCGGTGAACCGCAATCTTCAGACGCACAGGCTGACGAACAGGGTCAGGACCAGGGTCAGGAAAACGCCGCCGAGAATAACCCACAGCAGGACGGCGAGCAGCAGGAGGCGCAGGCCAAAGAACCCAGTGACACTGAGGCCGACCCCATGGATGCAGAAGAACGCCAGGCGCTGGAAAACTGGTTGCGCAAAGTCCCGGATGATCCGGGCGGCCTGCTGCGACGCAAGTTCGAGATGCAATATACTGAACGACTCAAACAGGGCAGATCCAACAACAATGGCAATCAATCTAACTGGTAAGACACAGGGACTGGATCAACGCCAGCTGCCTGCGTGGCTGGCGCTGCTGCTGGCCTGCATCCTGCTGTTTGGCGCAGCCGCCAGCCAGGCGAGCCTGACCGCCACCGTCGATCGGCGCGAGATTTCAGATGCCGACCTGCTGACCCTGCGGGTCCGCCTCGATAACAGTCCTCTCAATAACAACAGTATTGAGCCTGACTTCAGTGTACTTGACCGTGACTTTGAGATTGTTGATATTTCCGGCCCGCAGAAAACCAGCCGCACCAGCATCATCAACGGCAACACCACGGCAGAGAGTTACACCCTGTGGGAACTGACACTGCGGCCCCGCAGCCTCGGCACCCTGACCATTCCGCCCCTGACCGCCGGCCGCGATCGTTCTGCACCTGTGACTGTGGCAGTGGTGGCCCAGACAGCCGCCATGCAACGTCGCGCCAGCCAATATGTATTTTTTGATACCAGCGTCGACGCCACCGAAACCTATGTGCAGGGGCAGGTGTTGTATACGGTGAAGTTGTTTTACGCGGACGCCACCTCCGGTGACTTTCCGGCGCCACCGGTACTGGCTGATGCCGTGGTGGAACCCCTTGAGGCTGAGCGGCGCTATACTGAAATAGTCAATAACCGGCGCTATAACGTCCTG
Source organism: Pseudomonadales bacterium (assembly GCA_030728785.1). Lineage (GTDB taxonomy): Bacteria > Pseudomonadota > Gammaproteobacteria > Pseudomonadales > Azotimanducaceae > UBA4582. Next base: position 35,043 of record JANQYP010000001.1, read on the forward strand.
GAAAAGCGTTATGCCATCTACCCGCAAAAAAGTGGGGAGCTGCTCATACCCAGGGAAACCTTTGCCGGCAGCCGCAGTCGCAGTGGTTTTTTTAGCGCCGGCGACCGCGTCACGGCCCTGTCTGAGCCCCTCAAGGTCAACGTCAAGCCCAAGCCCGAGAGCTTTCCCGGTGCCAACTGGTTACCCGCCAAGGGCCTGGTGTTAACGGAACGCTGGAGCCAGAACCCGCCCGTGTTTAAGGTCGGTGAACCACTGAATCGCACCCTCACCCTCAACGTTGAGGGTGTCGCAGGGTCCCTGCTGCCGCCCATGCTGAGCCTCGATATCAACAATGCCAAGACCTACGAAGACCCGCCCACGCTGGAGGAGGTTGTCACCCCCCTGGGTATAGTCGCCACTCAGACCTACACCATTGGCATAGTGCCGACAGCGCCCGGCACCCTGAATCTGCCCGCCATCCGCCTGCCCTGGTGGAACACCCAAACCAACAAGCTGGCCTGGGCGGAGATTCCGGCCAGGCGTTATGACGTTGCGCCCGCGACCGAAACCGCCGCCATTGCCCCGCTTCTGCCACCAACCCTGGCAGATAACCAGGCCAGCATTCCTGGCACCGGTGTTGCCGTTGCCAGCAGTAGCCCCCTGTTGCTGTCTGTGATGAGCACCATCGCCGCCGTGTTTGCCCTGCTCTGGGCTGCGACCCTGTGGCTGTGGTGGCGAGCGCGTCAGGCACCCGCTGTGGCCTCACCCCAGACAGCCCCGGCAACTTTCAGCCATCCCGGCAATGCTGAGCAGTACCAGCGATTCAGCCAGGCCTGCCAGCACAACGATGCTGTAGCTGCACGTCAGGCACTGTTTTTATGGGGCAAAAGCCAATATCCGCAGATCAACTCCAACCACGAACTCGGCCAACTCCTGCAACATGGCGACAGCCGACTCGCCAGTGAAATAGCCAACCTGGAACGCAATATCTACGCCGCCGATCCCCAACAGGCCTGGACAGGCGCAGGCCTACTGGCCGCCTTAAACGGTGTGCGGGCGGTTGAGCAGCAGGTAGCGGGGAAGAAAATGCTGGTTGGGGAGTTGAACCCGTTGTAGAAAGTTGCGAGTGGCGAGTTACGAGTGGCGAGCTTAAGAGCTGAAAGCGGCGACTGGCTGCTGGCTTCTGGCTCTTAACTCGCAACTCGAAACTCGTAACCCGCAACCAGCTCTTGCCAGCAGCAAGAAGCCAGCTGCCAGAAGCTATCCGCTAAATGCTTTTTGACACTATCTCAAACACATCCTTCGACAAATCTTCTGTCTCCAGAATGCGCGCCAATTGTTGTCTCATGAGCCCCTTGCGACTGCTGTCATATTTGCGCCAGCGCGTCAGGGGGCTGAGTATGCGCGCCGCAACCAGCGGGTTGATACTGTTGAGTTCAATCACTCGATCTGCCAGGAAGGCGTAACCGGAGCCGTCCTTGTTGTGAAAATTGACATTGTTCTGAAACGCAAATGCGACAATCACGGAACGTAAGCGATTGGGGTTCTTCAGGGTAAACGCCGGATGCTGCAACAGTGCCATGACCCGCTCGAGGGCGCCTGGCAGCGGGCATGAAGCCTGCAGGTTAAACCACTGGTCGATCACCAGGGCTTCATCGCGCCAACGGTTATAAAAAGTCGTCAAGGCTTCCTGCTTGGCCACCTGGGCCGCAGGTGCCGCAGAGTTTACCAATGCCCGCAGGGCGGCACTGGTATCTGTCATACAGTTGGCAGACTTAAACTGGGCCACACACAACGGCACCATTTCAGTGTTGTCAGGTTGGAGCAGATAAGCCAGGGCAACGTTCTTCAGGCTGCGCCGGGCACACTCGCCAGCACTGGCATCAAAGGGCTTGTTGTCCTGGTTGAGCTTGTACACCGCCAGCAAGCTGCCGGCAAGTTGCCGGGCAATGGCACCGCGCACCGCTTCACGGGCGGCGTGAATGGCATCTACATCAGCCACCTCCACAAGCTCCGCCAGATAAGTTTCCGCCGGCAACATCAGCATCTCGGCGATCATGGCCTTATCGAAGCTGGCATCCAAGTTATTGGCAACAGCCTGGTCAAGATTGCTCTCGCAGGCCTTGATCAGGCGCGCATCGACCTGTGGTGCCTCACCGCGTTGAATCTGTCCGACCACTTCCTGAATCACATCCACTGCCAGGCGCTGACTGGCTTCCCAGCGATTAAAGCCATCGGCATCATGGCTCATCAGGAACATCAACTCGTCACGGCTGTAGGCATAAGCCAGTTTTACTGGTGCCGAAAAGCCCCGCAGCAGACTCGGAATAGGTTTTTCCAGCACATTGGTAAACACAAAAGACTGTTGTGCCTGGGTCACGTTCAACACCACTGTCTGGCGCTCTGGCAGGCTTTCAAGCAGTGCCACTTGGGCTATGTCGCCATCTTCTGCAGCACTAACAGCCAGGGACATGTCGACACCCGCACTATCCAGCAGACCAACAGCCAGCGGCAGGTGGAACGGCAACTTGGTGGGTTGGCCGGGGGTGGCCGGGCAAGACTGCGCCACATCCAACGTAAAGGTCTGTTGCGCCTCGTCATAGCTGCTGTTGATGGTCAGCACCGGTGTACCGGCTTGTGAATACCAACGGCGAAATTGCGCCAGATCGGCATCGTTGGCGTCTTCCATGGCTTTGACAAACTCTTCAGTGGTCACTGCCTGACCGTCATGACGCTCAAAATACAGGTCGGTGCCCTTGCGGAAGCTGTCTGGCCCCAGCAGTGTGTGGATCATACCCACCACTTCAGCGCCCTTTTCATACACCGTGGCGGTATAGAAGTTGTTGATCTCGATATAGGCATCGGGCCGAATGGGATGGGCCATGGGGCCGGCATCCTCCGGGAACTGGGCGCCACGCAGGGCGGCAACACTGTTGATTCGGCAAACCGTGGGCGAACCCATGGCAGCGGAAAACTGCTGATCACGCAGCACCGTAAACCCTTCCTTCAGGCTCAGCTGGAACCAGTCACGGCACGTCACCCGATTACCCGACCAGTTGTGAAAATATTCGTGACCAACAACCGCTTCAACCCGCTGGTAACCCAGGTCGGTAGTGGTGTCTGGCCGAGCCAGCACACAGGAGGTGTTGAAAATATTCAGGCCTTTATTTTCCATGGCACCCATGTTGAAGCTTTCGACCGCAACAATCATAAAAATGTCGAGATCATATTCACGGCCATAAGCCTCCTCGTCCCACTTCATGGAGTTTTTCAGGGACAACATGGCGTAATCCACCTTGTCGATATTATGCCGCTCGGTGAAAATCTGCAGCTTCACCTCGCGGCCACTCATGGTCACAAAGGTGTCATCAACGTGTTGCAGGTCACCGGCCACCAGCGCAAACAGGTAAGCCGGTTTCATAAAGGGGTCTTCCCAGGTCACCCAGTGGCGCTCGCCCTCTACACCGCGGGCCACATCATTACCGTTTGACAGCAGCACAGGATAAGCCTGCTTGTTGGCATTAATGGTGGTGCGATACCTGGACATGACGTCCGGGCGGTCCACATACCAGGTGATATTGCGAAAACCCTCGGCCTCACACTGAGTGCAGAACATATCGCCGGATTTATACAACCCCTCAAGGGCAGTGTTGTTCTGCGGCTTGATCTCCACCTCGGTACGCAGGGTAAAGGCATCGGGCACACCAAAAAGGGTCAGCGCCTCAGCTTCACGGCCGAACTCGTTGGACAACAACTCCCGGTCATTAATGGCGATCGAGCGGTTCACCAGCTCCTTGCCGCCATCTAGCACCAGATCGTTGGTGATGTGCTGCGAGTCCGGATTGCGGCGTATACTCATGGTTGTGGTAACAACCGTCACATCTTCATTAATCTCCACATGCAATTCAGTGGTGTCGATCAGGTAGGGCGGGACTTTGTAGTCCTTGAGTTCGATGGCTTTTGGCTGGCCTTCTTTCATAGTGGTCTCACGGCGTCAGTTGTCGTCGCGGCAGTATAGCAGAGACCCGCCAGCTGGGTTACTGGGTGCCGTTGACCCTGCTGGCAATCAGCATTCTCTCGCCCGTGACCTCATAGGCAATAGCTGCGATTTTTTCCATCATCTGTGCTGCGCCAGCATCAAGCTGAGCCAGGGATTCTGCTGGCATGCCATGGCTCAGGAGAAATTCAGCAGTATTCTCCACCGGAGCAGCAGGCCCGCCCAACAGTTGGATCACCCTGGTCAGCAGATAACGCGGGATGACAATGTCATAATCCACCTCAGCATGGGCAATCACTTCACTGTAACTGTTATTCACCAGCCATAAAAACGGGTGATAGTCACCGTTGCTCAAAGCCGTTGCCCGCAACAGCCACTCCATACTCTGACCCGGATCTGACGTCCGCAAGCGCACGCCCAGCACTTCCGCCGCCTTGGCGTCGTCAAAAGCCATGGTCTCAAGGATTGTTGTTGAATAGTTGGTGTAGGGGTGCTGAGGATCAATACCGGTGCTGGCGGGCAGATCTGCCGGGCGCTCTGCCCTGGCACCCGCAATAAATTTCTCGCCCGTGACCTCATAGGCGATAGCAGAGATCTTCTTTAATACCTGCTCCGCGGCACGATCCAGTGTAGCCATTGCCTCCGGCGATACGCCCGCACTGACCAGCAATTCTGCCGTATGCTGCGACGATGAAGCAGGACCACCCAGTTGTTGCATGACCTTTGCAAGTACATAACGCTTGCGGGCAACTTCGAGCAACACCTCGCCATCGAGGGTCGGGCTGGCATAATTTTGATTCAGCATGAACATGATGGGTTGATAGTCACCTTTGCCCAGGGCCGTTGCCCGGATCATCCATTCGAAACTTTGCGCCGGGTCCGACTCACTGAGTCGCCTGCCTAAAATGTCTGCTGCCTTGGCGTCGCTATAGGCCATGGCCTCAAGGGTCGCCGATGGATAACGTTCATAGGGGTGTTGCGGGGTAACATCAGCGCAATAATAGGCTGACTTGCCAGTGCCATCCTCATCATAGACATCAACATACTGAGGATTCTGGCAGACCGATTTTTTCTCGATAGGTAACAGCTCAACCCTGGCTGCGGCAACAGCATCAGGATCGGCTTGCCGTATGGATTCAGCCGCGGCTGCAGTAGTGCCATCCTCCTGCTGTTCACGGTCTGACTGCCTGGTGGGAGCAAGCCTGGCATCGGCTGCATCTTCGACGGCCAGGTTGGTGGCTGCATAAAACTGATGCCGCAAATCGTCGCTGGCACCCGGCTGCAGTTTGAACCCAACCGCACCTATGGCGATGACGACGCCGAGAAACAACAATAGCTTTGCCATCCTTGCCTCCGAAAATTTGCCGCAACGGTATTTTTATGCGCTCATATCTTTGCAGGGTCAAACCTTTTCAGGCGACTGACAGGCAGTGCCACCAAGGGACCACAAGTCTTATGGCAGATTTCTTACAGGCCGGAACAAATGCTAACCGGGCATCACTTCAATATCATAACCCGTGTATTTACGCAGGTTGATCACACCCGTATCAAACATCAGGTACTGACCCTTGATACCCTGCAGCACACCCGTCACCTCGGGGGTCTTCTCCAGATTCATGGAGACGATCTTGGTGGGATATGCCTGCACTGGGTAGTTGATTTTGATGGGCGCCACGTCGGTGATGGGCATCACTGCGTTAATGCCGTGGGTGGCCTGCAATTGTTCTATCTCGTGGCGCACCTGGGGATACAAGTCATCCCGCAGGGCCACCAGGTCAATCAGATCACCGCCACCTTTGAGCATCTTCTGCCAATGGGTCTTATCGCTGACATGGGCCTTGTAAATCACCTCCACAAAACCCGATAACTGCCGGCTGGCAACACGCATGATCGGCAGCGCCTGCATGGCTCCTTGGTCAATCCAGCGCGTGGGCACCTGGCTGGGGCGGGTAATACCCACCTTAATTCCGGTGGAATTGGCCAGATAAACTATGTGCGACTGCATACAGAACTCTTCACCCCAGGCCGGCTCGCGGCAGGTGCCCTCGGCATAATGACAGCGCTCCGGGCTCATGACACACAAGTCACACTGGGCCAGGCGCTGCGAACAGGGATAACAATAACCCTGACTGAAAGACTTTTTGGTCTCACGCCCACAGTGCTGGCACTGAATCTGGCCATGCCAGCGCAGCGTTAGTTGCTGGCCAAGATAAGGATTCAGCTGAAAATCGTCCTGATCGACAAAATTCAACCCATAACCCACCGGATCGGTGAGCGTTACTGACATTTTTCTAAGGAGTCCGCGCATGGCGCAGCAGTTTACGGCAGAAGTGGGGGAACGGCTAGCTGTTAGCAGCTAAAAGCCACCCCGGCTTTTACTAACCCCCGCCGCCACAGCCCCCATCACCGCGCCCGCCAGCAACCCGCCCAAATGGGCCCAGTTCGCCAGGTTGCCGAGGCCCAGCAGGTCAAACAGGCCGCTGAAGCCAACCACCATAAAACCCAGCATAAAAATATAGATGCTGTGGGGCAGGCCCATATCGCGCTGCGGCAGCAGCTTGCTCCACACCAGGCTGTAACCCAGCAGGCCAAAGACTACACCCGACATGCCACCAAAAAAGCCCGGGCCGGTCATCTTATATTGCAGCAGGTTGGAGCACAGGGAGCTGACCAGCACCAGCACCAGCAGCAGCAAGCCGCCGTTGCGCAGCTCAATACGGCGGCCGATCTCCCAGAACCAGAGCATGTTGAACACCACATGCAGAATGCCGAAGTGCAGGAACATGGGCGTCAGCAAGCGCCAGTATTCGCCACCGGCGAGGGTGGTGCTGAGGTCGGTAAAATACACCGCGTCACCGCGCAGCTCAAACTGCAGAAAACTCATGGCCGCAAACCAGGCATTCAGGACGCCTTCGTCCAGACCCATGGTGACGGGGTACAACAATAACGTGATGATCACAAAACTGCCGGTGACCGGCATCCGCCAGACACTGTTCAGCAGCCGCTGCAGAGTAGACGGCCCCTGCCGTGGCATATTACTGCCCGCCTCCAGGCGCAGCTCACCACTCTGCCAGGCGGCATAAAACTGTTGAACCCTATCCTGGTCATGGATGTTGGTTACCCACAGTTGCTGCTGCTCACCCGCCTCGTTAATCCGGTGGGCAATACCCTGCTGGTATAAAAAGCGGGAGAACAACGCCAGGTCCAGGTTACGGTCGACCTCAAGGGCCAGCATCAACGGCAGACCAGCTGTGGACAGCAAGCCTGGGCCAGCGGGCTGATAAAGAACAAGCGCAGGAAGGGCAATGGTTTTCCTTGTTGAGTGCAAGCTGTAAACTTGCCCGGCATATTACCACCCACAGCCGACTCACCCCAGCCACTGGAACAGTAAAAGCATGGAAAACGCCGATTACCAGGTCTTGTCGCAGCTCAGCCAGTGGATCAGCACCGGTGAGACCTGCTGGTTGTGCACCGTGGTCAAAACCTGGGGCTCATCACCACGGCCCGTCGGCTCCCTGTTGTGCTGCAACAGCAGCGGCCTGCTGGCAGGCTCTTTGTCTGGCGGCTGCGTCGAAGACGACCTGCTCGACAAGCTGCGCCAAGGCAGCCTGGCCACCGACAAGCCGGTGTTGCTGGTATATGGCGCCACCGACGAAGACCAGGTGCGCTTCAACCTGCCCTGCGGCGGCCAGCTGCATATTGTCATCGAGCCGTTTAACGACCAGCAACATCTGGCAGATATCCAGCATATTGTGCAGCGCCTTGAAACAAGGGAATGCACCGGCCGCACCCTGGATATTAGCAGCGGTGTTATGACCATTGAAGACCAGCCACGATTTAAGCAGCTGCAGCTCGACAGCAACGCCAACACCCTCGTGCATACCTATGGTCCCCGCTACCAGCTGTTCCTGATCGGTGCCGGCCAGGTGTCCATGTATGTGGCCAGCTTTGCCCGCCAGCTCGACTATCAGGTGCTGGTGTGTGACCCGCGCCAGGAGATCATTGACCAGTGGCAGGTTGAAGGTGTGCAACTTATCTGCGAGATGCCCGACGACGCCGTCCGCCAATATGCAGACGACCCCTTCTCGGCCATTATTGCCCTCACCCACGACCCGCGCATCGACGATATGGGCCTGATGGAAGCCCTCAAGACCCAGGCTTTTTTTGTCGGCGCCATGGGTTCCACTCGCACCTCAGCAAAACGCCGCGAACGCCTGTTACAACTGAATCTCAGCAGCACCGAAATCGACCGCCTGCACGCCCCCGTAGGCCTTGATATCGGCAGCAAAACCCCCGCCGAGATTGCCATCTCGATTATTGCCCAGCTGACGGCGTTGCGCAGCGGCAGCTAG
>JANQYP010000002.1:0-3832 GCA_030728785.1 Pseudomonadales bacterium
AGTCATTTTTTACAAAGTTATTTTTTACAAAGTCATGTGCATAAAGTCATGTGCAGAAAGTCATGTGCAAAAAAAACAGGCTTCACCGAGAAAAACACCTGAACTGGACCTGTCTTTTTATACAGTGCCTGGGATTATATACAGCTGTCGCGCAATAACAACAGGAAATTGCCGTCACACTTCAGCTCGACAAGCCCTCTGTGGTAGGCTGCCGAGGGGTAGCCAGGCGAAACCCTGTGCAGCAAAGCGATTGCCGACAAGGTTCTTCCATGCGCAGCGAGCTAGTCCGAACTAGCCCTAACTAGTCCAAAGCGATGTCGTCAGCAGGCAGGAGCTGCCAGGCATTTGAAATTTCAAAAAAGAATGGCATAGACAATGGCAGAATCAGACCTGGTGCCGACAGAGCGCACTAATCTCAACGCAACAGCCATCGAGCAATGGCCGATGCAATTCTGGCACTGGCTGACTGATCCGGATGTACTGATGGTCTTTCTGGTGGTTTTTGGCACCATGACTGCCAACGTCCTGTGCCGGCGAGGCATCGACCGGGCCATGCAGCGGGCGCGCCGGTCTCGCACCGTCTGGGATGATGCGCTGCTGCATGCCATTCGGCAGCCCCTGGGCCTGCTGATCTGGGTCTTAGGTCTCAGTTGGGCGGCAGAAATGGTGGCTGCCCAGGGCGACAGCAGTTTTGGCCAGCTAGTTGAACCCCTGCGTTATATCGCCGTTGTGGCGGTTCTTGCCATGTTCCTGTATCGGTTTGTGGAGGAAACTGAGGGTGGCTTTATCGCAAATGGCGCCGATGTCACCACCGCCAATGCCATTGGCAAGTTGCTGCGGATTTCGGTCATTATCACGGCGGTGCTGTCGGTGTTGCAGACCTTGGGTGTCAGTGTCTCCGGTGTCATGGCCTTTGGCGGCATCGGCGGTATTGCCGTCGGTTTTGCGGCCAAGGATTTGCTGGCTAACTTTTTCGGCGGCCTGATGATCTACCTCGACCGGCCTTTTGTCGTCGGTGACTGGATCAAGAGCCCCGATCGCGAGATTGAAGGCACCGTTGAGCATATCGGTTGGCGCTTGACCTTGATCCGCACTTTTGATCGGCGCCCACTGTATGTGCCTAACTCTATTTTTGCCAACATTGCCGTTGAGAACCCATCGCGGATGCAGAACCGGCGTATCTATGAGACTTTTGGCGTTCGCTATGATGATGCCAGCCGGGTCAAGGGCATTGTCGATGATGTGCGGACGCTGCTGGCCAGTCATGCAGACATAGATCCGGAGCGGACCCTGATCGTCAACCTGAATGAGTTTGGTGACTCGTCCCTGAACTTTTTTATCTATACGTTTACTCGCACCACCAACTGGGTTGAGTTCCATGCCATCAAGGAAAAGGTGCTGCTGCAGGTGCTGGCCATTATCGAAAGCCACGGCGCCCAGTGTGCCTTTCCAACGTCCACTGTACATCTGTTGCCGGCATCGGCGCCGACTGAGCCATGATCGGGCGTCCGGTTGCTGAAACCCTTTTCAGCTACGCGCAGATCAGCGATGCCCTGGATACCATGGCGGTGGTCCTCAACCGGCGCTGCGCCGGGACCGAGTGGTTGGTGTTGTGCGTGATGAACGGCGCCCTGATGTTTACCGGTGAGTTGCTGCGCAGGCTGGATTTTGCCCTCAAGCTGGACCAGATTAAGGTCAGCCGCTATCTCGAAACCACCAGCGGCCAATCCCTGCAATGGCAGGTAAAACCCAGCACCGAGCTGGCTGGCCGGCGTATCCTGCTGCTGGATGACATTTTTGATGAGGGTGTAACACTGGCAACCCTCAAGGCTTTCTGTGAGTCGCAGGGTGCCAGCGAGGTGCTCTCGGCAGTGCTGGTAGAGAAGCGCCACGGCCGCCGCCAGACGGACTATATGCCGGATGTGGTTGGCCTGGTCTGTCCAGATCGGTACATTTTTGGTTTTGGCATGGACTATGAGGGATACTGGCGCAACTCACAGGCCATTTATGCCATGCCCGATACTCAGCCGAAGGTACAGTGATGATTGACTCAGTTTTTGGCAACAAGCCGTGAGCACCGTCACTGCGGTCAGCCCCGACGGCGCTGCACAGCTGGCGATTATCGGCGGTACCGGGTTTGGCGAGTTGGCCGGCCTTGTGGACATGCAGGCTGAGATTGTTGTTACGCCCTGGGGTGATGCCTATATTGAACGCGGTACCCTGGCCGGTGTGCCGCTGCTATTTTTACCCCGTCATGGCCACCCACCCCGGTACCCGCCGCATATGATCAACTATCGCGCGAACATCGCCGCGCTGGCGCAGCTGGGGATTGAACGAATCCTCGCCATCACCGCTGTGGGCAGCGTTGACCCGCGCCTGCCGCCTGCTGCTGTGGTGATGCCGGACCAGTTGATCGACTATACCTGGGGTCGCGCCCAGACCTTTCATGATGCTGAGATCCAGCATATTGATTTTACCTACCCCTACACCGAGAGCCTGCGCCAGGCATTGCTGGGAGCGGTGGCAGGGCTGCGCGCCAGGGGTGAGTTGCTGTCCTTCTATCCGCGCGGCGTTTATGGCTGTACCCAGGGTCCGCGCCTGGAAACAGCGGCAGAGATTGCCAGGATGGCGCGGGATGGCTGCAGTATTGTTGGTATGACAGCCATGCCGGAGGCTGGCCTGGCCCGCGAGAAGGGCCTGGCCTATGCGGGTTTGTCGGTGGTTGTGAATGCCGGCGCCGGCATCAATGACCAGGCCGTTGACCTGGCGGCGATCTCAGCAGTGATGGCCCGAGGCATGGCCAGTGTGCGCCAGATCCTGATGGCCCTGATGCTGGCATCCGCGGCTCAGGAAGGGTCAGTGACGGGCCCTGCGTAGTCATTGATCTGCACCAGCAGGCCAAACCTGGGGTGATCAATGTAGTGCAGGGTAGCGCTGCGCATACGCCGAGAATGCTGCAGCTGGTAGCTGAACGCCGGCAAGATCTGCTGGGTCATCTCACCATCTTGCACGCCCGCGTCATAGTCAGCAGCAGCCAAGGGCATGGCAAAAGCCGCAATGGCCTGGCTGGCAAAATCTGTGAACCAGAGGTCGGTGCGGACGTGCAGAAAGCGCGAAAGATGGAACCGCAGGGTGCCTTCAATCTCGTAGGTAGCGCCGCTGCGCTCACCCGCCTGGATCAATATGGCCTGGGCCTCGCGCTCCTCGGGCATGGGCTGGCGCCAGGCTTGGTGCAGCAACACCCGGTAGCGACCGGAGCGCTCCAGGCTGCGGGCAATCTTGTCCAGCACCCGGTCCTGTTCTGTCAAGGCCCGATAAGCCTCTCCTGCACCATCGCCCATCAGTGCTGCTAGCAGGGCGGGATCTGGCGGTGCCGTCCCTGGCAGGTCAGCGCTGGTGTCATCTGCCATTGCATCGGCAACATCGTCGGCAACATCGTCGGCAATATCGTCTGCAACGTCACCTGCAATATCATCTGCAACATCGTCTGCAACATCGTCTGCAACGTCACCTGCACCGTCATCGACAAGCGCAGCCGTCGGTGCATCAAGGCTGCTTTGTTCATAACCGTCCCATTCAGCAGCCGTGCGGGCTGCCGCCAGTTGCGCCTGGACTGCCGGGTCAAACAGATCCAGGTAGGCCTGCAGTTCAGCCAGCTGCTCAGCTGTTGCAGGTGCTCGGTCGGCATCGTCATTGGGGCTGATGGCGACCATGGTGGCGGGATAGTCGCGCTGCCTGAAGGGAGTAGTCTCGCTGCTCGCGACCGGGTTCTGGTTGGCAAACAGGATAATCTCTACTTGGTACCAGTTGCTGTAGTCTCGTGATGAGTCTC
>JANQYP010000002.1:3932-7694 GCA_030728785.1 Pseudomonadales bacterium
CCGCAGCCTGCAGGGGCGCCAGCGCAGTGCCGGCAACAGCCGGCTGGTCTGCTGCTCGGCTGCCCGCTGCCAGGAGCAGCAGCCAGCAAACCAGCAGGGTGGTGCGGGCTTTAACTGGCAATGGCATGTAGGTTCTGCTCAAGACGTTCAAATAGTTTCTCGACTTTCTGAAAGCGGGTTTCCGGTGTTGCCATTTGCTCATCAAAGGCCAGCTGGTTGGCGGTGGCAAGCCGGTAGCGGTGGGGTTCAGACTGCACCAGCTTGACGATGCTGAAGGGATCTACTGGCGTATTCTGGGCAAATTCCAGCTTGCCGCCGTTGGGTCCGGCATCAAGCTTCTTGATACCCAGACGCTCGGCGCGCAGTTTTAATGCCGTGGTTCGAAACAGGCTCTTGGTCTGCTCCGGCAGCAGGCCAAAGCGATCGATCATTTCCACCTGCAGTTCGCGCAGCTGGTCGCTGGTCTCAGCATTGGAGATGCGTTTGTATAACACCAGACGACTATGGACGTCGGGCAGGTATTTTTCCGGGATCAGGGTGGGCATACGCAGGTTGATTTCCGTGTCTTCGCGCAGCGGCATGTCCAGGTTTGGTGTCTTGCCTTCCTTAATGGCAGCGACGGCTCGATCCAGCATCTGCATATACAGGGGGAAACCAATGCTGTGCATGTTGCCGGTCTGGTCATCGCCGAGGAGTTCACCGGCACCCCGAATTTCCAGGTCGTGGGTGGCGAGAATAAAGCCAGCACCCAGGTCTTCGGCCTCGCTGATGGCATCCAGACGCTTGACGGCATCCTTGGTCATGGCTTTGGGGTGAGGGGTCAGCAGGTAGGCATAGGCCTGGTGGTGCGAGCGTCCCACTCGACCGCGCAGCTGGTGGATCTGCGCCAGGCCAAACCGGTCGGCGCGGTCCATGATAATGGTGTTGGCGCTGGGTATGTCGATGCCGGTCTCAATAATTGTGGTGCACACCAGGACGTTAGCGCGCTTGTGATAGAAGTCTGACATCACCTGCTCCAGTTCCCGCTCGCGCATCTGGCCGTGGCCAATGGCAACCCGCGCCTCGGGTACCAGTTCATGCAGTTTTTGGGCGACGTTTTCGATGGTCTTAACCTCGTTGTGCAGGTAATAGACCTGGCCGCCGCGCATCAGTTCGCGCTGGATCGCCTCTTTCACCAGACCATCGCTGTGCTGGCGGACAAAGGTCTTGATGGACAGGCGCTTGGCCGGTGGGGTGGCAATAATGGTCAGGTCGCGCATACCGGACAGGGCCATGTTCAGGGTCCGCGGAATCGGCGTGGCGGTCATGGTGAGGATATCGACCTCGGCGCGCATGGACTTGAGTTTTTCTTTCTGGCGCACCCCAAAACGATGCTCTTCATCAATAATGACCAGCCCCAGATCCTTGAAGTTCATGCCGGCCTGAATCAGGCCGTGGGTGCCAATAACAATATCCACGGTGCCTGCCGCCATCTGTTTGGCTACCAGGTTCTGTTCTTTTTTGGTCTTGAAGCGGGAGATAGACTCAATGGTCACCGGCCAGTCGGCAAAACGATCCTTGAAGGTGTCGTGATGTTGCTGGGCAAGCAGGGTGGTGGGCACCAGAATAGCCACCTGTTTGCCCGCATGGACGGCCAGGAAAGCCGCCCGCATGGCAACTTCGGTCTTGCCAAAACCGACATCACCGCAGATCAGGTGATCCATGGCCTTGGTGTTGACCATGTCAGCAATGACGTTTTCAATGGCGGTCTGCTGGTCCGGTGTTTCCTCAAAGGGAAAGGCAGCGGCAAACTGGCCGTAGGCCTCGTCGGGCATGGGAAAGGCAAATCCCTGTTTGGCCTGGCGGCGGGCATAAATGTTCAGCAGCTCAGCGGCCACGTCCCGGACTTGCTCGGCAGCTTTGCGTTTGGCTTTCTCCCAGGTATCGCCGCCCAGCTTGTGCAGGGGGGCTTCGGTTTCATCAGCCGCTGCATAGCGGGAGATCAGGTGCAGTGACGAGACCGGCACATACAGGCGGGCTTCATTTTGGTAGGTGAGGGTCAGGAATTCGGTTTCCTGATTGTCTATCTCCAGGGTCTGCAGGCCCATATAGCGGCCTACACCATGGTCTATATGGACCACCGGAGAGCCGATATTCAGCTCCGTCAGGCTCTTGATGACCAGCTCTGCGGCATTGTCCTTCTGCCGGTCGCGACGGCGTTTCTGCAACACGTGCTGGCCAAACAGTTGCTGTTCCGTCACTACCATAAAATCAGCAGCAGGTAACGACAGGCCGCGCTCCAGCGGTGCCACGGTAATCTGCAGGGCGTGCCCATGCTGGCTGAAATCGGCCCAGCCGCTGGCCACGCGGGTCTGCAGATCGTGGCGGCGTAACAGATCGTCCACCACTTCGCGGCGGCCATTGGATTCGGTGATGATCAGGGTCTTGTGGCCGGGCATCTGCTGCGCCAGGTGTTTGAGTTCGCGGGCCAGGTTTTCCAGCGGCTGCTGGGCACGTTCATTAATGGCAACGTTCGGCAGCGGCTGGAAGCCGAACTGATCACCCTGCTTGTGCGGCTGTTCACGCAGGTCGAGACGTGGCCGCAGGTTGCACTGGGCAAACAGGGCATCGGCGCTCAGGAGTATCTCGTCTGGTGCCAGGATAGGACGCTGGATATCATACCGCAGGCTCTCGTAGCGACTTTCAGCATCACGCTGGTGGCGGCGCAGGTTGGCTTCGATATCTTCGCTGACCACCAGGGTGTTGGTCGGCAGATAGTCAAACAGGGTCTCGGCCTCAGCAAAAAACAGCGGCAGGTAATATTCCACACCGGGTGGTGACAGTCCCTGGGAGACGTCCTGGTAAATGGGGCAGCGTCTTGGGTCACCCTGGAACTTCAGGTGCCAATGGTCCTGGAAATGATTAATGGCGGTCCCGGTGAGGGGGTATTCGCGCGCTGGCAGAAGCCTGACATGGTCAACTTTTTCGATCGACAGCTGGGTCTCAGGATCGAAGGTCCGCAACGATTCCAGTTCATCATCGAACAGGTCGAGGCGGTAAGGGAAGTCTGAACCCATGGGGAAGACGTCCATAATGGCGCCGCGAACGGCGAACTCACCGTGTTCAAACACCGTTTCTACGCAGCGATAAGCGGCGCTTTCCAGCTGCCGGCGCATGCTGCGGATATCAAATTTCTGGCCCACGTCCAACACCAGGCTGCTGCCAAGGGCAAAGCTGCGGGGGGCAATTTTGTGCATCAGGGTGGTGGCCGGCACCACCAGGGCGCCGCTTTTCTGGCCGGGCAGTTGGTTCAGGATCTTCAGGCGTTCAGAAATAATGTCCTGGTGTGGCGAAAAACTGTCATAAACCAGGGTCTCCCAATCGGGGAACAAGAGTACAGGCGGGGCGGCAGCACTGCCTGCAGGTGCAGGCGCCTGAGCGAGAAAAAATCGCAGTTCATCCTGCAGACGCTCTGCAGACTGCATGTCTGCAGCAATCACCAGGCAAAACTGGTGCTCGCGACTGATCATCTCGGCAATCAGCAGGGACGCGGCACTGCCGGGCAGATTACTCCAGTGACGTCGCTCTCCGGCTTGGCTGGGGATGGTCAACGGGCCGATGGGCGGGCTTGTCATAGTGCGTGGCTGTGTTGTTTGGGCGGGGGTGAAGGTTACTATCTGCTTCACGTAAATCAAAGGGGCTGGGTGGAAATGCGCAACCTATTCATATTGCTGGGCTGTATTGGCTTGTTTGCGGCGGGCGTGGGCACGGGCTGGGCCCTGC
>JANQYP010000002.1:7794-20930 GCA_030728785.1 Pseudomonadales bacterium
GGGCCCTGCCGGTGGCGGCGCAACAGACTGCGTACCTGAGCTATATTGGCCGCCACGGTGAAGGTTTTGAGGTATTAATGGCCCTTGCCGACCTGGCCAACGCCGCGAGTCAGTATCCAGCGGCCATCGATTACCTGCTGCGTGCGGCACAGCAGGTCGACAATCAGCTGCGCCAGCGCCAGCTTGAGGCAAGCCTTTTGAGTGTCACGGACAGCTACGCCAGAACCCTGGTGGGCAGGCACCAGTATGCAGTGCTCGACCGAGTATACGAGGACATTACCCTGGCCCTGCCGGAGCTGGGAGACTACTTCCTGGCCCTGGGGCTGTTGCGGCTGCAGACCGGTAACCCCCAGGCCGCGCTCGCCGTGCTGGCGCAGATCCAGAATCATGGCCGTCTTGGCAGTCAGGCGCGGCAGTTAATGGCGGACATTGAGGTCAGTGAGTCGGAGGTCCTGGCCGGCCTTGAGGTGCTGCCACTGCGCCAGCAGGATGGTCACCTGCTGGTGGATGCGCTGCTGGACAACCGTCTGCCGGTCACCCTCCTGATTGACACGGGGGCAACAGTAACCATACTCGAGCCGCGGGCGCTGGCGCGCCTGGGTTACAATCTGCAGGGCCGGCAGGCCTACTTTGCTACGGCTAATGGTGTGGTGCAGGCGCCAGTGCTGGCGCTGGGGCGGCTGGCCCTGGGCGAGGCGGGCATCAGCCAGTTGGCGGTGGGTGCGCTTGAGTTGCAACTTGGCGAATCCATTGATGGTCTGCTGGGCATGAACTTCCTGCGCCACTACCAGTTTCGTATTGACCAGGACCAGGGTCGGCTGATTCTTGAGCGGCAGCGACGCAAGGCGCCGTGAGTGGCGAACAACGGCGGCGATGCCAAGGCTTTTTGCCCTCACGGGGGATTCTAAGATTGCGTTGCCGAGCTCAAAATTCGATAATGTGCGCCTCATAATGACAGCCTGAAGAGGAATCACCTGTGGCACGACCTGGTCTTGAAGGCGTATTCGCCGACTGGAAGGAACGCGAAGCACTGGCAGAAGCAATGATCCCCATGATTGGCGGCCTGTATCGGCGCAATGTCGTGATCTACATTCACGGTGTGCCGTTGTATAACCAGTCAGTGATTGAACTCATGAAAGCCCACCGCTTTGTTCGCCAGATAGAGCACAACGAGATGTCCGAGTTTGAGACCCATCCGATACTCGAGACGCTCTGCGCCCTCGACCTGGGTCCTGCGCATATCGATATTGGCAAGCTGACCTCACAATTTATGGCGAATAACGGCGGTCTGTCTGCCGAAGCCTACGTCAAGCGTGAATGTGCCCATATTATCGGCCGCACCGATACCATTACCCACAAGCCCACGGATGTTGTGATTTATGGTTTTGGTCGCATCGGTCGCCTGGCGTGCCGGTTGCTGGTAGAGAAAGCTGGTGGTGGCCAGAACCTGGTGCCGCGAGCAGTGGTGCTGCGTCCGCCAAAAGACCCAATTCTGGACCTGAACCGCCGTGCCAGTCTGTTGCGCCGTGATTCCATCCACGGTGGTTTTAAAGGCACCATCCGCGTTGATCAGGAAAATCACGTGCTTATCTGCAATGGCAATCCTATTCGGTTTATTTATGCCACCGACCCGGCAGCCATCGACTACACCCAGTATGGGATCAATAATGCCCTGGTTATCGACAGCTCCGGGGTCTGGCGCGACGAGGCTGGCCTGAGCCAGCATCTGAAGTCCAGGGGGGTTGCCAAGGTGCTGCTGACGACGGCGGGCAAGGGTGCTATCAAAAATATCGTCTGCGGCGTGAACTCGGACACTATTGTCGATGAAGATAAGATCATCGCTGCCGCCTCCTGCACCACCAACGCCATTGTGCCAGTGCTGAAAGCCATGCAGGATCGGTTTGGTATCGAGCATGGCCATATGGAAACAGTCCACGCCTATACTGATGACCAGAACCTGCACGACAATATTCACTCCAAGGAGCGCCGCGGCCGCAGCGCAGTGCTGAATATGGTGCTGACGGAGTCCAATGCCACCAGTGCGGTAGGCAAGCTGCTGCCGGAACTGGCCGGCAAGCTCACGGGTAACTCCATTCGCGTGCCTGTACCCAACGTCTCGATGGCCATTCTTAATCTGTCCCTGTCTGTCGCCACTACCCGGGAGGAGGTTAACGGGTTCCTGCGTAACCTGTCCCTGGGCTCGGCGTTGCAGCGCCAGATTGGCTATACAGTCTCAAACGAAGTGGTGTCGTCAGATTTTATTGGTGATCGCCATGCTGGCACCATCGACTCCGAGGCGACCATTGTTGATGGTAAACAGGTGGTGATCTATGTCTGGTATGACAATGAATTTGGCTATACCTGCCAGGTGATTCGCACTGGCCAGACGATGGCTAACATCAAGTACCCCATTATTCCGCAGTTGCCGGTGGCGCTGGACACGTTGACAGCGTCCGATGCCGACGGCGTCAAGCTGGCCGCATCCTGAGCCTCGCTGGGCTGGCATTGGACAGCAAAAAATAGCCGCGAATATACCAGCATAAATCTGGCAGGGAGTGGATTAAATCCGCCGACGCCACTATAATCGTCCGCGTAAAATTGCGGCAGCGAGCACCGGGCCCGTCGACTTCAGGCCTGGTGTTGCGTGCGGCCGATAGCGCCGCCAGGAGCGTCGGCTGCCGGTCGATGCTCAGGCCTTGGCCTGCTGTAGTTACAGGCAGTGCTCACAAGCAGTGCTTACAAGTAGAGCAGCAGTACGGAGGCGGCAGGCCGAGGCTTAATGGCAGTTGTCAGGAAGCTTGCAGCAGGCGAGCGCCAGTTGCCTGGTTGTTTTTGGATAAAGGCAAGCCGGTTGATAGCAGGTCAAGCCTGTTAATAGCAGGTCAGGCCTGTTAATAGCAGGTCAGGCCTGTGCAGAACACGTTAAAGAGTAAGGTTAGAACGGCAGTTGGAAGCAAGTTCTGTGTGCTTCTGCATATTCTCATCACAAAGACTGGTTGTTAGGTAGCTGATGATAAAGACTAAAAAAGGGCTTGATTTGCCCATCGCGGGTAGCCCTCAGCAAACAATTGAGGCTGGTCGGCCCGTGCGTAGCGTCGCGTTAAGTGGTGTCGATTACCCCGGTTTAAAGCCCACCATGGAAGTTGCGGCAGGTGACAAAGTCAGCGTCGGCCAGCTGTTGTTTACCGACAAGAAAAACCCCGGGGTAAGGTTCACCGCGCCAGCCAGTGGTACCGTCAGTTCGGTCAACCGTGGCGCCAAGCGGGTCTTTCAGTCACTGGTGATTGATGTTGAGACTGATGCCAGTCATCCAGGGATGCGCTTTGGCAGTTATGCGCCAGCAGAACTCAAGGCCCTGGATCGCGCCGAAGTAGTAGCGCAGCTTATTGAGTCCGGTGAGTGGACAGCTATCCGCAGCCGGCCCTACAACAAAATTCCGGCCCCGGATGCCCTGCCAGCAGCACTTTTTATCACCGCTATTGACACCCGGCCGCTGTGTCCGGACCCGCAGATCATTATTCAGGAGCAGGCGGCGGCCTTCAGTGCTGGCGTGACAATCTTGGCAAAACTTACCACTGGCAAAGTGTTTGTCTGCCATGGGGCGGGCGTCAGTCTGCCCGCCGCAGAAGATTCGCGGATTCAGTTCGAAGGGTTTTCTGGCCCGCATCCAGCGGGTCTTGTGGGTACGCACATCCATTTTCTGGCGCCCGTGAGTGAAGCTCGCAGTGTCTGGCATGTGGGCTACCAGGACGTTATTGCCATTGGCCACCTGTTCACCAACGGCGCACTGTACACAGAGCGTGTTGTGGCACTGGCTGGCCCCGGTATATCAAACCCGCGTCTGGTGCGTACGCGCCGCGGTGTCAGTATCGATGAACTGACTGCTGGTGAATTAAATGGTGGTGAACAGCGCCTGATCAGTGGCTCGGTGCTCGATGGCGTCAAGGCCAGCGGTCCAACAGCTTTCCTGGGCCGCTATCATAATCAGGTGTCTGCACTTGAAGAGGGCACCAAACGTGAATTTATGGGTTACCTGACACCCGGTGCGCAGAAATTCACCCTCACCAAACTCTATGCAGCGGCGCTGTTTGGCGCTAAGAATCTTAATTTCACCACCTCGACTGGCGGCAGCGAACGGGCCATGGTGCCCATGGGCACATACGAACAGGTGATGCCCCTGGACATTCTGGCGACCCAGCTGTTGCGAGCTTTGCTGGTCCAGGATGTTGAGACCGCCGTCAAGCTGGGTTGTCTTGAATTGGATGAGGAGGACCTGGCACTGTGCACCTTTGCCTGTCCCGGAAAGTATGAATATGGCCCCTATTTGCGGGAAATGTTGACGCTGATAGAGGCGGAGGGATAAGAGCCAATGTCGTTAAGAACCTTGTTAGACAGTGTAGAGCATCATTTTGATGCGGGCGGTAAGTTCGCAAAATACTATGCACTTTATGAAGCCGTAGACACTATTTTCTATACGCCAGGCAAAGTCACTGTGGGCGGCTCTCACGTCCGTGATGCAGTGGACCTGAAGCGCATCATGATCACAGTCTGGCTCTGCGCATTTTTCCCGATGTTTGCGGGCATGTACCATACTGGCCTGCAGGCCAACCTTGCAATGGACCAGATGGGTATTGAAGCCCTGGCTGGCTGGCGTGGCTGGCTGCTCGAACTGGTTGCTGGTTATGACGCCAGCAACTGGTGGGACTGCCTGGTGTACGGCGCTGTCTACTACATTCCCATTTATGTGGTGGTGTTTGCTGTTGGTGGTTTCTGGGAAGTGTTGTTTGCTACCAAACGGGGCCACGAGATTAACGAAGGGTTTTTTGTCACCAGCGTGCTGTTTTCACTGACCCTGCCGGCATCAATCCCGTTGTGGCAGGCCGCAGTGGGTATCTCCTTTGGGGTGATTATCGGTAAAGAAGTGTTTGGCGGTACCGGCAAAAACTTCCTCAACCCGGCCCTGACTGGCCGGGCGTTCCTGTATTTTGCCTACCCGGCACAGATGTCCGGTGACGCTGTTTGGACCGCCGTTGATGGTTTCAGTGGCGCATCCGCCCTGGGCATTGCCGCGCTCTACGGTATTGAAGGTGTTATCGCCAGTGGCATTACCTGGACTGATGCTTTTTTTGGCAACATGCAGGGTTCCATAGGCGAAACGTCAACCCTGGCAATTTTTATTGGTGGCTTCTTTCTGCTGCTGACCCGCACCGCCTCGTGGCGCATTATCGCCGGCGTGCTGGTGGGTATGGTAGCCATGTCGACGCTCTTTAATGTCATCGGTTCGGAGTCTAACAGCATGTTCAGCATGCCCTGGTACTGGCATCTGGTTCTGGGAGGCTTTGCCTTTGGTATGATTTACATGGCCACGGACCCTGTCTCGGCGTCCATGACCAATACGGGCAAGTGGTATTACGGCGGCTTGATCGGTGTCATGGCCGTGTTGATACGCGTGGTGAACCCCGCCTTCCCGGAGGGCATGATGCTGGCGATTCTGTTTGCTAATCTGTTTTCGCCCCTGATCGACTGGTTTGTGGTCCAATCCAACGTTAAGAGGAGGTTGGCCCGCAATGTCTGAGGCAAATTCCGACAAAAAGCCCGAAAAAAAGTACGACAAAGACTCAATCAAGAATGTCGTGGTAGTCGCCATGAGCCTCTGCTTTGTTTGCGCCATCATTGTCTCTACGGCAGCAGTGCAACTCAAACCGCAGCGCATTGCCAATAAAGAACTCGATCGCAACAAGAATATTCTTATCGCGGCGGGCTTGTATGCAAAGGGGGTTACCAGCGACAGCCAGATCGACAAACTGTTCGAGCAGTTTACGATCAAGGTAGTGGACCTGCAGGAAAAGAAGTTGCTCAGTGACGCCGAAGTAGCCGCGGCTGGGATTGATATTAAACGTTATGACCAGCGTAAAGCCGCCAAGGACCCAAGCCTTTCTATTGATCTGGAGAAATCCCGGGATATCGCCTCTATCAGTCGCCGAGCGCGTTACAGTGTCGCTTACCTGCTGGAGCAGAATGGCACGGTTGATCGTATTGTCCTGCCGGTGCATGGCTACGGCCTGTGGTCTACGCTGTATGGTTTTATTGCCCTTGAAGGTGACGCCAACACGGTTGCCGGTATCACCTTTTACGAACAGCAGGAAACAGCAGGCCTGGGCGGTGAAGTAGATAACCCGAAGTGGAAAGGACTTTGGGCCGGCAAAGAAATATACGCTGACGGCAAGGTGGTGTTTGAGGTGATTAAGGGCTCAGTAGACCCTGCGTCAGCCAAGGCAATTCACCAGGTAGATGGTTTGTCTGGTGCCTCAATCACCAGTCGCGGTGTGCAGAACTTGATTACCTTCTGGCTGGGCGATGATGGTTTTGGGCCAGTTCTCAAACAGTTGCAAGGTTAAGCAAAAAAAGGAGCAAGAGTGTGTCTAGTCAATTGAAAGAAGTGGTGTGGGGGCCGGTTTTCACTAACAACCCCATTGGCCTGCAGATTCTTGGTATCTGTTCTGCGCTGGCAGTGACCACCCAGATGAGTGTGGCACTGGTCATGTGTGTCGCCCTGACGCTGGTGACAGCGTTCTCCAACTTTTTTATTTCGCTGATTCGAAACCAGATACCAAGCAGTATCCGTATCATTGTGCAGATGACAATTATTGCCTCGCTGGTGATTGTAGTGGACCAGATTCTGGGCGCCGTGGCCTACGACACCAGTAAGCAGTTAACGGTGTTTGTCGGCCTGATTATCACCAACTGTATTGTTATGGGGCGGGCAGAAGCCTTTGCCATGGCCAACCCACCGGTGATCAGTTTTATGGACGGTATTGGTAATGGCCTGGGTTACAGCATCGTCTTGATGCTGGTTGCCACCATTCGCGAGTTGATCGGTTCCGGGAGTCTGATGGGTGTGGAGTTACTGCCGCTGGTGACCAACGGCGGCTGGTATGTACCCACTGGCCTGATGCTGTTGCCTCCCAGTGCGTTTTTTATTATTGGCCTGCTGATCTGGGCATTGCGCAGTTGGAAGACCGAGCAGGTAGAAGAAGCAGACTATGTTATTGGTGGCCATACAGCCTTGTCTCGCGCCGCCTGAAGGGGCCTCGACAGGCTTACGGCCGCCAGACGCTCGGCAGCTAAACACAGTTACGCAGGACATTAATCAGGACCGATCATGTTTGAATATTATCTCAGTCTACTTTTAAAAGCTGTTTTCATTGAGAACATGGCGTTAGTGTTTTTCCTGGGTATGTGTACCTTTATCGCTATTTCCAAGAAGATCGAAACGGCCATCGGCCTTGGTGTGGCGGTGATTGTGGTGCAGGTTATCACGGTGCCAGTGAATAACCTGATTTTTGCTTACCTGCTGGCCGATGGTGCACTGGCGTGGGCAGGCATGCCCGACGTTGACCTGAGTTTCCTCGGTTACCTGAGTTACATTGCGGTCATTGCCGCCATCGTCCAGATCATGGAAATGTTCCTCGATAAATATGTGCCTTCGCTCTACAACGCCCTGGGCGTATTTCTGCCCTTGATTACCGTTAACTGTGCGATTCTGGGCGCCTCTTTGTTTATGGTTAACCGGGACTACAATTTCGGCGAAAGTGTGGTCTATGGTGTGGGTGCTGGTGTCGGCTGGGCTTTGGCAATTGTCACCCTGGCAGGCATTCGCGAGAAGCTGAAATATAGCGATGTTCCTGATGGCCTGCGTGGCCTGGGAATTACATTCATCACTGTTGGACTGATGTCGCTTGGCTTCATGTCTTTTGGTGGAATTTCACTCTAATTCGAAGTGGCTATGAATACAGAAATTATCTTAGGTGTGTCGATGTTTACCGTCATCATCATGATGCTGGTATTTATAATTCTCTATGCGCGCAACCAACTGGTCAGCAGTGGTGCGGTCACCATTGAGATCAATGAAGATCCGGCCAAGGCGATCACTACTAAGGCTGGCAGCAAACTGCTGCAGACCCTGGCTGATTCCGGCATCTTTCTGTCTTCTGCCTGTGGTGGTGGCGGCACCTGTGGCCAGTGTCGGTGCCGCGTGCTCGAAGGTGGCGGTTCCATGCTGTCCACTGAGGCCATGCACTTTACTCGCAAGCAGGCTAAGGAAGGCTGGCGCCTGAGTTGCCAGACCGCCGTCAAACAGGATATGAAAATTGAAGTTGAGCCAGAGTTTTTTGGCGTGCGGCGCTGGGAGTGCGAAGTCATCTCCAATGACAATGTCGCGACCTTTATTAAAGAGCTGATACTGAAACTACCCGACGGCGAAGTGGTGGATTTCCGCGCCGGCGGTTATGTGCAGTTCGAAATTGATCCCTACGAGATCGATTACAAGGATATTGATGTTGACGAGGAGTATCGCGGCGACTGGGAAAAGTTTGGTGTCTTCAAGTACAAGTCGAAGGTTGACGAGGTGACGATTCGAGCCTATTCAATGGCGAACTACCCCGATGAAAAAGGCGTCATGAAGTTCAATATTCGAATTGCCTCACCGCCACCGGGAACGGACTTTGCACCAGGTCGAATGTCTTCGTACCTCTTTACTCTGAAGCCGGGTGATAAAGTCACAATTTTTGGGCCCTATGGTGAGTTCTTCGCCAAGAAGACCGAGGCTGAGATGGTATTTATTGGTGGTGGCGCGGGCATGGCGCCTATGCGTGCCCATATCTTTGACCAGTTGTTGCGCCTCAATACTCACCGCAAGATGAGCTTCTGGTACGGTGGCCGTAATCAGCGCGAGCTGTTTTATGTGGATGAGTTCGACAAGCTGGCCGCAGAGCACGACAACTTTGCCTGGCATGTGGCCCTGTCCGACCAGAACATCGAAGGCTGGACCGGCTATACCGGGTTTATCCACAATGTGCTGTATGAAAACTACCTGAAGGGGCACCCGGCACCCGAAGACTGCGAGTACTACATGTGTGGTCCGCCCATGATGAACGCCGCAGTGATTCGTATGCTCGAAGACCTTGGGGTCGAGCGCGAGAATATTATGCTCGACGATTTTGGTGGCTAGATTCAGTTGCGGGTTGCGGGTTGCTCGCCACCCGCAACTCCCAACCCGCCCCCCCCTACCCCATCTTTTCTTCCGTAATGTTGTAGCCTGCCTCAGCTGGTATACACAGGAAAACGCCGTCATCGCGTTTTTCAGTCCAGGGTAGAACGGGAACAATTGTTCGGGCTTGGGCCATGGTCATGGCCTCATCAACACTGCTGCTGGTGCCGAGCATCTCGATATTCAGGCGGGTGGGAAAGATGACCGTGTACTGGCCTGTCTGGGCGCCGCTGAGGGCCGCCGCAGGGTTGATCCAGACTGAGTCCACGGATTCATGACCATCATGAATCGCCAGGTGGTCGGCAGGCGCTCGAGCGAGGTAAAACCAGGTGTCGAAACGTTTCGGCATCATGGTTGGCGTGACCCAGTGGGCAAACGGTTGTAACAGGTCGCAGGCCAGCACCAGGTCTTCTCGGTGGAGAAAGTCGCTGATGGACACTTCATTTTTAACCAGGGCATCACGGTAGGGTTGCAGCTGCAGCAGACGCGCCGCTGACACCAGGTCCTGCTTGCCAGCTTCGCGCGCCAGCAAAACACCACACTCTTCAAATGCTTCACGGATAGCGCCAACCTGCAGCGCCAGGGCGACATCGTCGGCGTCGTCAACGCCCGTACAACGACGCCTGACATGGCTGTCACCGGCATCTACCTTGCCGCCGGGAAACACCAGGGCGCCTGAGGCAAAGTCAATCTGGTGGTGGCGGACTACCATAAATACTTCCAGGCCGGCAGTGCCGTCCCTAAGCATCAGAATAGTAGCTGCGGGTACTGGAGAAGTCGGTGCGGACATCAGTTGTCATCCTCGGCGATGGTGGTTTCTCGGGTAATCAGCCACAGGTCGCCCTGTTTGACTAACTGCATGATCTTTTTACTGGCGTCGCTGTAGCTATCGGAGGCGTAAGTCTGGGTAAAACTGACTTGGGCAGCGTCTGCTGAGAGAAGAGCCATGGCAGTAATATCGACCTTCACCTCAATACGTTTGGGTTGCTGCACTCGTGACTTGCGCAGTGCCTCCCACGTGCCGCGGGTCTGTCCGTCGGGAACAGCAAATGTTGCGGCATAGCTATTCAGGTAGGCGGCAATATCCTGGCGGGACCAGGCCTTGGCCCACTGGTTAATGGCGTCCTCCAGTGCCTGGCGCGTCTCGGTATCCAGGGTTGCCATGGCAGCGCTGGTTTCGGGCTCGACTATTTCACTGCCTCTGCCAGCCACCTGGTTGTCCACCAGAATATCATTCTCAAAAAAGCCGTTATAGACAGTGCCATCAGGCAAGATCAGGGTGCCTGGGCCATTGCGCAGGTCATCCTTGAAGGTGCCGACAAAACGCGTGCCGTCCTGCCAGAAAATGGTGCCCTTGCCAGAGCGCTTGCCGTTCGCAACACTGCCCACATAACGTGTGCCGTCTGGCCAGACCAGGGTCCTGATGTTGGACTCTGTTGTGCCGGCAGCAGCTGAGCTGGACGCGGCAGCGTTGTTGTCACCCGGTGCAGCTGTAGCGGACGTGTTGGCTGCCAGTACAGCCACTGACAGCAGCACACAGAACCACTGCAGAGAGGTGCGTTTCATCATGATTTCCTGTGACGCCGTCCAAGAGCGAAAATAGTACCACCTATCCAGCACTCGGTGAAACCGCTCTGACGTGGCCGCTCTAGATAGAAAGGCATAGAAGGCGATAAAAAGGGACAGCGTCGAGGGGCGTGGCCGGCCTTCTAAGGTGCCAGGCTAAATAACCCGGCTGCGGCGGCAGCGGCCATAACTGGCGCCGGCTCGATAATCCAGGGGCCATCATTTCGCAGGGTGAGTTCAGCACGGTCGGCCGCGCCCAACAGGATGCTCCTGTCGCCGTCAAAGGCGAGAATGCCGGGGCCCTGAATCTGCCAGGGTGTATCCAGGTCGATTTTGCGGTAGCTGCTGACGGCTATCTCACCATACAGTCCCGGCGATATCGGCGCCCTTACTCGAGCTATGGCAGGCTGGCCACAACTGACGCTGACGCCAAAAGGGTCCCGAGCATGGCATGGCAACAGATAGCCGCCAATGGGTGACATACCTACCGATGCCGGTTCTGCTCGGGTCAGGAAGACTTCAGCAATATTTTCCGCGGCAAAAGGTAACAGACTGCCGAGCATATCGTTGTGCAGCAACACCGCGTCAATCAGGGCCATATCCCGCTGGCCAGGCTGGTCACCATTGTTAACAACAATGTGCAGTTGTTTGCAGCGGTAACAATGGACCTGCGGATCAAGTTGCTGGCTGCAGATTATGCCGGCGGCGGCACCGGCGACAGAGGCCTCCATCAACTGCGGAAAGACATTATTCGTGCCTGTTGAGAGGGGCAGGATGATGGCATTCGGCTGCTCTCGGGCGACAATCCTGCTGGTGCCGTCGCCGCCAAGGACAATAAATGTGCGGCAACCGGCGTCCCACATGGCGCGGGTCATATAGGCCGTATCTTTGTCTGTATGGGTCAGCGGAAACCGCAGAATCTCGATGCGGTCGCGTTCAGGCAGGTTTTCAATCGCCCGTTCGTTGATGCGGAAGGGCTCGTTAGCGAGAAATATTCGGTCGACACCGTGGGCCAGGGCGCCCAGCACCAAACGGGTGACCTGCTGCTGTTTGTTATGATGACTGCTGGTGCTGGCGCGGGCCGCCACCCGACGGACATCGCGGCCGGACATGGGGTTAACGATGATGCCAAGATGATTCATCAGGCTTTGCGGGTAAATACCCACTGGGTATCGTTAGAGAAATCTGCGTTGAAGCGGTAGCCGTCGACGGCAAAGTCCTGCAGCGCATCTGGTTTAGTCAGGCGGTTCTTGACAATATAACTGGCCATGGAGCCGCGGGCCTTTTTTGCATAAAACCCCAGGATCTTGTAACTGCCGCGGCTGTAGTCCTTGAAAACCGGCGTGATAATGGTGCCATCAAGGTGTTTTGCCTGCACGGACTTGAAATACTCGTTAGAGGCAAGGTTGATCACCGTGCGGCTCTTGTGGGTCTGCAGTTCAGCATTCAGCGCCGCAGTAATGGTCTTGTGCCAGAAGGCGTACAGGTCCTTGCCCTGGCTGGTGGCAACCCGGGTGCCCATTTCCAGGCGATAAGGCTGGATTAAATCCAATGGCTTTAACACGCCATACAGGCCTGACAGGATGCGCAGGCTTTTCTGCGCAAAGGTAAAATCTCGCGTAGTGTAAGAGTCAGCGTCGAGGCCGATGTAGACATCGCCGCGAAAGGCAAGAATGGCCTGGCGGGCGTTGTCTTGAGTGAAAGGTGTCGCCCATTGGGCGAAACGCGCCGCATTGAGCTCGCCGAGTTTCGGGCTGATGCGCATGAGTTTTGATAAATCTTCTGCCGATCTGGTTCTCATTTCCGCCACCAGTCGGCTCGAGAGCTCCAGAAACTCTGGCTGTGTGCTTTTATCGGTACCCAGCGGGCTGTCGAAGTCGAGGGTTTTGGCGGGCGAAAGCATTGTTAGCATGGAGGTACAGACAAATCAGAGGAGACAGCAGGAGAATACTCGATTTAGTTTCGGCAGGCGAGCGCGAAACGCCAATTGTCCGGGAGCGTCGCCCAACTATGGGTGGTTTGCGCGATTTGAAGAACCCATGTTGGGTGATGACCCTGAAGTTTGGCCGAGTGGATCCTGGGTTTTATTTGCCCTCGGAAGGATCCGCAGCAAAACGTTTGCCGTGCATAAGCTGTCTTAGCTGCAGGCCCGATTTTTAGGTGCGGCCGAGGATAATATTTCGATCATGCTTGGCCGTGTACTGATAACCTATTTGCTGTAGAGTTGCGGTTTTGAAACAACAAGCGATCAGTCTAGGGAGCGGCTGCATGCCAGGGCCCTTGAGACAGGGTATCTGCAGGCGGGTCTGGCTGATAAACCGAAGGCGCGCAGCGTTTTACTCGAAGATCTGGCCGCAACGGGTGAGCCAGGGACTCAGGTTGGTGCGTTGAAACTGGGTGGCGCTGAAACTGGCCGGCGACATGGCCAAGCAAGGCGTTGCCGAGCTAATGGCAGACAAAGAGCAGTGTGTCAAAAGGCAATGATAAGACTGCCACAAAAAGGCAGTGCTAAAGAGGCAGT
>JANQYP010000002.1:21030-26096 GCA_030728785.1 Pseudomonadales bacterium
TTGTGCTCAGTACTGTTGCGCTCAGTACTTTGCTAATGGGTTTCAGCAGCGCGGTATTAGCCCGAGAAGCACCGGTAGCAAAGCTGGTCCAGGTTCAAGGTACGGTTGAATACTCCCGCAACGGCACAGACTGGCGGCCCGTGACTAACACCAAATATTTGTTTGAAGGGTACACCATCAAGACCGGCAAAGATGGTTCTGGCAGGCTTATTAACCAGGCCGATGGCCTGACTCAGGACATCGGCGCTGCCAGCGAAGTTGCCGTAAAGGCAGACGGCATTGAGTTGATTGCGGGTAACCTGACTAAGCCAGAGCAGGATGCAGGCACTATTTTTGAAGGTCTGTCCAACAAGTTCGCCAAAGCCCAGCGTTACACCACCGTCAGGCGTTCGGTCACCAAGACGGACGACAGTCAGTGTGACAACAAGGTTCGAACCATCAGTGAGGTCACTCTGTCAGCGAGTTTTCCTGACCTGGTTTGGCGTAATGCCTGTCCTGAATATTCCTACCGCGTTGTGATTAACGGTGTTGGACATGACGTGGCTGCCCAGTCAACCAGCGAGATGATCCGCTTTACTGTGACTGATGCGCAGCCCGGCGTGTACACCTATCATGTCGAAGTGCTGGACAAAGACGGCACCGTTTACATTCCCCGTGGTGAGTCCAGTTTCACCTGGTTGGAAGCAAATGCTGAAAAAGCTTTGATGGCCAAGGTAAACGCTGCCGCTGACGACGTTTTTGTCGCAACAGATATTCTTGAGTCACAGCAGATGCACGTTGCTGCCATGGACAAATACCGCCAGCACTTTACTGACAATCCCGACGACAATGACATGCGGCCGTTGCTGATCCAGAATTATCAGGATTTGAAATTGAGCAATCTTCGTGAAAGCGAAGCACGCCTTTACAACTCAGCTCTTGAGGAAAATTATTGAGAGCAGTGGGGAGGGCAGTGGGGAGGGCAGTTGGGTGTTGGCTGCTAGCTGCTAGCTGCTAGCCAGGGCGCTTCGAGCCCGCAGCCTCTAGCCAGAAGCCCGGCCAGAAGCCAGAAGCCGCTCTCGCCCCGCCCCTTACAACCCACCTCTCACAACCCGCCTCTCGCCACCATAGATACCGAGCGCGGGTTTGTTCACGCCTGGCATTGATGCCAGAGTTTTTTCGCCCTGTGACAGAGAAGTGTTATGCGCAGTAACAAGAAGTATTTTGACCTCCTCGCGATATTCCTGATTTTCCTGCTCGCAGCGGTATTTGAGTACAAAGAAGCTTTCTCTCTGCTGGAAGATGAGACGCTGTCATATCGACAGCTGCTGCGGGCCTATAACGCTGACCCGGCAGTTACTGCACCATCGGAGGATGTGGTCATCGTCTATACGGATGAGGCGTTCTATGAGGACTATGACAAATATCCTCTGACCCGTGTCGACCTGGCAACCCTGGTGGCGCGCCTGGCGCAGATGGATGCCAAGGTCATTGGCGTGGACATGCTGCTTGACTTCAACAGTGCCTATGGCGAAGACCCAACCCTGGCCAACGCGTTTGCGGAGGCGGGTAATGTCGTGCTGGTATCCCAGGCGCAAATTGGCAATGCGGGTTATGAGAGCATGAACCTTGCTATTCCGCGCTTTGCCAGCATCACGGCCCACGGCTATTCAAACATTGCTGCCAACAGTGCCATCTCGGAAAGTATTGTGCGCCTGCGCATCCATAAAGATATTGCGGCCCTGGGGGAATGGCCATTTGCCGTCAAGGCAGTGTCCATGTTCGTCGACAGTGAACCTGAACTAGAGGATGCTGTGCTGACAATTGGCGACAGGGTGGCGCCGGTAGATCAGTTCAGCGACCTGTATATTGATTTTCCGCGCCTGCCCTCCGATGGTGAGGGTGGTACAGCCAGGCTGCACGATGTGATTGGCATCTCGGCGTCGGATATTCTGTTTGTGCAGGATGAGGAAGAATTGTACGAGCTCAGTTATCTGGTGGCTGGCAAAATTGTACTTATCGGCGAGGTTGCAGAGGTCGCCCACGATGAATTTGAAACGCCCGTAGGTAACGTCTACGGAGTCTCCATCATTGCCAACACGATTGGCACCATCCTCAAGAATGCGCCCTTGCGCGCCGCGCCCCTCTGGCTTGAAGGACTCGCGCTGCTGCTGCTGCTGGCTGCACTCAGCGCCAGTCATTTTATCGACAACCCCTTGCCGCGCAATCTGGCCAGCCTGGGCATCGTCAGCTTATTTTTGCTAGTGACCACCGGCACTTATATCCATTTGGGACTGGTGATGTCGGTCAGTTATGGTTTTCTCGCTTGCCTGCTGGTAATTATCTTTACAAATGCCCGTTTTTACCTGGCCGAGATGGGTCAGAAGGCGCTGATCAAGGACGCCTTTGGCCAGTATTTGTCCCCCAAGGTTGTTGCTGACCTGGTAAAAGACCCAAGTAAATTGGCCCTGGGTGGTGAAGAGCGAGAAATGACGGCATTTTTCTCGGATATTGCCGGGTTCTCGAGCTTTTCCGAGAAAATGACCCCAACGGAACTGGTCCATGCCCTGAACGACTATCTCACGGAGATGTGTAGGATCATCGTTGAGTATGAGGGGACCGTGGATAAGTTTGAGGGTGACGCTATCATCGCCTTCTGGGGCGCACCATCCATTCAACTGGATCACGCCACCCTGGCCTGTTATGCCAGCATTGATATGCAGAAATCCATTGTCGAAATCGACAAACGATTTGTTGCCGAGGGTCGACCAAAAATAGCCGTGCGGATGGGACTCAATACCGGGCGTATGGTGGTGGGAAATATGGGTTCTGCCCAGCGTATGGATTACACCATCATGGGCGACGCGGTGAATCTGGCCTCTCGACTTGAAGGCGCCAACAAGGCCTATGGTTCAGACATCATGATTTCGGGTATGACTTATGCTGCGGTCAAGGATAATGTTGATGTGCGCGAACTTGATACGCTGCGGGTGGTTGGCAAGAATGAGCCCATTACTGTCTATCAGTTGCTTGAGCGTAAGGGCCAGACACCAGCCCATATTGCCGAGCTGGTGGCGCAGTTTGAACGGGCGCTGGCATTGTACAAGGCGCGCAACTATGTTGAGGCCAAGGCCGGCTTTGAACAATGCCAGCTGTTGATACCCGAAGATGGCCCAAGCCGGATCTATGCTCGACGCTGTGAGTTGTATATGACAACCCCGCCAGCAGATGATTGGGACGGCGTATTTAATCTGACAGAAAAAGGCTGACAATGGTGTCAGACAGGAATGGCGGCGCCTGGGTGAATTGACGGACTTGCCACAAGGCGCGCATTGTTTGCAGCGGTGTTTAGCAACTGAGCGGCTCTGTCATTGATTTTTTGTTGCATCTGCCAAAGAGGTAAATCCCTATGAGTGAACCCACAGTGCAGGCCATCATTGAGCAGAAATTAGCAGCAGGCATCGAGCTGGCGCATCTGCAGGTCATTAATGAAAGCGCCAGCCACAATGTCCCCGCCGGCTCATCAAGCCATTTCAAGGTGATTCTGGTGGCAGCCGAATTCGAGGGCCAGCGCCTGTTACAACGCCACCGCCGAGTGAACAAATTGTTGCAGGCTGAGCTGCAGGGACCCGTTCATGCGCTGGCAATGCACGCCTTCAGCCCTGCGGAATGGCTCGCCAGGCAGGGTAACAGCCCCATGTCGCCTCCCTGCCTGGGCGGTGGCGTTTAACGCCAGCGCGTGACCGCTGGCGCACCCTCTGGCCAATGCTTATCTGCAGGTTATGGCCACTGGTTGCGGTTGCGCGCCAGGGGCTGATTTAGGTCCGCCAGCCATGCCTGGCTTCTGGGTAAGTACCCTCATTGTCGTTATAATCCGACCGTGAATATGCCACCCCCTTATGTACGCAAGTGCCAACACCACCATCGTGTCTTTGATGTGGTGATCAAGCGCAGTCGCCGCAAAACCCTCGCCATTCATGTGCTGCGGTCGCTGCAGGTAGAAATTCGTGCGCCTCTGCAGTGTGCCTGGCGGGACATTGATGCCTTCCTCAACATTCGCCTCGACTGGGTTGTCAACGCCCTGGACACGCTGGCCCGGCTGCCACCCGTGCGGCTTGCCCAGTATACAGAAGGTGAAATGCATGATTACCTGGGCGTTGGCCAAGAACTGCTGCTGGTGCGCGGCAATCCGCAACAGGTCATTCTGGGTCCAGGACAGTTACTGGTGCGTTGTCCGGCACCGGCGGATCCTCGGCAGGTGGAGCGCTGCCTGGCGCGCTTCTGGCGCCAGCGCGCCCTGCAGGTGTTTGAGATGCGCCTGCTGGAAGGCTATCGGCGTTTTGCCGAGATCCCGCTGCCGGGCAAAACCTTAGGCAAGCTGACAGTGCGGAAGATGACGGCGCGCTGGGGCAGTTGTTCCCGCAGTGGCGATATCTGCCTGAACTCCGTGCTGGTGCAGAAACCGCTGGCCGCCATTGACATGGTGATTGCTCATGAGCTGTGCCACCTGTATCACTTCAGCCACAGTGCCGGATTTTACCAGTTGCTGGGTACCGTGATGCCGGACTGGCAGGATCACGAAGCCCTGCTGAATATGCCTACCTGGCGCCCACAGGACTGATGTCGGGCTCAGCTTTGACAGCAAGTAATGGCACCAGGTAAGGCCAGATATTGTCCAGCATTAACGGCTGGGCTTCCGGGCGGGGATGGATGCCGTCACGCTGCATCAGGCTTTCGGCCGTGGCCACGCCATCCAGCAGGAAAGGTACCAGGGGTACGTTGAAGGTGGCTGCGGCCTGCTGGTAGACATCGGCAAAGGCCTTGGTGTAGCGCTGTCCATAGTTGGGCGGCAAGACCATGCCAATCAGTAGTACCCTGGCTCCGCTGGCCTGGCTGAGGTGGATCATCTGGCTGATGTTGGCGCTGATCTTATCAATGGGGTAGCCCCGCAGACCATCGTTGCCACCAAGTTCGATAATCACAATATCCGGTTGGTGCAGTGCCAGGGTTTTAGGTAACCTGACGACGCCGCCATCTGTGGTCTCACCGCTAACACTGGCATTGACAACCTCATAGCCTGCCGTGCT
>JANQYP010000002.1:26196-40405 GCA_030728785.1 Pseudomonadales bacterium
CGTGTTGATGTTCGTGTTGAGAGGCGTCTTGAGTTTTTCGTCTAGCAGGTGGACCCAGCCCTGTGTCTCTTCCATGCCATAGGCGGCGCTGATACTGTCGCCGAAAACCAAAAGGGTGCCTTCGCTCGTAAAAGCCTGGGAAGTGTAGAGCATCAGGCTTATTGTCAGCAGTCCGCTGGGCAGCAAACGGGCCCTCGACAGGCCTGCCCTGAGTGGGCTTAATACTGTCAGGAAAAACACCATCAGGAAAAATACCAGTAGGAATAAAAACGTGGCGATAACAGCAAAAGTGATGATCAAAACGGTCAACCTCGGGAAAACGGTGAGCACCTCGGAGGGGCAGCTGACCATCTTGAAAGGGATCGACATTGAAATCAAGCGATCAGAATCTGTGGCGATTGTCGGTGCATCCGGCTCCGGCAAAACTACCCTGCTGAGCCTGCTGGCCGGCCTTGATACACCCTCCGAAGGCCAGATTTTCCTTGGTGAGGAAGAAATTACGGCCTTTGACGAAGAGCAGCGGGCGCTGATGCGCGGTCGCATGGTGGGTTTTGTGTTTCAGACTTTCCAGCTGCTGGGCAGCCTCACCGCCATTGAGAACGTTATGTTACCCGCTGAATTGAAGCGCGACCCGCAAGCTGAGCCGAAGGCCCGCGAGCTGCTGCGCCGGGTTGGCCTTGAACACCGCATGCAGCACTATCCTCGGCAGTTGTCCGGTGGCGAACAACAGCGGGTTGCCATAGCCAGAGCATTTGCGTCGTCCGCCGAGATCCTCTTTGCTGACGAGCCTACGGGTAATCTTGACTCGGCGACGGGGGCCACCATTATCGATTTGATTTTTGACCTGAATGCCGAGTTTGGCACCACCCTGGTGCTGGTCACCCATGACCCGCGGTTGGCGGAGCGTTGTGGGCGCTCTATCAATATTACCGCCGGCGAGCTGGCGGCAGCGCCAGCGCAGGGGCAGGCCGGGCAGCGCCAAGGACTGGGACAATGAATCCAGCACTGGCCGTAAAACTGCTCTGGCGCGACTGGCGCTCAGGTGAGCTGACCCTGCTGCTGGCGTCCTTGATTATTGCCGTCAGCACGGTCACGACCATCACCTTGTTTGTAGATCGCCTGCAGCAGGCCCTGGAGCGTGAGTCTGCCAGTTTCCTGGCTGCCGATCTGGTGATCAGCAGTAATGAGCCCATAGCCCCGGCCATCCTTGAGTACGCCAGTGCTCGAGGCCTGCAACGGGCCGAGACCCTCGACTTCCTGTCGATGGTGTTTGCTGCAGACCGCGCCCAGTTTGCGGCGGTGAAGGCCGTCAACGAAACCTATCCCCTGCGCGGCAAACTCATTGTTGCCGATCAGCCCTTTGTTCGTGGCGAGCTGGCGACTGCTGTTCCGGCCCCTGGTGAAGTCTGGCTCGAGAGTCGGCTGTTACCGGCCCTTGGGGTGGCCCCCGGGGATATGCTGGAGATTGGGGTTGCCAGCCTGCGGGTTGGCCAGGTCCTGATCAAGGAGCCAGATCGCGGCGGAGGCTTTAACAGCGCCGGGCCGCGGGTGCTGATGAACCATCAGGATGTGGCCGCCACCCAGGTGGTGCAGCCCGGCAGTCGCCTTAGCTATCGTTACCTGTTTGCCGGCGAACGTGATGCCCTGGCTGAGTTCAGTGCCTGGGCCAAGCCGCAACTGGGGGCAGAGGCACGCCTGCTGGGAGTGAAGGAAGGTGCCGAGAGCATTGGCAGGGCGCTCGATCGCGGCGAGCGGTTTTTGTTGTTAGGTGGCCTGCTGGGTGTGCTGCTGGCGGGGGTGGCCATTGCCCTGGCGGCACAACGTTACGCCTTGCGCCATTATGATCATGTCGCCATCCTCAAAACCCTGGGTGCCAGCCCGGGCAGTATCGACAGTCTGTTTCTGCTGATATTTATTATTGTTGGCCTGGCGTCCACCCTGCTGGGCAGTGCCATTGGCTTTGGCGCCCAGCTGGGCATTGCCGAGATTTTGGCACCCTATATTCCCATCGAGTTACCCAACCCGGGCTGGCGGCCCATCTGGCTGGGACTGGTCACCGGCCTGGTGTGCCTGCTCAGCTTTGCCCTGCCGCCGCTGCTGAAACTCAGGGCCACGGAACCCGTGCGGGTCATTCGCCGGGACCTGCCGCCAGCCAACCTGAGTAACCGCCTGGCTTATGTGGCGGCGCTGCTGGGTACCATTGGTCTGATGTGGTGGTACAGCCAGGACCTGCGCCTGACGGCGCTGATTTTTTCCGGTGGCGTGGTTGCGGTACTGGTGCTGAGCTTGCTGGCCTGGCTGCTGCTGCGCTCCGGGCGCGTCTTGGGTATGCAGGCGGGCAGTGCCTGGCGCCTGGCGCTGGCGGGTATGCAGCGCCGCGGTCAGGAGAACACTCTGCAGATCCTGGTGTTTGGCCTGGCCATCATGCTGCTGCTGATTCTGTTCCTGGTGCGCACGGCGCTGATAGCAGAGTGGCAGGCACAGATACCGGCTGATGCACCAAACCATTTTGCCCTGAATATCTCCCCTCGAGAGGTTGCGCCGATTGAGGCAATGCTGGGCGCCAACGGCATTGTCAACCAGCCTTTGTATCCGATGATTCGCGGCCGTATTTCGCTGGTGAATGGGGTGCCGGCGAAAGACTATGACGACAGCCGTGAGAGTCAGGCGAGTGATGCGGACAATGAGCGCGGCCCGCGCAGTAATTCCGGGCGTAACCTCACATGGACGGCAAACCTGCCGGCCGACAACGAGCTGGTGGCGGGTACCTGGTGGGCCGCAGATTACGCAGGTGAGCCACTGGTGTCGCTGGAAGAGGACCTGGCTCGCAGTAATGGCCTGCAGGTGGGCGACCTGCTGGGGTTTACGATTCAGGGTCGGCAGCTTGATGCCAGGGTCGCGAATATTCGAACTGTAGCCTGGGACAATATGCAGCCGAATTTCTACATCATATTTTCGCCTGGTGGTCTGGCTGACTTTCCCTCGACCTTTATGACCAGCTTCTTTCTGCCTGCCAGCCAAAAGCTGTTCCTGAATGAGCTGCTGAATGGCCATCCGACCATCACCGTGATTGAAGTTGATGCCATTATCGAGCAGATCCAGACCATTATTTCCCAGGTGACGCTGGCCATTGAGCTGGTTCTGGTGCTGATTATGGTGGCGGGTGCCATGGTGTTGCTGGCCAGTATCCAGGCCAGCATGGATGAACGCTTCAAGCAGCACGCCATTCTGCGTACCCTGGGTGCCAGTCAGAGGTTGGTAATGGGCAGTCTGGTGATCGAATTCTGTATGCTTGGCCTGTTTGCCGGTGTGCTGGCAACGGTGGGAGCAGAAATTACGGTGTTTGCCCTGGAGACCCAGGTGTTCAATCTCGACTATGCGCTAAACCCGGTGTTGTGGCTGCTGGGGCCGGTGGTGGGTGTGGTGCTGATTGGCTGTCTTGGCACCCTGGCAACCCGCAAAGTGGTGCGTACCTCACCGATGAATGTGTTGCGCCAGTTGGGCTAAAGCTAACCCCTAAGGTTCGGCATACCAGCTGCCGTCGGGATAGCGCAGAATCCACAGTTGCGAATACCAATAGTAACGTTCTGACTGGTGCACGGGCAGGGTGCAGTTATAGCGCGAGCGGCCAACAGGCAAGGGGGTTTTGGTTTGGGCGCGGTAATGGGTGCTGCTGATGCGCGTCATGCTGGTGGGGCCGTCGGGCCCGTAACACACCAGCTGGTCAAGGGCCAGGTCGGTATTATTGAACACCAGATCCAGCGTCGGCCGAGTGTTCTGCGGCTCCAGCAGGGGATCAGCACCCCGGGCCGCCACGGCCGCCAGTGGCAGCGGCCAGGTTTGCAGTTTAGTGTGCAGGTCATCAAGATCGCTGTAGATCCCTGACAAGGGAAAACGCGGCAGGGCAAGGAGGTCAGAGCCTGGCGCCACGGCGCCACTTTGCTGGCCAAAGGCGACAAAACCGAGCTCTGCCACCAGCTGCTCCAGATGGTGATCATATTCACCATAGGGATAGGCGAAAAGCCGGCTGGCGGTTCCCAGATGGCGGGTCAGCAGCGCTTGTGCCTGCAGGATCTGGTCTCTGGCGCGGCGCTGCCAGGCGTCGGTTGTTTCATTCGGCAGGCGCCGCAGCAGGTGCGGATGGTCGTGGGTGTGGTTGCCGATGGTGGCACCGGCCAGCTGCATTTCTCGCAGTTGTGACCATGAAAGGTACTGGCCTGGTGTCTCACTGATATAGGCAGTCGCAACAAACACCGTAAATGGCCAGCCGCGAGCCTTGAGCAATGGCCAGGCATTGGCATAGATGCTTGGGTAGGCATCGTCAAAGCTGATGACCACCACGTCTTCCGGCAGGGTCTGGTCCTGCTGCAGAGCTGTTATCAAGCGGCTCATGGGCCACACCTGATAACCCTGCTCGGCAATATAATCCAGGTGCCGGGC
Organism: Pseudomonadales bacterium; assembly: GCA_030728785.1. GTDB lineage: Bacteria > Pseudomonadota > Gammaproteobacteria > Pseudomonadales > Azotimanducaceae > UBA4582. The sequence continues at coordinate 30,637 of JANQYP010000002.1, forward strand.
AAACTGGTCTGGCGCAATGCTGGTTGCCGCCGGTGTGCCGGTGGCGACATGGTGGTATTGCAGGATGACGGCGCCTGGCCCCCTGGCCTGCAGGCCGACACTCGACAACATTAAAAAACCCAGCAGGGCATACAGCGGCAGGTTTTTGGCGGAATACATTCTTTTTCCTGTGGGAATGCGTCCTGTAGGAATGTGTCCTGTAGGAATGTGTCCTGTGAGCAGGTGTCCCAAGTTTTGGTTCCTGTGGTTTGGCAGCACGCGCATGACTGGCGAGGTGCTGCCATTAGTGTAAAATTGCCGCGTCAATACGGACCACCATGAAGTCATGACCATGAATACAACTTTGAACACATCTTTGGATACATCTTTGAGTGCATCTTTGACTAACGACAGCGCCGCCAGAAAAAGCGAAAAAGAGCAGTACGACAAGAACAAGTTGCATAAGCGTCTGCGTCGCGAAGTGGGCCGCGCGATCGACGACTTTAACATGATTGAAGATGGCGACAAGGTCATGGTGTGTATCTCCGGTGGCAAGGACTCGTTGACCATGCTGGATGTGCTGATGAGCCTGCAGCGCCATGCCCCCATCAACTTTGAACTGGTGGCGGTTAATCTCGACCAGAAGCAGCCGGATTTCCCCGAACACGTGTTGCCGGCGTATTTTACGTCGATTGGTGTGCCCTTCAAGATTCTTGAAGAGGATACTTATTCGCTGGTTACCGAGATGGTGCCGGCGGGCAAAACTTATTGTGGCTGGTGCTCACGGTTTCGCCGCGGCATCCTCTACAAGTATGCCAAGCAGAATGGCTTTACCAAAATTGCCCTCGGCCACCACCGTGATGACATGCTTGGCACCTTGTTCCTCAACATGTTTTATGGCGGCAAGATCAAAACCATGCCTGCCAAACTCCTCAGTGATGATAAAGAGAATATTGTCATTCGGCCCCTGGCCTATTGCCGGGAAAAGGATATCGAACGTTACGCCATGCTCGCCGAGATGCCCATTATTCCCTGTAACCTTTGTGGCTCGCAGGACAATCTGCAGCGCCAGGTCATCAAGGAAATGCTGGTGGGTTGGGAGCGGCAGTTTCCCGGGCGGCTGGATTCAATCTTTCGCGGCATGACAGACGTAGTGCCATCCCATATGCTGGATGCCAGGTTGTTTGACTTCAAGGGCCTGGCGCGCCAGGACCCTGGTGATCCGGTGCGATTTGTCGATGTGGTGAATTTATAAAGGCACCCGCAGACTGGCGAAGGGCCTGGCTGCGAGTGAAGAACGCCTGCCGCGCTGCGGCGCTCAGGGCAAAAGCGTTATACAGCAATCCATAGGAATTTAATGTCGCAGTTTACTATCCCCTGGTCCAGCCTCTCGAATGATGCCCTGCAAGGCGTTATTGAAGACTACGTGACCCGCGAGGGCACAGACTATGGCGAGCATGAGTCGAGCCTGGCGCGTAAAGTCGCCCAAGTGCAGGCCCAACTGCAAAGTGGCCGGGTTGTCATTGTCTTTGACGCTGAGGCGGAATCCTGCTCCCTGCTTGCGGCAGATGAGTTGCAGAATCTGGTGCAGCGGGATTAAGAAGCGCAGGTCAGCGGTAGCCGCCGGACGATCCCTGCGGGCAACATATCAGCGCGAGGAATAAAGCGGTGGTTAAAGTCTTGGCTCATGGGAGCGTCAGACTTGGACCATTCTATTTTTGTCCAGTTATTCAATCATTGCTCGATAACGCTGAATCAGATTGCCACTGACTGGCATGCTTTCCATGATATTGGCGCGCCAACTTCTTATGGCGGGATCATAACAGGGGGATGGGTCAACACCGGCCGTGCCGCAAGCACCAGCATTGGGGTCATAGGTAAAGGTACCTGTGCCATCATCAAAGGTTTCGGCGCTGATGGTCACGCCAGGACTCAAAAAGTACACAGCTGACCAGTTACCGAGATCATTATTCAATTCCATGGCCAGGAACTGTGGTACTGAATTCGTCAGCACAATGCTGAAGGCGGTCGCCGTTCCGGTGTTGGCGACGTTGTTCTGATAGGTCACCACCTGACCGGGTGTTGTGATGCCGGCCACCGATTTAAGGATTGTCAGCACTGGCTGCCCGACGACAATCGCCTCAAGGCGCGTGTCTGTGAGGACCTGTTCATTGCCTTCCGAGCCCAGTACCTCAACGGTCCAGATTCCATCGAAACCCATACCGCCACCAGGGATAAAAGGGAGTTCGTAGGTGCGGCTGCCTGCGCTCGGGTTCTCGCTGACAAAGGTCATCTGGTTCGCCGGTGATGCCGGTGTCTGGTCCGCGCCGGTGGCATCGGTAATTGTGATCAAGGGACAATTGTTGTTGGGCAGGCTCCCGTCTGGGCAGCCACTGTTGACATCCGAGCTGCCAAAAGCATCCTGGATCGTGGCCTGGACATAGGCTGTAGCGCCTTGCGAAATCTCAGTCACCAGATTCGGCGTAGCCGCAGCTGGGCCGTCATAAAAGGCAACACTGGTGACCTCAATAGCACCGGCCACTGGCAGCACCAGTTCTGAGTAAGGTGCGCTGGCCACCTGGTGGACAAGCATTTCGCGGTTGCCTCGGCCGGATTCATCATTGTCGATACGAATTTGCACCGTGCTGCCAATGGGCAGCAGGCGCGCTGCCGGATTGGTGACGCTGACAGTAAAAAGGGCTTGGGTGTCTGTCAGTGGCAGGACGACCGGGCCGCTGTCCAGCACCAGGTCAGGGTTACCGTCATTGGTGTTGATGGTGACCTGGAACGCCGTGGCATAGTTTCGATTAGAGGTGCTGCTCAAGTAGACGTTGAAGACTATCTGCCCGGCCTGCAGGGTCATTGCCCGAAGGGTTGGGGCGACCAGGTTCAGGACCTTAAAACCAGTGGCTTCAGCCAGTGTCGCCTGGCTGACACTCGGTGGTGTGCGGGTCAGGGCGCCAGTCGCACCAGCCAGGCCGTCCAGGTACAGTTGTTTAGAGCCAGTGCTGGGTACTGCCGAGGCTGACAGGAAAATAGTGCTGGCCGAAGGTGAACCACTGGTTCCCAACGGGTTAGTAATGGTGGCAGTGTTATTGATGACATCGCCGGGGGTGCCGGGGCCAACAGTCGTATTGATGGTAATGGTACAACTGCCACCGGCAGTGACCGAAATGTTCGCCAGGCTCACCACCGGATTACTGAAGGTAGGGCTTGCCAGCGGCGCGCCCAGTGCATTGGTACAAGTAGTCGCAGCACTGGCATAGGTCAGCGTGACAGGGCTGGTTTGCAGAACATCCTCAAACGTGACGTTGTTGGCATCGATCCCCCCGGTGTTAATCAGGCTAATCGTATAAGTTAGGGTCTCGCCCGGATCCACATCGCCAGCATGAGTCCAGGTTTTAGTGGAGGTCGACAAATTTGCCTGCAGCAGGGTGGAAAAGCTCGCAGCAGCAGTGTGGGATACCACACCAACCTCCAGACCTTCATTCGCCGTGACCTGGGTTGTCCAGGTGCCGCGATTAGAGGGCGGATCGGCATTGACACGAATAATGTAGTAGAAGGTTCGCGTCGCACCATCCAGGTCGTTAGTTAAGTCTTCGCCCGCATAGGCGTAACAAGGCGCAGTGCAACCAACGCTGCCACTGACGCCGCCAATGGCCGCAGCCGGGTCGGTGACAATCACCGTGGTTGGGTTAAGGAGATCGTCAGGTGCCTGGATGTCAGCCTCGCCAAAAGGGTCGCTGATGACTATTCGGGCATAGACATCAACATCTGCTCCAGCCGGATCAGGATTGGTGACAGGCACCCCGGCACCCATGGTGGCGCTCCAGAAAGTGATAGCGTCAACGTTGATAACCGGCGCTGGCAGCAGTGCCAGGTTGGAGCGATTTGTGCCTGAATCAAAGCTGTAGATCTGCATGTCATCATTGGTGTTAGTGGCAATATTGGTAATGACAATCTGCAGTCGGTTGCCGGCGGGGATGAGTGTCGCCGCGACGGGTATGGTATAAACCAAAGTTGAGACCGATCCCGTCAGCAGGTTCAGACTTTGCGTGGTAGTGCCAAGAGAGGTAACAGTGCCGCCACTGTGGTAACCAAGGTCAACCCTGACCTGACGGCTGCGGTTGTCGCGGCCGACACCCAGGGCGCGCAAGGTGAGTGCGGCGGTGCCGGCGTTAATGTTTGTGTCCTTCTGCAGCGCTATGTCAAGGTCCAGGGTCACGCTGTTGGCCGTCGGCTGGTCTATGCCCTGCAGCACAATTGAATCAGCGGTGCCGCTGGCAGCCGGTTGCAGGCGTGTCATGAAGGGCACAGTGTCGAGGTTTTCAAGATACAGCAACTTGGTGCCTGTCGCTGGCGCACCGGCGATGACAATATCTTCGGCCGCAACAATGATGCTGCTGGCTGCGCCGCCCGGATTGGTGATAGTCGCGGCATTTGATATCAGTGTGCCTGGCAAGCCCGGGCCATTCACCGTGACATCAAACTTCACCAGCAAGGTGCTGTTAGCCAACACTGTCAGGCCCGTCAGGTTGATGTCAGGCGCAGGGTCAGGCTGGACCACTGAGTCGATGGTCAGGCTGCCTGGCACAAAGGTGGTGCCGGCCGGTATGGGGTCAGTCACAGAGACACCGGTCGCGCTGGCCCCGCCGGTCTCCAGCAGCGTGATGCTGTAGTGCAGGATATCGCCGGCATTGGTGTCAGCATTATTGCCAGTGCTGGTGTTAATGACGGTTTTATAAGAGTCCGTCAGCACCGGATTACTATCGTTGACATTAAACGCGATGCTGTGGGTCGCCGTCATGGTGTCTTCCAGACCTTCTTTGGCGGTCACTGCCAGGGTCCAGTCACCCAGTGTGCTGGTCAGCATATAGCTGCGTTGAAAAATTCGCTGTGCCCCACCCGGCTGGGTTGTTGGTAGGGTCATACTGGCAGCAGGCAAGGTCACCACTGCGGCTGGATCTGTGATGGTCAGACTAGCGGCGCTGATATCCGCCGCGCCAAAGGCATCACTGGCCGTCGCCACCACCCAAATGGTATCACCAGCGCCTGCGGCTGTGATGGGCACACCGCCACTGTCAATATCCCCGTCGTAGGCAGTGATGCTGTCAACGCTGATAGGTGCATCGGCATTGAGTGCCACCTGGCTTGGGTGACTGAGATCCTTGAAGCTGTGCACCAGGATGGTCTCACCGCTGATGGCAGTGTTGTTGGTAATTGTCAGGGTCAGTGAGGTATTTGCCAGCAAGGTGAGGGGGCTGGCCAGGACAAAATTAAAAGGCAGGTACTGGGCTCCGGCCACACCTTCCTTGAGCTGAATGGTGACAGAACTGCTGCCGATGGTGCCGACTGAAGCACCCGTATAACCCAGGGTCGCCTGGATATTGCGTTGTCCTGCAAAGCTGATGCCGCGGCTGACCCAGATGCCGCTCTGGATGGTCCCGGCATTCAGGTTCAGGTTGGTTTGCAGCACCGGCGCCAAAGTGAGAGTTGCGTTGCCGCTCTGGCTGGTGATGCTGCGGGTGCTGTCGGTCACGGGTTTGGTTCTGCGCAGAACGGGCGAACTGGCCATATTGGCTGCATACAACAGCTTGTTACCAGACATGGCAACAAAGGGGTCAAGCAGAACACTGGGGGCAATGGCACTGACGCCGGTGTTCAGTGTAATAGTGTGGTTAATAAGCGTGCCGGGGACAGCGCCTGGTTGGACAACCACCGTATAGATAATCACCGTCGAGCCAGTCGCCGGAACGGTAATATCTGCCAGGTTGATCTGGGTTGCGGTGGAGCTGTTTGTGCCACTCGGCAAGCTGGTGATCACCAGCCCGCTGGTGCCCACAGGCCCTGGCTGGTTAATACTGACGTTGGTAGCAGCGGCGCCGGCATTGCTGAGGGTAATGGTGTAGGTCAGGGTATCACCCGACACGGCCGTCAGGGGGTTGACCGTATAGGCCACGGCAACGGCGGGCGCGGTGGTGGCAAAGGTATTGACCTCGGTGTGGGTAATGGTGCCCTCCGCCCCTTCAGCGGCCGTTATTTGTGCTATCCAGGTCCCCGGATCAATGGATGATGCGGCCGGCACCACATAGTCATAATAAAAGGTTCTGGTGCTGGCCGTTGAACTGGCTACAGTCATGGCCTGGTTGGTTACTTGGTTGGCCAGATTAGGGTCAATCAGTGTCAGTCTTGCCCCGGTGATGTCGTAAGCGCCAAAGGGGTCGCTGACCACCGCTTTGATATAGACAGTTTTGCCTGCCTCAAATGCGCTGGTTAGCTGGGTTCGGCCAATATCAGCATAAAATTCCACGGAATCGACATTGATGACCGAGGTGGTCTGCAACGCGACATTTGACACGGTACCTTGAAGCCGGCTGTGGATTGTTGCGGTCTTACCGGCGCCAGAGCTGTTGGTCAGGGTCAGGGTGAACCGCGGTGTTGCACCCGTGGTGATGTTAAATGCCGCCGCATTGATCTGGAAGGTGAACAGCTGGGCGTTTGCGCTGCCCGTTGCCATGGTGACGTTGCTGATGGTGTTGTTGCCTATGACCGTGCCGTTGTTATAGGTGAGATCAGCCCGCAGGGTGTAGGTGCCGGCCGTTTGTGCCTCAACCCAGACAGACACGGGCACAGTGCCGCTGCTGACGGCCAGGGTGGTGGCCACGGCTGGGCTGAGGTCCATGCTGGCACTGCTGCCGTTGGTCAGGTCTATGGTTGTGTCGGTGGCGGGGATAGTGCGCTTGAGGGTCCTGCTGCCGGTGTTCAGGGTGTCCAGGTACAACAGCTTGGAGCCAGTAGCTGTGCCAGCCACCAGTTGGGTCGGTGAGCTTTTGGTCGCGCCGGTACCATTACCGGCAACAATGATCGCCGTATTATCGATGCCAACACCGGCCGCGGTGGCAGCCTTGACATTGACTTGATATTGAACAGTACAGGTGCCACCGGCGGCAACAGTCATATTGGTTACGGTCAGGGTGCCGGCACTGAAATCAAATGCAGCCGGGCCGGCGCAGGTGGAGGTGCCGCTGCCAGGCTGGAATATGCTGTCTGTATCAATCACATCGGTAATGCTGACACCAGTGGCGGCAACTGATGGTGAGGATGTCTCTCGCAGGGTAATGGTATAGGTGAGCTGGTCGCCGGGACCTAAGGCTGCGCCATTGTTATCTACCACTGTTTTGCTGGAGGTCGACAGATTACTTGGGTTGGCCGGCAGTATGACCGTCGATTTTTTGTCGACGTTATTGTTCACGGCGGATTTTGCATCAAGCAGAAACAAACCCTGGCCTGGTGTGGGGGTGGGGTACTCGACCAAGGTTGGCGCCATATTGTTGACCGTATCAAACTGCTCGGCTGCCGAGTGTTTGAGCCTGTAGCCAGTGCAGCGGTCGATGTTGTTGAGGTTACTGCACAAGGAAACCCGGGCCCTGTTCACCACCGGGCTGGCAGGCGCGCCAACATCCACGGTGACATAAATATCAGGCAGGAAGTCGCCGGCATAGAGCTTTTGGGCAGCGCCGTTTAAGGTCGACAGATCGTAGCTGCAGCGCAGTTGGTTGGCGCCTAGGTCAGTGGCCGAACAGTCCCAGCCAGGGGCAGTGATATCGCCCATGCTGTCGATACTGATGCCGGTCGGCAGATCGTCATAGACATGAATGTAGCCTGTTGCAAAACCTGTGGCAAATGCCCCCGTACCTGTGCCGTCGCCATTATTCTTAACACTGATGACATATTGTGCGGTGTTGGTACTGTTTGCCGGAAAGCCGCCAACGGTGTTCAGAAAGACTTCAATATCGGCGATGGCCTTGTTTTCGATGCGAATGACTTCCGCCGTTAGTACCACGCCATCCTGGGCCGCCTCATAGTGGGTGGTGACTTCAAAAGCGTTGGTGGCTGCTGCCAGGTAGGCGGTGATGGGGTAGGTGTCTATATCAAGGCCATATTCAATTAGGGTTGGCGTGCTGGGGCTCGACACCGTGTTGTTGTACTGATTGGTCAGGGGATTACTGGCGTTGACTAAGGGTGTGCCGAGAGTGGCGGCATTGTTGTCATCAGGCGCTTCAAAGTAGAATCTCTCGTCCCAGGCACCGCTGGTTGAGTCATCAAGGGTTGAGTCACCTTCATAGGAAATATGGGTCATCTTGCCGATGGCCCCAGCCTTGATGACAAAGTTACGTGGCTGCAGGGCTAGGCGGTTGTACTGAAAGAACTGAAAGCCATCAAACAGATTAATCACATGAATGCTGGCTTCGCCAGGGTCTGCATAAATGACCACCACCCCAAAAGCAGCCAGGCAGGTCTCGTTAGTGCGGTTGGCATCAAAATGCGCCGCAGTTATTTTCAGTTCATTGTTGCCATTGACCAGCAGACTCTTAACATCTCGCTTGAAGCCATAAAAAGGTGAGCCAGCGATGCTGGTGTCTTCAAAATTTTCTTCATCAAAGCCGGTTGTAGTGCCAATGGGTGAGTTGTTGAATGTGATGCCGCTTACCAGGTTGGTCGCGAGGGTGCCTGAGGCACCAAAATACAAAAATGCGTCTTCGATAACAGCCCCTGGCGGTAAGTTGATACTGGCGCTGCGCGCCAAGGGGTTAAAGAAACTGCAGCTGGCGCCGCCGCCGTTGTTGTCCTGGTCCCTGAAACTTTTGCCCGTGGCGATGTAGTTGATTTTGCCGGAGTAAGTCTTACGCAGTTCAACGCTGGTGGCGGCGGTCGCAAGCAGTGGCAACAGCCACAGCGTTGCCAGCACCAGCAGGTGGATGGCGGTACCTGTCAAGCGTTGGGATTGCCTGCAGCGCGCAGCAGTTGACGAGTTGCGTCCTGATTGCCACTTTGATAACTGCATCAGCTTAAGTTGCAATAGGCTTCAGCCTGAAATTGAACAGGGTGTGACTGCATAAAAGGTATTGCTGAAACAGGAGGATAAAGTGCGCTTATACGATTGAATGTGTAGTCCATTCCGCTCGACACAGATCAGCCGGGGAATTGTCAGATACTTTGGCGAGCGACTCGGGCACTGTCCGACCAATGGAGTTTTTTACTGCAGGGAAGGTCTGGTTTGTTCCGGCGAGGGGGGGTGGCGGTGACCAGCGAGTGTTTCTGTTGTGGCTGGCACCAGTGTGGCAGGAGTGTGGCGGTTGATTGAGCTCTAATTAATGTGTGAGCTCTAGCAGTGTAATCTTCTCACTGCCTTCGAGCATGGGGGTAATCTCCGAGATCACCTGGCGGCGTTCATCGGAAAAGAACCAGCGATTCCAGTCTTCCAGTGATTGCCACTTGGACATGACGATACGTCGACCTGGGTTATTGGCGTCCTTCAGTGACTCACCGGACAAACAACCCGGGGCTTTGACGACGCTGCTCACTGTGCGTTTGATGGTGGCGTCATAATAATCTTCCAGGCCGGGGGCGACGTTGCGTTCAATAAGGACCCTGATCATGGCAATTGTGCTTCCAGCAAGATAATAACGGGGCAGAGTATACGTCGCCAGCGGTTGTACGGAAACAGCCGGGGACCCAGGTGGCGCGACAAATATCTCGTGCAGGCATCAATAAAAACCCTTGGCAGGTACAATCAGCCGTTTGCGGCGTAGAATCAGCGGAATGTGGCGATGACTGATGGCGCAAGCGCGCTCTATCTTACATAAGGGCTTTCTGACGGCATATTTACTGTTAGCGGTTTGTCAATCAGCCGCGGTTTGCAAAACTGTCGCCAACAGCAAACCCAGACTTTGACTGTACAAACTGTGCTCGTACAAACTTTGGCTGTAAAAAATGGCTGTAAAAAATG
>JANQYP010000002.1:40505-43323 GCA_030728785.1 Pseudomonadales bacterium
AAATGGCTGTAAAAAATGACAATTAACGCTGATGTAGAGGTTGACACCAAGGGTCTACGTTGCCCGGAGCCGCTGATGGTGGTGCGCAACAAGATGATGGACCTGACCAGTGGCCAAGTCATGAAAATTGTCGCCACGGATCCCTCGACCACGCGAGACTTTCCCCAGTACTGCCGATTTCTGCAGCACGAAATGCTCCATCAGGAAACCATCGGCACGGAATACACTTACTGGATTAAGAAGGGCTGAGCATTATTACTCCGCAAGTTCCACACTACTATTTCGCCTATGGCAGTAACATGAACCCGGTGCGGGTTGCTGACCGCAAGATGGCCTTTGTTGCTCATCTGCCTGGACGGTTGCTGGGCTTTGAGCTGGCTTTTAACAAGCGCTCACAGAAGTATCCTGGTGCTGCCTCGGCGAATGTCATGGTTGCCGAGCCAGCCAGTGTGGTGGAGGGTGTGGTATATCAGCTCACAGATGCCGCCCAGATTGCAGTGATGGATGTGTTTGAGGGTTATCCGCACCTGTATAGCCGCAGCCTGCTGCCAATTCAGACTCATGCCGGTCTGGTGCAGGCCTGGACCTATATTGCCAACCCCAAGCATGTGGCCAGCGGACTGCAACCTGCGCGTTGGTACCTGGCCCATTTGCTGGCGGCTAAACCCTGCTTGTCGGCTGACTATTACGCGCGCCTGGCTGCCATCGCCTGCCTGCCCAACAGTGACTCGGAGCCTTAAGCTGATGCTTGCGGCGCGTATCAGTGAGATATTTGACCAGCAGTTCCAGGTCCCAAGCCAGACAGTGCTGGTGGGTGGCGGCGAAGAACCGGTTTACTTGCCCGCAACCTATTTGTCATTAACGTCGCAGTCGGCAGCCCTCAGCCAGATTGTTTTTCGCGCCGACTATGCCGCCAGCGCCCTGCACGAAGTGGCGCACTGGTGTCTTGCGGGGGCTGACCGGCGCTTGTTGCTCGACTATGGCTATTGGTATGACGCCGAGCGTGACGCGCAGCAACAGGCGCGGTTTGAACAGGTAGAGGGCCGGCCACAGGCGCTGGAGCGAATTTTCAGCCAGGCAGCGGGATTACCCTTTAAGGTCAGCTGCGACAACTTTGACGACCAGGCCCTCGATAAAATGCGCTTTTGCAGTTGTATCCAGACCCACACCCAAGCATTTTTAAGCCGTGGCCTGCCGCGACGGGCGCGGCGATTTGCCGTTGCCCTGGCGGCGCACATGCCCCAGGGTCGTGCCGACTTTGCGACACTGGCGAGCTACGGACAATTACCGGACTAATGACATGACTTTCTCTGCAGGCTACCAGACTGACCCGGGTGATGACCTGGCCAAGGACCCTATCGTCCCCTTTTCTTGCAGGCGCGAAGGCAGTGCCGCCGGGCCGGTGGTGATGAACTGCAGTGCGTTGTTTAAGGGGTTGTTACCCCGTGACTGAGCCTCTCTGCGTCGCCAGTTCCTCCTGCCAGCTGGAGCAATCCCCGCCTGTTCGTGTGTTGACGGTGGGCCTGGTGCTGAATCCCATGGCCGGTGTGGGTGGCCCGGCGGCGTTGAAAGGCAGTGACGGGCCAGAGATTGTTGCCCAGGCGCTGGCCCTGGGGGTGCAGAGCCAGGTGGCCGAGCGGGTCAGACGCTGCCTGGCGCTGGTGGGTGAGGACCTGGCGCGTATCCGTTTTGTGACCTGCCCGGCACCTATGGGTGCGCAAGTGTTTGCAGCACTTGCCGCAGCCTATCCAAATCTGGTCTGCAGCCAGCTTGATATGCCTCTGGCAGACCACACCAGCAGTGAAGATACCCGCCGGGCGGTGCTGGCGCTGCAAGCACAACAGCCTGACCTGCTGGTCTTTGCCGGTGGCGATGGCACCGCCCGGGATGTACACGATGTGCTTGCCCCAGGCCAGGTGGTGCTGGGTATTCCCTGTGGGGTGAAGATGCACTCGGGGGTTTTTGCCAACAATCCCGAGTCGGCGGCACGAGTGCTGGCCGCCATGAGCCGCGGTGAGCTGGTGACGGTGATGCGGGGCGAGGTCCGTGACATTGACGAACGCTCATTTCGTCAGGGCCAGGTTATTACCCGTTATTACGGCGAGATGCTGGTGCCGCAGGAGTTGCGCTACATGCAGCAGGTCAAGTCCGGGGGGCGTGAGTTGGAGGCGCTGGCGGTGGAAGACATAGCGGCTTTTATGGTGGAGCAGATGGACGCTGACATCTGCTATTTTATTGGTTCAGGCTCTACGCCCGCAGCCATTACCACCAGCCTCGGCCTGCCCAGTACCCTGCTGGGTGTGGATGTTGTCCAGGCCGGTGCGCTGCTCCTGGCCGATGCTCGAGAAGATCAGTTGTATGAGCTTGCGAGCCGGCAGGCCTGCCGCATGGTGGTGACTGCCATCGGTGGTCAGGGGCACATATTTGGTCGCGGCAACCAGCAGTTCAGCAGTCGGGTGATTCGTGCTGTGGGCAGAAACAATCTGTTGGTGATTGCCACCAAAAGCAAGCTTGAGGCGCTGCCAGGGCAACGCTTGCTGGTGGATACCGGTGATCCGGGACTGGATCAGGCGCTGACGGGTTATATCCCCGTGATCACCGGTTACGACGATGTTGTGTTGTGTCCTGTTGCTGCCTGAAGTAGCTGCCTTCTAACTGTCGCCGCGGGCTCTTTACCGTCCTCGCGAATCGTGTCGGTGTAACGCAGATAACCTTATAGCCAGCAAAAGCTGGCTTGGGCAGTCGCTCGGCTGGCCTGATGGGCTTGACATATTATGTCCCGAGGCTAGACTGGCGGGCATTGACATAATATGTCTAG
>JANQYP010000003.1:0-2867 GCA_030728785.1 Pseudomonadales bacterium
TCATCGTACCTTTTCCGTGCCTACCATGCACTACCGAAGTTGATGAGTACCAAGGGGGCCAATACGGGTGCCATCAAGGGTGTGGTCAGCATGGTTCGAAAGCTGATGGCAGATTATCCGCAGAGCCATATTGCAGTGGTATTTGACGCCAAGGGAAAGTCTTTCAGGAATGACCTGTATCCCGCCTATAAGGAAAATCGGGCGGCGATGCCAGATGACCTGCGGGAGCAGGTACTGCCTATTCAGGACATTATTCGCAAAATGGGCTTGCCGCTGCTGATTGTCGACAATGTCGAGGCCGATGACGTCATTGGCACACTGGCGGCGACAGCCACCAAAGAGCAGCGCCATGTGGTCATCTCTACCGGCGACAAGGACATGGCGCAACTGGTCAATGAGCACATTACCCTTGTCAACACCATGACTGACCTGGTGCTTGATGTTGACGGCGTTGTGGAAAAATTTGGCGTACGACCCAACCAGATTATCGACTATCTGGCCCTAGTGGGTGATACATCGGACAATATCCCCGGGGTTCCCAAGTGCGGTCCTAAAACCGCAGTCAAGTGGCTCCAGCAGTTCGAGAATATCGAGGGTATTATCGCTCACGCTGATGAGATCAAAGGCAAGGTCGGTGAGTCACTGCGTGAGTCTCTGGACACCCTGCGTTTGGCATATCAGCTGGCGACCATCAAGCTCGACGTGGCGCTTGCAGAAAAGCCCGAAGATCTGGTGCTTGGCGATCCTGATACGGACGCCTTACGCCTGTTGTTTACAGAATATGAATTCCGCCAGTGGGTGGATGAGTTGCGTGCGGAAGGCAGCGGTGAAAACACATCGGTTGTGGCCAAGAGCAGTTACCAGACGATTCTCAGCATCACTGAGCTTGAGGAATGGATCGCGCGATTGCGGGCCGCAACAGTTTTTGCCATCGACACGGAAACCACCAGCCTGGATTATATGGTGGCGGAGTTAGTCGGGATTTCTTTTAGCGTTGCGCCAGGTGAGGCGGCCTATGTTCCCTTAGCTCATGCCTATCTTGGCGTCCCGGCACAACTGTCCCGGGACGAGGTGCTTGGCTTGATGCGCGATCTGCTGCAGGACCCGCAGCAGCTTAAGGTTGGTCAGAATCTCAAATATGATATGAGTGTCCTCGCCCGGTATGACATTGAGCTCAAGGGTATTGCCTTTGATACCATGCTGGAATCCTATGTGCTCAACTCTGTGGCCTCGCGGCATAATATGGATGACCTGGCGTTGAAATACCTGGGTAAGACCACGGTCCATTTTGAGGATATAGCGGGAAAGGGAGCAAAGCAGGTTACCTTTGACCAGATTGAGCTTGAAGTCGCCGCGCCCTATGCGGCTGAAGATGCTGATATCACCCTGCAATTGCATGCAGCCTTGTGGCCGAAGTTGCAGGCCAGCCCATCACTGCGGCGGGTTTTTGAAACCATAGAACTGCCGTTAGTGAGGGTTTTGTCGAAAATAGAGCGCAATGGCGTTCTCATCGACAGTCAGCTTCTGTCCCGGCAGAGTATGAAGCTCAGTCAGCGCCTCAGCGAGTTGGAGCAGGACGCCTACAGCCTGGCAGGAGAACCATTTAATCTGGGTTCACCGAAACAGCTGCAGCATATTTTCTTTGAGAAGTTGAAGTTGCCGATTCTGAAGAAGACGCCCACGGGGCAGCCCTCAACCGCAGAAGAGGTTCTTCAGGAGCTGGCACTTGATTATCCCTTGCCCAAGGTCATTACCGAATACCGTAGTTTGTCGAAGCTCAAGTCGACTTATACAGACCAGTTGCCGAAACAGGTGAACGCTGCCACCGGGCGAATCCACACGTCTTACCACCAGGCTGTTGCCGCTACGGGGCGACTATCCAGTACAGACCCGAACCTGCAGAACATTCCGATTCGAACGGAGGAGGGGCGTCAGGTGCGTAAGGCTTTTATCGCAGCACCGGGTTATAAGCTGGTGGCCGCTGACTACTCACAGATCGAGCTGCGGATTATGGCTCACCTGTCTGCAGATCAGGGCTTACTGGATGCTTTTGCCCAAGGCCTGGACATTCACAAGGCGACCGCGGCCGAGGTTTTTGGGCAGCAGCTTGAAGCTGTCACCGCCGACCAGCGACGTAGTGCCAAGGCCATCAACTTTGGCCTGATATACGGCATGTCAGCGTTTGGCCTGGGGCGCCAGTTGGGCATTGGCCGCGGTGATGCACAAAACTACATCGACCGCTATTTTGAGCGCTACCCAGGTGTTCTGGCCTATATGAATGACACGCGCGCCTTGGCTGCGGAGCAAGGTTATGTGGAGACCTTGTTTGGCCGCCGCCTGTATTTGCCGGAGATCAACACAAGCAACTTCCAGCGCCGCCAGGCAGCTGAGCGCACAGCCATTAACGCACCGATGCAGGGCTCGGCTGCCGATATCATCAAACTCGCCATGATTGCGGTGGATAAATGGCTCGACGCCGATAAGCCGGATGCGCGGATGATTATGCAGGTTCACGACGAACTGGTGCTGGAGGTCAGAGACGATCAGGTGCATCAGGTAGCCGCAATTCTCACCGATAAAATGCGCCACGCCACTGAACTCAAGGTGCCGCTACTGGTCGAAACAGGTATAGGACAGAACTGGGATGAGGCTCACTAGGCGGGTTGGATAAGACAGCTCGATAAGACAGCTCGGCAAGTAGTGAGGAGTATTTTTAAATTATTTTTGCGCTGATTGAACTTTGCCCCAGGCCGCCAGTCTTAAGCTATGTACGGCAGAGATAGCAGGGCAGGTAAAGGAGTAGTTTAGATCAGGCTTTGTCCAGCATCCTAAAGTTTGATGGTTAGTGAACTTTTAGCGATGCACCT
>JANQYP010000003.1:2967-29899 GCA_030728785.1 Pseudomonadales bacterium
ACATAGCCAGATAGCTAACTGTCGATAGTGTCACCAGCTTCTTCTGCCGGTTCTGCCAGACTGAGGTCAGACATTTCACGATTGTGGTCTTCGGCAGTGAGCCAGCCTGAGAGTTTATGCAGCAGGATTTTCTGACCAACTCCATGAGTTGAGGAAAAAAGCTGAACAGTGGCAAGGTCGCCGACATGCTTTTTCACATGCAGCAGCGCATTTTGCTGGCCACCTCTCTTCAATTTGTCGCACTTGGTCAGCAATATATGCAGGGGCATGCCTGCGCCTGCACACCAGTCAAGCATGGTATGGTCAAAAGGTTTCAGGGGATGTCGAATGTCCATCAGCAGGACCAGGCCACACAAGGACAGGCGATTACGCAGATATTTGTCAATATTCTCATGCCATTCGCGTTTCATTGCGGTAGGTACCTTGGCATACCCATAACCGGGCAAGTCGACCAGGCGCAGCTGTTCTGAGATGGTGAAAAAGTTGATTAGCTGGGTGCGACCGGGAGTTCGACTGGTTCTCGCCAGCTTGTGCTGACCAGTCAGGTAGTTAATAGCGCTTGATTTACCGGCATTGGAGCGGCCACAAAAGGCCACCTCCATGCCAATGTCTTCAGGGCACTGGGCAAGTTTCGCGGCGCTTTTGAGGAAGTGGATGCTATCCAGGTTGAATCTTGGCGGATTCGTCGTTGTTGCGGGTATATTCACGATATATTTGCTGCTTTGTGGTTTGGGTCTTCGGGCTAAGTTTGTTATATACTACGTCACGGTTATGTTAACACTGCTCATCCTGTATTTAGTTTTTTTAGGGAAACTCATGTTTAGAATCTTAATAGGACTCATCGTCACCTTGTCGACCGCTTGTGCTATGGCGGATGGTAATCCTCAACGAGGCAAAGAACTGTCGGCAGTTTGCGCCGCCTGTCATGGTCAAGATGGCAACAGCCCGGCGGGTGCGTTTCCGAGTCTGGCAGGGCAGGGCCAAAGGTATCTGGTCAAGCAACTCAATGAAATCAAGTCGGGTCAGCGTGCAGCGGTCCTGATGACTGGCATATTGGATACATACAGTGCCCAGGACATGCTGGATGTTGCGTCTTTCTATTCGGCCCAGACGCCAAAAGGTGGTGGTGTGGATCCAGAACTGCTGGTTTTAGGTGAGACGATTTATCGTGCCGGTATTGCACGTAAGAGCGTTGCAGCCTGCACAGCTTGCCATTCGCCCACGGGCCAGGGTAATGCTGCCGCAGCGTTTCCGATGCTTGCCGGCCAGTGGCCGGAGTACACAGAGGGTCAGCTAAAAGCATTCAGGAGTGGCACACGTAACAATGATGGTGACAGCCGCATGATGCGGATATCTGCAATGGACCTGAGTGATAATGAAATTGCCGCCGTCGCTAGCTATATTCATGGTCTGAAACAATAGTAACGTAAGTTGATGCGTCGCTCGGTGTTAAGCTCGGTATTAAGACAGCTTCAGGAACCACGCCTGCTCTGGACGCTACATTAAACGCTATGTTAGACGCCGTATAACGACGCGGTTCATGTGCTGTTTGTCGAGCGCTGTACAGCACCTGTGCGCCGTGAACTGTATGGCACCAAACTTGTCAGACAAGCTCGGGCGACAACATTCAAAAGAAGGCAGCAGATATGAAAAAAACGATGACCTTGATCTCAAAGTTTACCTTGGCGGCTGTGTTCATTACGCTGTTCGCGGCTGCCGGCAACTCAGCCATGGCGCAGGACGTTGCCTATGTGGCTGGCACACACTACGTAGAATTGCCGGTGCCAATCAAGACTCGTGCGGCAGACAAAATTGAGGTTGCTGAGTACTTTTCGTACGGCTGCCCTCATTGTTATCAAATTGAGCCCATGATCAGCAGCTGGAAACAGCAACTCGGTAATGATGTTGAATTTATTCGCACGCCTGCCGTGTGGAATAAAGACTATGAAGTCTATGCCCAGACTTACTACACGGCTCAGGCGCTGAATGTACTTGATCAAGTTCACGTGCCGTTGTTTGATGCGATTCACAGCAAGCGCAGACGTCTGAATGATCCAGAACAAATGGCTGGGTTCTTCGCCGAACTGGGGCTTGACCCTATGGCATTTGCGCGGACCTACAGCTCTTTTGGCGTCCGCGCCAGCACTCAGCAGGCCGAGGCAAAAGGTCGCGCCTACCGTTCGGGTGGTGTGCCTGCATTAATTGTCAACGGCAAATATCGGGTTGAAGCGGCAATGGCTGGTGGTAACGCTGAAATGTTAGAAGTTGTTAGCTTCCTCATAAAGAAAGAGCGGCTGTTCCTGAAGCAAGGCGGTTAATTTGGCAGCGCGTCTGACCAATCAGCAAAGCCCGGGTCTAACAGGTGAGAGTCCGAGCCTCGAGACCATTGGTGTCGAAGACGAAAATGTCCTCGAGTGTGCCGCCTCAGATATCCTTGAGCGCTTGCCCGCTCGTTTGAGCCATGGCATTTTGGCTTGGGTTGAAAAGACACCTGACGCGCCGGCTCTGAACAGTAATGGTCGGCAGTTGAGCTATCGCCAGCTTGGCGCGGCAATCGACGAAGCCAAGGCGTTGCTGCTCGAGCGAGGTGTGCGCGCCGGCGATCGAGTGATGCTGGTGGCTGAAAATGGTATTGCACTGGCTTGCCTGTTTATCGCCCTGAGTGAACTTGACGGCATTGGTGCAGTGATTAACGCCCGTATGTCGGATCGTGAGATTGACCTGATCGCCGCTGACTGTGATCCTCGCCTGGTCATCTGCACTGCCGGTGATTCCGCAGATGCCCGCGCCCATGGCCGGCGTCTTGGCGCGGAACCAGTGAGCAGTAATTTTGGCGAGTTCAGCTGGACCAAAGCCCTTGCCAGTGAGGCTGAACGCGTCAGTCCTGATCCTGCCCAGCAGGTGTTGGCAATGATTTATACCACAGGTACTACTGGCGCGCCGAAAGGTGTCATGCTGACCCACCGTAACCTGTCTTTTATCGCCTTTATCTCGGGGCGCCTGCGTGGTGTTCGGCCAGGTGACCGTGTTTATTGTGTCTTACCCATGTCTCATGTGTTTGGCCTGTCTGCAGTCTGCTGTTCAGTGCTTTTTAGCGGTGGCTGTGTGCATCTGGTAGGGCGTTTTTCCGCTGCCGCCACGCTGCAGGCCATGCAGGAGGACAGCATCGTCGGGTTTCTTGGCGTGCCCACCATGTATGCCCTGATGCTTGAGCAACTTGAGCAGCGAGCACGCAACAACCAGCCATGGCAGGCAGCTTGCCTGAGATTCATGTTTTCAGGTGGTGCACCCCTTGATCCTGATCTCAAATCCCGTGTTGAAAACAGTTTTGGTATGCCCTTGCACAATGGCTATGGCCTGACCGAAACAGGCCCTACTATTTGTCAGACGCGCCTGTATGCGCCGCTGGCGAACTGTTCGGTGGGTTATCCCTTGCCTTGTGTTGAAGTCAAGTTGCTGGATAAAGATGGCCAGATCGTTGCGCCGGGTGAGATAGGTGAGTTGTGGGTGAAAGGTCCAAATGTCATGAAAGGTTATTTTCGCAAGCCAGAGCTCACGGCTGAGGTGGTCAAGGATGGCTGGTTTAATACAGCAGACCTGGTTTTTCAGGACGTTACAGGTGCGATGAATATTGCCGGCAGGACCAAGGAGTTGATCATTCGCTCAGGTTTCAATGTCTACCCACCTGAAGTTGAAGCCGTGCTTGCCAGCCACCCGAGTGTGAGTCTGTGTGCCGTAATGGGGCGTAAAATAGCAGGTGATGAAGAAATTATTGCCTTTGTCCAACCGGTAGAAGGCGTTGATATTGATCCTGACGCGCTGCTGCATTTTTCTCGCGCGTTTCTTGCCGGTTACAAGTTACCTTCCCGAATTATCATTCGTCAGCAATTGCCTACCGCGCCATCTGGCAAAATTCTCAAGCACCAGCTAACTGAAGATGTGCTGAGACTGACCTAGGAGCCTGTCGGACTTAGGGTGGATCTACTGAGGAAGTCGGCATCGCCGCTTTTGCATCATCTACTCTGCGTTTGAGCTCTTTGCCTGGCTTAAAATGTGGAACAAATTTTCCTGGCTTGTTGATACCAACTTCACCGGTTTTTGGGTTCCTGACTGACCGCGGTTTGCGATAGTGATTGGAAAAAGTCCCAAAGCCGCGAATCTCTATCCTATTTCCGCTGGCCAGCGACTCAGACATGATGTCGATGATCGCCTGAACTGCCAGGTCGACATCGCGACTGGTGAGTTGATCCAGTTTGTCGGCCATGCGTTTGATGAGTTCGGATTTATTCATGGTTACAGTCATGCGTCGTTATGGGACTTAATTGTCGAAGCGGGCATAAAAAAGGTTATTGAAAAGAGACAGCTGTGACCCTGCCTAAACCCTAAGTCAGGACTAAAGCGGACAAAGCTATTCATGCAATTTCGTCATATTACAAGTTTTATCACTAATATCAATAATTTATATCACTAAACTCATGTAGAAAATTACTAACTTGTTGTATCGGTATGATCATGCGAGCGGCTATGGGTCTGGACCGTGGTTTTCCATGAATTACCCAAGGGCTACGTTGAATCGAGATGGATATTCGCCTAGAATTTGCCATGGCGAAATCCAGTGGTGTTTTTGGTAACTCTTTTGTTGGTCCAACATGTCTTGAGCCAGCCCTTATCGGTGGATTCTTTTCAGGCAGGCCGGTATTGGACAGACCTGCTCTCGATAAACTCTGCTTTTGTTACTGCGCTTGCCCGCCTCTTCTGCACCTGCCACCACAACTTTTATGACGAACTGTTACCCGACAGCGCGTGTTTCCCCTATTTTGGAGCACTAGATGGCGAAGATTCTCGATGATATTTCCCGCACCTTTTCTGAATATCTGTTGATACCGAGATTAACTCGAAAGAATCAGCGAGCCGATCAGGTGGATCTGTCGACCCCAGTCTCAGCACTTGGCCAAATACCGGAAAAGCGTTTCCAGATCAATATACCCGTGGTGTCTGCCTGCATGCAGGCGGTCTCAGGGACGCGCCTGTCTATCGCTCTGGCGCGTCAGGGTGGTTTGAGCTTTATCTTCTGTTCCCAGCCCATTGAAAGCCAGGCTGAGATGGTCCGTCAGGTAAAGGCTCATAAAGCCGGTTTTGTGCAGAGTGATTCAAATGCAACCATGTCCATGACGCTTGCGGAGGTCATACAGTTGATGGCTGCAACAGGCCACTCCACAGTACCAGTAACCCACGATGGCAGTGCCACAGGTAAACTTGAAGGCATTATCACCGATAAGGACTTCTGGGAATTCGAAGATGACCTGAGCCGCACAGTTGGCCAGCACATGACACCCTTTAAGGATGTTATACATGGCCTTGAAGGCATCAGTCTGAAAGAAGCCAATGCCCTGCT
This sequence comes from Pseudomonadales bacterium, assembly GCA_030728785.1. Taxonomy (GTDB): domain Bacteria; phylum Pseudomonadota; class Gammaproteobacteria; order Pseudomonadales; family Azotimanducaceae; genus UBA4582. The sequence continues at coordinate 8,363 of JANQYP010000003.1, forward strand.
GCATCGGCACAAGAAAGACTGCCTGCCGATTGTGGACAAAAGCGGCCAACTGACAGCGCTGGTGTTTAAGAAGGACTATGAGGATCATCGCCGCCACCCTAATGAGTTACTTGATGATTCCAAACGGCTTTGTGTTGGCGCCGCCATTAATACCCATGACTTTCGTGAGCGTGTGCCGGCGTTATTGGCTGCAGGCGCTGATGCCCTGTGTTTTGACTCATCCGACGGCTTTACCGAATACCAGATGGAAGGCATTCAGTGGATTCGCGATACCTATGGTGATGATGTGGTTATTGGTGGCGGCAATGTTGTCTCTGCTGAAGGCTTCGACTATCTGGTTAGTGGCCCCGGTGTGGATTTTATTAAAGTGGGTATTGGTGGTGGTTCGATTTGTATCACTCGCGAACAGAAAGGTGTCGGGCGTGGCCAAGCCTCAGCATTGCTGGAAGTGGTTGCGCGCCGTGATGCTTATTTTGCTGAAACTGGCAAGTATATTCCAATCTGCTCTGATGGCGGCCTGGGCAATGACACCCAGATCGTCATAGCCCTGGCGATGGGTGCAGACTTTGTCATGATGGGCCGCTACTTTGCCACCACCGAAGAGAGTCCAACTCCCAAGACTTCAATTAATGGCCAGATTTATAAACCCTACTGGGGTGAGGGAACCATACGCGCGCAAAATTGGCAACGTTACAGTGAAGGCATGAGCACCCGCAAGATGGTCTTTGAAGAGGGTGTTGATGCTTTTGTACCCATGGCTGGACCACTCGCTGAGGTACTGGAGACGACGCTGTTCAAACTCCGTAGCACAATGGTAAACGTTGGCGCGGACAACCTTGCCCAGTTTCGCGAACAAGCCATCCTGACACTGGTATCTGAACAGTCGGTCGTCGAGGGCGGAACCTCCAGTGTCTTCAAATTCAATCACAATCGTGAGATTGACGATGGTCGCTGGGGGAACTCAGGCTAGTCTTGCTGGCACGTGTTTCTTCGTCGGCGGTCATGTATAATCGCCGCCTGAGCAATTTAGAACTAGGAAAAACTGTTGTGAAAATTGAAAAAATCCTTCTGGCGGTCGTGGTCCTGGCAACAATGTGCCTGCAATCTGTGGCTGCCAGTACTGCTGACGACGAAGTTACGGCACGTATAAAGAAAGTTGGCAGTGTCTGTATCCAGGGTGATGACTGCGGCCTGGCCGCGGCGCCGGCAGTTGCGGCAGCCACCGGTGGCGGGGTTGAAGCCCACTACAAACAATCCTGTTCTACCTGCCACAGCATAGGGGTCGCCGGGGCGCCTGTGTTTGGTAATCGCGACGACTGGGCGGCACGTATTGCCAAAGGCAAAGATGTGCTGTACGCGAGCGTGCTGAACGGCCTGGCGCCTGGCATGCCAGCGCGTGGCATGTGCTTCACATGCTCCGATGATGACTTGAGGGCTATTACCGATTACATGGTAGCGGAAGCCTCTGACTAGCTGCGTCTGGTTTCTATGGAGAGTCGTGGCTGTCGAGTCTTCGAAACGCCAGCGCTTCTACCAGATGCGCTGGCAGAATATCGCGATTCTTAGACAGGTCAGCAATGGTGCGAGCCACCTTGAGGATCTTAAAGTAACCCCGCGCTGATAACCCCAGTTTATCCATAGCCGTATCAAGCAATCTGCTGTCGTCTGCCGATAACAGACAATCTCTTGCCACTTCATGACTTGTCAGGTGGGCATTCAGTTTGCCGGCGCGGGCGTACATAATCTTCCGCGACTCACTGACCAGTTGCAGCGCGGCATTATCGCTAGCCTCGTCTGCGTCTTTGGCAGCGTTCGAAAGGACACCCTGTGCCAATGCCGGCACCTCCACGTGCAGATCAATGCGGTCCATCAGTGGTCCGGAAACTCTGCTGCGATAGGCTTGAATACGCGTGATGCTGCAATTGCAGCGATCACGCCCGTCGCCGTAATAACCGCAGGGGCAGGGATTCATCGCAGCTATCAGTTGAAACCTGGCAGGGTAGCAAACCTGGTACTGAGCCCGACTGATCATAATAAGACCCGATTCCAGAGGTTCCCGTAAAACCTCGAGAACCCGCCGCGAGTACTCAGGTAGCTCATCCAGAAAGAGCACGCCGTTATGGGCCAGGGATATCTCCCCTGGCCGAGGCGGACTGCTGCCACCTACCAGAGCAATAGATGAAGTCGTGTGGTGTGGCGCGCGGAAGGGTCTTTGTCCCCACGTTGCAAAATCGAAAAGCTTGCTGGAGACGGAGTGCACGGCGGCGACTTCCAGGGCCTCTGTCGTCGTCAGGGGCGGTAACAGGCTGCTTAAGCGGCTGGCGAGCATGGTTTTGCCGGAGCCCGGCGGACCGGTAAAGAGCAGGTTGTGCCCCCCTGCTGCAGCAATAATCAGGGCATGTTTGGCGGTTTGTTGGCCGCGGACCTCCGATATCCGCACTTTAGGCCCAGCCAATGCTGTTGCTGCCTGCGGCTCCGGTCGGCTTAAGCTTACAAGGCCGTGCAGATGGGCAATCACATCCTGCAGATTGTCAGCAATCATGACATTGGCGGCAGCAACCAGTGTAGCCTCAGCGCCATTCAGCCTTGGCACCACAAGCAGGCGACCTGCTGCCGCACATTGTATGGCTGCAGGCAGAACACCATTAACCGGTCTTAGTTGGCCGTCCAAGGCAAGCTCGCCAAGCCACTCGCACTGTTGCAGTGCGGCGCTGGGCAGGTCGCCATTGGCAGCCAGGATGGACAGGGCAATCGCCAGGTCGTAGCGACCACCTTGCTTAGGCAGATCTGCCGGAGCAAGGTTGACTGTGACGCGCCTGCTTGGAGTTTTCAGGCCAACATTGGCGATGGCTGATTTAACCCGATCCTTGGCTTCCTTGACCGTCGTGGCGGGCAGCCCGACAATCTGAATTTGAGGTAAACCCTGAGAAATATCCGCCTCAACGGTGACTAAAGGGGCCTCAATACCAATTTGCGCCCTTGAATAGGTAACTGCAAAAGTCATGGTCGTCTCTCTCCGCTTCGGTCTGCCCGTGTGATCTAAATACTAGCCGGTGACCAGTGTGGCATGTGTGCGATGGGGCGGTTGATAGCTGTGCGCCTTCGTTGGCGGTTGCTGTGAACCGGTGTTTTGCAAGATAGTTGCCCCCAAAAAGCGCACAGTAGCTGCGCGTTCGCTGCTATCGTGCACTAAGGTGGTGCAAAGAAAGTCTGTCAGTTTGCATAGATAAGACTTATCGCATTGATATATATGCATTTTGTTAACTTGGCACGGTCAGTGCTGTATCTGTCTCAGGAGTCGATCAAGGACTATGCTGCGAGTTTTCCTCGGGCAGGTTACACTGCAACCCGCTGGAACCCGTGCTGCTAAACTGATCGTGGTCGACGCCGGCACTCAGCTTATTGGCGAGTTTTTTGTGCACGCTGTTGAGTTGGGTAATGGTGCTGAAAATGCCAGTAGTACCTGGGTGTTGTTGTCGGTGAATCACCATGTCACTTCGCCAGGGTTTGACGGTAGTATTAGGCATAGCCAAGCGATTGCAATTTCGATACATTTGCCGCACAACAAAAACAGGGGTGATCCTGTTAAAGGAGAACATACATGAAATTAGTTACCGCAATCATCAAACCTTTTAAGCTTGATGATGTAAGAGAAGCCTTGTCCGAAATATCTGTACAGGGGATGACTGTCACCGAAGTCAAAGGATTCGGACGTCAGAAAGGCCACACTGAACTTTATCGTGGCGCAGAGTATGTGGTTGATTTTCTGCCTAAGGTGAAAATTGAAGTGGCCATCGCCGATGAGAGCTTAGACGCGGTGATTGAAGCCATCAGCAGTGCGGCAAATACCGGCAAAGTGGGTGATGGTAAAATTTTTGTGACGACCCTCGACGATGTTATCCGTATCAGAACTGGTGAGACCGGTGGCGAAGCCGTCTAAGCCGGTTCTGCTCAAGGCTGATGTCCCTCAAGGCCGCGCGTGTTCGCTCTGCCAGATCATTTTCCAGAACATTGCGAAGTTGAGCTGTATTCGCAATGGTTCTGGGCGCTATTCTCAATGATTATTGTGTATCAGGTATGAACCTCCCCTATAATTCGCCTTATGTTTTTTAAAGCGAATAAATTATGAAGTATCAAAGTACCAGGGGTGGCGTTACCGGCATCAGCTTCAAAGACGCCGTACTTATGGGCCTTGCAGATGATGGCGGCCTGCTGGTACCTGAATCTATCCCGAATGTCAGCGCCGAATTGGCTTCGTGGCAAGGATATTCCTATACGCAATTGGCGTTGGAGGTAATGAGTCGATTTATCGATGATATTCCTCGGCCGGCATTGCAGCAGATTATCGATAAAAGCTACAGCACCTTTGCCGACCCGCTGGTCACGCCACTGATTCCTCTAGGCGACCACCATCTGCTTGAGTTGTTTCACGGGCCGACGCTGGCCTTTAAAGATATCGCCTTACAATTTCTGGGCAACGTCTTTGAATACATTCTTGAAGAACGAGGCCATAGTATCAACATTCTCGGCGCAACCAGCGGCGACACGGGCGGCGCTGCTATTGCCGGGGTTCGCGGCAAGCACAATATCAGCATTTACATTATGTTTCCTGAAGGTAAGACCAGCCCCCTACAAGAACTGCAAATGACCTCAGTGCTGGATGCCAATGTGCATAACATTGGTATCCACGGCAGTTTTGACGATTGCCAGAAGCTCATGAAGGATATTTTCTCTGACCTGCCTTTCAAGCAGCGTTATAGTCTGGCAGCGGTGAATTCGGTCAACTGGACCCGCGTTCTGGCTCAGGTGGTCTATTATTTTTCCGCCTGGTATCAGCGTGGCTGTCCAGAGCAGTTTGATGTGTGTGTACCGACGGGCAATTTCGGCAATATTTTTGCCGGTTATATTGCTCGAGAAATGGGTTTACCAATCCGCCGTCTGATACTTGCGACCAACGCCAATGACATTCTCTGCCGTTTTTTTAATACCGGTGTCTACGCCCGCCACGAGGTCCAGTTTACCCATAGCCCGGCCATGGATATCCAGATCTCGAGTAATTTTGAGCGCTACCTGTTTTATCGGCTAGCCCGTTCGCCGGCGAAGGTAAGAGCATTTATGCAATCTTTCAGTGACACCGGCTCTGCGGCCTTGTCGCCGAGTGCGAGCGGCGTGGACGATTCTGTGGACGATGTTGTGGACGACGTTATAGTTGCGGGTAGTGCCAGCAACGCCGCAACCCTGGACACCATCAAGCGGGTCTATGCAGATCATGGTTATGTTTGCGATCCCCACACGGCTGTTGGCTTGGCGGTAATGGCCGAGTTTCATGACACACAGGTACCCCTTGTCTGCTTGTCTACTGCTCACCCCGCCAAGTTTGAAGACGTGATGCGCGAGGCCCTGCCGAAAGTTCTCGCAACTCACCCGACACTTGAAGCGTTACGTTTGCTGCCAACCCGTAAAACTGTGCTTGAGACGACGGAAACCGACGTGAAGGCGTTTATTGAGGCAGCCGGGCAGCGCGGCGCTTAAATTCCAACTTTTTCATGGAGCCGATTGACTGCCGCCGGCAGGTCGCTGATGTCGTCAATGGCTTCATCGGCGACAGTTTCACCCGCTTCAATACGCTCCGGATTTTTCATCCAGATAGTGTGCAACCCAACACGTTTGGCCGCATCAATGTCCAATTTTGGATCGTCGCCTACATACACCATCTCTGTGGGCTGCGTTCTGGTGTGTGCCAGGGCAGCATGGAAAAGTCGTGGGTCAGGCTTTGGCGCACCGACGATTTCGGCAGAGAAGGCAAACGTAAAAATCCCCTCCAGACCAATGCGCCTGATGTCGGCGTTGCCATTACTGAGTGCCCCGAGGACATAACGCTTTGATAGCTCCTCAAGACTTGCAAGAGCACCAGCAAAAAATTGAATGTCATTCCTTGCGGCCAGGAACACCTCTATGGCTTCGTTAGCCAGGTGAGTGGCCCTGCGGCTGCTGATGTCGCTCATGCGCATTGCCTGCTGAATAATGCGGCGACGCAATTCGGTGATTTTTTTGCCAAGCTCGGGCTCCTGTCGAAGGAGCTCATGGCGCAGCTCACGCATGCTATGTACGTCATAACGCAGTTCCGGAACATGAGTTTTAAGCCAGCTGTCCAGCCGTTGCTCAGCGCGGATAATGACCGGTTTGACGGCCCACAGCGTATCGTCTAAATCAAACGCAATAACCTTAATCACCATTGTTAGTTGTCATTCCTGCCGGCCAATATTAGTTGCCACCCTGCTTGTCTGTCACTCGAGTCTTCCGCTGCGCCCGCGGATGGGCTTTATCATATACCTCGGCAAGATGCTGGAAGTTCAGGTGGGTATAGATCTGTGTTGTTGATATGTCAGTATGGCCCAGCAACTCCTGTACCGCCCGCAGGTTACCGCTGGATTCGAGCAGATGACTGGCAAAAGAGTGACGCAGCATGTGTGGATGGACATTCCCGGAAAGACCCTGTTGACGTGTCCAGTAGCGAAGACGTGCCTGAACGTTACGGCCACTGATACGATTGCCCCGCTCACTGATAAACAATGCCTGTTGGTCGGCGGTGACTTGCTTGACAGGCAGCGGCTCACGTTCAGCCAGCCAGACCTTGAGCGCGTCCAGAGCCATGGTGCCCACAGGCAGAAGTCTCTGTTTGTTACCTTTGCCCGTGACCTTTATCAGGCCGTCGTCCCAGCTGATGTCTGTGATATTACTCATCACCAATTCCGTCAGGCGCAGTCCTGAGGAATAAAACAATTCGAGCATGGCGCGGTCCCGACGGGCATACCAGTCATTGTCCGGTACGTTGAGCAGTTGTGCCACCTGGTCAGTATCCAGTGTGTCTGGCAGCTTCTGCTGGCTCTTAGGTGCAATGATACCTAGTGCCGGATTGTGCTTAACGAAATTCTCGCGCAACAGATAATGATAGAAGGTTCTGGTTGCTGATAAGCCGCGTTGTTGGCTTTTGCCAGACAGACCCTGGCGATGGCCTCGCGCAACAAATTGTCGAAGGTGGTGAGTCTGCAACTTGGACCAGGCCGTGATGCCTTGGTCAGTACAAAATGCCGCCAGGACCGCCAGATCGCGCGCGTAGTTACTGACCGTATGCTTCGACAGACCGCGCTCGTTAGCAAGGTGCTGGAGAAATTGTTGGGACTGGGTCGCCAGTTGGTCCGGCAGCAGGCTCATCGAGGCCGCTTATGGGGCTGCCAGTCGCATGGGCAGTTGCCGTGCCAGAACGTCGGCAATAAAATCGATGAACACTGTGCCCATACCTGCCTGAAAATAATCAGCGTCACTGCTGCCAATGGCCAGCAATGCCATTTGATCGCCGGTAACAGCCGCATTTGTCAACAGCTGCGCGGCGGCTGTTCTTACGGATAATACAGCCGCAGATTTAACCTGGTCGCTGGTGTCGCGAAACAGGAAATCCTGCTCGCCGGGTCGCAACATACCAAGGGTGGGTTTTTTGCTTTTCATCAGGGCGCCGACATGCTCCTGCGCGGCAGCCACAGGCATTGCGTATGTGAAGTGATTGATCTGTCTGGCGTCGTCGCTGAAAACCAACAGGCTGTAGGCATTACATTTGAAATCTCGTTTGAAGCTCTGTTCCAGAGCTTGAAAAAAAGACTCACTATCCCGGGCTTCGAGCAGCGCCAGTACCAGCCGTTGGCATTTGCTGAATATATCGTTATTGCTGGTTGCAGCACTCATCAGCGTATCCAGCTGCCTGCGGATGTCACGATTGCGCTCGCGCAGCAGTTTCACCTGGCGTTCTACGAGGGACACATCACCACCATGGATATGCGGCAAGCGCAGGTTCCTTAGCAGTTCATCGCGGTCAATAAAAAATTCCGGATGTTGTGCCAGATACTCAGCGACCTGGCTTGGATCTACTGGCGCTGATTTTTGCAAAAGTGACTTCGGTGTAGTCATAGTCTTGGCTTCTGAGTTGGGCTGCTGAAATTGGGCTTTTGAACTGACAGACTTCAGTACTCATGTGCGTTTGAGGAAGGCAGAGCCTGTCTCAACAGCGTTTCATATTTGCAAGCGACCTTCATATACCCTGCAGGCCGGCCCTTTCATGATGACAGGATATTGGTCGCCAGCCCAGCTGATTTGCAGGCGCCCTCCGGGCAGATTAACCTCCACGTCCTGGTCGAGTAAACCCTGCAGACGGCCGGCGACAACTGCGGCACAGGCGCCGGTGCCGCAGGCCTTGGTTTCGCCGACGCCACGCTCAAAGACCCGCAAATTGATTCTGCCGCGATCGACTACCTGCATAAAGCCAACGTTAACGCGAGCTGGAAAACGCGGATGGCGTTCAATCAGTGGCCCCAATTGGCTGACCGCTGCAGTATCGATGTTGTCGACGTTAAGTACCGCATGGGGATTGCCCATGCTGACGACAGCGATGGCTACCTGGGATGTGCCGCTGGCGCCACCTCTGGTTACCGGGCTGCCACCCAAAGGTATCGTTAACTCGAGATTGTAGAGAATGCTTGGACAATTGGTGATAAACGGAATTCTTTCTGGCTGCAGCACAGGCGCACCCATATTGACGCTGATCTGGTCGTCTCGCTCAAGCTGGCATTCGATGCTGCCGGTACTGGTTTCCAGCCGAACCTTCGACTTGGTTGTCAGGCCACGATCTCGAACAAAGCGCAGAAAACAGCGGGCGCCGTTGCCACATTGTTCAGCTTCCGTACCATCGGCGTTAAAAATCCGATATTTAAAATCCATGCCAGGATCATCTGGTGGCTGAGCAATCAACAGCTGGTCAAAGCCTATACCGGTGCGCCGATCAGCGAGAAAACGAATCTGTTCTTCGCGGATCTGAAAATTCTGGGTGATCAGGTCCAACAGCACAAAGTCATTGCCAAGGCCGTGCATTTTGGTGAATCGAAGTAACATGATCGGGATAGATTACCTGTGCTGGAGGTGATTGCAACTTGTGATTGCTCGCTCAGGCGAGTGCGACGTAGCCGTGCTCGAGGCGCAATTGGTCTTCAATAGTCTCGCGCTGCCTGACACATTGACTGGTGGCGCCGGCGACCATCACTTCGGCGGCGCGGTTCCTGCTGTTGTAGTTAGAACTCATGGCAAAGCCATAGGCGCCGGCCGAATGGACGGCCAGCAGAGAACCGGGAGCAATCGCCAGCTCTCTGGCTTTACCGAGGAAATCGCCGGTTTCGCAGATAGGCCCAACCACCTCATACAGCCTGGGCTCACCGTTGTTGGCCTGTACGGCGGTAATATGTTGCCACGCCTGGTACAAAGCGGGTCGGATCAGGTCGTTCATACCGGCGTCGGTAATGGCAAAGTACTTACCTTCGTTTTCTTTGATATTGATAACTCGAGTCAGCAGTACACCGGCATTCGCCGTGAGGTAGCGACCAGGCTCAAATACCAGTGTCTGCGGCCGGTGGCCCATACCCTGGAGAATGGCAGCGGCGTATTCTCGAATATCAACAGGCGTTTCGTTGGCATAACGAACGCCAAGACCGCCGCCGAGATCTATGTGTTCAAGCTCAATGCCAAGCAGCGCCAGTTCATCAACCAGCGCCAGCACTCGGGTCATGGCGTCCATAAAGGGTGCAAGCTCAGTAATTTGTGAACCGATGTGGCAGTCGATTCCCTTGATTTTGATATGGCTTAAGCCTTGGGCTTGCTCGTAGAGGCTGCTGGCTGCGGCCATGGAAACACCAAATTTGTTTTCTCGCAGGCCGGTGGAAATATAGGGGTGGGTTTTGGCATCAACATCCGGATTCACCCGCAGCGAAATCGGTGCGATATAGTCCAGGCTGCTGGCAAGTCGCTGGATCTGCTCAAGCTCCATGGCAGACTCCACATTGAAACAGGCTATGCCTGCCTCCAGCGCCTTGATAATTTCCCAGTCCTGCTTGCCGACCCCTGAAAAAACGATCTTTGCGGCTTTGCCACCAGCCCGCAACACACGTTCTAACTCGCCCCCAGAGACGATGTCAAAGCCTGCTCCAAGATGTGCAAGCAAGCCCAGTACGGCAAGATTAGAGTTGGCTTTCACGGCATAACAGACCAGCATGGGATGCTGCTGGAAAGCGCTGCAAAAAGTCTTGTAGGCCGTTTCGATGGCGCCCTGTGAGTAAACATACAAGGGAGTTTCAAACTGTTCAGCCAGGCGCCGGGCAGGGACATCCTCAATATACAATTCGTCGTGTTGGTAATGAATATGTGTCATCGCTGTGAGTCAGTCCAGGCTTTGGTTAGGTTTTGCTCCCTTGTGGGCTGGCTGGAGCGAGCCAATGTTGATTCTTGCGGCTCTGCTGAGGTGGGCAGGTAAAGTGGCCCCTTTTGCCCACAAGACTGCAGCAGGCCAGCAGCCATGAGTGCCATTGGTACCAGCAGGAAGCGTCCCATGATAATTGTGCCTTTGTCTGTTTGACTGCAGTATTTTGCTTGCGGCAGTGTGCCGCTGATCCGGCCCGCCAAGGCGACCTTTTAGTAAGCCGCTCAGTATACGTGAGTGCTGCAGCCCCGCATAGCGCAGCACTTGGCTGCGACCTTCGACTGATGCAGCGCTATGATTTGCAGATTCAGCGCCGGTTAGCCCTGCACTACCCATATCACCGATCAGGAGAGCCTGAAGATCCTGAAGAGCCTGCCATCAGGTGCAGCCCTAAACCAGACAGTTCAGCCGTGGTGCTTCAGCCCGCTAATGCGTCCAGCCGCGCGATGGCCCTGGCGACTGCTGCCCTGACCTGATCGGGGGCCGTGCCACCGAGATGGTTACGGGCGTTAACAGAACCCTCCAGCGTCAGTACCTGGTAAATGTCCTCGGCGATCAGGCCGGACTCGGCCTGCAGGGTTGCCAGGGGCAGTTCAGCCAGATCAAGCGCCTGCTTGATTGCCGTGCCGACTAATTTGCCAACCACGTCGTGGGCATCACGAAACGGCAAACCTTTTTTGACCAGATAGTCTGCCAGGTCAGTCGCCGTAGCATAGCCGCGCATGGCAGCAGTGCGCATATTGCCCCTGTTCGGCACCATGGCCGGGACCATATCCGCAAAAGCGGTCAGGCAATCGCTGACGGTTTTCACCGTGTCGAAGAGCGGCTCTTTGTCTTCCTGGTTGTCCTTGTTGTAGGCCAATGGCTGGCCTTTCATTAGGGTCAGCAGTGCCATCAGGCTGCCAAACACTCGACCGCTCTTGCCGCGTACCAGTTCAGGTACATCCGGGTTCTTTTTCTGCGGCATGATGGACGAGCCAGTGCAAAAACGATCAGGCAAGTCGACAAAGGCAAATTGTGGTGACGACCACAGCACAATTTCTTCAGCCCATCGAGACAGGTGCATCATCAGGATGCTGGCGCAGGCGCTGAATTCGATAGCAAAATCCCTATCACTGACGGCATCAAGGGAGTTTTCTGCGACACCCTCAAAGTCGAGCAGACTGGCGCTCAGGTGGCGATCGATAGGGTAGCTGGTGCCTGCCAGTGCCGCAGCGCCCAGGGGCAGAATGTTTACTCGGCGGCGACAATCCTGCAGGCGAGCATAGTCCCGCTCGATCATTGCTGACCAGGCCATCAAATGATGTCCAAAGGTTATTGGTTGAGCGACCTGCAAGTGGGTCAGGCCGGGCATGATGGTCTCGGCCTCCTTGCTGGCAAGGGCCAGTATGCCGCGCTGCAGGCGCATCAGCAGCGCGCTGATGTGATCTATTTCATCCCGCAGGTAAAGCCGAATATCGGTGGCAACCTGATCGTTGCGGGAACGTCCGGTGTGAAGTTTCTTGCCGACATTGCCGATGCGGTCGGTGAGCGCCTTCTCGATGTTCATGTGCACATCTTCGAGGCCAATGGACCACTGGAATTGGCCCTGCTGAATATCCTTGCGGATGGCCGTCAGGCCTTCGACAATACTTGCCAGCTCTGCATCCGTGATGACCCCAACGGCACTGAGCATGGTGGCGTGGGCAATTGAACCGCGAATATCCTGGTTGGCCATGACCTGATCAAATTGCACCGAAGCGGTAAACTGTTCGACAAAAGCGTCGGTGGCTTCAGTAAATCTGCCATCCCAGAGTTTTTTTTCAGTTGAACGGTCATTTGTCATCAGAAAACCTGTCTTTAAGCATATTCGTAGGTGGGTCGGGATTATAGCAGCAAGGGTTAAGGGCTATACTAGAAAATCTCTGATCAAGGCCGGGGTGCCCGGACCACTATTTCCGCCATTGCTGCGTTGCCTCACATTTTCGAAACCTCGCGGATTTAAAGCGTATCCGCGATTTTCTAAAATATTCCCCGCCTTGCCCTGACCTGGGCGGCCCCACGAAAATAGTCACTTAAGCAGAGGTTTCCTAGCTTGTCCAAATTAAATGGTTCGTCGCATTTGACCAGTGAAAGTGAGAATACAGAAGATTTCTTTCTGCCCGACCTGTGTCAGGCCCAGAGTATCCTGTTCCTCGTTTTGGTGGCGGAGTTGCTGGTATTGGTTGTGGTGCTGGCGAGTTCGTCATTACTGGCCTTCAGCTGGCCGAGAATGGGCTTAACTTCGCTGTTTGTGCAGTGGGTGGTGCTCACCTCAGCTACCACCCTGTGCAATTTCAGGCCACTGTTGATGCGCATGTCGATTCCCTACGCGACTCTGGCGGGGTATGGCATCATTTTGTCATTGACTCTGGTGTTCAGCATTGTCGGCGAATGGATTATCATGCCCGCAGAAACGCCATGGGACCATGAGCAGTCAGGTAATGTGACGCGCAACGTGCTCGTTGCTGCCGTCATGACGGGCATCGCTTTCCGCTATTTTTTCCTGCAGCACCAACTCCGTCGCCAGGAGCAGGCCGAGCTTAATTCACGAATCCAGGCTTTGCAGTCGCGCATCAGGCCACATTTTCTGTTTAACAGCATGAACATCATTGCCAGCCTGATCAGCGTTGATCCAGACACCGCAGAGGAAGTTGTCGAGGATCTTTCCCTGCTGTTTCGTGCCAGCCTCAACCAGAGCAGCGATCAACCTGTGCCCCTCGCTGAAGAGTTGGCCCTATGCCAGAAATACGTGCATATAGAGTCGCTGCGCCTTGATGAGCGGCTGACAGTGACCTGGGATATCAATGTTGATACCGAGACAATAAAAATTCCGTTGCTGACCCTCCAGCCACTATTGGAAAATGCCATCTATCACGGTATCCAGCCCTTAGCTAAAGGCGGTGTGGTTGAGGTCGTGATTAATAAGCAGGATAACAAGCTGGTAGCGACAATATCGAACCCAGTGCCGGATGAGGCCAATACGCAGGGGCAAGGTAATCGTATGGCGCTGGATAACATTCGGCGCCGCCTGGAAGCCATCTATGGCAGCGGGGCGACAATTGTCAGTCATAAACAAACAGGAATCTTCACCACCACCATCAGTTATCCTTTGGTACTGGCTGGAAAACAGACAAATCGCTGATATATCGGGTTAGTCAGCGAATACTTACCGGTATGTGCTGCATTTCGCGCAGATAGCCGGTAAAACTGTGAACCAGTTCACATTAGTTGGGCTGGCCTGGCTGCTACTCTGCGTTTCTGTGAATTACGTCGCAGAGTTGTTGAACAAACCGAGTAAGTTGTTTTTAGTGGGAGAGTGCCCTGGTTCGTATTTGGCGTCTCTAAATTTCGATCAACTGAGTGCGAGGTTCCTTTATCATGAAAGTGTTAATAGTCGACGACGAAAAACTAGCTCGCGAGCGGCTGATCAGGATGGTTAACACCCTGGATCACTACGAGGTAATCGGCGAAGCAGCGTGCGGTGACGAGGCTGTCAAGCGTACACTTGAGTTTGAGCCCGACATTGTCTTGTTGGATATCAGAATGCCCGGTACCGACGGTATGGCTGCGGCCCATAAGATTGCTGCATTGCCGTCGCCACCTGCCGTCATATTCTGTACAGCGTTTGGTGAGCATGCCATTGAAGCCATTGAGGCAAATGCTGCCGGTTATCTGTTGAAACCCGTCAGGCGTGAAGCGCTGGTGGATGCTTTGGGAAAAACTGGCCGTGTCAACAAGGTGCAGGTGCACGCGATCTCCGGTGAAGATGAGGACATGAAGCAACGCGTTCGGACTCACATCAGCGCGCGTACCCGGCGCGGCATAGAGTTGATCCCCCTGTCAGAAATCAGATTTTTCCAGGCCGACCACAAATATGTGACGGTCCGCCATGAATCCGGAGAGGTACTGATTGATGACAGCCTGCGTGACCTGGAGGATGAGTTCGGTGATCGTGTGGTACGGATTCACCGGAATGCATTGGTGATGACTGATCATCTCGAAGGCCTGGATCGCGACTCACAAGGGCATTACCGAGTGCGTATGCGTGGCGTCGAGGACAAGCTGGATGTCAGTCGACGGCATGTGTCGGGCCTGCGACGGCTGGTGCAGGCGCTTTAGCGCTGGCAACTCCAGGAGTTGGCCTTGGTCAGGTGATCGTAGCTAGCCTGAGCACTGGCAGGACTTGCTGGTGAAATAGCAGCTGGTGCAGATTGGGACGGAAAAGGCGGCTATAATGCCGCTTTTTTTTATGCCTTTTTTCTTCAGGAGTTTACAACAGGCGTACATCAGGAAATTACCTCACCGGGGCTACGGCCGCTGAATTTGCCCTTGCGGCCTCACGTACAGTATTAGGATATTGACATTGGACAGGATTCGGATAGCAACCAGAGAGAGTGCGTTGGCCATGTGGCAGGCTCACTATGTCAAGTCTGCCCTTGAACAGGCCCATCCTGGCCTGCAGGTCGAAATCATGGGGATGACCACGGCAGGCGACCGGAATAAAACATCGCCCCTGAGCCAGATGGGTGGCAAAGGCGTTTTTGTCAAAGAACTTGAGACCGCCCTGTTGGAAAAACGCGCGGATATCGCTGTCCACTCCATGAAGGATGTGCCAGCTGTGTTGCCGCCTGGCTTGGAGCTCGCCGCTATTTGCGAGCGAGAGGATCCGCGGGATGCGCTGGTCACAAACAACTTTGCGTCCTTGCAGGACATGCCCGCCGGTGCCCGTATTGGTTCGTCCAGCCTGCGTCGGCGCCTGCAGCTTCGACAGTCGCGGCCAGACCTGACCTATCTTGAGTTGCGCGGCAATGTTGATACGCGCCTGCGAAAACTCGACGAGGGGGATTTTGAGGGCATTATTCTCGCCAGTGCTGGTTTGAAGCGCCTGGGCCTGGCCCACAGGATCAGCGCCGCCATAGAGCCTGAGATATGCCTGCCATCGGCAGGGCAGGGAGCCGTGGGGATTGAATGTCGTGAAGATGCGGCCGCCGTCAAAGCCTTGCTGGTAGCCATCAACCATGTTGACACCCAGTTCGGCGTCACCTGTGAACGAATGATTTCCAGTGGTCTGGGGGCGAGTTGCAGTTTGCCCATAGCGGCATTTGCGCGTATTGCCGATGGCCAGATCACAATTCACAGTTATGTCAGCGACAGCCAGGGCTCGACAACATTGAGGGTTGTTCGCAGTGGCCCGCGGCAGCTGGGTATTGACCTGGCTCGTGAGGTGACTGCCGAACTGATCGCAAAAGGGGCCATGGCATTAATTACCCCAGCCGCCTGAGGCTTATTAAGGTGCATCTTTGTCGCCCATCGCCGGGGCTGTCTTGAACCAGCCAGATACGCTGCTGCTGACCCGCTCTGAGGCCCAGAACAAGCGGCTTGGAGCGGCGCTGGCAGCACAGGACGCTGGTGCGTCTGTGACAATCAAAGAGCGCCCCTTGCTGGACGTGAGGGCCGAACCCCTTGATCTGGGATCTCGCCAGCGAGTCCTTGGTCTGGATCAGTATGATCATCTGATTTTTATCAGCCAGAACGCTGTCGCCTTTGGCCTGCCGCAGCTGGCAGATTTTTGGCCACAGTGGCCCCTTGACCTGAGATGGTATGGCGTCGGTCCTGCTACCGGTGAGCTGCTGGCGCAGGCCGGCATCGACTGCCACCTGCCTCTCGACTATTCTTCCGAAGGCCTGCTGGCGCTGCCTGAGCTGGCTTCGGTTCGAGGCCAGAAGGTGCTGATTGTTCGCGGTCTTGAAGGCGGACGTGAAACCCTTCGAGAGCAGTTAATGGGGCGCGGCGCAACGGTCGACTATCTGCCTGTCTACCGCCGCATCTGGCGCCCTTATCCTGACGGCTTCTGGCATGACCTGGAGCGTTCGAGGCTACGTTTGGCTGTGGTTTACAGTGGTGCCAGCCTGGCACGACTGGTCCAACTGGCCGGGGCACCCGTCACGGCTGTCGCACTTATCGTGCCCTCTGAGCGTATACTAACCCTGGCAATGCAGTTGGGTTTTGCTAAAGTCCAGATTGCCAGGCCTGACGATGAGTCTATGGTGGCGAGTATTCTGGCGTTTTGGCAATCACCGGGCTCACCGGGATAACAAACGCTCAGGTACCAGTCAAACGAGGACTACCTATGGCGGCAGACGACCCAGGTTCGAAGGCTGACAAGCAGGATCAGCGCCTTGATGAGGCATTTACCCGACTGGAAGAACAAGACATGAGTGAACCAAAAAAAGACGAACAGCTGGGGCAACCGAGTTCAACCTCTGCCGCCACTGCCGGCGCAGGTCGCAACTCCTCGCGAGATGTGGCTGCCGCAGCCAGGCCTGCAGGTGGCGTCAGTGGTGCGCTTGCTATGCTTCTGGCCCTGGTTGCCATAGGCATGGCCAGTTACCCCCTTTATCTTATGGTCGAAACCGGCATGATCGGCCAAGCACCCGCCCCAGTCCCAGATGCTGCCGTTGAGGCCCTGCGTCAATCTCAGGCATCCCGTCTGGCAGGGCTTGAGCAGCAGTTGCAGGCCCTCGCTGACCAGGTCGCAGGACAGCAGAGTGCGGCGGTGGTGACACCGGCGGCTCTTGAGGAAAAATTGCAGCTGGTGCGTGAGGAGCTGGGGGCCCAGGTGGGCACCTCAAGCCAGGATTGGTTGATGGCTGAGGTTGAATATCTGTTGCGCCTTGCCAACCAGCGAGTCCTGATGGAGCGAGATACTCAGGGCGCTGCAGCGTTACTGGAGGCGGCTGATGCAATCGTTCGGGATGCGAAGGGCATCATAGCTCTTGATTTACGTGCGGCAATTGCCTCGGACCTCGCAGAGTTAGCCGCTGTGCCGTCTGTTGATACAGACGGTCTGTACCTTCGCCTGGCGGCGTTAGTGCGCCAGGTTGACCAGTTAAGCCAGAAACCGCAGGGCTACGTGCCCCCGCCAACTGTGTCCTCCCCATTACCCACAGCGGAGCAGCAGACCATCAGCCAGAGATTCCTGGGTTATCTGGCAGATGTTGGCAACCGGTTGGCGACCTTGGTTGATTACCGGCGCGATGGCGTGGCTATTACACCCGTCCTGCCACCCGCAGAGGAGTACTATTTGCGTCAGAACCTGGTCCTGAAGTTGCAGATTGCTGAACTGGCCCTGCTTCGCGGTGACCAATTGGTTTACGCTGAGGCCCTGGCAGACGCAAGTCGCTGGACAAATACCTACTTTGATCCGCAAGCACCCAAAACTCGAAGTATGCAAGCTGCCGTTGATGCCTTGGCAAAGACGCAGATAGCGCAGCAAATGCCGGATATTTCGGCATCTTTGGCTTTGGCGCGGCAGATGATGGCAAAGTTCGGCGAGCAGCCGCGGCGTGGTGCTGCCGGCCCTGGTCAGCCACCGCAGCAGTTGTCTGTCGAGCCACCAATAACGACCGGAGTGCCGCAATGAGAGGCAAACTGATTCTGTTGTTTCTGGTGATTGTTGTTGGCGGCGGGCTAGGGACGCTGATTTCCCGCGATCCTGGCTATGTGCTTATTGCCTATGGCGGCGCCAGTATTCAAACCAGCCTGTGGGTCTTTCTGGTGCTGTTGTTAAGCACTCTGGCGGGCGCTTATTACTTGCTGAAATGGACATCAACATTGTTTCGAACAGGGGATATATTGCACCATTGGCGGGAGCGTCGGCGTCGCTCAAAGGCCCTTGAGTTGACCAATAAAGGCCAGCTTTTTCTGCAGCAGGGTGCCTGGGAGCGGGCAGAAAAATTCCTTGTCAGCGGTGCTCGACACAATGATTCCGCGGCCAACAACTTCATTGCTGCGGCCAGGGCTGCCGATGCCCAAGAGCACCTGGAGCAGCGGGAGCGTTATTTGCGCCAAGCGCTTGATGCTGACCCGAGAATAAAAGAAAGCATTGCTCTGGCCAGAGCAGAAATGCATCTGGCCCGACACGAATGGTCGAGGGCCCTGTCGAGTATCCAGGATCTGGGTAACAATAAGGTCACACTTGGTCTGCGTAAGCAGGCAATGTTACAACTGCGGGATTGGCAGGGCCTGGCGGATAGCATGGCCGACCTGCGCAAACACGCTGTTGATCCGGCCAGCCAGCTGGCATTCGAAAAGAAGGTTGCGCAGCAACGTCTTGCTGCACCCAACAACACGGATGAAAGCATGGAAATCATCTTCAACCGTTTGCCTGAGGGGTTGCGGCAAGATCCGGAATTGGTAATTGACTATGTCCAGCGTGTTCGCGACGAAAGACAAGTGGAGGGCGTGTTGCGTGATGCGATAAAACACCGGTGGGACGACCGCCTGGTAATTGCCTATGGCCAGGGTGCCAAAGAAACACTGGGCAAACGCATCAAGACCGCTGAAGGCTGGCAGAAGGTCCATCCCGATAACTCAGCACTACAGGCCAGCCTGGGTCAGTTGTATGAGGCTAATGGCGAAAAAGATCGGGCCAAGGCGGCGTTTCAGAAAAGCCTGCAGACTCAGCCTTCGATTCTGGCTCACGAGCGCTTGGCCAAGTTGCTGGCGTTTGATGGTGAGTATGCAAAAAGCAGCGACCATCTGCGCCAGGCTCTGCAGATTACGACAACCTCAACAGCTCGCTGAGTCCAGCGACGCAAAATGCCGCCGCTGACGATCAAGCCTAAGGCCGACAAGTTTTTTGACTTCAGGCCTGTGGCTTGACTCTTGGAGCGTAGAAAAACACGTCTGAGGAAATCATGTTCTCTGCCAGGCCACGTTGGATAAAGCGATCAAAGGTCGCGTAGACCATGCCGGGGCTGCCGGAAACATATACCTCAACACCAGCCAAATCGTTGAAGTCCTCGAGCACAGCGTCAGGGAGAAGGCCTGTTCTGCCTGACCACTGCGGGGAGCGCAGAGGTTCACTGACAACGGGAACAAAAGTAAAATTTTTTATCTTGGCCTGCCAGGCACGGCACATATCAGTGAGATAAAGATCCTGCGCGGCCACCACGCCCCAGTAAAGCCAGATAGGTTGGTGCGTGTCTCTGGGTATCAGGAACTCAATGATACTCTTCATCTGGGTGATACCCGTACTGGCGGCCATCAGCACTAACGGTCCTGCAATGGGGTTGTCGATGTAACATTCGCCCATGGGGTAAGTGATGTGCAGCTGGTCGGCGCTGTCGAGTAGTTTCTCGATCTCAACGGAGTCGGCAGAGCCAGGAGTAGGCCGAACATGCAGTTCGATGGTGTCTTTTATTTCAGGTGAGCTGGCGATAGAAAAAGGACAAGGTTTACCGGCAACAACAATATTGAGGTATTGGCCAGCCTTGAAGTTAAAGCTTGCGCCTGCAGGGATTTCCAGCAGTACTCGCCTGGTATCGGCATTGCAGTGGTCGACACTGCGTATTTTACAAGTCAGTTGCTGCAACGGCTTTGCCCCTCCTGTGCAGCTGTTAGCTGCGTTTCATGGAGGCGAAAAATTCTTCGTTGCTCTTGGATTTTTTCATGCGTTCGAGCATGAATTCAATGGCAGCAAGGTCATCCATTTCATGGAGAATTTTCCGCAGGATCCAGGCCTTTTGTAATTCTTCTTCGGTCATCAGGAGATCTTCACGACGTGTACCTGAACGGCGGATATTGATGGCTGGATAGACACGTTTTTCAGCGATCTTGCGCTCAAGGTGCAGTTCCATGTTGCCTGTACCCTTAAATTCTTCGTAAATGACTTCGTCCATCTTCGAGCCAGTGTCAATCAGGCAGGTAGCAATAATGGTCAGTGAACCACCCTCTTCAATATTTCGTGCCGCGCCAAAAAACCGTTTGGGTCGTTCCAGTGCATGCGCGTCAATACCACCGGTGAGGACCTTACCTGAGGAGGGGATAACCGTGTTGTAAGCGCGTGCCAGGCGCGTGATGGAGTCTAACAGGATGATCACGTCTTTCTTGTGTTCCACCAGGCGCTTGGCTTTTTCGATCACCATTTCGCTTACCTGCACATGGCGGGAAGGTGGTTCGTCAAAGGTGCTGGCAACCACTTCGCCGCGTACTGAGCGTTGCATTTCGGTGACCTCTTCCGGGCGCTCATCAATCAGCAATACTATCAGGTGACATTCAGGGTTATTGCGCACAACTGCCTGGGCGATGTTTTGCAGAATGAGCGTTTTACCGGCTTTTGGTGGTGAGACGATCAGGCCGCGCTGGCCTTTGCCGATAGGCGATGTCAGGTCGATGATACGTGCCGTCAGGTCTTCGGTGCTGCCGTTGCCTGCTTCCAGTCGCAGTGGTTCATCGGGGAACAGGGGAGTCAGGTTCTCGAACAGAATCTTGTTTTTTGATTCAGACGGATCTGTGAAGTTGATCTGGTCGACTTTCAGCAAGGCAAAATAGCGTTCGCTGTCTTTTGGCGGCCGGATTTTGCCAGACACGCTGTCACCGGTGCGCAGATTAAAACGCCTGATCTGACTTGGTGAAACATAGATGTCGTCCGGGCCTGCCAGATAGGAACTGTCAGCAGAGCGCAGAAAACCAAACCCATCCTGGAGAATCTCCAGTGTACCGTCGCCGTAAATAGCCTCACCGCCTTTAGCGTGTTTGCGCAGGATGTTGGCGATGATTTCCTGCTTACGGGAGCGGCCCA
Organism: Pseudomonadales bacterium; assembly: GCA_030728785.1. Lineage (GTDB taxonomy): Bacteria > Pseudomonadota > Gammaproteobacteria > Pseudomonadales > Azotimanducaceae > UBA4582. Next base: position 29,263 of record JANQYP010000003.1, read on the forward strand.
GATTGTCCATGCCCATTTCGTGGGCAATTTCGAGCAACTCTGGGATTGGCTTGGCTTTGAGATCGGTCAGATTCATAGGGTCACTTGTTTAGTTGGTCTTTTAGTTGGTCTTTTAGTTGATCTTTTTGTTGATCGCGACATTGGCATGCAGGTTGGCATCTGTCAGATGCCTGCCAGCAGATTCTTGAATCACTGAGGCTCTATCAATAAAAAGGTTTTTTCAGGGTCTTTTGTTCGGGTCTGGATAACGAGTTTTTATTTTGAGCCTGCTAACACGCAGTGCCCGCAAGCGGCGGCCAATTTGGTCTGAAAATTCAGTTGCTTTGGGTTGGCATCAACTCTGGCATCAACTTTGGAAGGTCATCTACTGTGAGCTGTCGTCTGTCTTGGGTTGTAAAGCTGGAAGAGGACGAGCTTGGAGCGGGAGTCTAGTGACCTTGTGCGTTCCTGACGCTGGGTCCGTTTTTGTATGGCTGCAAAATTGCTGCTTTTTGCAGCAATTGTCAATATTTATTTTTCAGAGTCTGTCGCCTTTGGCGAATTCTCAGGATACAACGCGTGCCAAACAAGGCGGCAGAGGGCGCTACTGCCTTCTCGCCACGGGGAGCTGCTCAGTGTTCAGCTTCACGGCGGTTGC
>JANQYP010000003.1:29999-40267 GCA_030728785.1 Pseudomonadales bacterium
GGATAGTTGCCGGGATAGTTGCCGGGATAGTTGCCGGGATAGTTGCGGCAATGGTGCTGCAACAGTGTCGGCAATGGCTGCAACGCTGAGTGCCTGATCCTATACCCTTAGGTACCTATTAGATGTTGCTGTCGAGAAACGCCGTCAGTTGCGATTTTGACAGGGCGCCAACCTTGGTGGCCTCAACGGCACCATTTTTAAACAACATCAGCGTCGGGATACCACGAATACCGTACTTGGGCGGCGTGTCTTCGTTAGCGTCAATGTCAAGCTTGCAGACTTTCATCTTGCCGTTGTATTCCGCAGCAATCTCTTCCAGCACGGGTGCAATCACCTTACAGGGGCCACACCACTCGGCCCAGTAATCTACCAGAACAGGTACATCTGAATTTAAGACTTCGGCTTCAAATGTGTCATCTGTGACATGACTGATTTCTGACATCGTAGGGGACTCCCAAAAAGAAAAACTGCTGAATAATGACCTGTCGGCGAGACGCGTATCCTAATCCGCGCGTAACAAATTCACAACCAAAAAACCGATCTCAACCTTTGAGCATGAGGGCAGCTCGCATGGCAAAATAAGTCAGGATGGCATCTGCTCCGGCACGCTTCATGCCCAGCAAGGATTCAAGAATAACCTGCTCGCTGAGCCAGCCATTCTGAATCGCCGCCATGTGCATGGCGTATTCGCCGCTGACCTGGTAGACCATGGTGGGTACGCCAAAGGTATCTTTGACCCGGCGCACCACGTCCAGATAAGGCATGCCGGGTTTAACCATCACCATGTCGGCACCCTCTTCGATATCCAGGGCGACTTCCTGCAGCGCTTCATCGGTGTTGGCCGGATCCATCTGATAGCTGTATTTGTCAGCGCCAGCGAGGTTTGCTGCGGATCCCACTGCATCTCTGAAAGGCCCGTAGTAGGCAGAGGCATATTTGGCAGAGTAGGCCATGATGCGGGTGTTGGTGTGCCCTGCCCGCTCAAGTGCCTGGCGGATGGCGCCAATGCGGCCATCCATCATATCGGAAGGAGCCACCACATCGGCACCGGCATCGGCGTGGGACAGGGCCTGCCTGACCAGGGTCTCAACAGTGACGTCATTCTGGACATAACCGGTGTCATCAAGGATGCCGTCCTGGCCATGAATGGTGAACGGATCCAAGGCCACGTCCGTCATGATGCCGAGGTCCGGCAGGGCTGTCTTGAGGGCGCGAATTGCCCGCTGTGCGAGGCCTTCCGGGTTGAAAGCTTCTTCTCCCAGCAGGGACTTAGCCGTGCTGTCCACAACCGGAAACAGGGCAAGCATGGGAATGCCCAGGGCTGCGGCTTGCCTGGCCTCCGTAACCAGCAAGTCGATGGTCTTGCGTTCGACGCCGGGCATGCTGGCGACAGCCTCGCTGCGATTGCTGCCCTCGATGACAAATACTGGATAGATCAGGTCATCACAGGTCAGGTGGGTTTCACGCATCAGGCGCCTGGAAAAATCATCGCGGCGCATACGGCGCAGGCGACTGGCCGGGAATTGTCTGGGCATAGGATCTCGATAGGCAGTTGAACCAGAGGCCAGTATAGCGATCCTGCGCACTTGGTACGAGGTCCCGCCAGGGCATGGCCCTGGTTTTATTCGGTTTGACAAATTCTGATACGGCAGCGTCTAATCGAAACTCGAAATTCAAAGGAGCTTGCAGAATGGACGATCAGGGAGCATTAGTGGCCAGGCGAACCTTCAGCAAGGCAGAAATCGAGGCTGAGCACGCGTATGACATGCCCCATGTAGAGTGCGGGTTAAAGCTGCACGGTGGTTTCGCCGAAGATGGTACTTATCTTTCGCCGCGAACCCTGAACCGCTGGCCCGCTATCCATGGTTGGCTGGCACGACTTGAGGAGCTGGATATTGAGATTGTTGAGGCCACTACGGCATTGCTGGTTGAGCCTAACTACCCGACCATTGCGCAGCAGGTCTGGCTGCTGCAGCAGGGAGTTGAGCAACCTCTGTGGGACTCGCTGACAATTACTGGCCTGATTGAAGCAAGAGGCAGGGCCCTGGCAGATCTGGTGGTGCCGGATTTTCAGGCGATTATCGTCGAAGATCTGGCCGAGACGGCATTGGGCCACATGCATAAAGGCCTGTTAACAACTCACGGCTGGGACGAAGGTGGTGATCCGCAGACTGAGGCCGGCGGCCACGATGTCATGTGGTTTGCGGTCCGTGACCTGGTCTTTGGCCAAGGCAAGTTTGCAATTCCGCAGCCGCCGGCGAGTATCGGCCGGGAAAAATCGGCGCGGGAAATGCCAGAGATTGGCGCCGAATATGAGGTTGTTATCAGTTTCCTGATGAACCTTTTGATGATTGAAGTGCGGGCAGAGCGGGCTTTTGATTTTTATGAAAAGGTCATCGGCGATGCTGCTGTATTTGCTGACAAGCGCCAGGAGGCTGCCCATGCGGTGGCACTGGTTAACCGCATTCGCCAGGATGAGTCTGTCCACGTGGCGTGGCTGAAGGCGGCGATCTCCGAGTTTCGGAGTTTCACCATTAAGACCCTCGACGGTAAGCAGATCAAGGGTGCGCAGATTCTCGATCCTGTCTGGGAACAGATGGTGCACTGGCATGGGGTGGAAATGCACGTCGCCAATCGCGCCAATAACCGCGCGGAACTGGCGCGCAAGATACTGGCAGCACCCAATGGTAAGCGCATTCTCGAGGCTTTTGAGGTCCTCGCGGAACAGGGTCAGTGATACCTTGGGTGCTGTTTCAGCCCAGGGCTTCAAGCATCTCGTGATGTTCGAGCCATTGTTCCTCAAGGCCTGCTATCTCTTCTTCCAGGCCAAGCTTGTCCCGCAGCAGTCGTTGTAAATTGTTGTCAGCTCCCTGTTGGTAAAGGTCAGGGTTGGCGAGGTCGGTGTCGGTAGCAGTGAGTTTAGCCTGCAGGCGTTCCAACCGGTCTTCCAGGGTCTTGATGCGAGTTTTTAGTTGCCGACCCTGTTTTCCGGAGCTTTGTTTTCCGGAGCTTTGTTTTCCCAAGCCCTGTTTTCCCAAGCCCTGTTTGCCAGCAACAGGCAGCACTGCCTGGCCGGATGCTGCCTTGACGGCTGCCTTGCTGCTGCTCTGACCCTCAGGCTTCGGTGTGCTCAGGATCCGCTTGCGGTAGTCGTCCAGGTCACCATCAAACAGGCTAATGCTGCCATTCTCCACCAGCAAAAAGCTGTCGACAGTGTTGGCGAGCAGATGGCGGTCGTGGGAAATCAGCAGCAACGCTCCTTCAAAAGACTGCAGGGCAAGGGTCAGGGCATGGCGCATGTCGATATCCAGATGGTTGGTGGGCTCATCCATCAGTAACAGGTTGGGCCGGCTGAAGGCCACCACGGCCAGTGCCAGGCGGGCTTTTTCGCCGCCGGAGAAAATCTGCACCGGTTCAAGCACCTTGTCACCGTGGAAATCAAAGCCACCAAGATAGTTGCGAATCTGCTGTTCACCCAGTTTTGGATCACGCCGGCGAATATGCTGCAATGCTGACTCATGCAGATGCAAGTCATCCACCTGGTGTTGGGAAAAGTAGCCAATTTTCAGGTTCATGCCTTCCTGGCGCTGGCCTTTGAGCAATGCCAATTCACCCACCAGGGTCTTGATAAGGGTCGATTTGCCGGCGCCGTTGTGTCCCAGCAGACCCAGGCGATCGCCAGGATGCAGGCTCAGGCGAATATTGGTCAACACTGGCGTCTTGTAGCCCATGTCGGCGTCCGCCAGGGATAACAGTGGGTCTGAGAATTTTTCTGCCAGGGGTATTTCAAAGTGGAAGGGTGAGTCGATGTGGGCCGGCGCAATCAGTTCCAGGCGGTTCAGTGCCTTGAGACGACTCTGGGCCTGACGGGCTTTAGTGGCCTGGGCCCGAAAGCGGCGAACAAAGTCCTGCATATGCTTGACGTCGCGTTGCTGCTTTTCATAGTTGCTCTGTTGTTCGGCGAGGCGCGCCGCCTTCAGCACTTCAAACTGGGAATAGTTGCCGCTGAACAGTTCTATGGTCTGGTGATGCAGGTAAGCAATGCCATCCACGGTTTCATCAAGGAATTCCCGGTCGTGGGAAATGAGCATCAGCGCGCCACGGTAGTCCTTGATCCAGTTCCCGAGCCAGACGATAGCATCCAGGTCCAGGTGATTGGTGGGCTCGTCGAGCAGCAACAGGTCAGAAGGTGTCATCAGGGTCTGAGCCAGATTGAGCCGAATACGCCAGCCGCCGGAGAAGGCCCTTAAGGGTTGCTGAAAGTCGGTCGCCTTAAACCCCAGGCCCAGCATCAACTGCTCGGCTCGTGAGCGGGCGGTATAACCGTCGAGGCTGTCGAGGCGCTCGTGCAGGCTGGCAATCTGGCTGAAGTTGCCCTCAGACTCTGCCTTTTCGATGGCCGCCTGGGTGGCCATCAGTGCCTTGTCGCCCGCCAGTACATAGTCCAGAGCCAGTTCGTCGCTGCTGGGCGCTTCCTGTTCCAAATGGGCAATGCGGGTTTCCGGAGGGTAATCAAGGCTACCCTGGTCTATTTCCAGTTCGCCCAAAATCAGTTTGAACAAGCTGGTTTTACCCGCTCCATTGGCGCCCACCAGGCCTACTTTGCGGCCCTGGTGCAGTGTAAAGGACGCACCTGCAAACAACAGGTCGGCGCCCCGGCGCAAGGAAAGATTGGTAAGCGATAACATAGTTGCAGTGTTCTCCGGCAGACCGGCCATTGTACCACCGACTCAGGGTGCTGCCGCCAGCAGCAGGTCCAAGGCGTTTTTGTGCCGGCTTCGGGACAGGCTCCTGGGTAGCTAATCTGGGTAGCTAATGCCGGGGTTTTAGCGAGCGGACATGTTGCGTGTCAAATTTTCGGTGCCGCTATCTGCCACAGGCCTGCGGTAAGCAAACCCACAAAACCGAGCAGTGTCCAGCCGGGAATACTGATGCCAAACAGCGACCATGCGACCTCAGCGCAGCTGCCATCGCCACTGAGGGCGATGCTGAGTACATCTGTCAGTGGAAACACATCAAGCAGGTAATCAAGGCTGGGGCCGCAGGCGGGTACCTTGTCCGCTGGCAGGCTCTGCAACCACAACTGGCGGCTTGAGAGCAGCCCGCCGCCAGTGGCCGCGAGTGCCACCAGACCACCGTAAACCTGGATGCCGAGCCTGCCCGGGCCATGGATCGCTGCCAACAGGGCAACACAGGCGGTGGTTATCACCATGATGCGCTGCATGATACACAGGGGACAGGGCGCCAGTCCCATGGCATGCTCCATATACAGGGCAACGGCCATCAAGGCCGTGCAACCGCTAAACAGGCCCAAATAAATAATGCGCGAGGAAGGTAGGCTCATGGTTGGATGGCTGCCGATGAAGTGTTGAGGATAGTCGAGTGCATCACGGGTGATTATTTTGGTCTGTGCTGATGGCGGCATTATGGATGAAAAAGTCTGGAAGATACATTCCGTGCCGAGTTGGTTGTCTGAGGACGGGACAGGCTGAGAAGAAGATGGCGTTACCTGAAATATGATGTAACGGTGGTTGCTGCAGGCGAATCATCAAACATGAATAAGGTCAGGAATATACGCAAGATCTGCTGCTCAGCCGTTTGCCAGTCCAGCGTTCAGTCGTTTGTTCGCAGGGGCCTCATGGCGTAGCGGGTGTTCTGCCTGCCAGTCACTGGCAAAGTCGAGGAGGTCCGGAAAAAACGTCAGAAAGTCTGCCTCCAATGCCTCACGCTGATGGAGAAATTCGCTGAAGCCAGCGAGCAGCGGGTTTTCGCGCCGCAGCCGCAATGACAGATGTTGCAGGGTCCTGTCCACAAAGCCATGGCTGGTGTAATTCTCCATGCTGCGGTGGTGCTGCATGCTGCTGATCAGTTGCTTGGCCCGGGGCGGCAGCAGTGCCTGCCGGCTCAGCACCAGCTGGCAAACTTCTGCAGCAAACTGGCTGAGGCTGGTGGTGTGAAACCTTGACCAGTGACAAGCCAGGAAATGGTCATAGACAACGTCGGTAATAACCGGTGCGAAGCGCCGAAGGGGCGTGCTGAAGCGTCGCTGGGATTGTTTGACGATGGTGTGACTGTCCGTATAGCCGTCAATGGCACGGTGCAGCCGGATACCGCGAACAATGCCGTGCTCAAGGCCAGCCAGTGCGGCGTTCAAACTGTCGCCGCTGCGCCCCTGATTATCCTCAACAGGCAGCCTGCCTTTCACAAAATCGCCGAGAAAGCCGCCGACAATCAGGCCCGTTTCCGAGCCAGCCAGCAGAAAATGTGCAAGATGGTTCATAATGCCTTGTAGGCAGCCAGCAGCGACTTAAGGTAAACATCAAACGTGGGACCCGGCTGGGACTCAAGCAGCGCCTGGTCGCGCACCGATTTGGCTGCCAGCTCCTGAAAGTAGCTCAACTCTGCCCGGCTTAAGACCTGCTGCTGAAAGCTCGCTTTGTGTGCCAGGGATTGCGCCATGGCAAAACGGCCAAAAGACTTGGCGTCAGCACGCATATCCTCAATGATTCTGCTGCTGGGGATAAGCCCAGAGTCTGTCACCTTGGCCTGTTGCGCGGCGACACTGCGTTGGTAGACCTCAACACCATTGACCCTATCCAGCCACCGCGCCACCCCCATGACCCCGTCCAGGATTTCTGTGCCCCAGGATTTAACGTTCCGATCGCGGCCCATATCGTTCAACAGGGTGCGTGTATCCTGGCCGTTGTAGACTACCGCTCGAACATTGTTACTGACACTGGCGCAGAGTTGGTCATCGTGATCCGGGCTGGCGGTTAACAGGCAGTACAGCAGCAGCGCATCAAGAAAATGAATCTGCGAGGCATCAATGCCCAGGGGCAGGTACGGATTGACGTCAAGCAGGCGTACCTCGATGTACTCGACCCCATCCTCTTTCAGCACCTTAAGGAAATTCTCGCCCTTGGGCGGCACACACTTGGCACGTATGGTGGTATAGAACTCAGCTTCAGACTGCAGGATATTGCCACTGACCTGCAGGTACTGATCGTCCCGTTTGACCCCCAGCTTCTGGTAATGCGCGTGGGGTGTACCAATGGCGCTGGCAATGGTGCTGACGTAATTTTCCAGGGAGTTATAACAGACATTGAGCATCCCGGCCTGAGTCTCACTCTGGTAACCCAGGTCGCCATTGCGCAGGGATGTGGCATTTTGGTGATAAAGACTGCCGGCATCAAATTCCTGCAGCTGGTGTTGGCGGCCCTGCACAAAACTCTTGCAGACCGCCGGTGAAGCCCCAAAAAGATACACTGGCAGCCATGACAGGCGGCGAAAATTGCGCATCAGGTCAAAGTAGCGTCTGGAGCGATAATGTTTGTCATGGGTCTGGTTTTCCAGGACCGCCAGGTGCTGCCAGAACGACTTGTCCACTGAAAAATTGTAGTGGATGGCGCAGATGGTCTGCATGGCTCGGCCATAGCGGGTGCTCAGGCCATTCCTGTACGTGGTCTTCAGGCGGCCGAGATTGGATGTGCCATATTGTGCCAGCGGAATATTGGGATCGTCCCTCAGGACGCAGGGCATGCTGGCTGACCAGAGCACCTCATCATTGAGGCCGGAATAGACAAACCTGTGGACATCATTAAGCAAGGTTAATGCCTGGTCAGCGGAATGGGCAACGGGTGTAATCAGCTCCAGTTGTGATTCGGAAAAATCCGTGGTGATGGTGGGGTGGGTCAGTTTTGAGCCAAGGAACAGTGGGTGTGGTGTCAGCGCCAGTTTGCCGCTGGCATCGACTCGCAGCGCCTCTCTTTCGATGCCGCGGTTAAAGGTAAGCTTGTCGCCGCTGTAAGCCTTGCTGAGGAACGTCAGGCTAGTGTCTGGCACGGTGGTGTTTGCAGGTGTGGTCATTGCGCTGGTTTTAGCCTGTAAAAGAGGAAGTTCGGTGAGGGCCGGCGTCAACTACCGTAGTGGCGACGTCAAATTGCTTGAAATTGTCGACAAACAGCCCTGCCAGATGGTTGGCAGCTTCGGTGTAAGCCGCCGCACTGGGCCAGGCGCTGCGTGGGTCAAGCAATCGTGGATCAAAGCCTGATAACTGTGTTGGGATACTGAGATTCATCGGCTCAAGGTGGCTCATGGGGGTCTGCAGCAGTTCGCCCGTTTGGATGGCGGTAATCAGTCGGCGAGTCATTGCCAGACTATAACGTTCACCGCCCTCGTTGGCTTTGCCGCCGTACCAGCCAGTATTAACCAGGTAAACCTTGGTCTCGTGATCATCCAGGCGGCGGGCGAATAAATCGGCATACAGCGCTGCTGGCCTGGGCATAAAAGGCGCGCTGTAACAGGCAGAAAACAGCGCTTCGATAGTGGTGCCCATGGCCATATCGGTGTTGTCTGCATCTCCGTCTGTGGTGTTGCTGGCTGTTGTGCTGCCGTCCTTTATGCTGTTCTGGCTGCTGTTCTGGCTGCGATTATGACTTGGTGCTGCCCATTGGCTCGAATAACCGCTGAGGAAATGATACACGGCAGCATCTCGGCTCAGCTTCGCCACGGGCGGCAGGATGCCGCTGAGATCACAGGTGAGAAAAATAATATTGGCGGGCTCCGGTGCCCGGGTGGTGAAACGGTTGGCTATGTGAGTCAGGGGATAACAAGCCCTGGCGTTGGTAGCCAGTTGACTGTCGGCATAGTCCGGGCGCCGGGTCACAGGATCGATAACAACGTTCTCCAGCAGGGCGCCAAAACGAATGGCTTGCCAGGTCTGTGGCTCGGTGGTGGCGTCGAGATTAATACAGCGCGGATAACAGCCATCTTCAAGATTGAATACCCAGCCCTCATCCCAACCGAGTTCGTCATCGCTGATCAAGGCGCGATCCGGGTCGCCGGACAGGGTTGACTTACCCGTGCCGGACAGGCCAAAAAAGAGGCAGACCTCGCCCTGGGCACTAATATTCGCTGCACAGTGCAATGGCAACACCTCTTTTTCAGGCAGCAGAAAATTCTGCGCCGTGAACATGGCCTTCTTCAGTTCGCCCGTGTACCCCGTGCCAGCCAGAATGATCTTGCGTCTGGCAAAGTTGATCATGATGGCGGCTTCGCTGTGGGTGCCGTCACGAGCCGGTTCGCAGCTGAAATGGGCGGCGTGAATAATTGACCAGGTCTCTTTGCCTTTGGGGTTATAGGTCTGGGGCCTGATAAATAGAATCTGGCCGGCCAGATTGTGCCAGGCAGTCTCTGTTCTCAGGCAGATGGGTAAATAGTGTTCCGGGTCCTGGCCAAGGTGCAGATCAGTGGAGAAGGTATCCCGATCGGCAAGATAACCGCTGACCCGGGACCAGAGGTCGTCAAACTGACGGCTGCTGACGGGTTGGTTGACAGGGCCCCAATCGATACTGTCATTGGTGCTGGGCTCGTTGACAATAAACCGGTCGAGGGGGTGGCGCTCCGTACGCGGGCCGGTGCTGACCGCCAGTGCGCCAGTGTCTGTAAGTTGCCCCTCAAGCCGCAACAGAGCCTGCTGGATCAGTGCCGCCGGTTGCAGGTCGATATGCTCGCTGACCGTTTGCTCAGTAATTGCGGACATGGAGAATCTCGATCTGGGATGGCTGGTTGTCAGCTATGCCAACTATGCCTGATATGTCTAATATAAAGCTTGATAAAAAACGCGCCATGCCTTTGCTATTCCAGTCAATGGTCTTAGTGCTCAAGATACTGCCCACAGCATCTTGCCCACAGCATCTTGCCAACAAGAGGACCAATGTTAAAGGGGCCAGGGTATGCCAAATTCGGCCCCGCTGATACACACACTTAATCCTTGTTATTCTCATGGAACTGGTGGATCAGGCGCCGGTCTTTTTTTGTTGGCCGGCCGCTGGGCTGCGGCATGGGGCCTGCTGCTTGGCGCTGTGCCTGCAGCGATTCACGTTTGGCAATGCTGGCGCTGGTTTCTGTGTAGAGACAGGCAGCTGCCGTCGCGTCGCGGCGCTGTGCTGTTATCGCAGCGACAACAACGGTTTTCTCATCAAAACCCTGACGGATGGTCAGTTGCTGACCAATAACAATGTCTTTGCTGGGTTTAACCCGCGACCCATCGAGGTGAACCTTGCCGCCGTCAATGGCCTCTTTGGCCTTGCCGCGGGTCTTAAAAAACCGTGCGGCCCATAACCATTTATCAATCCTGACGCCGCTCATGGCCTGGGTCTCGGTTTTATTGAGGAATATTGATGCAGCAAAGGGCTGTCTTGAAAGGCTCGGACCGCGCTACCATCCATGATCACTGTCAGTTTCGATCCTGTGGTCGATCTTATGGT
>JANQYP010000003.1:40367-43228 GCA_030728785.1 Pseudomonadales bacterium
TGGTCGATCTTATGGTTGATGTTTTGGTCAAAGCGTTCGTCAAAGTGTTGGTCAGTGTTATCGTCATGGCTGAAACCGTGCGCGATTACTTTATCATCATCTGGACCGTCACCAAATTCGCTTAGTGATTAGCACGCGATTAATGAATAGCATTCGGCTAATGAATAACGTTCAACTAATGAATAACGGCGAGGCATATATATGCAGGATGCAAGGCAGGATGCAGTAACACCAGGACTGCCAGAGATGTTGGAGGCCCTGATGGTTGTTGCCCGGAATGCGGGCGCAGCCATCTTGGAGATTTATGGGCGCGAGGATCTGGGTGTCGAGAGTAAATCTGATGATTCGCCTTTGACCGCTGCTGACCTTGCGGCGAATAGAGTGATCCTGGCGGGACTGCAGGCGATTGCCCCGCAGGTGCCGGTTTTGTCTGAAGAAGACGAGGCCCTGCCCTTCAGTGAGCGCCAGGACTGGCAAAGTTATTTCCTGGTGGATCCCCTTGACGGTACCAAAGAATTTATCAGTCGCAACGGTGAATTCACCGTTAACATCGCCTTGGTTGACGACGGGGTACCGGTGCTTGGGGTGGTTTATGTACCCGTATTGAATGTTCTTTATGCGGGCTTTTCCAGCCCGGGCGAGCTACCTGTGGCATTTGTTGAGCGTGCCGGCAGCCGCCAGAAAATTCAGGTCAGGCCACTTGCGCCGCGCCTTGCTGCAGGTGAACCTCTTGCTGTTGTCGCCAGTCGACGCCACTCAAGCCCCGAGATGGCGCTGTGCATGGCGAGTCTGGAAAAACACTTTGCAGGGGTGGCGACGGTTAACATGGGTAGCTCGCTGAAGCTCTGCCTGATTGCTGAAGGTGCAGCGGACCTGTATCCGCGGCTTGCACCGACATCCGAGTGGGATACGGCCGCGGCTCATGCTGTGGTTTGTGCCGCAGGTGGTGAGGTGGTTGATGTTCACCTGGAACCACTGCGTTATAACCGTAAGGCAGGGCTGCTGAACCCGTATTTTTATGTGCTGGGTGACACGGATTTCGATTGGCGCAGGGTGCTGCTGGATATTTAAGGGGCCCACCAGCTTCCGCCTTGGGGTGAGGCGAGATACGGCTGGGCCAGTGTCTGTTCAGGAATTGTAAGACAACCAGGAGAGCAGTTGATGTTGGATATTTTTGCGGATAAAACCAAAATCCCGCTGCCGGTGGAAACCCCGGAGACAGCGCATTTTTGGGCGGGCACAAAGGCCGGGCAGTTGTGCCTGCAGCGTTGTGATGACTGTCAGCAGGTGTATTTCCCGCCTCGACCTTTTTGTCCTGCCTGCGCCTGCAGGTCAGTGTCAGTTTTTGTGGCCAGTGGTCGGGCGACGCTATACAGCTACGTGATTAATCATCGCCCTCATCCTGCCTTTAATGGTCCCTATGCCATTGCCGTGGTGACCCTTGAAGAGGGCCCGAGAATGATGGCGAATATTGTGCACACACCCCAGACGCCAGCGGCTCTGCAGCTCGACATGGCCCTGCAGGTGGTGTTTGAAGCGGTTTCTGACGACGTTACCTTAGCTTATTTTCAGCCCAGAGAGGGTCAATAAATGCGACCAGGATCTATTGCGATAGTCGGGGCTGCGGAAACAACTGAGCTGGGAAAAATTCCACATGTCAGCCAACTGCAGCTGCACGCTGATGCGGCGCTGAATACCTTGGCGGATGCTGGTTTGACCTTGGCGGATATAGATGGTGTCGCGACGGCGGGTGAGTCACCGACAAATCTGGCACACTACCTGGGTATTGTGCCCACTTGGGTGGACGGCACTGCGGTGGGGGGTTGCTCTTTTATGCTCCATGTACGCCATGCCGCGGCTGCCATTAATGAAGGCTTGTGCAACACCGTGTTGATTACCCATGGTGAGAGTGGCCGCTCCAATGTCGGCCGCGGAGCTTATCATGGCGGCGGTCGGGCATCCTTGTCCGGGCAGTTTGAGATGCCCTACGGCATTATGGGACCAACCTCAACGTTTACCATCCCGTTTCTTCGGTATATGCACGAAACCGGTACCACCCTTGAGCAACTGGCCATGGTGGCAGTGGTCCAGCGCGAATGGGCGGCATTGAATCCTCGTGCTTCCTACCGAGAACCCATCACCGTCGAGCAGGTGCTGAACGACCGCATGATCGCCTATCCGTTTACTAAGCTTGAGTGTTGCCTGGTAACGGATGGTGGTGGTGCACTGATCCTGACGCGCGCCGACAGGGCCGCCGACTTTCCCCATAAGCCGGTTTACATTCTGGGTACGGGTGAAAGTGTGGAAACTCCCATGATTAGCCAGATGGCCGACTTCACAAGTTCGCGGGCATTTCGGGTGGCAGGCCAAAGGGCTTTTGAGGAGGCTGGTATCAGCCATGCTGATGTCGACCACCTGATGATCTACGATGCTTTTGCGCATTTGCCTTTCTATGGTCTTGAGGACCTGGGTTTCTGTGGTCGGGGCGAAGCCGGAGCATTCATTGAGGAGCGTAATACTGCGATTGGCGGACAGTTACCCATGAATACCAATGGCGGTGGTCTAAGCTATATGCACTCAGGTATGTATGGCATGTATGCCTTGCAGGAGAGTGTCAGGCAGTTGCGAGGTACGGCGCCTGCTCAGGTCAGCGGCGCAAAAATTTCCGTCACCCACGGGGTTGGCGGTATGTTTGCCGCCAGCGGCACGATTATTATGGGCAACGAGCATTATAGGTAACGCCCCGCGGGTAAAGAACTGCGGGTAAAGAACTGTGGATAAAATACAGTGGGTAAAAAAACAGGCCTAAGCTGGGAGCGGTAAGCGCAGTAGCGGAAGGCAGATGGAGGTTGATAAAAGGG
>JANQYP010000004.1:0-3970 GCA_030728785.1 Pseudomonadales bacterium
GGCTGTGCCCAGGGACATGCCACATTTAAAGTTCAGCCACTCAGCGCTGCTGTTGCACAGCCAGGATTTCCAGCCCTGGCGAATGTCAAACTCACGGATCTGAATATTGGGGTCAGAGTAAAAACTCAGAAGTTCTCATCCCTGTCGTGCGGCGGAAATCGCTTCATATCATGCATTTGGAGTGCTGCCAGTCCCGAAAACTACCTGTGAATTTTTCTGACGAGGCATATTGTCACCCACTAATTTTCCTGAAGAGCCGAAGTATTAAACCTGTTTCCATTAACGGAACAAGAGAAGCACCGCAATGAAAACTCCCTGCTTAGCTCTTTGATTAGCGGAAAAATAGCTCCGCAAATCATTGGAGAGCAGAGTGTTATTGAGGGTGTCGCTGAAGCTGTATGCCAGGGTGGCTACCCAGAACCGAATACTCGCTCGGCTGCCAGAGCCAGACAATGGCATCGGCAATATCTGAATGCCATTATTCAGCGCGATGTTAAAGATATTGCGGCCATTCCTGGCCTACCGGACGGGCACTTTACTCAATGTCAGTAGCATGGCTAATGAGTTAAAAATGACCCGGGAGACCACTGAAAAATACTTGAGCATACTTGAGCGCCTGTTTTTAGTGCGCAGGCTTTCCGCCTGGCATCGTAACCAGTCTAAAAGGTTGGTGAAGACACCCAAAGTACACGTTATTGATTCCGGCCTTGCGACTACGCTAGGCGGGTTAAAAACCGACGACTGGAATAACCATAAAAGCAATTTTGGCCCTGTATTAGAAAGTTTTGTCGTTCAGCAGCTTATTTGCCAGGCCAGCTGGATAGGCAGTGATTTTAAATTCAGCCATTACCGCGATAAAGACCAGATAGAAGTTGACCTGGTGATAGAACGTGGCCAACAGCTTTGGGGAGTAGAAGTAAAAAAAGCAGCCAGTATCAACCCAAAAGACAGTGCAGGTCTGGCCCGTTTGGCCGCTCAGGCAGGTAAGCGCTTTCAGGGTGGCATCTTACTCTATTGTGGCAATAACACTTTGCCGCTGACTCAAGCCAATTGTTATGCGGTACCGATGAATGCACTCTGGCAATAGAAAAATTTAGGCTCTTCTCCGGTCTTGTGAGTGATATTCAGGGCGTCACATAAAACATTGAGTCCTTGTCAGGCAGGGATAACGTCGGATCTTGAGTTTGAAATACTCGGTATCGCGAGTTTTTGCAGTATCTGAGTTTGGCGCTGGATTATGGCCGCAATAAGGTCAGCTGAGAGGGCGGCACTCCGCATTTCCAGCATCTGGACATTGCCACCCAGCCTGCACTTCTGCGCCTTTGTTTGCATGCAGGTCTGAGTCTGTATGAAGGCCTAAGCTGACATGCGCGTCAACTCGTCATAACTTTTGTGCTTGTTCTGCCGCAGTGCCACAACCATATCGGACAGAACGCGCGCAAACTCAGCGCCGGTATCGAGAATCTCGCTGTTTTCCGTGATCAGCATCTGCACCAGCTGGCCCTTGGTGAACTCGCCGACTTTAAGGCCGTTGCGATTGGCAAAAATATAGTTGTCGGCGGCGGGAATAACAGCCACCAGCTTACAGGGTGTCAGGGTACCTTCCATAACCGGCAGCTTGAGCCAGGCATCAGTGCGTAATGAGTTGATCGCCGCAGTGGCAGCATCAACCTTCTGTTGGGCTTTTTCACGGAGTAGCTGGGTCCGTTGCAGCTTCAGTCTGGCATTCCGCTGGTGCTGTTTGCGGGCGCGCAGCAGGTCCCGCTTGCGACCGCTGAGGTACTCGCGGGTCAGGGCCTGCTTGTCTGCGGCGGTATCGACACTGCCAGCCAGTTGTTTCTGGGCCTGCACACCCTCGACCACCACTGACAAATGCTGTTTGATGATCTCCCAGCTGCAGGCCCGGGGATTCAGCGGCTTCAGGTTACCCTCGGCCATGTTGTAGGCAAATTCGGCGTAATTCATGTGCAGAACCTTGCGCCGGTTGTGGTTGGTGAAGAGCAGGCGCATAGAATCCTGCCAGTTCAGGATAAGCTTGACCCGCGCCAGCTTTTCGTCGGCTTGGTCCTTGTCGTCAAGCAAATACCACTGGCCGGCTGCAAGGCTGGGAATTTTTGCCATGGCCTCTGCATCCAGGCGCTGCTGCACCTTCAGAGGTGAGGCATCAACATTGATCAACGCAAAATCGCAGGCGCTCGAGGGCGTGCCGCAGCGAATGGCTTCGTGTTCGGATTCGAGATCTGCCAGGCAGGCGGTCACGGCGGCGGTATCAAAGTCGAGCTGTTCACAGAACACTTGAACGTGGCCTGGCAGGCTTTTCATCAAGGTCTGGTGGCGCTGCGTATCTGCTTGTGGCTGGGCTGACCAGATCACCGCCTCGGTCAGTTTGGCTACCTTGCTCCAGGCGGCGGAGTCCGCACCACACTCGCGAAACACCTGCTGCAGAAATTCGTACCAGGAGCCTTGCAGCATAAAAATAATGAACAGCGGCAGTGGTTTGTTGAGCATCTGCTGGTTGAGTAATTCGGCGGCATGATAACGGGCTTTTTGGCCGTGCAGCACCTTCATTTCCGTATCCAGCAGGCGCTGTTCCATTTTCTTGGTGATGGGTTTTTCCCTGGCGAACAGCTGCTCCAGTTCAGTCTGGCACTCAGCCAGCGACAGGCGCTGGGTGACCATGGCGCGCACCATGGATTCAATTTTTGCCATAAATTGCTCACCAAGCACGCCAAGATCTTCACTCCAGCCAATACCTTCATTGATCAGCGTATCGATGAGATTGAGAATAGGTTGGGGCTCAAAGATGGCCTTAACACCGTCGCGCAGGGCGATGCTGGCAATAAAGGGTGTCAGGTCGCGGATAAATGCCTCAATCCTGAAGTCCAGGTCGGTCTGGCGCAGGATCTGGGTCACGCAGTCATCGACATAGGCCAGCAGTGCATGGTCTTCCTGGGTAAGCAGGGTGCCACGATGATGTTTTTCAATCTGCACCAGCATGGGGTCAACATGTTCTTCTGCCGATAATGCCGGCAGGCGTTCCAGCAGTTCAATCAGCTCAGGCCTGGCAATGGCCGGACCTGTGGGTTTGGCCGGCGCATAGAAGCCCTGCAGCGCTGCGGTAATGTTGTCGGGTGTCAGCCGTTGAAGCAGTTGGTCCATGATGTTGATGTGTCCTGCGTGGCAATCCGTTAATGACAAATTCAGCCGGTGTTCAGTCTGGCAGCGCTTGATGGTGAGGTGATTCATGTCGAGCCGGCGACCTGTGCCGCGCTGACAGACAAGCGGGGTACCTGGCGCAGGTTGAAAGAGATAGTAGCAGGATCAGCCTGGGCCATTGTGAAGCCCATCACAAGATCACCATTCGCCAGTGGTAAATTAGCACTGACCGGTGGCCTGGCACGGCGCCTTGCTAAGGAAAGTCAAACAGGTCGAACTAAATGTGCCGCTGGTGATCGAACCAATCTTGAGAGTCATCAATTGGAAATAAAGGACAGGCTCAGAATGATATCACCCCATGATCGGCAGGAGCATTCAGCAGGTAATGCTGCTGCAGACTCTTCTCAGCTGCCTTCTCAGCTACCTTCTCAGTTACCCCGTCGCCCGGCAAAACATTTACCCCTGGCGTTCTCCAGTAAGGTTTTATACATAGTGCTGGCGCTGGCCTGTGTGCTGATTGGCCTGCTGGGACTGGTGGTGCCGGTGATTCCCGGTGTGTTGTTTCTGGGTGTCGCCCTGTACCTGGTGACCAAGGTGTCGCGGCGGGTGAAATACTGGACTGAAGCCTCGCCGCTGCTGAAGGGGATGAATTCAACGCTGGCGCGCATGGAGCACGGCAGCGTCAAGGATCGGGCCAAGTTGGTTGGCCTGGCGACCCTGGCCGTGCTGACCCAAACCCTTGGCCAGGTGCAGCGTTTGGGCCGCTGGCTGACAGCCAAGCTGCAGCAGCGACGACAAGAGCCTTGAGCCTTGT
>JANQYP010000004.1:4070-6092 GCA_030728785.1 Pseudomonadales bacterium
CTGTCAGACCAGGCGCTCTTTGGGTTCTGCCAGGCGCCGCAGATTGGCGCTGTGGTCGGCTCGATTGATCTGGTACAGGCTCAGCGTGGCGAGGGCGCTCAAATAAAACATCAGGAGTACCGGGATATACAGGTAGGCCAGCTCGAACAGAGTCTCCTGGGGTATGTCGCCGGGTTTGGCCTGGGTGGGAAACTGAATATAGGCCAGTATCTGGCCAGCAACCACCACCCCAAGGCCATTGACAGCCTTCTGGGCAAAACTGTTGGCGGCAAAAAAGATACCCTCAGAGCGCCGCCCGGTGCGTAGTTCACTGTCTTCAACCACGTCCGCAATCATGGCGGCAATCAGCGCAGACGAGGTAATGATCAATGTCACCTCAACGGCATTAAAGACCACCAGGGTCCAGAACAAGGCGTCTGTGCCATTGTCCGGAAACCAGCCCAGCAGGCGCAGGATAAAAGGCATGGGTGCCATGGTAAAGGCGAGGCCCGCCACCAGCATGGCGCCGTGTTTTTTACCGATCCGGCGTGAGACCCAGGGCGCAATCAGCAGGGCCAGAAAGGCTGAGAGGAAGTAGGGCAGGTTCATATAGCCAATTTCGGTACTGGTAAATTCCCAGAAATGCCGGGAAAAATAGATGCTCAGTGAGGTGGAGACGCCCGCCGCCACGGCACTCAGCAAGGCTGAGATAAACAGTGCAAAAAAGGAGCGGTTCGACAGCGTCTCCTTGAGTTCGCCAATGGTGCGTTGCATGTCAAAGTCCTGCTTGGGTGGTGGCTGGCGCAGGAAGGGTATATGCCGATGGGTGCCGGCGGTGGAGATCATGATGGACAAAAAGATGATGATGGAGGCTGCCAGGCCATAGTTCTGCCAGCCCTGGACATATTCAAGGCCACCCTTTTCTTCAGGCAGGAACACCAGGTAATTGAGAATCGCCATGGTCAGGCCACCCCACCAGGCAAAAAAGTAGCGAAAGCTCATCATCTCTGTGCGCTGGTCATAATCGTCTGTCAATTCTGCCACCAGGGCTGTGGCCGGAATCTCGTAAAAGGTAATCAGGGTGCGGATAAGCACCGCCATGGAGACGAAATACAGGAACAGCATATTTTCATCCCAGGCCGGTGGTGACCAGAGAAAATAATAGGCGATGGCGACGGGTATGCCAGAGGCATACATAAACGGATGGCGGCGTCCCCAGCGCGAGTGAAAGTTATCGGAGATAAAGCCGACCAGAGGATCCGACACGGCATCAAAGATCAGCGCAATCAGAATACCGATAGACACAAGATCGGCGCGCAGCCCAACTACCTGGCTGTAATAAAACAGCAGCAGGTAGTTAAAGCCATTACTCTTGGCACCGTTGGCGACTGCACCAAAACCGTAGAAAAGTTTGGTGGAAAAATCCACCCGTCGGGTGGGTAAAATCTCTGTTGCCATTGGTATCGCTCGCCAGTGCCGGAAATAAGGTGGCTCAATCTAGCACTCAGAGCAAGGAAAAGCCCCTGCCGATTGTGGCTCAGACGGCGTCCATATATTCAACATCAGGCCGGCCGGCAAGGCAGCTGCCCATGCGTGCGCCAATTTCCTTGAAGTGGGCAGAGGCACCATGGGCCTCCAGGGCGGCCTGGTCGGCATACTGCTCGAGGACAATATAGGCCTGCGCATCGCTGCGGGACCTGTGCAGACCATAGTAGTTGTTGCCTGGTTCATTAGCGGCAACAGCCGCCTGCAATTCACCAAAGATGGTCTCAAATTCCGCGTTTTTGCCGGGTTTAACCGCCAGTTTTGCAACGACGCCAATAGCCATGGGAAATCCTTTTGTTGTTGGTTTTTGTTGTTGGTTTTTGTCTATCTGTGCCTTGTGCCCGTCGGCGCGGGCCTGCCGGTTAAGGCGCGGGCCATTGTTCCGTGCCGGGGCCGTTGAGTCAACCCACCTGCCGAGGAGCAAGGCCGGGTATCGCGGCGCCAGTTGCTTTGACTGAAATCTGGTCTTGGCATCGCGGGGTAGGGTGTTATACGCTG
>JANQYP010000004.1:6192-8881 GCA_030728785.1 Pseudomonadales bacterium
CAGCTCAATGCCGCGGAATGGGTCAGTGATTATCAGTAGATTCGAACCTGCATGTGATTGAAGCTGTTAATGAAGCTCGAACAAGCTCGAACAAGCTCGAACAAGCACGATGAAGCCTGATGAAACCATGACCTGGGTTGATGGTGGGCCGTCAGAGTGACCAGCCTGCGCCTGTTACATCCATTAGTACTCCAACCATTAGTGTTCCAACTATTAGTGCTCCAACCACGAGGTAAACCCATGCTGAATTTCCCCGAAGCGCGCCTGCTGCAGGTTAATGGTATTGAGCTGGCGGTGCATGAGGCTGGCCAGGGCGGCATTCCCTTGGTGTTGTGCCACGGCTGGCCGGAGCTGGCGTTCAGCTGGCGGCACCAGGTGCCGGCGCTGGTGCAGGCCGGCTACCATGTGATTGCCCCCGACCAGCGTGGTTACGGCCGCTCCAGCAAGCCCGCCGCCGTCGAGGCCTACGATATCCACCATTTGACCGGTGACCATGTGGCCCTGCTGGATCTGCTGGGGATCGACAAGGCCATCTATGTGGGACATGACTGGGGTGCCATTATCGTCTGGCAGCATGCGTTGCTGCACCCTGAGCGCGTCTTGGGTATCGCTAACCTGTCAGTGCCGTTTTTCCCCAGAGAGCCGGCGGACCCCCTCGACTTCTGGGAAAAGATGCTGGGGCCTGAGTTCTATATCGTGCACTTCAACCGCCAGCCAGGCGTTGCAGCGGCAGCCTTTGATCGCAACCCCGAGCAATTTCTGCGCAACATGTACCGCACCAAACAGTGGCTGAGCCCTGCAGCCACTGGCGGCGAACCCAATGGCCAGACCATTATCAAACTCGCAGACATGGTGCTGGACCAGGGTGAGCTGCTGATGAGCGAGGCGGAGCTGGCGGTTTTTGTCGCGGCCTTTCGTGCCGGTGGCTTTATGGCGCCCAGTAACTGGTATCGCAATTTTTCCCGTAACTGGGCCACCACGGCAGATGTTGAGCAGATTGTGCGGCAACCGGCATTAATGATTTATGGCGAGCATGACATGGTGCCAAAGGCTGATATGTCAGCGTATGTCGCCGACCTGGAGGTCCACACCTTACCCTGCGGGCACTGGATTCAGCAGGAGCAGCCGAAGGCGACTAATGGTCTGCTGCTGGACTGGCTCGAAAGACGAATGCGGCCGCTGGTTTAGTCGCCGCCGGGGTTGTTGGCCGAAAGGGGTCGAGTAATGCCTCCAGGCCATTAATTTTGATTTCCAGGGTCAGTTGCAGCAAATCCCCGAGGCGGCCGTTGGGGAAACCCTTGTCTACAAACCACAGCAGATAGGGCTCGGGCAGGTCGATGAGCAGATGCCCCTGATATTTGCCAAAGGGCATGGGCATGCTGGCGATAGTCAGCAGGTCGTTTTTTTCAAACATTGAAATATGCCCTTGTTAAAACCTGTACAATGGCGCCTCTTAACCAGCCAACCGAGTGTAAGAACTTACCATGCCAAAAGCCAGTGAACTCAAGCGCGGCGATGTCGTTGATATAGACGGCGTGCCGCATGTGGTCAAACACCTGGATGCCAAAAGCCCATCGTCGCGGGGTGCATCCACTCTGTACAAGATCCGATTTAACAATCTGGTTACTGGTCAGAAACGTGATGAGTCCTGCAAGAGTGACAATGTGTTTCCACTGGCCGACTGCCAGCGGGTTTCAGTACAGTTTTCCTATGTTGATAACAACATGTATATGTTTATGGACACGGCCGATTATACCCAGCACGGCCTGGCCAAGGATGACCTTGAGGACCAGCTGGAATACCTGACTGATGGTCTTGAGGGTATTACTGCGCTGATCGTCCAGGACAAACTTGTGGCCATTGACCTGCCCCAGTCTGTGACCATGACCATCCAGGAGACTTCCCCGGCCATCAAGGGTGGCAGCGCCAGCGCCCGCACCAAACCTGCCACCATGGCCACCGGGCTGGTGGTGCAGGTGCCGGAATATGTGGAGCAGGGTGAGGTGATCAAGATCAACACCACCAATGCCAAGTTCATGTCGCGGGCCTGAGTCTGAGTGACCCTGCTGTTACCAGGAACTAGTCTCCAGACCAGGAATAAGCATGTATAAAGCCACCGATATACCCGAGAGCGAGCTGGATTTCAGTGCCATTCGCGCATCGGGCCCCGGTGGCCAGAATGTCAACAAGGTCTCCACGGCCATTCACCTGCGTTTTGATATTCATGCCTCGAGCCTGCCAGAAAGCCTGAAGGCTGATCTGCTGGCCCTGCGCGACCGGCGCATTTCCACTGATGGCATTCTGGTGATTAAGGCCCAGCGCAGCCGCAGCCAGGAAAACAACCGCCAGGACGCCATTGACCGGCTCGATGAACTGCTGGCCAAGGCCCAGTTCAAGCATAAACAGCGCCGCGCCAGCCGTCCCAGCCGATCATCGGTGCGCAAGCGCCTGGACAGCAAGACCAGGCATGGTGCGAAGAAATCCCTGCGCAAGGATTTGGGGGAGGATTGACCAGGCGCTTTCTGTAGGGCGTGACAACGGTAAAAGACCCTCGCAAATATCAACAAACCCAGTCACTGCAATATCTTCCCCGCCGCGCTCCTGAAGTACCATTCATGGTTATGATTGGCCTGAATGCTGAACCCGCCCTCGTGTAACAGCCGGTGATGCCGGCCGCAGAGCAGCAGGG
>JANQYP010000005.1:0-8118 GCA_030728785.1 Pseudomonadales bacterium
TCAAACTTACGCTCAAAGAAGTGGGCGCAGGCAAGGCTCTTTTCGCCAAGCGCTGCTGCCGCATCTATTTAGGCGAAAATCTTCACAACCACGCCGGCGCCAACAGTACGACCACCTTCACGGATAGCAAACCGCTGGCCTTCTTCCATGGCGATTGGTGATATCAGCTCTACCTGCATGTTGACATTATCGCCAGGCATCACCATCTCGATGCCCTCAGGCAATTCACATGAGCCCGTTACATCGGTGGTCTCGAAGAAGAACTGGGGCTTGTAGCCCTTGAAGAATGGCGTATGACGGCCGCCTTCATCCTTGCTCAAAACGTATACTTCCCCTTCAAACTTGGTGTGTGGCTTCACTGAACCTGGCTTTGACAACACCTGGCCACGCTCAACGTCATCGCGCTTGGTACCACGTAGCAACACGCCCACGTTCTCACCAGCACGACCTTCGTCGAGGAGCTTGCGGAACATCTCAACACCAGTACAGGTGGTCTTCTGGGTGTCGCGTATACCAACAATCTCCACTTCATCACCGACCTTGACGATACCACGGTCAATTCGACCGGTGACAACAGTGCCGCGGCCAGAGATGGAAAATACATCTTCAATTGGCATCAGGAACGGCTGATCAATTGCCCGCACCGGCTCTGGAATGTAAGAATCCAGGGCGTCTACCAACCTGAGGATGGCCTTGGTGCCGATCTCAGACTCTTCGCCTTCCAGAGCCTTGAGTGCGCTGCCGATGACAATGGGGGTGTCATCACCCGGAAAATCGTATTGGTCGAGGAGTTCACGCACTTCCATTTCTACCAATTCCAGCAACTCTTCATCGTCAACCATGTCCGCTTTGTTCATGAAAACGATGATGTAGGGTACGCCAACCTGCTTCGACAGCAGAATGTGCTCGCGAGTCTGGGGCATGGGGCCGTCAGCGGCTGATACCACCAGAATGGCGCCATCCATCTGCGCCGCACCGGTGATCATGTTTTTCACATAGTCAGCGTGACCTGGGCAATCAACGTGGGCGTAGTGACGGTTCGGGGAATCGTACTCAACGTGCGACGTAGAAATGGTAATACCACGAGCGCGCTCTTCAGGGGCATTGTCAATCTTGTCAAATGCCTGAAAAGTGCCACCCCAGGTCTCTGCACACACCTTGGTGATCGCCGCGGTCAAGGTCGTCTTGCCATGGTCAACGTGACCAATGGTGCCAACGTTCAAATGTGGTTTTTTTCGTTCAAACTTTTCTTTGCCCATTTTCCGTTAGATCTCCTTAATTCGCGCCAGAACAAAAACAGCTGGTTAGCAATGTTATGTATTCTGCCAAAAGTCTTCTCTTAACTTTTAAAGTCTTAGCTAAAAGCCGTTTAGATTTTTCGCAAAGCCTTAAAAACCTGTTTCTACCAATCAACTTAATATCTATTTAAAGCCACTATCGTCCAACCACTACTGTCCAACCACTACTGTCGAACCACTACACTTTTAATCCAACCAGATAATCCAACCAGATAATCCAATCAAAAAAGTGGAGCTCATAACCGGATTCGAACCGGTGACCTCTTCCTTACCAAGGAAGTGCTCTACCGACTGAGCTATATGAGCGTATTTCTTTGCAAACTTCTTTACACGCTACCTGGGCATCTCATCCAGACCAATCAATCGGCCGGCATGCAGTTTACGCAGTGTGCAATATTCGAGGTGCAGCACTGGAGCGGGTAGCGAGGCTCGAACTCGCGTCATCAGCTTGGAAGGCTGAGGTTCTACCACTGAACTATACCCGCAGGTCCTTCACAATTTACCTGTCAAACTAAATTTGCCTGTCATACATAGCGCCAGTCGAAACAAAAACCAGGCTCCACTTTGGTGGAGGGGGGTGGATTCGAACCACCGAAGCTTGCGCGTCAGATTTACAGTCTGATCCTTTTGGCCACTCAGGAACCCCTCCCAGAAAGAGGCGCTAGATTCTGCCTTCGAACCACTGCTATGTCAAACAAAATTTAGTAACAAGAAAACCCGGCCTGCAAAAAACTGCTTTGCAAGCTTCAGCATGCGTCATCAGTATTGGTTCACTGCCGTTGACTTTTTCCCTTTTTACAACCTCTGCCATCTCTGGTGCCGCCACCAAGAGTCGAACTCGGGACCTACTGATTACAAATCAGTTGCTCTACCAGCTGAGCTATAGCGGCATCGACTTTTTACAGCCGTGTCAGACAGGGTGCGGATTTTATGCGAAGTGGAGCAAGTGTTCAAACAACTCCGGGTTTATTTTCGGGGCATCGTCGATTTATTTGCTGAATTTGCGGAAAATCAACCAGAATAGACTCCCAGAGAGCCGGATCGACCACCAGATCCTCACCGGCCCGGGCGGCAAATACCCAAAAGGTCCGCTGCAGCTGCGTTATTTCCCGCAGCTGCGTTGTGTAGCCGTCTGCGTTAAATCGACCCTGGGCGTTCTGCGCTGCATTAAGACTGGCAAACAAACCCAGCGAGATACCCAAGGCGTCCTCGCCCTGGGTGATCACATAAGCGTCGATATCACTGGATTTCAGCTCCCGCACTTTACGGAATGCGTCCTGCAAGGTCTTGGTCGGCGGGATGATCACGCGAAAGTTACTGTCACCCGAAGACTCATCAATGGCCTGCAAAATCACATCCAAGCCGAGAGCGCGCAACTTCTCGAGAAAATTCTGAGCGGCAAACAAGTCCGCCAGGGGACCCAGCGCGGCACATTGCACCTCAGCGGTCGTCGCCCAGGCTGGCTCAGCAGCTGCAACGGCGGAATCTGTAACAGCAGCATCCGCCAGGGGTACCACTGCCGGTATGCGCGGCGCCTCATACACGGCGTTGTTGACGATTTGGCTGAGTTGCCGATTGCGGACCCCGGCGTGCTTGACCTCATGTACCAGCTCGATGCTGCTGACACCGGGCCGCTGCAATGGCGCAACCCTCGGAATCGCGCCTGCTGGCGCCAGAGACTGGTGATAGGCAAAAAAGCCCAGGTTAGCCAGGAGCAGGCAAAGGAAAATGTTACGCATGAGTCAGGTCACCAGCCTCAAACTAACCTCACCGGCATTAAATGCTCGGATTCCGTCAGCTGTGCGCAACAGCAATTGACCAGATTCATCAATCCCCTGGTCTATACCCTGAATAATTTGACCACCCAGGGCAACCTGGACCAACTGGTCGCGATAGAGGTTGTACGCTGGCCACTCCGCCGCGAAAGGACCAAAACCGGTCTCCGCAAATTCCGCCAGGGCCGGCAAGACACTGTCGAGCAGCGCCTGGCACAACTGGTTACGCGACAGACCTGCGGATGCCGGCAAGACGCTCCAGGCCTGGTCGATACCATCGGCATCAGCAGCGCTTAAAGAAAAGTTGATACCAATCCCCATCACCACGTCTGTGGCGCCTGTGGTTGGCACAACCTCGACAAGAATGCCCGCAACCTTGCCCTTACCCAGCAGCACATCATTGGGCCATTTCAGCCCAACATCGGCCACACCCAGAGCGCGCAGAGTTTTAACTACCTGCATGCCAGCCACCAGACTGAGGCCGCCAATAGCCGCCGGCGGCAACGCAAAGCGCCAGCCAATACTGACCGCAATATTTTTACCGAAAGAGCTGACCCAGTGCTTGCCGCGCCGCCCCTTGCCTGCCAGCTGACACTCAGCCAGACAAACTGCGCCCTGGAAAATCTGCCCGCCCGGCTGCTCGGCGTGAGCACCAGCAAACCTGAGCAGGTAGGTGTTGGTCGAGTCGACGGTCCAAAACAGGTGAAGCTCAGACAACAGGTTACTCGCAGCACCCTGCAAGCCGGCCACAATGCCAGCCTGGTCTAACAACTCGAGAGGTGCGAGCAAGCGCACCTGCGCTTCTACCAACTCAAACTCAAGCCCCAACTCGGTCAGTCGCGCCAGCAGGTTCGGCTCGGCTGGCTGCATTTCGCCGACTGCCAGTTGGCGAATCCGGCTCGCTAACTCGACATCGGCAGGCAAATCATCGGCCACTGGGGTGATGGAAAAAATGGTGCGCAAATGGCTGCA
Source organism: Pseudomonadales bacterium (assembly GCA_030728785.1). Lineage (GTDB taxonomy): Bacteria > Pseudomonadota > Gammaproteobacteria > Pseudomonadales > Azotimanducaceae > UBA4582. The sequence continues at coordinate 4,046 of JANQYP010000005.1, forward strand.
TCCTGCTTAGCTTACCTGGCAATGGCCAGCAACGAATGGTGCCACAGAGGGCCCGGACTGAGGTCTCAAGGAGGTCTGCGGCCGCGAAGAGCACGGCCACCGAAAGAGACTGGGAAGGATTGTGCCACAGCCCCGAACTGCATGGAACTGCATGGAACTGCATGGAACTGCATGGAACTGTTGTAACCGGCAAGTTCTTGAAGGAAATTGGTGGAGCCAGACGGGATCGAACCGTCGACCTCCTGCGTGCAAGGCAGGCGCTCTCCCAGCTGAGCTATGGCCCCAGATAAACTGGATAAAACAAAAACTGACTTCCTGACCTGGCCCACTGGGGGGACGCTCTGGCCGGACTTTCTGGTTGCTCCATCAGAATTCGAAACGTTTACCGCAGGCGCTTGGCCGGTAACTACCAAGGCAGCCACAAACTACTGCCAATCGCCAACAACGTCGAATTCTGGTGGGTCAGGGTGGACTCGAACCACCGACCTCACCCTTATCAGGGGTGCGCTCTAACCAGCTGAGCTACAGACCCAACTACAAACTTTTTCGGCCAGATCAACTGCCAAGTCACCCTCAGCGCGCCGAACCGAACCACCGACTCTCAGGACACTCACCCCAACTTGGCGGCCTTGTCTTCCAGAAAGTCGAGGTCGCGTATTATACGCAAGGATTACCGATTTACAACATCAACGCATCACTATCATGTGATGAGTTTTCTTGCCCTTTTGCAGCAGCTGATATTTACCATACAACGCCGTCTTTCGACTCAGCATCATTTCCAGGTCTGTGGTCTTCTCCCCGTTCACGACCACTGCGTTAGATTGCACCAGCTTGCGTGCCTGGCCAAGGGTTACCTCACCCCGCGGCGTCATCGCCAGCCCAGAGGCCAGCAACGCGTCGAGCAGTCCCATGGACTCGGCATCAACCTCAGTGACAGGCAGACCGTCCTGGGCCAACTGCTCAAGATCCACCTCCGCCAGCGACGCCAGGGTGTTGCTGAACAGCGCGGCACTGATGCGCAAGGCCGCGGCCAGACCATCTTCACCATGCACCAACTGGGTCACTGCCGCAGCCAGCGCCTTGTGCGCCAGTTGCTGGCCCGGATCCTGCGCATGCGCTGCTGCCAGTCGCGCCAACTCAGCATTGTCGAGGAAGGTGAATATCTTCAGGTAATGGATGACATCCGCATCGGCGCAGTTACGCCAGAACTGATAGAAACTGTAGGGCGAGGTCTTATGCTGATCAAGCCAGACAGCATTACCCATGCTTTTGCCGAATTTGGTGCCGTCAGAATTGGTAATCAGCGGGTAGGTAATGGCGTAGGCCTGACGGCTGTTCATGCGCCGAATAAGATCCATACCGCTGGTGATGTTGCCCCACTGGTCACTGCCACCCATCTGGATGGTGCAGTCATAGCGCTTATTGAGGACCACAAAGTCGTAAGACTGCAGGATCATGTAACTGAATTCGGTGTAACTGATGCCCTGTGAATCATCTTCCAGCCGCCGCTTGACAGTCTCTTTCTGGATCATGGCGTTGACACTGAAGTGCTTGCCTATGTCCCTGAGGAAATCGATGGCCGAGAGCTTCTCTGTCCACTCCGCATTGTCCACCACCACGGCGGACGTCTCACCACAATCAAAGTCCAGAAAGGCACTGGCCTGTTCTCGAATCTTGCTGACAAAATCTTGCACTACCGCGGCTGACTTCAACTCCCGCTCGCTGGTGCGACCACCGGGATCGCCTATCATGCCTGTGGCGCCGCCGACCAGCAGAATGGGCTTGTGACCCGCCAGCTGAAAGCGGCGCAGTGCCAGCAATGGCACAAGGTTACCAATATGAAGGCTGTCGGCGGTGGGATCAAAGCCGCAATAAACAGTTCTTGAACCCCCATCGAGGTGGGCGACAAGCTCAGCCTCATTGCTCACCTGAGCGATCAAGCCGAGGGAGCGCATTCTTGCCAAAAGGCCTTGTTGCATACCCATATGTTAAATTCCTTGTGGTACTGGCGCGCCAATGAAGGCGCAAAAATACAGGATATCGAAATAAATTCAAGGTAACCGTCTCGCACCGGCCTTCAACGTCGACCGCCCCCAGGCAGGAAAAGGTTTCCATTTCCCCCTATTTTTTATATAGTTACTGCCGTTTTATCATCAACTACAACAAATGCTGACGGCAGGCCGACCGCTGATTATGGATGCTTACCCAAAGACTCATCTGAAAATCGCACTGGCGCTCGCCTGTTCGCTGCTGGTGGTCATTACTGCCTTGCCAGCCCGCGAAAAACCAGAAATGGCAAGCATACCTGTGTCCCTGTCGATCCAGCCTGAAGAACGGCAGCCGGCAGCCGTCCCGCCCCTTGCCATATACACCAGCATTGGTGAAGACGAACCAGTTCAGCATAATACGCGCCACAGCAGTGTTGTCATCAAGCACGGCGACAGCCTGTCAGCTATCTTCAATCGCGCCGGGCTAGCGGCCAGCGAACTGCAGCGCGTTATGGTGCTGGGTAAGCCGGTTGCCGTACTCAAAAAAATCATACCGGGCAAAACCCTGTTATTCGAAATCGACCAGGATGATCAGCTGCTGTCGCTGAGCTATGAAGAAAACCCCCTGAAACATCTGGTAGTCACGCGCGCCGGCGACAGTTTCAAGGCGTATTGGCAGGAGGCTGCGGCAGAGACCATCGTCTCTTTTGGCACCGCCGCGATTACTCAAGCCCACCCTTCCCTGTACCAGGCGGGCAAGGCCGCCGGCCTGTCTGACGCACTTATCATGAAGCTCAGCTATGTGTTCCAGTGGGATATCAGTTTCGCCCTGGACCTACGTCAGGGAGACACTTTTAACCTGCTGTTTGAAGATATCTATGTTGATGGTGAGAAGGTCAAAGAAGGCGAGATTCTCGCCGCCCAGGTTGTCAATATGGGCAAAACCTATACTGCACTGCGATATGTGGACGAATCCGGTCAGGGCAATTACTTCACCCCTGAAGGCAGCAGCCTGCGCAAAGCCTTTCTGCGCGACCCGGTGCATTTTTCCCACGTCAGCTCCAGCTTTAATATGAAGCGACTACACCCAATCCACAATCGCGTCATGCCTCACCGAGGTATCGACTACGCCGCCAACCGCGGCACACCGGTGCTTGCCGCCGGGGATGGCAAGGTAACTAACGCCCGCCAGAATAATGCTTCGGGGCGCTACATTGTCATTCAGCACGGCCAGCAGTACACAACCAAGTATCTGCACCTAAATGGCTTCGCCAAAGGCATTCGCGCCGGCAGCTCAGTGAAACAGGGACAGGTCATTGGCTATGTTGGTGACACAGGCTGGGCAACGGCGCCACACTTGCATTACGAATTCCTGGTCAACGACGTGCACCGCAACCCGCAGACGGTCGCACTGCCCCATGCCCAGCCCATCAAAAAGCAGGAGCTGGCGCGCTTTCAAATGGCGACGCAGACCATGCTGGCGCGCTTGAATTCTGTGGCAGGCATCACAAGTTATGCCTTGGCTGACAGGGCAGAATAACCACCGAGCATTGCGCTTGGTTATATTGCGCTTAGATAGATTGCGCTTAGTTAAATTGCGCTTAGATAGCGGCACTCGGCTTCTGGCCCATGGACACCGTCCAGGCATCCTACCCTGAACACAAGGCTCTAAACGGCGAAGGAATTACCACAACCACAGGTTGTCGTCGCGTTGGGGTTGGTGACAACAAATCTCGAGCCTTGCAAGTCCTCCTTGAAGTCCACCTCAGCCCCAGCCAGGTACTGGAAACTCAGCGGGTCAATCACAAGGGTCACTTCGGCATTGCCGACTAGGGTATCGTCCTCCTCGACGTCTTCATCAAAGGTGAAGCCGTACTCAAAACCTGAGCAACCGCCGCCGGTGACAAAAACCCGCAGTTTCAGCTCCGGGTTTTCTTCCTCGGTGATCAGGATCTTGACCTTGCGGGCAGCCGCATCCGTAAACTTGACACTGGCCGGGTTAAATAGTGCTACGTCACTCATGGGCTGTATATGGTTTCCTTTTCGATTAAAAACAAGTGCGGCGGCACCATTCATCAAGCACCA
>JANQYP010000005.1:8218-19151 GCA_030728785.1 Pseudomonadales bacterium
GCACCATTCATCAAGCACCAGTACTAAAAAACCAGTACTGCGACGCCGGACTCTCAGCAGCTACCGCAACCTGACCCCAAGCCATTGCAGTCCGGGATCAAACCACCTTGGGTTGAGAATCAACGCCGGCAGCAAGATCAAGACCTGCAGTTGCTGGCTTTTTTGCTGCGACGTCAGGGCTGCTGAACCGCTGCTGAGTGGCTGGTTTTGTTGCGCTGGCAATCCCGTCCCGGGGTTGCGCCCTATCTGCTTGCTCAGCATTATTGGCGTACACCAGGCTGCCGTCCACACGACTACCCATCACCATTTCGATATGACTGTAATAGACATTACCCTTAATCTGAGCTTTGCCGGAAAGCTCAATGTGTTTTTCTGAGTAGATATCGCCGACGACGCGGCCATTGATCACTACGTTAGGCACGCAAATATCACCTGTGATTGAGCCCTTTTCGCTGACTGTGAGCAAGGCCTTCGATCCTGGCTCTGCGTAGATATTGCCCTTGACAACACCATTCACTAACAGCTGGTCACTAAAGTGAACGTCGCCGGAGAATTGACAATTGGCGGCTAATAATGTGATACCCGATTCAGCTTTCTTTCTTCCAAACATTCCTAGGCCTCTCTCAGCTGCCAATCAAATGTGCGCTCAATGGCGACCATTCCTGCCCTCGCGGGCTGCGCAACAATCAACATATGGGTGGGCGAAAATCCCTCGGGAACAGTGATTTCTCCTTCAACATTCTGAAAATACCGAAACCGAAACCGAATATCACCAGCGAAGCTTTCGCTCAATTCGTTAAGCTGGTAGCTGGTCACTTTATCACCCTGCTTGCCAGCAACTGTGATCCCTACCACACCTTGGATAAATTCATGTTTATCGACTACCTGGGTCAGCATCAGGCTGAAACGATACTGGTTCGACTGCGCGGCGCTACTGATATCCAGCCGCTCAATGCGCAGGCCCTTCGCCCCGGCATTAGGCACCATCACACCCTTGTAGAATCGAATCTCTTCATTGAGCTCAGCGATCTGGCTCTGCAGTGACTCCATGGACTGCCGGACTTCTTCATTAGCACGGGTGTCTACCTGAGCACCTAATTTCAAATCGGCCAATTCCTGTCGCACTGATGCCAGCCGTTCCTCATAGCCAGCTAAAGCATTGCGCAACTGATCACGCTCGAGCACCAATTCGCCCCGGGTTTTCATACCCTCTTCAAGGCCATAACCATAGGTCAGCCAACTAAGGGTTGCCAGCAACACCAGGAACAAAGTGAAAACCCCTGCACCATACCACGGCCGGTGCGGCACAACGATCATGTGCTCTTGTTTAGTGCCTTTCACGACCATATCTACTGCCTATTTCTACTGCCTTTTACCACCGCCACAGGAGGCTCACGACTTCGGCTTGGTGAGCGCCAGTGTAGCAGAAAAAAACACCAGTCTGTAGCAGCCCGCCCGGGATAAGCAGGCACCGCCCAGCTTGTCTAAGGCGCTGAGACAGTTTTCTTTCGCACCTCTGAACCTCACCAACTACCCCTTTACGACCTGCCACCTGCCTTTGGCCAGCGGCCTTTTGCAGTGACACTTAACCGAGCTGCGTCCAGGACTTGTGTGACCCGCATCAGCACGCCAGTGTTTGACTCTGCGGCGAGCATTTTCAAGTGCACAGAAACCGATTCATAATAACCGCCGTACCAGCACCCGGGTCACTGTCATCAACCGCAGTCCTAGCAAGTTTGACTAACATTTGAATACTGCGCCAAGGAGTGTTTGAATTCGCACCTCGTTCACAGGTAGCCCCACCATGAGTCGATCCACAAGTCTTTTTGAAGCTGCAAAACACGTTCTACCAGGTGGCGTCAACTCACCTGTGCGCGCCTTTGCGCGCGTCGGCGGCCACCCGGTGTTTATTAAGCAAAGCCACGGTCCTTATCTTGTTGATGTGGATGACCGTCAGTACATCGACTACATAGGCTCATGGGGACCCATGATTGTCGGCCACTGCCACCCGCAAGTGATCGCCAGGGTGCACCAGGCCCTCGACCAGGGATTGAGCTTTGGCGCGCCCACCGAGATCGAAACCCTGATGGCAAACAAGGTCTGCGAGATCATGCCAAGCATTGAAATGCTGCGCATGGTGAGCTCCGGCACTGAGGCCACCATGAGCGCTATCCGCCTGGCCCGGGGTTTTACCCGACGGGACAAGATTGTCAAGTTTGAGGGCTGCTATCACGGCCACAGTGACTCGCTGCTGGTGAAGGCCGGCTCCGGCGCCCTGACCATGGGTGAACCTGACTCCCTGGGTGTACCCGCAAGCCTGGCTCAGCATACGATCACTCTGGAGTACAACAACATTGCTGAGGTTGAGGCGCTGTTTGCCGTGTCCGGCAGTCAAATTGCCGCCGTTATCGTCGAACCGGTGGCCGGCAACATGGGCCTGGTGCCACCCGTGCCAGGCTTTCTGGAAGCCTTGCGGGCCGAGTGTGATAAGTCCGGCGCGGTGTTGATTTTTGATGAGGTCATGACCGGTTTTCGCGTCGCCCTGGGTGGCGCCCAGGAGGCTTACAATATCCGCCCCGACCTGACCACCCTCGGCAAGATCATTGGCGGCGGCATGCCGGTGGGCGCCTTTGGTGGCCGCCGCGACATTATGAGCCTGCTGGCACCCCTGGGTGGCGTCTACCAGGCTGGCACCCTGTCAGGTAACCCTATTGCCATGACGGCAGGCCTGGCAACACTGGAATTGATCCAGGCACCGGGCTTCTATCCGGACCTGTTTGCCCGCACCACCCAGCTGGTGCAAGGCCTGCAGACTGAAGCGGATGCCGCCGGCATTGAATTCACCACCAACCAGGCTGGCGCCATGTTCGGCTTCTTTTTTACCGCTCCTGAAGTCCGCTATTTCAGCCAGGTCATGAATACCGACACAGCCCGCTTCAACGCATTTTTCAACGGCATGCTGGCAGCGGGGATCAACCTTGCGCCATCGCCCTTCGAGTCCGGCTTCGTTTCTGCTGCCCACACAGAGGCAGATATCGACGCGACCATTACCGCCGCACGCACAGTGTTCCAGTCACTGTAAGTCGACGGCAGCAGAAACCAAAAACCATTCAACTAACACCCACTGACAAGCAACACGGAAAACAGCGATGACAGATTACGATGTATATGGTGTCGGCAATGCGCTGGTAGACACTGAGTATGAGGTGGATGATGCCTTTATCCAGGTCGCCAGCTTACAGAAGGGCGTTATGACCCTGATTGCAGCCGAAGAGCGCGAAACCCTGATCCACCTACTGGAAAACGAACACGAACACCAGGTCATCAAACAGGCTGGAGGTGGCTCGGCGGCCAACACCATGGTGGCGATTGCGCAACTGGGTGGCAAAGCCTTTTACAGCTGCAAAGTGGCCAATGATGCCACCGGTGACTTTTTTATGGCTGACCTGCAGGCCGCCGGGGTGATGACCAACCTCGACAAAGGTCGCGAGGCCGGCATTACCGGCAAGTGTATTTCCATGGTCACGCCGGATGCAGAGCGCACCATGCTGACGCACCTTGGTATTACTGCCGACCTGGGCGTCAAGGAGCTGAATCCTGATGCCCTGCGCCAGTCCAGATACCTTTATATCGAGGGCTATCTGGTGACTTCCCCCAGCGCCTTGCTGGCCGCCAAGGAAGCCCAGGCCATTGCTCGCGCTGCCGGTGTCAAGGTTTCCCTGACCCTGTCAGACCCCGCCATTGTCGACTTTTTCAAGTCATCATTTGATGAACTTGCGGAAGGCGGTGTTGACCTGATTTTCTGCAACGAAGACGAAGCCAAACTGTGGACAGCTGCCACCAGCCGCGAAGACGCCATGAAGCGGCTCAGAACCATATGCCCGCGGGTCGCCATGACCTGCGGCAAGGATGGCGCCATGGTATTTGATGGCGACAGCGTCTCCCTGGTGCCCGGTTTCAGCGCTCAAGCAGTGGATACCACCGGTGCCGGCGACATGTTTGCCGGAGCCTTCCTGTATGGCATCAACCACGGTATGAGTTATGTTGATGCCGCCAGAATTGCCAACAAGGCTGCGGCCCAGTTGGTTGAGGCCTTCGGCGCGCGGATGCCGGCGGCGGCGGTCAAAGCCCTGCTGCAGGCCTAAAGTCGTATGGGCAGTCAGACCTGTTCAAACAGGCCCAGCTGCCGATCGGTTAACTCTGCCAGCGAGGTTGAGCTGAAATTGAGAATAGCGTCGGCAATGGGCGCTATCTGCTTGTCGATATAAAACTGGTAATCAATCTGCGAGGTTCGATAGCGCTGCGGCTCCGGGCCATTAATGGTCATCACATATTCAACCCAGCCACCGTAGGCAAACAGTGGCAACTGGCCATTGGCAACACGGATGGCGTCACTGCGCCGCGCTGCCTGCACATGCGGCGGCACATTTTTTTGGTAGTCATCAAGCTTGCGCCGCAGGCGCCGGCGCAATACCAGGTCATGGTCCCGTTCGCCGGCGTACACTGCGGCGACTGTCTGGCGAACAAAATCGGCCACCGGCTGGTCGCGGAATACCAGCCCGTAAAGCGTCTGCTGAAACCCCCGCGCCAGAGGACTCCAGTCACTGCGCACCGTTTCCAGCCCCTTGAAAACCAGCCGCTCGACACCGTCTTCAATCACCAGTCCGGCATAACGCTTCTTGCTGCCGGCGCTCGAACCGCGCACGGTGGGCATCAGAAAGCGCCTGAAGTGGGTTTCATATTCCACCTCCAGGCAACTCACCAGGCCATGGCGCGCCTGCACCTGCTCGCGCCACCAGTCATTCAACCTCTGCATCAGTGCTTGCCCGGTGGCGTCCACATCAGCGGTCTGGGCGGCACCCCGCAGCCAGACAAATACCGAGTCTGTATCGCCGTAAATCACCCCATAGCCCCATTCTTCGAGCAGATCCCGAGTAGTCTGCAGAATTTCGTGGCCACGCAGGGTAATTGAACTCACCAGTCGCAGGTCAAAAAAACGACAACCCGGCGTGCCCAACACACCATAAAACGAATTCATGATGATCTTGATAGCCTGTGACATGGCCGCCTGCCTGGCCTTTTTGGCCTGGTCCCGGGCTGCCCACAGGGATTCGATCAGCGCCGGCAGAATAGCCCGGTGGCGGGAAAACTGCGCGCCCCTGAACCCGGCAATACTGTCACTCTCCTGCAGACCACACAACATCGCCAGCGGATCAACCTGAAAGGTGCGGATGATGCTGGGATACAGACTCTTGAAATCCAGCACAATCACATGCTCATAAAGACCTGGCCTGGAATCCAGCACATAACCACCCGGGCTGCCGGTTTCCACAGTCTCGGCCACCACCGGCCCCACATAACCCTGCCGATGTAAACGCGGCAGATAGAGGAAATCAAAGGCCGCCACGGAGCCGCCCGGTCGATCCAATTCGAGGCCGGTGAGCCGCGCCCGCTCAAGGGCAAAGCGGATCAGGTCGGTCTTGGCAAAAATCTCTTCTACCAGCACACAGTCTTCGAGATTGTAACGAGCCAGGGCCAGGGGTTCGTTGGCATACATGGTTTGGATTTCAGCCGCCCTGGCATCAACATCTGTCACCAGCTTGCCGCGCCCCAGCAGGATCCGGGCAACATTCTCCAGGCTGAAACTCTCAAACTGATAGGTGGCAGTGCGCAACAACTCAATGCCGTCAAGCACTACTCGACCCGGCACCAGGGCATAGTGACGTTGTTGGCCCTGGCTGCCGGCGCGCCAGCGGACTTCCTGCCGCTGCCGTCCCAGGTTGAAGGCCAGGCCATAATGCTCACAACGCTTTTGCAGGAACTGCAGGTCGAAGCCCACCACATTCCAGCCGATGATGACATCAGGATCAAGTTCGCCAAACCAGTCGAGAAAACGTTCCAGCAGTCCCGCCTCGGTCGCCACATACTCCAGGTATTCGAGTTGGCCTTGTTCCCCCGGTGGCGCAGCACCCACCATAAACACCTTCGCCAGCTGCTTACCTGAGACGGCAATGGAGTACAGGATGTTTTCCGTATACGAGGTTTCGATATCCAGCGACACTACCCGCAGTTGCGGCAGATAGGTAGCCGGCAGCATTCGCGGATTACGGTACTCAATCACGCCCGCAGGGCTTGCGTGCGCACCGCTGAACGCCACCGCGCCAGTGATAAACCGCTCCATCAGGTAGCGGTCTGTGGGCCTGATATCTGCTTCCAGCGGCTGCAGCTTGTGTTGCCACAGAATCGCCCGCGCGGCATTAAGGTCTTTCTGCGAGGCAAAATAGCAGGCGTGAACGGGCACCTGCCGAAAGTCCGACAATGCTACCGAGGCATCCCGCCAGCGGGGCCCGGCCGCCAGTAACAGCCGGGCTTTGGCCAGTTGCGGCTGCGGCAGGAAAAAAACCGACTCGTGGTTTTCAATCACCAGCTTGACTGGCCCGCTATCTGTGGCAAGCCAATAGACCAGGTTCTGGCCACCTGGTTTTTCGAGCCATTGGCGGGTTAACAGAAAGCCGTCCGGCATCGTTCATCCTTACAGGTTTTGGGCGATTATGGCCCATTCAGCCTAAGCCGTCGCTGCCAATCATTGCCCTCGGCAAATTAGCCACCGGACCTTACTCGACAAACACCCACTGCAAACTGCCATCATCCAGCAGCAACCTTTGTGGCATCACCCCAAAGGCTTCCGTGACCCGGGCGGCGGTGAGCACCTCTGCAGGCTTGCCCAGCCCCAGCACCTGGCCGGCCTTGAGCAACAACAACCGATCGCCACAGCGGGCAGCCAGATTGATGTCGTGCATGACCACCAGAACCCCAGCGCCGCGGTCTGCCAGATCGCGCAGGAGGCGCAAAATCACCAGCTGATGGCCAATATCCAGCGCGGCGGTAGGCTCATCAAAGATGAAGTAGCTGCCCGCTATGCGATCCCACAACTGGCACAATACCCGCGCTATCTGGGTACGCTGCTTTTCACCACCTGACAGACTGGTATAAATACGGTTGCGCAGGTCATACAGCGCCAGGCAATCCATAATCTCTGCCAACATGGGAGACTGCAAATGACGCCCGCCGCCGTGGGGAATGCGCCCCAGTTGAATCACCTCGGCCACGGAAAAAGGAAACTCAAGACTGGTCTGTTGCGGCAGAACTGCCACCCGTGTGGCCCGCTCCGCCAGGGAAATACTGCCGTAGGGACGCCCATCAAGACTCAGCTGACCGCTGGACGGCTGGCTGGTAGCAGCAACCAATGCCACCAGGGAGGATTTACCCGCGCCATTGGGCCCCACAACGCTGATGACCTCACCCGCCGCCAGCTGCAGCGACACATCCTGCAGTATGACCTTGCCACCCTGCACCAGGCTGCAACCACTCAGGCAAATTGTCATACCCCTGACCTGCCTTTCTGGGTCATCACCAGATAGATAAAAAACGGCCCGCCGAGCAACGCCGTCAGGACCCCAACGGGTAACTCAGCTGGCGCTATCACCAGTCGACAGAGGGTGTCGGCGAGCAGCAACAGCAGCGCCCCCAGGCAGGCAGAGCCGGGAATCACAACATAATGATTGGAACCCAGAGTCATTCGGATCAAGTGCGGCACCACCAGGCCAATGAAGGCAATAATACCCACCAGCGCGACACTGACGCCGGTAATAACAGCGGTGTACAGAATAATCCGCGTGCGCAGGCGGCCAACATCAATGCCCAGATGGGCAGCCTCAAGATCACCCAGCGTCATGGCATTGAGCTTCTGGCTGTTGCGATACAGCAGCACTACTACCAGCGGAATCACCAATGCCAGCACCACACCCAACCAGTCAGCACCGTTAAAGCTGCCCAGCGCCCAGAAAGCCACCGAACGCAACTGCAGGTCTGATGACAGATAGGAGAACAGGCTGACACCGGCGATGGCGATGGCGTTGATAGCAACACCGGCCAACAGAATGCTGGCAATGGTGCCATTGCGCTGGCCAATTTTCAGCACCAGCAAGGTGGTGATAAAGCCGCCACAAAAAGCACTGCCGGCCAGTCCGAGAAAGCCCCAGGCTGAGTTGTGCAGGTTAAGCACCATGTAACCGGCAGCAAACAGCGCGGCACCACTGGACGCACCAATAAGGGCAGGGTCAGCCAGGGGATTGCGAAACAAACCCTGGATAGCCGCGCCGGTCGCAGCAATACCGGCGCCGACAATAAGGGTCAGGAGGATCCGCGGCAAGCGAATCTGCAGGATAACCGTGGCCGCCAGACTGGAGCCTGGATCGCCAGTCACCAGGCCCCAGACATCTGCCAGGGGCAGCGCGGCACTGCCGAGGAGTAGTGCCGTCACCATCGCTGTACCGAGCAACAGCAGCAGGGCCAGCCAGGGTAAGAAACCCTTCACAGCAGCTCTGCCATGGACACGGGCAAGGCCTTGTCCAGCGTTACCCCAAGGGGCGAGAGTGTGGCACCGTATGCCAGCACTTCGACGCCCCGGGCCAGAGCCAGCGCCAGCGCCTGGGTGTAAACCGGGTCGATGTGTAGAGCCGGCCGAACTTCCGTGATCGCTGAATGCTGGACACAAAACACCAGCACGCCCCGCTGTCCTTGGGCCACCACGGCCATCAACTCGTGCAGGTGTTTTGTCCCGCGACGGCTGACTGAGTCAGGGAAATAACCAACCGGGCAGGCACCCACGGTTTCACACAAGGTCACACTCTTCACTTCCACATAACAATCCGCCTGGCTCGAGTGGCCCGTCAGCAACAAGTCGATACGACTGTTCTGCGCACCATACTTGACCTCACCCTTTATGCTGGAGTATCCCAGCAGCGCTGGCATGACACCCTGCTCTATGGCCGCTTGCACCAGGCCATTGGCCCGCTGCGTATTCACCCCGATAAAATCACCGGCCTGAGTCTCGTTCAGCTCCCAGGTGTCAGGATACTTTCGCGCCGGGTTGCCTGAAGTTGAATACCAGGCACGATCACCGGGACTGGCGCAGTTTTTCATTGAGCCGGTGTTCGGGCAATGGATGGTTTTCAGGGTGCCATCGGGCAGACGGATATCCGCCAGAAAACGCTTGTAGCGCTGCACCAGAACGCCGCTGGCCAATGCCGGCGTAAACCTCATGCAGGGACAAACGAGTCGAGCGCCAGGCGCAGTCGATCGACGCCTGTTGCCAGCACATCAAGAGGCTGGGCATAACTGAAGCGCATATGTTCATTGGCGCGGTAAAAACCAAAGTCTGTGCCTGGGGTTGCTGCCACATGATAGTTCTCCAGCGCATGCTGACTGAAAGCCTCACTGTCTGCCAGCCACGCTGGCAGTGATCCGTAGACATAAAAAGCGCCTTCCGGCAGACGCGCCACGCCAATGCCAAGGTCCCGCAGCGCTGGCACCAGAAAATCCCGGCGCCCGGCAAAAGCCTCACGCTGCTGCTCCATGATGTCCCGCGCCCGCGGCGTAAAAGCTGCAAGCGCTGCATACTGGGCAATACTCGAGGGGCAGATGAACAGATTCTGCGCCAGTTTTTCCACCTCTGGCACCGCCGCCTCAGGCACCACCAGCCAGCCAAGACGCCAGCCGGTCATACCAAAATATTTGGAGAAGCTGTTGACGACAAAAGCGTTGGGCTCAATGGCCAGCACACTGCCGGGCCTGGTCGCCCCATAGGTCAGGCCATGGTAGATCTCATCCACCACCAGATAAGCGCCGCGCTGGCGAATATATGCCGCCAGGGCAACCAGTTCTGCCTCATCAATCAACGCCCCCGTGGGGTTGGCCGGTGACGCCAGCAAAGCGCCGCGGGTAGATGCCTGCCAGTGGGCTGCCACAGAGGCACAACTCAACTGGTAATCATCCGCCGCAGTGGCCGGCACCAGCTGGCCTTCACCACTGAAAGCCTTAAGAAAATGCCGATTACAGGGATAACCCGGATCGGTCATCAGCAGTCCTTCGCCGGGGTTCAGCAACAATGCTGAACATAACAACAGAGCACCAGAGCCACCGGCGGTGATAAAAATTCGTGCCGGGTCAACATTCACCGCATATTCGTCGGCGTAATGACGCGCCAGCGCCTCGCGCAGCTGAGGGATGCCCTGGGCCGGGGTATATTTAGTCTGTCCTGCCAGCAGTGCCGCCACACCGGCCTCGACAATGGGCTGAGGAGTAGGGAAGTCTGGTTCACCGACCTCCATGTGCACAACATGGTGACCGGCAGCCTGCAATGCATTGGCCCGCGCCAGCAATTTCATGACTTTGAATGGCTGAATTTCTCTGAGCCGACGGGCGTAGCCCGGGCTATTACTGTCTGGCATAAAACAATGATCCTGTCTCTCGCGTGGGGGTAGCTGTACTGTAGCGGCCAGTATCGCCTAAATTGCCCACAAGGTCGCCCCCGCGCGGTGCCGCGGTAATGTTCTGCCGGAACATGGTTTTGTACCTGCTCTGAGCACTTAGCCGCCAGCCTCTGCACAGAGTTTAACCAGCCTGCGTATGACACTCGGCAAACGCCCTCGCCGAGAGCCCTCAAGAGCTGTGGCATTACCAAATTCAGATCATTTATGTAGAAAAACTTACTTGGCGAAACAGCCTGCTTCTGGTAACGTTCGCGCTCGATTTTGTTTAGGTTTTCCGCGACATAGCATACTGGATTGAACTATGGCAGCCAAAACTAAAAAAAGCCCGACGGCCAAAACATCGGCTAAAAACACACTAGGAAAACCCCAGGCCAGCAGCACGGCAAAAGCCTCAGTAGCAGAGACGCCGACCACAAAAGCGCCTTCAGCTAAGGCCGCCAGCAAGGCAAAATCGCCGGCGGCAGCCGTCACAAAAACCGCCGCAGTCAAAAAGCCGGTGGCGAAGAAGAATACGGTGAAGGCCTCAGGCAATGGGTCTGCGGCAGCTAAAGTCACCTCGACAGCTACCTCGAAAGCTACCCCGAAAGCTGCCCCGAAAG
>JANQYP010000005.1:19251-40077 GCA_030728785.1 Pseudomonadales bacterium
GCCCAGCTGCTAACAGCTATGTTGGCCGGTTTGCGCCCTCGCCTACTGGCCCATTGCATTTTGGCTCACTGCTTGCCGCGCTGGCTAGCTGGCTTGATGCCCGTCACCACCAGGGACGCTGGCTGCTGCGTATAGAGGATCTGGATCCACTGCGGGAATCAGCCACGGCACCGACCCGGATCATGGCCCAACTGCTGCAACTTGGGCTTTACTGGGACGGCGAACCGCTGCTACAGAGCCAACGCCTGCAGGCCTACCAGGCCGCCCTTGAAACACTCATCAACAAGCAGCTGGTTTTTCCCTGCACCTGCAGTCGCAGCCAGTTGCCAGCGGTCTATCCTGGCACCTGCTGCAACCAAGCGTTTGCCAGCACACGCACAGACCATGCCATACGTTTTCGCTTGGCCGCTGACACCAGCCTGCAGCTGGATGATCGTGTACTTGGCAGGCAGACCTGGCAATTACAACAGACACTCGGCGATTTTGTGGTTAAACGCAAAGATGGCCTGTTTGCCTACCAACTGGCTGTCACCGTTGATGATGCCTACCAGCAGGTGACACACGTTGTCCGAGGCAGTGACCTGCTGGACTCCAGCCCAAGACAGGCTTGCCTTGGCGCGGCACTGGGTTATCCACCACTGACCTACGCGCATATACCACTGGCGCTCGACCAGCAGGGTCTGAAGTTGAGCAAATCGACCCAGGCAGCCGCGGTGCCCAAGAGTACACCCAGCGCCTGCATCAGGCAGGCGCTAGGCATTCTGGGCCAGCCCCAATGGCCACAAATTGACGACCTGCCACTGTTACTGACAACCGCCAGCCAGCACTGGTCCATCGATCGAGTGCCCAAGTGCCTGGCCCTTGCTGTTCCGCAGGAGCTATAGTCAACAAATTCTGTCATTGATAGGGTTACAATGGCCCCATGTTTGTCAATCGCACTATTATCTTTCTGGTTCTTGGTTTCTTTGTCTTTATCGGCGAGGTGGATAGCTGGTGGAGTAGCGAAAGCGTGTTTGCCTGGTACGCCAACTACCTGCCTCTACTGGGGTTGATCGGCCTGTGTATCTGGGCCCAGGCTGCCCACAACAACAAGCCAGAAGACTAATTCCCTGTGGTATTTTCCCTTACCCAGTTGTTTTCCATCGGAATTATCTATCTGCTGATTCTGTTTGGCTCAGCCTATGCCACCGAAAAAGGCTGGCTGGCCGACCGCCTCACCCGCCACCCGGCAGTTCGCGTCCTGTCGCTGGGGGTATTCGCCGGAGCCATCTGCTTTAACGGTACCCTGGGTCTTGCCGCCGAATATGGCGCCAGCTTTCTCTTGTATTTCCTCGGCGCCAGCGCCGCTTTTATTGTCGCTCCGGTACTGCTCGATCCTCTGAGTCGAATCGCCCTGACCCACAGGCTCGGCTCACTGGCAGATGTGTTTGCCTTTCGCTATCCGGCACCCTGGGTCGGTGGCGTTGTCAGCCTGTTGATGCTGATCGCCCTGCTGCCGCTCATAGCCCTGCAGATTCAGGCAGTGTCTGGCAGCATCCATCTGCTGAATCAGCAGGTCAGTGAACCCGCTATCGCCATGGTTTTCTGCATCACCATGACCGCCTTTGCGATCTTGTTTGGCGCCCGACACCTTTCCACCCGCAACAAACACCAGGGTCTGGTGGTGGCCCTGGGGCTGGAGTCGTGCATCAAGCTCATCGCTTTTATCGTGGTGGCGCTGTACGCCATCTACAGCGTCTTCGGCGGTTTCAGCGAACTCAACCTGTGGCTCAACCAGCATCCGCTTGAGCTTACCCAAACCCAGGTCCTGCTTGACCAGGGCACTTCCCGGTCATTGTTGCTGATGTTTTTTGCGGCGGCCATCGCCATGCCGCATGTCTACCATATCCTGCTGACTGAGAACGACGACCCCCAATCCCTGCGCTCGATCCGCTGGGGCTTTCCTTTATACATGCTGCTACTGAGCCTATGTGTGCCGCCTATCGTCTGGGCCGCCAATCACCTCGATGTTGGTACACCTACAGAGTTTTACGGCCTTGGCATTGGCCTGACCACAGGCAACAGAACCATTACCCTGCTGGCGTTTGTCGCCAGCATGGCGGCGGCCAGTGGGGTCCTGATTGTTTCAACCCTGGCGTTATCGTCCATGACCCTGAACCACATCATCCTGCCCCTGTACCGGCCGGGGCAGGGGCGGGATATCTACTCCCTGCTGCTCAATACCCGGCGCCTGCTCATTGCCGGCATCATTCTTCTGTCCTACGGCATGTACCGGATGCTCGCGCCTGACCAGACACTGACAAGCCTGGGCATTGTCGCGTTTGTTGCCGTGCTGCAGTTTCTACCCGGCATGGTTGGCGCCTTTTACTGGCGCCAGGCCAATAAAATTGGCCTCTTGGCTGGCCTGGCAGCGGGCTACGGGATCTGGTTTCTGACGCTGTTTTACCCGCTGCTGAACCAGCTGGTCTATACCAGCTTTCTAATCACCAACCCGCTGGTGCCGGAACCAGGTTTGGTCCAGGCGAGCCTGCTGGTACTGGGGGAAAATACCTGGGATTTGGCAACCATGGCGTCCCTGGCAGTCAACACGACGGCCTTTGTGGTGTTCTCCCTTCTGTATGAACCGAGCAACGACGAGCGCAACGCCGCTAATAACTGTATGGCCGATTCTTTTACGCGCCCCTACCAGGGCATCCTGGAGGCCCGCTCCGTCGGGGAAATCATCGCTAACCTTACCGTTGTGCTCGGCGCCACCGCCTCCAACCGTGAGGTCAACCTGGCCTTGACAGAACTGCGCCTGGCTGCAGACGAACAGCGCCCCCATGCCCTGAGCCAGATTCGCAACCAAATGGAATCCAACCTCTCCAGCAGCCTGGGCCAGACCATCGCCCATCGCATCATCGGCCGCTCCATTCCTTACCAGATCAGCTCGGACTTTTCTGGCCTGGAGAGCATACTCAGTATTGAGACGCGCCTGGAGGACTATCGCTCAAAACTCACTGGCCTCGCCGCCGAGCTTGACGGGCTGCGACGCTATCACCGGCAAATTCTCCAGGATCTGCCGACGGCCGTCTGTTCCATAGGTCTGAACCAGAACGTGCTGATCTGGAACCGGGCCATGGAACAGCTCACAGATATCAGTGCGGAACGCGTGATTGGCTCTTCGTTACACATACTGCCTTACGAATGGTTTGAGCTGCTGGACAGCTTTGCCGCAGAAGGGGCGACCCACAGGCTCAAGGCCGAGGTCATAAGGCAGCGGCGGACCACGCTGCTGAACCTCCACAAGGCATCCATCGATAGTGTCCCCGAGGCCCAGGGCGATGTGGTTATCGTAATTGAGGACATCACCGAAGAGCAGATTCTGGAAGAACAATTGCTCCATAACGAACGACTTGCGTCCATTGGCCAGCTTGCCGCCGGGGTCGCCCATGAAGTTGGCAACCCAATCACCGGTATTGCCTGCCTGGCACAAAACCTGTTGATGGAAACCGATGCGCCTGACCTGCAGGAACTGGCCCGCCAGATCCTTGAACAGACCGCACGCATTTCCACCATACTCCAGTCGTTAGTCAATTTTGCCCACAGCGGCAAGTCTGGCAGCCATCGCGCCAAAGTACCCGTCGATGTTCGCCAGTGCATCACCGAAGCGATCAAACTGCTATCACTCAGCCAAAAGCACCAGGGCATCATTTTTGTCACGGCCTTCCCCGAAACCATTTATGTTGTCGGTGATGCCCAGCGCCTTGCCCAGGTATTTGTCAATATTCTCGCCAATGCTGGTGACGCCTCAAAACCCGGAGACCAGGTCAGCATCGAATGTCATCTGGAAGACGAAACAGTGCGCATTACCATCATTGACCAGGGCCACGGCATGTCAACCAATGACATCAGTCGAATGTTTGAGCCATTTTTCACCACCAAGGATCCGGGGCAGGGCACAGGGCTTGGCCTGGCTATTGTGACCTCCATCATTGAGGAGCATCACGGCGCCATTCAGGCGAGCTCGCCGGGTAACGGCCTGGGGACCTGCATCAGCATCACCTTGCCTCAGTATCTTATCGACCAGCAGCAAGACAATGACGAAATCCGGTTGACTTCGAACGACCATTCATTGTTTAGTGGCTGACTTGTGACATTGTTCTGCAGTACCTTTTTATGAGCAGAAAGAAAATTCTCATCGTTGAAGATGAAATCGTCATTCGCACGTCACTGAAGAAGTTTCTCGAAAAAAAACTATACAAAGTAGTAGAAGCTGGCTCTTTAGCGGAAGCCCTGCAAAACAATCTGCAGGACTTTGCGCTGATCATCACTGATTTGCGGCTACCGGGTCCTGCCGGCACGGATATCATCAAACACGCCCACAACATACCGGTACTGGTGATGACCAGCTACGCCAGTGTGACCTCTGCCGTGGAGGCCATGAAACTGGGTGCCGCGGACTATATTGCCAAGCCCTTCGACTATGATGAACTGCTGCAGACTGTCACCGCCCTGATCGAGCCCAAAGACGCTGACCCCCAGGCCTTTGCCGACATGCTTGGCAACTGTGCCGCAATGCACGAGCTGTTTGACCGCATTCGCAAGGTTGCCCCCACCCAGACCAACGTCCTGATTATGGGTGAGTCCGGCACAGGCAAGGAACTGGTGGCCAGGGCACTGCACGCCGCCAGCGAACACAGGAACAGGCAAATGGTTTCCCTGAACTGCGCCGCCATACCCGAATCACTGATCGAATCTGAGTTGTTTGGCCACGAGAAAGGCGCCTTTACCGGTGCCACCAGCAGCCGCGTCGGGTTGGTCGAGGCAGCTGACGGCAGCACTTTGTTCCTGGATGAGATTGGTGAACTGCCGCTGGAGGCGCAAGCGCGCTTGTTACGCGTCTTGCAGGAAGGCGAAATTCGCAAAGTCGGCTCCATTGAAACCCGCAAAGTAAGCGTGCGCCTGATAGCAGCCACTCACAGAGACCTCAAGAGTCTGACTAAAAGCGGCGAATTTCGCGAAGATCTCTACTATCGCCTGAATGTCGTCAAGTTGACCTTGCCGCCTCTTCGAGACCGCCCTGAAGACCTGCTGAATCTGGCGGAACATTTCCTGCAAAGCAATTGCGTCAAGTTGCGCAAGCCAAGCCTGAGCTTTTCCCGACAAACACTGCAACTGATCCAGCACTATCGCTGGCCGGGAAACATTCGTGAACTTAAGAATGCGGTCGAACGCGCCGTCATTCTCTGCGAGGGTAATGTCATCCAGCCAGACCTGCTGGCGGTAGACATTGAACCCAACGAGTCTAACCTCTCGCGGGACGACCCTAAGGCAGCAGTGGAGCACGACAACCTGTCACTAGAGAACTATTTTGCTCGCTTCGTCCTCGACCACCAGGATCGTATGACAGAAACCGAACTGGCTCAAACCCTGGGTATCAGTCGCAAGGCCCTCTGGCAGAAACGCCAGAGACTGAGCCTGCCCAGAGAGCGCTCACGCAAACTCTGACCCTGCCTGTTATCTCCCTTATTTGACGGCACTCGCCGGTCACCTGGCACAGCGCCACTTTCTCGTGAGTTTGTCGTGAGTTTGGCAGCCGTATCCGTGCTGTCTTTTGGGCCGTTCGCCCACCCTGGTGTTACCTATACTCACGCCCAACGTAACCTTTGGTTACACTCGTCCTCACCGGATTAAAGCAGAAATCATAACACCCTGTTTTATATCGATTTAATTTGCTGGCATAGAATCTGCTTAAGATAATGCAGCTGTGAAGCTACCCTGCAGATGTGAAAACCTAATAAAAAGAGCATCGCAAACATAAAAATAATAATAAAAATAAGAGCCGCAAAAAAACCACAACAACAATAAAAATAAAAATAACGATAATAATAAAAATAATAACAATAAGAAAAAATGCAGATAGCTTGCTTATAAAGGGGGGAAATTATCCCCCCTTTTTTATGCCTGTTTTTTCAGGCCTGAACCACAGCATAGATATTCGCTGCTTCTACTCTCCACATCGACTCTCTGCTAGTATGCACCTTCCTGAAATGTCGCGGTGGATGTAGCCATCTCTTATAAAGCCTATTCGAATGCCTGAAGTATCCATAGATCTGTCCCCTGAGCACATCAATGTCGACGCCTTAAAGGTTGTCAAGCGTCTCACCGACGCTGGTTACCAGGCCTATCTGGTGGGTGGTTGCGTGCGTGACCTGCTCCTCGGCAGCCATCCAAAAGACTTTGACGTAGCCACCGATGCTCATCCGGAAGAGGTTCACGAACTGTTTCGAAACTCGCGCCTTATCGGTCGTCGCTTCAAGATTGTGCATGTGCGTTTTGGCCGGGACATTATTGAGGTAGCCACCTTCAGGGCACCACACAGTGAGATGCAGACGGAAGAGAACTTCTCTGACGGTGGCATGATCCTGTCGGACAATATTTATGGCACTTTCAGCGAAGACGCAGAACGCCGCGACTTCACCATGAACGCCCTTTATTATGACCCCGATCACGACACCATCCATGATGAAATGAGTGGTCTCGAAGACCTTGGCAACCGCCAGATACGCCTGATCGGCAACCCCGACAACCGCTACCGGGAAGACCCGGTGAGGATGCTCAGAGCGGTCCGGTTTAAAGCCAAGCTGGGCTTTGCTATTGAGCCTGCCACCGCCGAGCCCCTCAAGCGCCTCGGAGTCCTGCTGCGGGATATTCCACCAGCACGGTTGTTTGAGGAGGTCTTGAAGTTATTTATGACCGGTCACGGCGAGCAGTCTTTTGCAGTCTTGCGTGAATATGATCTGTTTGGCTGGCTGTTCCCCGATGCTAATCGCCTGCTCGACAACGATCATGCGGCAGAACTGATCCGCCTGGCCCTTGCCAGCACCGATCGCAGAATTGCCGCTGATATGCCTGTGACCCCAGCTTTTATCTTTGCGGCGCTGCTTTGGCAGCCATACGTGGAACAGCGTGCACGTCTCGAAGCAGAAGGCGAAAGCACCTATATCGCCAGCTTTGAAGCCGCCAACGACGTTGTTGGCCGGCAACTACAGGTGACGTCTATTCCCAAGCGCTTTTCCGGGCCCATGCGTGACATCTGGAGCCTGCAACATCGCCTGCCGATCCGTTCTGGCAAAAAGCCAGAGGCACTGCTGTTACACAAACGCTTTCGGGCGGCCTACGATTTCCTGTTGTTACGGGAAGAGGCGGGGGCGCAACTGGATGGCCTTGGTGAGTGGTGGACCCGCTATCAGGAGACCAGCGAAGGCGAGCGCGATGAGCTGTTGGCGCCTGCAACTGCCGCGGCGCCAAAGCGCCCACGCCGGCGCCGGCGGAAACCAGTTCAGCCAAGTTAACCAGCCACTGGCTTGGCAGACGAACCAGCCGAGCATTTGATTATCAGCGGGAGCAAGGCTTGCAGTTCGATACCACCAGACCTGACTTTCCCCACTACATAGCCGTAGAAGGCCCCATTGGGGTCGGCAAGACTTCGTTTGCCAAGCGTCTTGCTGCCACCTTCAACTACGAAACCGTACTGGAGAGATCCGAGACCAACCCCTTTCTCGAACGTTTCTACCAGAACCGCCGCCAGGCAGCCCTGCCCACCCAGTTGTTTTTCCTTTTTGAGCGCAGTCGCCAGATTCAGGAAATGCGCCAGGGAGATATGTTCGAGCCTGTCAGGGTTGCTGATTTCCTGTTGGAAAAGGACCGGCTCTTTGCCGAAATCAACCTTGATCATGATGAACTGCAACTTTACGAAAACGTCTATAATCACCTCGCCATTGACGCTCCGAAACCAGATCTGGTGATCTATCTGCAGGCACCCGTACCGGTGTTGCTGGATCGCATTCAGAACCGTGGTATCGCCGCCGAACAACAGATCGACAAAACCTACCTGGCCCAGCTTGTTGACGCTTATACCCGTTTCTTCCATTACTACGATGCGGCACCACTGTTGATTGTCAATGCCGCAGAAATTGACCTGGTGAACAACAACGCTGACTTTGAAGCCCTGCTCACCTACCTGAGCACCGCGCGTCGCGCCCGGCACTACTACAACCCAACGCCCTCAATGGTATAACAACATGACCTATACGCTTCCTGCCAGCTGGCAGCCGCTCAAGGCGCATAGTGCAACAATGGCCAGCACCTCAATGCTGGATCTATTTGCCGACAATCCCGACCGCGCCGCCGAGTTCAGTCTTGACGCGGCCGGCCTGACACTGGACTATTCGAAGAATCTGGTTGATGCCAGGACTCTGGCCCTGCTCGGCCAGTTGTACGCGGAATGCCAGTTGGGTAGTGGCATCGAGGCCATGTTCAACGGCGTACGGGTCAACAACACAGAAGATCGGGCGGCGCTGCACACACTGTTGCGCGCCCCCAAGGCAGCAGCCACGGGACCCCTGGCAAAGGAATATGCCGAAGTGCAGGCCTCCCTGCAGAGTGTCAAACGTATCAGTGAGGCTGTCCGTGCCGGCCAATGGCTGGGCTGCACCGGCAAACCCATCACCCATATCCTGCATCTGGGCATCGGCGGCTCTTACCTCGGCCCGCGGATGGTGGATGAAGCTCTGTCAGCCTATGCCGACGCGGGTATCCACTGTGACTATGTGGCAAATGTCGACGGCCAGCATATCGACCAGGTTCTGAAACGCCTGGACCAGGCAACCACCCTGGTTATCATCGTCTCAAAATCCTTTGCCACCGTTGAGACCCGCGTCAATGCCCAGTCCGCCCAAGACTGGCTGCAACAGGCAGTGCCCCTTGCGCAGCGTCACCTGCATGCCGTGGCCGTGACCAGTAATGTCGCAGCGGCCAAAGATTTTGGCATCGCCGCCGAGAACATCCTGCCCATGTGGGATTGGGTGGGCGGCCGCTACAGCCTCTGGTCAGCCGTCAGCCTGCCCATCGCCATCAAATATGGTTTTGCCCGCTTTGAAGCCTTGCTTGCCGGCGCTGCCAGTATGGATGAGCACTTTCGCAGCGCTGCCTGGCCCAACAACATGCCCATGTTGTTGGCCGCCATCGGGGTTTTGTATCGCAACTTCATGAATATTGGCTCCCACGCTATTTTGCCCTACGACCATTCCCTGCGCCTGTTGCCAGCACACCTGCAGCAGCTGGACATGGAGTCCAATGGCAAGTCGGTCTCGACCGCGGGAGACTTGGTGCCACTGCAGACCGGCCCCATCATCTGGGGCGGCGAAGGGACCAACGGCCAGCATGCTTTTCACCAGTTGTTGCACCAGGGCAGCCGCTTCACAAGCATTGATTTTATCCTGCCGCTGCAGCCCCACCACCAACGCCAGGAACATCACAACTGGCTGGTGGCTAACTGCCTAAGCCAGAGCCAGGCCCTCATGCAAGGTCGGTCCAGAGAGCAGCTGCCAGAGACCCTCAGCGACCTGCGCCGGGCGCACATGGAGATGCCTGGCAACCGGCCTTCAAACACCATTGTCATGGCGCAGGTGACACCGGCGAGCCTCGGTGCCCTGATCGCCCTGTACGAACACAAGGTTTTCTGCCAGGCCCGAATCTGGCAGATAAATCCCTTTGACCAATGGGGCGTGGAGCTGGGTAAACAACTCAGTGAAACCATTTACGCCACCATCAATGAGAACAGCGCGCCGAGCCAGGCCACCAGCCTCGACCCCTCAACCCAGAGACTCTTAAGCCTTTACCAAAACCACAACAGGAGCAGCTGATGTCGGAACACAAGACCTACCCGGTGCCTGAGGACACAGCCCAGGGTGCAATCATTAACGCCGAGCGTTACAAAACCATGTATGCCGCCTCGCTGCACGAACCGGAAGCGTTCTGGACTGAACAGGCCAACAGTTTTCTGTCCTGGCACAAACCCTGGCATACCCTGACCAGCAGTGACCTGAGCAAGGGTGAGGCAGCCTGGTTTGTCGGCGGCCAGCTGAATGCCTGCTACAACTGCGTTGACCGCCACCTGCCTGAGCGCGCTGACCAGGTGGCCATCATCTGGGAAGGCGACAACCCTGCAGAAGACGCCAGCATCACCTATGCACAGTTACACGACAAGGTCTGCCGCCTTGCTAATGTGCTGCTTGAACGTGGGGTTGGCAAGGGTGACAGGGTCTGTATCTACATGCCCATGATTCCCGAGGCCAGCTATGCCATGCTGGCCTGCGCCCGTATTGGCGCCGTGCATTCGGTGGTGTTCGGCGGGTTCTCGCCACAAGCCCTGCAAGACCGGATTCTCGATTCAGATTGCCGAACAGTGATAACCGCCGACGAAGGCCTGCGCGCGGGCAAGCCTGTGCCATTAAAAGCCAACGCCGACCAGGCACTGCTTGGCTGCCCGGCGGTCAGTACTGTCATTGTCGTTGCCCGGACTGGCGCGGCGGTGACCTGGCAGGAGGGCCGGGATATTCCTTATGAAGGGGCAATCCAGGCTGCATCAGCCAGTTGTAACCCTGTGTTTGTCGATAGTGAGGACCCACTTTTTATCCTCTACACCTCCGGCTCAACGGGCAAACCCAAGGGTGTGTTGCATACCACAGGCGGTTATATGCTGCAGGCCGCAATGACCCACAAATACGTGTTTGACTACCAGCAAGGCGATATCTACTGGTGTACGGCAGATGTTGGCTGGGTCACGGGCCACAGTTACATTGTCTACGGGCCCCTGGCCAATGGCGCCACTACCCTGATGTTTGAAGGCGTACCCACCTATCCGGACGCCGGGCGCTGCTGGCAGGTGATTGATAAACACCAGGTCAATATCTTTTACACGGCACCCACGGCATTACGCGCCCTGATGGGCCAGGGCAACGAGTTTGTCACCCGCAGTTCACGCCAATCCCTGCGACTGCTGGGCAGCGTCGGCGAACCCATCAACCCCGAAGCCTGGGAATGGTATTACCACATCGTCGGCGACGAGCGTTGCCCCATCGTCGACACCTGGTGGCAGACCGAAACCGGCGGCATCATGATCACGCCGCTGCCAGGCGCCACGGCCCTCAAGCCTGGCTCGGCGAGCATGCCGTTTTTTGGCGTTGAGCCGGCCCTACTTGACGAAAGCGGCAAAATCATTGAGGGCCCGGGAGCCGGCAACCTGGTGATCAGCCGCTCCTGGCCGGGCCAGATCCGCTCTGTCTATGGTGATCATAAGCGCTGCGTGAATACCTATTACAGCGCTTACCCCGGTTATTACTTTACCGGTGACGGTGCCCGTCGAGACGAAGACGGTTATTACTGGATCACTGGCCGGGTAGACGATGTGCTCAACGTTTCCGGGCACCGTATGGGCACCGCTGAAGTTGAAAGTGCGCTGGTGCTCCATGACGCCGTGGCTGAAGCGGCAGTTGTTGGCTTTCCGCACCATATCAAAGGCCAGGGTATCTATGCCTATGTCACCCTTATGCACGATGTGGAAGGTACTGAGGCACTGCGCCAGGCCCTGGTGGATCAAGTCAGGAGGGAAATCGGCGCCATTGCCAAGCCTGATGTCATCCAGTGGGCCCCGGGCTTGCCGAAGACCCGCTCGGGTAAAATCATGCGGCGTATTCTCCGCAAAATTGCCGAAAATGAGCTGGAAAACATGGGGGATATCAGCACCCTGGCTGACCCGTCGGTGGTGGCTGAGTTAATCAAGCACCGCCCACAGGAGTAAACCACGACACTGGGCTTGTTCTCGCCAGCACCCATAAAAAAGCCGGTCAATTGACCGGCTTTTTTTACAACAATTTTAAACCGAGAGTACCACCCCCGGTTGCCGCCGATTACTCGGCGGCTACTGCTGCGTCGGGGGCTGCTGCACCCTCCTGACCTGGCATTTCCTTGATGGACAGCTTGATGCGACCACGGTCCACATCCAGCACAATCACGTCCACTTCCTGGCCTTCTTTCAGGTAGTCGCTCACCTTCTCAACTCTTTCGTTAGAAATTTGTGAGATATGAACCAGACCGTCTTTACCGGGCAGGATGTTAACAAAAGCGCCAAAGTCAGCAATTTTAACCACTTTGCCTTTGTAGATCTGGCCAACTTCTGCCTCAGCAGTAATCGCCAGAATCATCGCAACAGCGGCATCACGTGACTCGGCACCTTCACCAAAGATGGTGATGGTACCGTCATCGTCGATGTCGACAGAGGCGCCGGTCTGTTCAGTAATGCCGCGAATAGTAGCGCCACCTTTACCAATGACATCACGGATCTTGTCGGACTCGACCTTCATGGTAACCATGGCTGGCGCGTTGGCAGACACGGCCTCACGTGAGCGGCCGATAACCTTGTTCATCTCGATAAGGATATGCAGACGCGCTTCTTTTGCCTGGCTTAATGCCACTTCCATGATTTCTTCAGTGATACCCTGGATCTTGATATCCATCTGCAGTGCGGTAACACCGGTTTCGGTACCAGCCACTTTAAAGTCCATGTCCCCCAGGTGATCTTCATCGCCAAGGATATCCGTCAGAATCGCAAACCCGTCATCATCCTTCACCAGGCCCATGGCCACACCGGCAACCGGCGCTTTCAAAGGTACACCGGCATCCATCAAGGCAAGGCTGGCGCCACAGACACTGGCCATGGAGGACGAACCGTTGGATTCAGTAATCTCGGAAACAACCCGCGTAGTGTAAGGCCAGTCAGCGACGGCTGGTAATACCGCAGCCAGGCCACGACGTGCCAGACGGCCATGGCCGATTTCACGGCGCTTGGGTCCACCAGAGAAGCCGGTCTCACCCACACTGTAGTGCGGAAAGTTGTAGTGCAGCAGGAAATTGTCACGGTAGCTGCCGTGCAGGGCATCAATGATGGCCGCATCACGCATGGAACCCAGGGTTGTTGAAACAATCGCCTGGGTTTCGCCACGGGTGAACAAGGCTGAACCATGGGCTTTAGGCAGAATGCCAACCTCAACGCTGATAGCACGAACAGTCTTGGTATCACGACCATCAATGCGGGGCTCACCGGCGATAATGCGGTGCCGAACAATTTTCTTTTCCAGCTTGCCAAACACACCAGCCACATCACCGGCATCAACGCCGTTGGCAGCATCTGTCAATTCAGCAATGGCCTGGTCACGCAGGGCGCTGATGCGATCCTGGCGAGCCATCTTGTCTACCACCTGGTAAGCCTCACCAACACCAGCAGCGAACTTGTCGCTGACAGCAGTTGTCAGTGCTTCATTAGTGGCCGCTGGCTGCCAATCCCATGCGGGCTTGCCGGCTTCAGCTTTCAATTCGTTAATGGCCTGGATTACTACCTGCATTTCCTGGTGGGCAAACAACACGCCACCCAGCATCTGGTCTTCAGTCAACTCTTTGGCTTGGGACTCCACCATCAGCACGGCGTCGGCGGTACCCGCAACAACCATGTCAAGGTCAGAACCGGCGAGGGCGGCATAACCCGGATTGAGCATGTAACCGGCTTCGGTAAAGCCAACGCGGGCGGCACCAATAGGACCGCTGAAAGGAATACCCGACAGGGCCAATGCCGCTGACGTACCAATCATGGCAATAATATCCGGATCAATATCTTTAGCCGCGGAGATGACCTGACAAGTTACCTGCACTTCATTCATGAAGCCTTTGGGAAACAGGGGCCGAATCGGCCGGTCAATCAACCGTGAGGTCAGGGTTTCTTTCTCTGAAGGACGGCCTTCACGCTTGAAAAAACCACCTGGGATCTTTCCAGCCGCATAGGTTTTTTCTTCGTAATTGACGGTCAGGGGGAAAAAATCCTGATTTGGCTTGGCCTCTCGACGGCCGACAACAGCAACCAACACGGTGGTTTCAGCCATGGTGACAACCACTGCTGCGGTTGCCTGGCGAGCAATTTTTCCAGTTTCTATGACGACATCGTGGCCGCCGTACTTAAATTGTTTTCTTATAGGATTCAATTTTGTTCTCCAATCATGTGCTCGACGCTGCGCGCCAAAAGCAATGTTCCGGCCCGAGTCTTATGACCCGGGCCGGAACTGGTGTATCTGGTTTGCAGCCTGGAAAGGTCTTACTTTCGTATACCAAGGCGATTAATAAGTGCAGCATAACGCTCTGTGCTCTTACTTTTCAGGTAGTTCAACAATTTGCGACGCTGGCTGACCATTCGCAACAAACCGATACGCGAGTGATGGTCATGAATATGCTCCTTAAAATGTGACTGGAGCTCTGCAATGTTTGCGGTTAACAGGGCTACCTGAACCTCAGGCGAACCTGAGTCGTTCTCTGCTCTGCCAAACTCCTTAACGATGCCAGCTTTCTTTTCTACTGTTAACGCCATTTCTCATTCTCCAATATGCAATCAAAAGTAAACGGTGATCCACGCATATTTGCAGATAACCGCTGTTTAGTTTGTCGATGCCACCACTAGCCTGCGTGGTGTCACTCTGCCATCTTCCAGAATCTCACCAACACCCAGAAAAGTAGCGTCCTGTTTGTCCGTCGCTTCTGAAAAAATTCTTACCCAGCCCGATGTCGGCGCTCGGGATATCTGCACTGCCTGGCCCTGCTGAAAGTAGGCGGCGGTCATTAACGACAGTTCCAGCGCCGGCCAATCGCGCACAACCTCTGACGCCGGCAGCAGAAGTTGGTCCAGCGCAGCGTAGCCCTGCGCCGCCTTGAGGTCTTCAAGTTGCCCAAGGGTCACGGCACGTTCCAGATTAAAGGGCCCTGACGCCAGGCGTCGCAGGCCGATCACATGCGCGCCGCAGCCTAACACTTTACCCAGGTCTTCCGCCAGCGTTCTGACATAGGTGCCCTTGCTGCAGGTAATGTTGAGCACCAGCTCTGTGCCCGTGAACTCTTCCACATCAAGCTTAAAAATGGTTACTGGGCGGGATTGACGCTCAATTTCAATGCCTTGATGGGCGAGCTTGTAAAGTGGCTGGCCATTCACCTTCAAGGCACTGAACATGGAAGGCACCTGCTCAATGGGACCGCGAAATCCAACCATGGCAGCCTCAAGATCGGCAGCCGAAAGATTGGGGACTGGCGCCTCAGCAATAACCTTACCGTCGGAGTCGCCACTGTCAGTGGTGACACCCAGTTTGACTCGCGCCCGATACTGCTTGTTGGCATCCAGCAGAAATTGCGAGAATTTTGTCGCCTCACCAAAGCACAGCGGCAACAGACCCGTCGCCAGCGGATCAAGGCTGCCGGTGTGGCCAGCCTTGTTGGCATCAAACAGGCGTTTGGCCGTTTGCAACGCGCCGTTGGAAGTAATCCCCTCGGGCTTATCAAGAATCAGTACACCATCAACCTGGCGGCCTCGATTCCTGCGGTTAACTCGGGGCGCTGGCTTAGGCATTGTTGCTCCCGGTATCGCGATCAACGTCACCCCGATCCTGGGGCAAGCTGGCATCCCTGGCCCGAGCCGCCTGGATCGCCCGATCCATTTTCGCGCCGTTTTCGATGGTAATGTCAAAATGAAAGCGCAACCGCGGCGTGATTCGAGTTGCCAGGGACTTGGCCAGTTGGCTGCGCAGGAAGCCTGCAGCGTTATTCAGCACTAACTCACTTTCGGTGATATTCGCTGCCGAGAGGTCGTGACTGATCAGGGTGAAATAAACATCTGCATAAGCCAGGTCTCGACTTACCTTGACCTCACTGATGGTTACCATGCCAATCCGCGGATCTTTGACTTCCTGTTGGATCAAAGTCGCCAACTCACGTTGGATATGGTCAGCCACGCGTCGGCCGCGACTGAATTCCTTAGGCACTGATTAGTCTCATATTAGGCATCTTGTGATTAATAACATTGTTTGCCAGATTACTTGGCGCCTTACAGGTGTCGCGCAACTTCGCGGGTATCAAACACTTCGATCTGGTCACCGACTCTGACGTCGTTATAATTCTTCACGCCGATACCACACTCGGTACCACGCTTGACCTGTGCAACCTCGTCCTTGTAATGCCGCAGTGACTCGAGTTCACCTTCATAGATAACCACGTTGTCGCGCAACACCCGAATCTTCTTCGCTCGGTACACAGTACCCTCAATCACCATACAACCAGCGACACTGCCAAATTTCTTCGACTCAAAGACATCTTTAACTTCGGCAATACCGACAATGTCTTCGCGAACTTCCGGCGACAGCATGCCGGACAAGGCCGCTTTGACGTCATCGACCAGGTCATAGATCACCTTGTAATAACGCAGATCAATCTGTTCGGCATCAACCAGTCGCCGTGCAGCGTTGTCCGCGCGCACGTTAAACCCAAACAGTACAGCGCCCGAGGTGAGGGCGTAGTTAACATCTGATTCGGTAATACCACCAACGCCGGAGGTTACAACACTCACCTTAACCTCATCATTACCCAACTCATTCAGCGCTGAGACAATCGCTTCGAGGGAACCGCGGACGTCGGCTTTGACAACAACGTTAAGGTAATTGACATCAGTGGCGCTGAAACTCAGCAACAGATTGTCGAGGCTGGTCGCCGGCGTCGCCAAACGCTCTTCTTTGGCTCGATCAAGCCGGAACTGGGCAACTTCACGGGCGGTGCGTTCGTCCATCGCGACCTGGAACGGGTCACCCGCGGCGGGTGTCCCGTTGAGGCCTAGGATGGCTACCGGCATCGCCGGGCCAGCGGTCTTCAAATTCTTGCCTTTGTCATCAATCAGAGCCCGGGCTCGACCGTAATACTCACCGGCAACAATAATATCGCCCTGTTTGAGGGTACCATTCTGGACCAGCAGTGTTGCCACCGGACCACGGCCCTTGTCCAACTCCGATTCGATAATGATGCCGCGCGCCGGACCGTCGAAAACCGCTTTCAGCTCAAGCAACTCGGCTTGCAACAATACAGCTTCCAGCAGGTTATCAATACCGTCGCCCGTCAGTGCCGAAACTTCAACAAACTGTGTATCACCACCCCACTCTTCGGGAACAACGCCCTTGACGACCAGTTCGTTCTTGACTCTGTCTGGCTCTGCACCTTCTTTATCCATCTTGTTCAATGCGACTACGATGGGGGCATTAGCCGCCCTGGCATGTTTGATGGCTTCTTCGGTCTGCGGCATCACACCATCGTCGGCGGCGACCACAAGGATGACGATATCAGTGGCGTTGGCACCACGAGCACGCATGGCGCTGAACGCCGCGTGGCCGGGGGTGTCGATAAAACAGATCTCGCCATGTTCAGTGGTTACCCGGTAGGCACCAATATGCTGGGTAATACCACCCGCCTCACCTTTGGCAACTCGGGAACTGCGAATGTAGTCAAGCAGTGAGGTTTTACCGTGGTCGACATGGCCCATCACGGTCACCACCGGTGCGCGGACATGCTGTTCGCCAACGAGGCTCATCTGACTATCCAAATTCTGCTCAACCTCATTGTCGGCTACTGTCTTCACCGCGTGACCAAACTCTTCTGCCACCATCATGGCGGTTTCCTGGTCGATGCTCTGGTTGATAGTTGCCATGACCCCCAAGCTCATTAAAGCCTTGATAACCTGGATGGCCTTCACTGACATCTTGTTCGCCAACTGCGCTACGGTGATTGTCTCGCCTATTTCCACTTCGCGTTTAATCTCTTCTGTTGGCGCCTTGAACTGGTGCCGTGGGCCCGCCGGTTTGGCTTTGGCTCGTTTGTGTCGCGATACTGACAAGCCAAGGGTTGCTGTCTCTTTCAGCTCTTCGGGTGCCCCCCCAACGATCAGTTCTTCGACTTCATCTTCGAGCAGCGCTTCAACCCGGCGTTTTCTGGTGCCCTGTTTTGCCCGCTTCTCTTTTGCATCGGCGTCATCAAGGTCACTGCGATCACGCTTGTCCTTGCGGGCGCTGATGCGCTGCTCTTCGAGCTCTTTTTCAGTCGCGGGCCGACCTTCAATCTTGCCTGCCTCTTTGCTGACAACCTGTTGTTTGGCGGCGTCTTCTTTGGCCTTCTGCGCAGCCAGCTCGGCTGCAGCCTTGGCCTGGGCCTCATCCCGACGACGATTGGCATCTGCTTCAGCCTCTGCCTGGGCGGCACGGCGCATGGCCTGGGCGCTGGCAACAGCGTCACTGACGGCTGGCACATTGGGTTCGGACTGAATAATTGCTGCTTCTTCGACACCGGCTGCAACCGCCACAGCAGCCGCTTCCACTGGAGCCTCAGCCTCAATCTCGGTGACGCCTTCGTCGGTACTGCGAATATAAGTGCGCTTTTTGCGAACTTCTACGTTGACAGTGCGGCCGCGCCCTGCCGAGCCGGATGTTTTCAGGGTGCTCAGGGTGCGGCGCTTGAGTGTTATCTTGGTGGGTGCATCTTCGGGCTCGCCATGAGTTTTTTTGACGTAGGCCAGCAAAACCTGCTTTTGATCTTCACTGACCTGATCACCGTCACTTTTCTGCGGCAGGCCAGCTTCTTGCATTTGCTGCAATAACCGATCAACCGGCGTACCAACAGATTCAGCCAGTTGCGATACAGTTACATCTGCCATCTACAATATCCCCGTAGTGTTTAAGCCGGGTAATCACACAGCCTAAGTTCCTTCAATTCCAGTGCTGTTCAAGACTAACACTCCTCGAACCTGCCTTTACATCACAGTTCGTCGATATTAGTCTTCAGCAAACCATGGCGCACGTGCTGTCATTATCAGCTCGCCGGCCCTGGCTTCCGTCAGTCCATCAATTTCCAACAGGTCATCAACTGCCTGCTCAGCGAGGTCCTCCATTGTGACGATGCCGATTTTAGCCAACTGATAGGCCAGACGCTTGTCCATTCCCTCCATCTCAAGCAGGTCCTGAGCAGGTTCAACATTGCCCAGCTGCTCTTCGTTTGCCAATTCAATCATGGTCAGGGCACTTTTCGCCCGGCTTCGCAATTCTTCAACGATGTCTTCGTCAAAACCCTCAATGGCAATCATTTCTTCGATTGGCACATAGGCAATTTCTTCGAGGGTGGTGAAGCCTTCTTCAACCAGCACAATGGCAACATCCTCATCGACGTCGAGCTGTTTCATAAAGGTTTCCATCACGGTACCGGCTTCCTGCTCGTGCTTGACTGCAGCATCCTCGACGGTCATGACGTTCAACTCCCAGCCCACCAACTCGCTGGCCAACTTCACATTCTGGCCGCCACGACCAATAGCCTGTGCCAGGTTGTCTGCGCTTACGGCAATGTCCATGCTGCGGGTTTCTTCATCGACAACAATGGATACGACTTCTGCCGGCGACATGGCATTAATAGCCAGTTGGGCAACATTATCGGCCCATAACACAATATCGATACGCTCGTTACCAAGCTCACCAGAAACTGCCTGCACCCTTGAACCACGCATACCAACACAGGCACCAATGGGGTCAATACGGCCGTCGTTAGTCTTAACGGCAATCTTGGCCCGCGAACCGGCATCCCGGGCGGCGCCAAGAATCTCAATGACTCCATCGGCCACTTCGGGTACTTCAATTTTGAAAAGTTCAATCAGCATCGCCGGTGAGGTGCGTGACAGTGCCAACTGCGGGCCACGTGACTCAGGCCGAATCTCCTTCAACAGCGCGCGCAGGCGGTCGCCGACCCGAAAGGTTTCACGTGGGATCCAGTCTTCGCGGGGCAACACCGCCTCGGCGTTGTTACCAAGATCGACAATCACGGCATCGCGGGTCACTTTCTTTACCTGGCCGTTAACCAGTTCGCCTACGCGAGACAAATAGGCCTCAACAACCTGGGCACGTTCAGCTTCACGAACTTTTTGGACGATCACCTGCTTGGCAGTCTGGGCAGCTATGCGGCCAAACTCCACCGACTCTACGGGCTCTTCGTAATAGTCGCCAACCTGCAGCGTGGGGTCTTTCTCTTCCGCATCTGTGATGTGTAGCAGCGCGCCCGGAAACTCCATCTCATCGTTATCGCCGATCACGCGCCAGCGACGGAAGGTTGCATACTCGCCGGTGGCTTTGTTAATGGCAACACGCAGGTCAACATCTTCTTCGTAGCGTTTTTTGGTAGCAGTCGCCAGTGCCACCTCAAGTGCATCGATAATGACGTCCTCGGGCACACCCTTTTCATTCGAAACTGATTCCACCACCAATAAGATTTCTTTACCCATGATCCTGCCTCAATCTGACAACTCTGACGGCGTGTAACGCCAACCCTCATCAGTCTTACTTAAATTCAGGCACCACATTCGCCCGATCAATTTGGTCAAAGGGAAATAATGTTTCTTCATCCCCGCTTCGCACTACCACCTCATCACCCTCAACACCGCATAACAGGCCGGTGAAGCGACGCTTGCCATTAAACGGCCGGCTCAGCGTCAGTTTGATTGTTGCCCCTTTAAAGGCCTCAAACTGCGCCAGGGTGTACAACCGCCGATCCAATCCAGGTGACGACACCTCCAGGGTATAGTTACCCCGAATGGGATCCTCGACCTCCAGAACGCCGCTGAGTTGCCGACTGACCTTGGCACAATCATCTACTTCGATACCGTTTTCAGCATCGATGTAGATTTTCAGGACTGAGTGCCGGCCCTGGGTGAGATGATCCATACCCCAGAGGTCATATCCTAAGCCTGTAACAACCGGCTCAATCAGCGATTTCAAATCCTTGTTCAACGGTTCGGCCCAAATCAGTCATGCTCAAATGAACTGCCTGGCGCTGCAAACGCGCGCTAAAACAGCTACCTCTAAAACAGCTACCTCTGAAACAAAAAATGGGCCAACAGCCCATTTCAATTATCAGACATACAGGCCACCGCTCGTGCGACCCACATTCTTTATCGCCAGTCCTGTGGCTATCATTTCCGGACTTGCGTTAGCAAAAAGCCCCTGACGGGGCTTTTCGGTCCTAAACTGTTCTACAAGCCTCTCTACCGACCTGCCCTTAGCTTGTTGTGGTAGCGGGGGCAGGATTTGAACCTACGACCTACGGGTTATGAGCCCGTCGAGC
>JANQYP010000006.1:0-32550 GCA_030728785.1 Pseudomonadales bacterium
GCCACTACCTGGTCTTCGTCGACAGCCTGCTCTTCTCGTACTAACAATGCCGTCAGGGTGCCGGCGCACGGGGCTTCAATGGGTATCTCCATTTTCATGGACTCGAGAATCATGATGACATCTTCTGCCTCGACCCAGTCGCCTGCTTGTTTGGTTATTTTCCAGACATTGCCAGTGACTTCTGACTCGATTTTTATCTGTGCCATGGGTTGTATGTCCTAGTCGATAATAGATTGATAAGCCAGAACGCGCATTTCCCGGCGAATAGGGTAGGAGGATGAGGGCATCAGCTGGGTCATGAATATCACCAGCATGTCTTCCTTCGGGTCGACAAAAAAGTAGGTGCTGGCGGCACCGCCCCAGGCAAACTCGCCAGGTGAACCGAGGATTTGGGCAGTGGCAGGATCCAGCATCACAGAAAAGCCCAGGCCAAAGCCAATGCCGTCGTAAGGTGTCTCGCTGAACACCGCCTGGCCCATGCTGGTCAGGTCGCCGTTGTTCGGCAGGTGGTTGCTGGTCATCAATTCCACGGTCTTGCGGCCGAGTATGCGGGTTCCGGCATGTTCGCCCTGGTTCAGCAACATGCTGGCAAACTTGTAATAGTCGTGAATGGTGGAGACCAGACCGCCGCCGCCAGAGTGCAGGCCGCGGTCCTGCAGATAAGGACTCGACTCGGGTGAGTCGATCAGGCGCATGCCGTTATCACTGGTGCGATCATAATTGGCGGCAAAACGATGAACCTTATCCTCGGGTACCACAAAGCCGGTGTCGGTCATGCCCAGGGGCGCAAAAATTTGCTCCTCAAGGAATTCATCAAAGGGCGTGTCGGCGATCAGCTCCACCAGGTGTCCGCAGACGTCTGTGGCAACGCTGTAGCTCCAGCGACTGCCAGGTGAAAACAGCAGGGGAATACCCGCCAGTTTGCTGACCATCTCTGCCAGGTTGGCCGACTGTTCAACGCCCTGTTGGCGATACATGGCGTCTACGGGGGTGCTGTTCATAAAGCCATAGGTCAGGCCTGAGGTGTGAGTCAGCAGGTCGCGAATGGTCATGGGCCTGGCGGGCGCCGTGTGCCGGCCATCCGCACTGTAGACCTGCAGTTCACGGAAGGCGGGAATAAAACGCGAGACCGGATCGTCGAGCTGAAAGCGCCCGTCTTCATACAACATCATCAGGGCCGTGGTGGTGACGGGTTTAGACATGGAGTAAATCCGAAACAGGGTATCGTCCTCCATGCTTTTGTCGGCTTCGATATCCATTTTGCCCTGGCAGCTCAGGTGGACAATTTTGCCGCGCCTGGCCACCAGGGTGATCGTCCCGGGCAGCATGCCATCGTTGATATAACCCTGGGTCAGGTGATCAATCTTGTACAGCCTGGCGGCTGACAGGCCAACGTCTTCGGGAGTTGCTCGCATGGTTTTTGCCTACTGGTCAAACATGATGATATGGCGTGCTTCCTGGCCGGTTTTCAACGCGTTCAGGGCGTCGTTGACTTCAGCAAGCTTGATGTGCCTGGAGATCATCTGGTCGAGGTGGAGTTTGCCCGACAGGTAGAATTCGACAAACCGTGGCATATCAATGCGGAACCGATTGGAACCCATGTTGGAACCCTGGATTTTTTTCTCCGCAAGAAAATCCACGCCGTGCAGTTCGATCATGGTGCCGACGGGGATCATGCCGATAATAGTTGCCACGCCACCGGAGCAGAGCATCTTAAACGCCTGTTCGGCAGTCTGTTTCAGGCCAATGGCTTCGAAGGTATAGTCACAGCCACCCTTGGTGAGTTCAAGAACTTCGCCGACAGCATCACACTTGCTGGCGTTGATGCAGTGAGTTGCACCCATGACCTTGGCTAATTCGAGTTTCGACTCCACCATGTCCACCGCAATGATCATGCCGGCTCCGGCTATTGCCGCACCGTTGATAGCGGCCAGGCCAACACCACCACAACCAAGCACGGCAACGGTAGAGCCTGGCTCAACACCGGCAGTGTGGAACACCGCGCCAACGCCGGTAGTCGTCGAGCAACCGATAAGGGCCGCGCGATCCATGGGCATGTCTTCACGGACTTTTACCAGCGCGTGTTCATGGATCAGCATCATCTCGGCAAAAGATGACAGGTTCAGGAATTGATGGATGGGTTTGCTGTTCTGGATCAGGCGGCTTTCTTCTTCCGCCTTGCGTGACACCTCAGGGCTCTGGCAGAGCGACAGGTGACCCGTCAGACATTTATGGCAATGGCCACAAAAGGCTGACAAACAGGTAATGACGTGGTCACCCTTCTTCACATAGGTGACGTCTGAGCCGACCTGCTCGACAATACCGGCACTTTCATGGCCGAGGATTGTGGGCAGCGGGTAGGGGTAGGAGCCATCCATAAAATGCAGGTCACTGTGGCAGACGCCAGCGGCCAGGGTGCGCACCAGCACTTCGCGGGGGCCTGGCTTTGAGACCTGTACTTCTTCGATTTCCAGGGGACGATTGAGTTCACGCAATACCGCAGCTTTCATGGTGTTTCCTTCTTAGTAGTATTAAATCTTGTCTGTGCACGGCAAGCCCTCTGATGGATTTTGCCGGCACGCACGCAGACCTAAACCTAGCACGATTGTTGATGGAATTGCTATGCGCCGGGACTGGCATACAATGGCGCCATGGAATCAACAACCTTTAACCGTGTACTGGTCGCCTTTGGCTCTAATCTGGGCGATCGTGAACAACAGATCATGGCGGCCCTGGACAAAATTGCAGGGATCAGTGGTCGTTATTGTCGCTGTTCGTCTTTTTGGCGTTCAGCGCCCCTGGACATGGCGGCAGGCGCCGGCGAATTTATCAACGGGGTTGTCGAGTTTGATACGGCGCTGACGCCCCTGGCGCTGCTGGCAGCATTGCAGGGGATTGAGCAAGCTGCGGGCCGGCCAGCGGTCCATGGGGTCAATGCCAGCCGAGTGCTGGACCTGGATATACTCTGCTTTAATGCTGAGGTGATGCACTTACCGGAGCTGCAGATCCCCCATCCGCGAATGACCGAGCGCCTGTTTGTTCTTATGCCACTTGAGGAGTTGGTGCCAGGTTTGGTCTTGCCAGGCCAGTCGGCTGGCCTGGCGGAATTGATTCGCAAGGCGCCCGGCGCGCCTGTCAGTCGGCTTCGAGCAGGGCCAATTCTTCAGCCTCGGCCGCCTTCCTGAGCACGCGGGCGATAACGGGCGGGTTAAGGGTGATAGCAGCCAGTGCTGGGTAACACGGGCGTTGTCGTGTTGCAATTGGGATTCGAGGATCTTGGTCCTGCTATCTCTTATTCCCTGGGAAGATCAGATGAGTTTTCGTCTGGTCTTGGGTGCGCCCTGTAATGCGCGCGGGTGTGATCTGCAAATGTCTGCGGAAGTAAGTGTAGACCAGTTGCCGCCAAGCGCCGGTTTATTGGCGCCATTGATCTCAGATGATGGCTGATTCGTGGCCTGACCAGTAAGGATCGCGAAGTATGCGCTTGTAAAGTTTGCCTGTCGGATGGCGCGGCAGAGTAGTCATGAAGTCTACGCTTCGCGGACACTTAGCGTGGGACAGATGGCTGCGGCAATACTGGATCAGTTGTTCTGCCACAGCAGGCGTGGCGCTGGCAGGCACCAGGAGCTGGACCACAGCTTTCACTTCCTCGCCGAACTCGGCATTCGGGATACCAAAAACCGCTACGTCGGCCACTGCAGGGTGATTGATGAGAAGGTTCTCAATTTCCTGCGGGTAGATATTTACGCCGCCGGAAATGATCATAAATGACTTGCGATCACGCAGGTACAGATAGCCTTCGGCATCCAGGTAACCAATGTCGCCGAGGGTCGACCAACCCTGGCTGGAGCGCCCAGCTGCCGTTTTTGCCGGATCTTTGTAATAACTGAAGTCGGCGCCATTGGCAAAGTAGACGGTGCCAGATTGCCCAGTGGGCAGGGGCTTGTCGTCGTCGTCGAGAATATGCAGGTCACCATAAATAGCCCGGCCAACGCTGCCCGGGTGGGCGAGCCACTCGCTGCTGGTAATGGCGGTGGAGCCATTGGCCTCGGTGCCCGAATAATACTCATACAGCACCGGCCCCCACCAGTTGAGCATCTGCCGTTTGATGTCCACAGGGCAGGGCGCCGCGGCGTGGATGGCATATTGCAGGCTGCTGACATCATATTTGGCGCGGATTTCTGCGGGCAGTTTCAACAGGCGCACAAACATGGTGGGGACCCACTGGCTGTGGCTGATATGGTGGGTCTGAATCAGTTCAAGAGCGCGCTCGGCATCAAACTTTTCCATGATCAGCGCCTGCCCGCCGAGGCGCGTCACCATCATGTTGTAACGTAAGGGTGCCGAGTGATAGAGCGGCGCCGTCGACAGATAGCGGGTTTGGTTGTTCACCTGGTGGAGTTTGACCCGGGTACTGAACAACGCCGAGACGGTGCCCAGTGGCGCCTGTTGCAGGGGGAAACGCACGCCTTTGGGCTGGCCGGTGGTGCCCGATGAATAAATCATCTCAGCACCTTCACACTCATCCTTGATGGGCACCGCGGGCTCGGCAGCAAGAGCCGCATCCCAGGACGGCCAGGGCGCGTCACCATCTACCAGGTAGACCTGCAAGTTGGCAGGCAGCTGGCCCAGGCTGGCGAGGTGCCGGCTGGATGTCACCAGCAGGCGGGCATCGGAATTGTCGAGTATGTATTCAATTTCAGCGGCCTGAAAGAGGGTGCTGAGGGGGGTGAAATAAAGTCCTGATCGTTGTGCGGCCCAGCAGATCTGCAGATAGCGGACATCGTTGTCGAGTAATATGGCGATGCCATCGCCAGCTTGCAGTCCCTGGCGGCGAAACAGTTGGGCGGCCTGGTTGGATTTGTCGTTCAGGGCCTGATAGGTGACCTGCTCGCCACTCGCGGCCATCTGGTAGGCAACTTTTTCGCCCGGATGCAGCCCTGGAAACATGATTTATTCAGGCTTTTTCGGCGTGTTTTTGGGTGTGAAGAATGACCCTGGGAAGTGAGCAATATTGCTGTTTTTAGCTTCGCTGATCTTGCCTGCGCCCTCCTTTGCGACTTCGTCAATGCGGACGATAGAGTGCATGGGCACATAGCTGCGGGCGACATCGGCAAATTCCGCCTTCAGCTTCTCTTCACTGGGGTCTACAACCAATTTCGACTTCTCACCAAAAACCAGCTCTTCAATCTCTATGAAGCCGTAAAGATCGCTCTGGTAGATCTGTCTGGCATAAACTTCGAAGATCTCGCCCTGATTGTAAAAAATGATCTTAAAAATGGGTTCGTTCGACATCGCGTCTAAATACTCATTAGTGATACGGCAGTTTTGGTGCAAGTTGACCTAAAGTCAACCGGGTTGTAGATATGGCCCTCGGAATGTGGATTTCAAGGTTTGGCGACTGCCAATTTATCGGTTCTTTCATATCCGCTGAGCGTCTATAATGCGCTCCTGCTGGTGGTGTGATGCTGCTGGCCCTAAGATCTTTCGGCAGCCCAGCAAACAGCCCGAATATTTGACAGCCGCAAGGCCAGCGAGAAACCTGCCAGTGAGCGAAAAGCAAGTAGTTAACCAGACCACCAGCCCGTTGCTCGCGGCTGCCGCGCAGGTAAGTGCGGTCCGGGAAAAGGCCGGCAAGGTTTTTATCAAGACTCACGGCTGTCAGATGAATGAATATGACTCTGCTCGAATGCTTGATCTGCTCAAAGAAAGTCACGGTTATGAGTTGACCAGCAATGAGGCTGAGGCTGACCTGCTGTTGCTCAATACCTGTTCGATCCGAGAAAAAGCCCAGGAGAAAGTTTTCCACCAGCTGGGTCGCTGGCGCAAGCTAAAAAAAGCCAAGCCAGGCCTGAAGATAGGTGTGGGCGGCTGTGTCGCCAGTCAGGAGGGCGCCGCCATCAGTCAGCGTGCGCCTTATGTAGACGTCATCTTCGGGCCACAGACCCTGCACCGTTTACCAGAGTTGCTGGATGGTGTGCCGGGCGCAGGCTCTGCCATGATTGACATCAGTTTTCCCGAGATTGAAAAATTCGATAAGCTGCCGGCACCTTCTGTTGATGGTCCGACGGCTTTTGTTTCCATTATGGAAGGCTGCAGCAAGTACTGTACATTCTGTGTGGTGCCTTATACCCGGGGTGAGGAAGTCAGCCGGCCGCTGGTTGATGTGCTGCAGGAAATTATCCAGCTGGCAGACAAAGGGGTTCGCGAGGTCAACCTGCTGGGCCAGAACGTTAATGCCTATCGGGCTGATATTGGCGATGGCAGCCAGGCCGACCTGGCCTATCTCATCAGGCTGGTGGCGGAAATTGAGGGTATTGACCGTATTCGATACACCACCTCGCACCCGGTAGAGTTCTCCGATAGCCTGATTGATGTCTATGCTGAGGTACCTGAGCTGGTCAGTCATCTGCACCTGCCGGTGCAGAGCGGTTCCGACCGTATTCTGGCGCGCATGAAGCGCGGTCACACAGTCCTTGAATACAAGTCCAAGATCCGTCGCCTGCGCAAGATCCGCCCTGACCTGAGCATGTCTTCCGACTTTATTATCGGTTTTCCCGGTGAGACCCAGGCAGACTTTGACGCCACCATGCAGTTGATTGCAGAAATTGGCTTTGATCAGTCGTTCAGCTTTATCTACAGTGCGCGCCCCGGTACGCCGGCGGCAGACCTGGCCGATGACACACCCATGGAAGTAAAGAAGGTGCGTCTGAAACTATTGCAGGGTCGGATCATTCAGCAGGCCATGCATATCAGCCGCGGCATGGTCGGCAGCCGCCAGACGATTCTGGTTACCGGCTTGTCACGCAAGGATCCCGGGCAGTGCCAAGGCCGCACAGAGAACAACCGGGTGGTCAACTTCAGCACGGCGGGTGCAGATCTTACGGGGCAGCTGGTGACCGTTGAAATCACCGAGGCGCTGCCCAACTCTCTGCGCGGGATGATGGTCTGAGCCGACCTGTCCTGACGTGTCGTAAACGGGCGTGATCTGAAACTTCCCTTTTCCTCCTGCGAAGGACGGTATATTCTAGCTGTCCGTTCCCATCACTCGCTGACATTTGAACATTCATACAGAGCCCTACCAGGTCAAACTGGAACCGAACGACAGCCATCAACTTGCCAACCTTTGCGGCCCTTTTGATGCTCATCTGCGCCAGATCGAGAAGCGCCTGGGCATCACCATCAA
This sequence comes from Pseudomonadales bacterium, assembly GCA_030728785.1. GTDB lineage: Bacteria > Pseudomonadota > Gammaproteobacteria > Pseudomonadales > Azotimanducaceae > UBA4582. Next base: position 7,187 of record JANQYP010000006.1, read on the forward strand.
CAATCGAGGCAACAATTTCCAGCTTTTGGGTGAAAGCCGCATAGTGCGGTCCGCCGGCGAGTTGCTGATCCAGCTCTACCAGGAGGTCAAAAACGGTACTCACCTGAGTGCCGAGGTGATTCATCTGTACCTGCAGGACTCCGGCGTCGATGGCTTGTTGAGTGACGAGGCGGACGGTAATGATTTTCTGATTACCACCCGCAAGAAAACCATCAAGCCCCGTGGCAAGAATCAGATTGGTTATGTTCAGGCCGTGCGCGCCCACGACATCAATTTTGGCATTGGGCCTGCGGGTACCGGTAAGACCTATCTGGCTGTTGCCTGTGCCGTTGAGGCCCTCGACCAAGAATTGGTGCGGCGGATTCTGCTGGTGCGGCCTGCCGTTGAAGCGGGTGAGAAGCTGGGTTTTCTGCCTGGCGACCTGAGCCAGAAAATCGACCCCTATCTGCGGCCTCTCTACGACGCTCTCTACGAGATGATCGGCTTTGAGCGGGTCGAAAAGCTGATAGAGAAAAATATTATCGAGGTGGCTCCCCTGGCTTACATGCGGGGCCGAACATTAAACGAATCATTTATCATCCTGGATGAGAGCCAGAACACCACCACCGAGCAGATGAAGATGTTCCTGACTCGCGTGGGTTTTGGTTCGACAGTGGTGGTTACCGGTGATGTCACCCAGGTTGACCTGCCCAGCCGCACGACCTCGGGGCTGCGCCACGTCCTCAACGTGCTGACGGATATCGAAGGCATTTCGTTTACCCACTTCAGTTCTCGCGATGTGGTGCGGCATCCCTTGGTGCAGAGAATTGTTGAGGCTTATGAAAAGTTTGAAGCTGGCGGTGGCAAGTCATGACATCACCCGGGCACTTCTCATTTAGGCACTGCTCATGCAGGCACTCCTTATGCAGGCACTCAGCATGAAGGCTAATGGCGAACCCGGCCCGGCACCCTGTCCGGCACCCTGTCCGGCACCCTGCCGAGTAGAAACCAACTGGTCTGTACCGCGCAGTCATTGGGCGCCGGCGGACAAGGACATCCAGCGCTGGGCAGATCTGGCCATTGCTGCAGGCCAGCCTGCAGACCCTCTACTGACCAGTACCCAGGGGCTCGAGATCGCTTTGCTGCTGACCGACGCAGCCGCCATTCAACAACTCAACCGTGATTATCGGCAGCAGGACAAACCCACCAACGTCTTGTCTTTTCCTATGGGCAGTGCCATCGAAGATGACTGCCTGTTACTTGGCGATCTGGTGATGTGCCCTGCTGTTGTCGAGGCTGAAGCGCTGGCGCAGGGCAAACAGGTGACTGACCATTTTATGCACCTGGTGATTCATGGTGTCCTGCACCTGCTGGGTTATGACCACATTGATGCCGCCGATGCTGCCATCATGGAGGCAATGGAGATAGACCTGTTGGCGAGACTTAACGTCGGTAACCCCTACAGCTGATTATTTTTTTTATTGCATAACACCTGTATGTGCCAATCCCGGCAGTCACAGGCCAATACCAGTGAGATGAGCGTAAAAAAGTGAGTAACCGCAAGATGCACACAAAGCCAATCTGTAAAGAGGGCAAGGGCACATGAGCGAGGAAGGATCGAGTAACGAGAAGAGCTGGCTGGAACGCCTTTCCATGGCGTTTACCGGTGAGCCCTCTTCTCGAGAAGAGTTGGTGGAATTACTCCGTTCGGCCCAGCAGCGTGATCTGCTGGATGCCGAGGTCTTAAGCATCATCGAAGGCGCGCTGATGGTGTCAGACATGCAGGCGCGGGAGATCATGATCCCCCGCTCGCAGGTGGCGGTGGTGCGGCTGGATATGAAAACCGAAGAGCTGCTGCCGCTGGTGATTGAATCCGGGCACTCGCGGTTTCCGGTACTGGGTGATGGCCCGGATGATGTTGTCGGCATCCTGTTGGCGAAAGATCTGCTGCCCCTGGCCCTGGCGGACCGCCGCCAGAAGTTTAATCTGCGTGATATCCTGCGTTCCTGCACGGCGATTCCAGAGAGCAAGCGCCTGAATGTCCTGCTCCAGGAATTCCGCGCTACCCGTAACCACCTTGCGGTGGTTTACGACGAATATGGTGGTGTCTCGGGCATCGTCACCATTGAAGATGTGCTTGAACAGATTGTCGGTGATATTGAGGATGAGTTTGATTTTAACGATGAAGACTTTATCAAGGCCCATGCCAACGGTGTCTATACAGTAAAGGCACTGACGCCTATTGAGGACTTTAATGGGTTTTTTGGCAGCAGTTTCAGTGAAGACGAGTTTGATACCATCGGCGGCATTGTCACCCAGAGTTTTGGCCATTTACCAAAACGGGATGAGCGCGTCACCCTGGCGGGCTTTCAGTTTAAGGTCCTGAATGCAGATAACCGGCGCATCAAGTTACTGCAGCTCAAGCTTCTCGAGAAATGATTCAGGTGCTGCAGCGGCCGTGGCTGGCAGCTTTGCTGGCGCTGCTGGCAGGTGCGCTTTTCCCCCTGGCACTGTCGCCATTTGACGACTGGCCATGGGCCCTTGTCTCAATCCTGCTGCTGTACTGGCTGGTGCGCCAGGTCCCCCTGCGGCAGGGGCTGCTGCTGTTTTACCTGTATGGCGTTGGCCTGTATGGCGTTGGCGTCTCCTGGGTTTATGTCAGTATTCGCGATCACGGCGGCGCTTCAGTCTGGCTTGCCGGCGGCCTGGTATTGCTGTTTGTCCTGGCTCTGGCCTTGTTCCTGCTGTTGCAGGGTTATCTTTACCTGAGGTTTCTGCGGCGCTCGCTGTCAGGTTCCATCCTTGGCTTTGCCGCTGCCTGGGTCCTTCGTGAGTGGTTACTTACCTGGTTGTTCACCGGTTTCCCCTGGCTCTTTGCCGGTTACGGTTTTATGGACACCTGGCTGGCTGGCTACGGGCCGGTGCTGGGTGTGCTGGGTATTTCCTACTTGGCCATTCTCCAGGCTGGTCTGCTGGCCATGGGATTGGCCGCGCTGTGGCGTCGCCGGCTGCCACTGGCGGCTGGCGCAGGCGTGTTGCTGGCTGGTATCTGGCTGGGTGGCTGGTTGCTGGGCAATACCGCATTTGTCCAGCCGACGGGTGAATACCTGCAGGTCAGTGCCGTCCAGGGCAACATCGACCAGGCCAGCAAATGGCGGCGGGCCATGGTGGGGCCCATCCTGCAGACCTATACCAATCTCAGTGCCGGTGAGTGGGGGCGTGACCTGATCGTCTGGCCAGAGGCCGCTATTACCCTTTTTCGCAGCGATGCTGAGAGTTTCCTGCAGCAGTTGGCCGCACGTGGCAAGGCCAGTGGCACGGCGCTAATCATGGGTATTCCGGATCGTGATGCCGAGGGTCACTTTCTGAACTCTGCTATTGCCCTGGGTCAGGGTGAGGGCACCTATGTCAAGCGCCGGCTGGTGCCCTTTGGCGAGTATGTACCCCTTGAGTCAGTGTTGCGTGGCCTGATCCAGTTGTTTGACCTGCCTATGTCGCGAAACGTTTCCGGCGCCGCGACGCAGGCGCCGCTGTTGGTTGGTGAACATCGAATATCCATGTCCATTTGTTATGAGGTGGTCTATCCCGAACTGGTGCGCAAGACTGTTGAGCAGCCAGACCTGCTGGTGACCATCAGCAACGATACCTGGTTTGGTGCCTCCATAGGTCCCTGGCAGCATCTGCAGATGGCCCGCATGCGGGCCCTTGAAAACGGCCGTTATATGCTCCGCGCCACCAACAATGGGGTGACTGCGGTGATTAATGAACAGGGCCACATAGTCGCGAGCCTGCCGCAATTTGAGCAGGCTGTATTACGCGCGCAGGTGCCCATCCTGGCAGGGATGACACCCTTCGCCCGCTATGGCCAGCTGGCGGTGCTGCTGCTGGTGCTGGGGGCAACCGCCGCAGGGCTGCTGTGGCCGTTGATCTTACCGAATGTATCCAGGCCTGTGATCAGGTAGAATCTCGGCTTTTCGCAGTTACCTACTCTTTTTGAAGGCAAGGATTAAGGTTGTAAGCAGACCATGAGCAAGCAAGACGAAGTTAAGACCCAGGCCACCAATGCCTATGATCACCGCGCTGCGGAGCGCGAAGTGCAGCAGCGCTGGGCTGCCAATGGCACCTTTGTGGCCACGGAAAACAGCGACAAGCCAAAATTTTATTGTTTGTCCATGTTTCCCTATCCCAGCGGCCAGCTGCACATGGGGCATGTGCGCAACTATACCCTGGGTGATGTCATAGGCCGTTTTCAGCGCCTGCAGGGCAAAAATGTCCTGCAACCCATGGGTTGGGATGCATTTGGCATGCCGGCGGAAAATGCTGCCATTAAACACAATGTGCCACCCATGAAGTGGACCCGGGAAAACATTGCCTACATGAAGCGCCAGCTGCAGGCCCTGGGTTTTGCCTATGACTGGAGCCGTGAGCTGGCTACCTGCGAGCCAGAATATTACCGCTGGGAGCAGTGGTTTTTTACCCAGATGTTCCGGCGCGGCCTGGTCTATAAAAAAGCGGCCATGGTCAACTGGGACCCCGTTGACCAGACCGTGCTTGCCAACGAGCAGGTGATTGACGGCCGTGGTTGGCGCTCGAACGCGCCAGTGGAGCGCCGTGAGCTGGCCCAGTGGTTCCTGAAGATTACCGACTATGCTCAGGAATTACTGGATTGCCTGGATAGCCTCGATGGCTGGCCAGAAAAAATCAAAACCATGCAGCGCAACTGGATAGGCCGCTCTGAAGGTGTGCAGGTGACCTTTCCGTTACCCGCGGGCCAGGCTTATGTGGCTGACAACCTGACGGTATACACCACGCGCCCCGACACTCTGATGGGTGTCACCTATCTTGCGGTTGCGGCCCAGCACCCATTGGCCCTGGCCGCCGCGGCGACAAATCCGGCGCTGCAGGTATTTCTGGATGAGTGTAATCTGGGCAAGGTTGCGGAAGCGGACATGGCAAAGATGGAGAAACGTGGTGCGCCGACGGGCCTGGTTGCCACCCATCCCCTGACCGGTGCCGCCATTCCGGTCTGGGTTGCCAATTTTGTGCTCATGGAATACGGCTCCGGTGCCGTGATGGCGGTACCAGGCCATGACCAGCGGGACTGGGAGTTCGCCCGTAAATATGCCCTGCCCATAGTCCAGGTAGTGGCCCCGGCCCCCGGTAGCAACGCAGTCTGTGATCTGGCCGAACAGGCCTTTGTGTCCAAGCAGGGTGTCTGCGTCAACTCCGCTGAGTTTGACCAGCTGGATTGCCAGCAGGCGTTTAATGCCGTGGCTGATGCCCTGATTGCCAAGGGTCTGGGGGAGCGCCAGGTGAACTTCCGCCTGCGTGACTGGGGCGTCTCTCGGCAACGTTACTGGGGTTGTCCCATTCCCATTATCAACTGTGGCCAGTGCGGACCAGTGCCTGTCCCAGAGGCTGATTTGCCCGTTGTCCTGCCGACGGATATTGTCTTTGAAGGCATCGGCTCGCCCCTGAAAAAAATGCCCGAATGGTATCAGGTACCCTGTCCCCAGTGTGGTGCTGCCGCCGAGCGTGAGACAGATACCTTTGATACCTTTATGGAGTCGTCCTGGTACTACACGCGCTTTGCTGCCAGCAAATGCGAGGATGCCATGCTTGACGAGCGTGCCAAATACTGGGGCCAGGTTGACCACTATGTCGGTGGTGAGGAACATGCCATTCTGCACCTGCTGTATGCGCGGTTTTTTTACAAGGTCATGCGCGATTTTGATCTGGTGGATGGTGATGAGCCCTTCAACAAGCTGTTGTCTCTGGGTATGGTCTTAAAAGACGGTGCCAAGATGTCCAAGTCTGCTGGTGATGCCGGCGACCCGCAACACCTGATGGATAAACACGGGGCGGATGCCGTGCGTATGGCCATGATGTTTGCTGCACCACCGGAACATTCTTTTGAGTGGTCAGAGCATGGTGTTGAATCTGCGGAACGCTGGTTACGCACACGGTTGTGGAACAGTGTTGAGGTGCATGTGACCGGCGGCAAGGTACCGGCGCTTGATGTTGCAAGCCTTAATCCTGCGCAGAAAGATTTGCGCCGGGTTGTCCATGAGACCATTGCCAAGGCTGATGATGACTATGGCCGGCGCCTGACGTTTAACACGGTGGTGGCCGCCGTGATGGGCTTGATGAATGAGGTCAACCGGTTTACGGACGAATCCCCCCAGGGGCGGGCAGTGGTGCGCGAGGCCCTGCGCGCAGCCGTGCTGATTATGGCGCCCATCACCCCCCATATTTCTGAGTTGCTCTGGCAGCGTCTCACGGGTGAGTCTTTTGATAAGGCCCGTTGGCTGGCGGTAGATGAGGCTGCGCTGGAAAAATCCAGTATTGAGATGGTTGTGCAGGTCAACGGCAAGCTGCGCAGTAAGTTCCAGGCGAATGTGGATATGCCCAAAGAACTGGTGGAAGCCCAAGCCCGGCAAGACGAGAATGTGGTGCGTTTCCTCGAAGGTATGACAATTCGCAAGGTCGTGCATGTGCCGAACAAACTGATTAACTTTGTGGTCTCGCAGTGATCCCAGATCGCTCTCGGCAAGCTGCGGGCAGCCAATCCGCAAGCTGCTGGCGCACCGCTTATCGCGGCCTCTGGCTTGCTGGCCTGGTATGGTTGCTGGCCGGTTGCGGCTTGCAACTGCGCGGCAGCGGTGAATCAGCAGGCCAGTTGCAGGCACTGGATGTCAGTGCGACCAATGCCTATGGTCAGTTGGTGCGGGTGATGCGCCAGACACTGGCGAGCCGAGGGGTGGTTGTGGATCCGGCGGATGGCGCAGCCTACCAGTTACAGTTACTGGGTGAGCGCGCCATTCGGCGCGCAGTATCAACCACCAGCCAGATCAGTGTTGCCGAATATGTGCTGCGGCTGGAGGTGGACTTTGAATTGTTTGACCAAGCTGGTGCGTCAATCATGCCCCTGAGTACCATCAGTGCCGAGCGAATTTACAGCTTCGACCGAAGTAATTTTGGTGGCAGCAGTGAGGAAGAGGTGCTGCTCAACCAGGAAATGCAGGTGGACATAGTGCAGCAGATTATTCGTCGTGCCGAAGTGGCCGTGGCTCGCAGTCGGCCATGAAGGTCTATCCTGAAAAACTGGGCAGTCGCCTCAAACAAGGTACTGACCGGCTGTTTATTGTTTCCGGCGACGAGCCTTTGCTGATCCAGGAAAGCTGTGACCTGATCCGCGCTGAGTTGCGCCGGGCCGGCTTCAGTGAGCGCCAGGTTTTTCATGTGGTAAAAGGCTTTGACTGGCAACAGGTGTTATTTAACGCCAACAGCATGAGCCTGTTTGCCGAGCAGAAGTTGCTCGAGATTCGTTGTTCGAGTAAGCCTGACAAGGAAGCCATGGAAGTACTGAAGGCCCTGGCCGGTGATATGCCGCAGGACACGGCCATGCTGCTGATCCTGCCGAAGATTGACAAGAAGGTTGAGAGCGCGGCCTGGTTTAAGGCCCTCGACCAGGCGGGTGTACATGTGGCTATCTGGCCCGTCACGGTTGAGCAATTACCCAAGTGGATTGCGGCGCGATTCCAGGCGGCGGGCCTCAGGCCCAGCGCTGATGCTGTGACCGCCATGGTTGATCTGGTAGAAGGCAACCTGTTAGCCGCCATGCAGGAGATTGAACGGCTGAAACTTGTTGTTGAAGGCGACACGGTGGATGTCGGGCAGGTGCTCGATGGTGTCGGGGACAGTGCCCGCTATAACGTGTTTTCCCTGATTGATGCCGCAGTGGGGCAGGACCCGGTGCGCACCCTGAAGGTTATCCAGGGACTGCGCGTGGAAGGTGCCGAGATTTTTTTTATTGTTCTGATGCTCGGCCGCGAACTGCGCACCCTGGTGAATATTGCCACCGCTTTGGAGCAAGGTGAGAAACTGGATGCCGCCATGCAGAAATATTATGTTTTTGCCAATCGCCGTTCCTTGGTAGGCGCCTGCCTGCGCGCCAGGTCAAGGCTGCAGCTGGAGTCGGTGCAGCAGCAGGTGAGCCAGCTCGACAAACTCTTCAAGGGTATTGGTACCGGCAATCCCTGGGATCTGTTGACCACCCTGTTGTTGCGCCTGGCGGGCAAGCCCGTCATAGCTAATCGAGCTGCCTGACGCGCCTAAGTCCGACCGGTTTCTAGTTGACGTGGGTCTCAGCCTCGGCGCCCTGTTGGACCAAGCGCAGGGTTTTGCCGTCTGTCTCAATAATAGTGATGGAGCCGTTGTCCGGCCGACACACCAGGACACGATCGTCGCCGGTGGCGGCGCCAACGGCGGCGTTGATGGCGACATAATGGGAAAAGATGGCCGTGTCCTGGTTGATAGCAAGCATGCAGTCCACCAGCGCTTGTTGCCAGTGGCGTAATGCCTGGTCCTGATCCTGCCAGTTGCCCGCCATAACCTCTCGTAGCCAGGGTCCGCGAGCCGCCAGGGACAACCCGGGTGACGGGATTTCGGCAAACCGGTGCTCCACCATAATGTCCTGGCCGGTGCTGGCTACCAGTGCCTGGGCCGTCTCCCGAGCCCGCCGCAGCGGGCTGGTGCGCAGGGCCAGGGGCAGGTGCCGGGCCAATTCAGTGCAGGCGGTCGCTGCCTGTTTAACGCCAAGGGCGTCAAGACCAGGGTCCAGTTCATCCGTAAAGGAGCCGGCAGCCCTGCCGTGTCGAATGATGTAGATAAGGGCCATGGGCAGTTCCTCAAAAAGTCAAAATTATAGTCCCCGACGGCCTGCCAGGTCGAATTGCCAGCGTTGGTATTTTGCGCAGTTTACAGATATCCTTTGGCTCCCGCCTGGCACTGGCCGAGGATCATTCACTGGAAATAGGCATTTGTAGTCATGACAGCAAAAGGTAACGCCCTCGAGGGCAACGGTATTCCTGATATATTTGTTGATGTCCGCGAGACCTTTGGTCTTGATATCGATTTGAAAGTACCGGCATTCTCCCGCAAGAGTGATCATGTGCCACAGATAGATCCAACCTATCTGTTTAATTATGAAACGACCCTGGCGATCCTCGCCGGTTTTGGGCATAACCGCCGGGTGATGATCCAGGGCTATCATGGCACGGGTAAGTCCACCCACGTCGAACAGGTCGCCGCGCGGCTCAACTGGCCCTGCATCCGTATTAACCTCGACAGTCACGTCAGCCGTATTGACCTAGTGGGTAAAGACGCCATTGTCCTCAAGGACGGCAAGCAGATTACTGAATTCAGGGAGGGTCTGTTGCCGTGGGCGTTGCAGCGTGCCTGCGCGCTGGTGTTCGATGAGTATGACGCAGGTCGTCCGGACGTCATGTTTGTCATTCAGCGGGTGCTGGAAGTTGAGGGTAAGCTGACATTACTCGACCAGAGCAAGGTAATCAGTCCGCACCCCTCATTCCGTATGTTTGCTACTACCAACACCATTGGCCTGGGTGACCCTTCCGGCTTGTATCACGGTACACAACAGATTAACCAGGGCCAGATGGACCGTTGGAATATTGTCACCACCCTGAACTACCTGTCCCATGAAAAAGAAACAGATATTGTCAGTGCCAAGCTGCCTGACATAGAGCGTAAGCGGTTGGCAAACATGGTGTCCGTTGCCGAGCTGACTCGCCAGGGTTTCGTTAACGGTGATATTTCTATCGTCATGTCGCCTCGAACGGTCATCATGTGGGCAGAAAACGCCCGTATCTTTCACGATTATGGCTTTGCCTTCCGTCTGACATTCCTCAACAAGTGTGATGAGACTGAGCGGTCCATTGTCGCTGAGTATTACCAGCGCTGCATGGGTGAAGAACTGCCGGAATCAGCCTCCCGACTAGTCCTCGGTTAGACCCAGTACCGCGATACTGTCGCGATGGAGGAAGACCTTGTCGGGTGTTGAAGATGCAACAGCTATATTCAAGGAAGCAGTAACATCGACCATGCGCGCCATCTCCGGCAATGCCGAGTTGATGGTGAGTTTTGGTCGTGGCAAAGCCTATATCCAGGGTAACCGGGCGCGCATTCCTTTGCCTGATGAGGCGATTAGCGCGGCGGATCTGGCGACTTTACGTGGCACTGCGGATCGCTTTGCCCTTGATTTACGCTTCCATGATGAGGCCTATCACAGTCGTCAGCAGCCAGAGACTGCCGCAGCACGCGAGGTTTTTGACGCGGTTGAGCAAGCCCGCGTTGCGGCTATTGGCTCTTATCTGATGCGCGGTGTGGAGGATAATCTGTCTGCCCTGCTGGAGCAGGACTGCATTGCCCGTGGATATGACCGGGCAGAATCGCAACAGGACGTCAGCCTTGGTGATGCTGTTGGCCTGTTGGTCCGGGAGAAAATGATTGGCCCCTTGCCGGCCGCTGCAGCCCGGGGTCTGGCACCCTGGCGCGAAAAGATCGAAAGCCAGCTTGGGGCGCAGCTGCAGCACCTGCCAGAGATCATGTATGACCAGGCGGAATTTGCCCGTCTGACCCGCAAGATGCTGCATGACCTTGGCCTTAGTGACGACTGGGGTGAGGACAGCGGTGAGGGTGAGGCTGCCGAAGATTCACAGGAACCCGAAGAGGTAGAGTCTGAGGCCGGCGACGAGACTTCAGAGCAGGAAATGTCCGGTGATGCTGACATGAGCGACGCCATTGAAGGTGAGGTGCCGGTAGATGTGGACGCCATGGATATGGCCGAGGCCGAGGGTGACCAGGACGATGCCGGCGCACCACCGGATTCAGGCGCGGAACCCAGTTGGCTGCGGCCCCGTGACAGCGACTACAAAGCCTACTCTGTGGCCTTTGACGAAGTGGTTTTCGCTGACGAGTTGTGTGAGCCGCTAGAGTTGGATCGCCTGCGTGGTGTGCTCGACAAACACCTGCAGAATTCCCAGGTGATTATCAGTAAGCTCGCCAATCGCCTGCAACGAAAATTGATGGCGCAGCAGAACCGTACCTGGGAGTTTGACCTTGAAGAAGGCATGCTGGATACCTCGCGCCTGACAAATATTATTATTGACCCTTTCCACCCGCTGGCCTTCAAGCAGGAAAAGGACATGAAATTTCGGGATACAGTGGTGTCCCTGCTGATTGACAGTTCCGGGTCTATGCGCGGCCGTTCTATTACCATTGCCGCCATGTGTGCCGATATTCTTGGCCGAACGCTTGAGCGCTGCAACGTCAAGGTGGAAATTCTGGGCTTTACTACCCGTGCCTGGCGCGGCGGCCAGTCTCGGGAATTGTGGCTGCAGCAAGGCAAGCCAAGCCAGCCGGGGCGGCTGAATGATCTGCGCCACATCATTTATAAGTCAGCAGACATGCCCTGGCGCCGGTCACGACGCAATCTTGGCTTGATGATGCGCGAAGAGTTGTTAAAGGAAAATATCGATGGCGAAGCGCTGTTGTGGGCCCATAACCGGATTGTCGGCCGGCCCGAAGACCGGCGTATTCTGATGGTGATTTCCGATGGCCTGCCTGTTGATAACAGCACGCTGCTGGTGAATCCCAGCAACTATCTTGAGCAGCACCTGAAATACGCCATTGACCAGATTGAAAATCATTCACCTGTGGAACTGGTTGCTATAGGTATTGGCCACGATGTCACCCACCATTATCGGCGTGCCGTGACCATTACTGACGCAGAACAGTTGGGTGATGCCATGACTGAGCAGTTGGTGGGGCTGTTTGACGAGGATCTGAACCGCAAGCTGGGACCCATTAAGGCCGGCGCAGCGATTAGCTGACGGGGACAGTGCGCCATGCCACATCGGCAGAAATTATTGCAGCTGCTGGCCAACTATGGGCTGCGCCATCCCGCAGAGGTGCTCACTACAACCCGTATGCAGGCGTTTATCAATGACAACGCCGGTTGTTTCCAGCGCCAGCTGGCTGTGGGACACGTGACGGGTTCTGCATGGCTGCTGGATACCACGGGCAAAGCCGTGTTATTAACCCATCATCGCAAGCTTGATATCTGGGTCCAGCTTGGAGGTCATGCTGACGGCGAGGCTGATATTGCCGCAGTTGCGCTGCGTGAGGCCGAGGAGGAATCCGGGCTGGCTGAGCTGCAGCTTGTCTGCGCAGAAATTTTTGATATTGATATTCACCCTATTCCCGCCCGCGGAGCTGAACCGGCCCACTGGCACTATGACTGTCGCTTCCTGGTCAGGGCAACCAGGTCAGACGCCTATGTGGTCAGCGCCGAGTCTCACGACCTGGCTTGGGTGGCGTTGGCTGAAGTAGCGGGGATCTCCAGCGAGGAGTCGCTGTTGCGAATGGTTGCCAAAACGCCGCAATAAGCTACCTAAAGAATGACGGAAAAAGCTACTCAAACAAATGGCAGTTAACCGTATGTTTGGCCGCCACCACGGTGGTTTTGGGTGTGACTGAACGGCAATGACTCATGACCTTTGGGCAGCGGTCGGCGAAACGACAGCCGGCACCAAGATTGATGGGTGAGGTGATCTCGCCAATGATGGGTACATATTTGTGGTGTCGTTCGGTCTCGGGATCGGGTTCCGGGTTGGCTTCAATCAGCAGTTGGGTGTAGGGGTGTTGTGGATTGAAAAACACGTCGTCCGCTGGCCCCGACTCAACCAGCGAGCCCAGGTACATCACCGCCATGCGATCTGATACATAGCGCACCATAGAAAGGTCGTGGGCAATAAACAGCAGGGTCAACCCCAGGTCCTGCTTGAGCTGCTCGAGCAGATTAACAACCTGGGCCTGGACAGAAACATCCAGGGCAGAAATAGGCTCATCACAGACCACAAACCGTGGCTGGATAATCATTGCTCGGGCGATGCCAATACGCTGGCGCTGGCCGCCGGAAAACTCGTGTGGATAACGCGACATATGGTCAGCATTGAGTCCCACTTTCTCCAGCCAGAGCGCCACCTGGTCTTTGACCTCGCTGCGTTTGGTCTGGCCCTGGATCAACAAGCCCTCGCCAACAATATCGAGCACTGTCATACGCGGGTTCAGGGACGAGTAGGGATCCTGGAATATCATCTGCAGTTCTTTGGAGTATTGCAGGTGATCAGCCGCGGTAAATTTGGCCGGCAGCAATTGGCCGTTATAGGTGGTGGTGCCACTGGTGCGCGAGTGCAGGCCGATCAGGGCCTTACCAAAGGTCGACTTGCCCGAGCCACTTTCGCCTACCAGACCAAGAATTTCATTTTCTTCAATCTGCAGGCTGACGCCGTCCACAGCATGCAGGGTCTGCTTGCGGCCAATCTGGAAATGCTTTTTCAGGTCTTTGGTTTCAATCAGCATGATTGGCTCCGGTCTGGTACAGGCGCTTGTTAACGGGTGCGCCTGCGTGTTGGAGCCAGCAGCGGGCCTGGTGCGTGGTGTCGCCGGCAAGCAGATACTCTGGTGGCTGCTGGTGTTCACAGACCTTCATGGCATAAGGGCAGCGAGCAAAATAACCGCAGCCAACGGGTGGATGAAACAGGTCCGGCGGGCTGCCGAGGATGGGCGACAGCTTTTTGTCGCGGTCGCCCTTGTTGGAGGGCATGGCCTCTTTCAGGCCAAGGGTATAGGGGTGGCTTGAGCGATAAAAAATATCATCAACACTGCCAGATTCGATGATCTGCCCGGCGTACATGACCGCTACTCGGTCCGCCATTCTGGCAACAACGGCCAGGTCATGGGTAATGAGGATAATCGACATGTTTTCGGTGCGTTGTAACTCCGCCATCAGTTCCAGAATCTGCGCCTGAATGGTCACGTCTAGCGCCGTCGTGGGCTCGTCAGCCATCAGTACGGCAGGATTACAGGCCAGGCTCTGGGCAATCATGGCACGCTGCAGCATGCCGCCGGAAAACTCAAACGGATACTGTTTGGCGCGTTTGGCGGCCTCGGCAATTTTGGTTTTATCGAGCAGTTGTACGGCCAGCGCGGAGGCGTCTTTGTAGCTCAGGCCGCGATGTACCATCAGGGTCTCGGAGATCTGGTCACCGATGGTCATGGTGGGGTTCAGGGACGTCATGGGGTCCTGGAAGATCATGCCGATCTCGACCCCGCGGAACTGGTTCGCCTGCTTTGCCGGTAAGCCGAGAATATCCTTACCATTGAGTCGGGCGCTGCCACCGGTGATTTTGCCGGGCGGCATAGGAATGATGCCCATAATGGCCTGCACCGTGACCGACTTGCCGCAGCCAGACTCACCAACAATGGCCAGAGTCTCGCCTCGATTGACATGAAAGCTGACGCCACGGACGGCTTTGACAGTACCACCATAGGTGGCGAACTCGACGCTGAGGTTGTCTACCTCGAGTATTCTATCCGACATGATCGTTCACCTTGAGCGCATGCGAGAATCCAGCGCCTCGGTAAGGCCGTCTCCCAGCAGGTTGAATGCGAGGACTGTGACACTGATAAAGGTTGCCGGGAAAATTAATTCATGGGGGTGGCTAAGCATGGTTTTGACACCCTCATTGCACATGGAACCCCAGGACGGGGTGGGGGGCGCAACGCCCATGCCAATAAATGACAGGAAGGCCTCGGTAAAGATCGCCCCCGGCACCGCAAAGGTCAGGCTTACCAGAATGACCCCCATGGTATTGGGCAGTATGTGGCGCAGCACCAGATAACTGTTTTTGGCACCTAACAGGCGCGCAGCGTCAATGTAACCGTTGTTGCGAATCTGCAATACCTGGCCGCGTACCAGGCGGGCAGTGCCGGGCCAACTGAGCAGCACCAGGGCGATGAGCATGGGTATGATGCCACTTTCGCCTGGCCCAATACCAAAGGCAATCTTGAACAGGATCATAAACAGCAGAAACGGCAGGGCAACGACAAAGTCAGCAAAACGCATCAGCGTGGAGTCGAGTTGGCCGCCAAAATAACCGGCAAAACCACCATACAGAATGCCGATCAGGACAAACAGAAAAGGAGCGCAGATGCCAATAAACAGCGAAACCCTGGCGCCTTCCATCAATCGGGCCAGCATGTCGCGGCCCAGATAGTCGGTGCCAAAGGGGTGAAAATGCAATGTCAGGCTGGCGCCTTCCGGCAGGTCGCTTGCAGCGCTGATCAGGCCGCGGGCGGTGGCCTCGGCGCGGGTGATGGCGATGGTTGGGATTACTTCAAGGGTGACATACTTATCGCCCTCATCAATACCGTCGGTGGGGACAACAGAGTAATAATACTTTCTGGCTTCCAGGTTCAGGCGATCCTCGTAGCTAATTTCGTTGCCGCCCATGGTGGTGGCCAGGGGCAGGCCGAGATCATTCAGCCCCTCCGGTAGGTGGTTATTGCGATAGATGCTGTAGCCGCCAGCGCCGACGACCGGATTCCAGCGCAGGCGTATTTGCTGAGTTGTTGCCAGGCCAATGGTCTGCAGGCCGTCCGGTGCCGGGATAACGTCAGGGAATGTGTCAGGTTCGCTGGGGAAGTCATCGAGAATAATCGGCTGCCAGCGCTCATAGGGTGCGGCAAGCAGGGCCGTTTTGGGCCAGGATGGTGCCTGGGAAATTTGGTTCAGGTCCTGTAATGACGGATCTACTTGCCACACCAGCGGCCCGGCCAGAGTAAACAGCGCCAGAAAAATCACGATATACAGGGAAATAATAGCTCGAGTATTTTTCTTCAGACGGATCCAGGCATCCTCCCAGTAGGACAGGGATGGCCGGGATATCTGCTCAACACTCAGGTTATGAGACGCCGCTGTAAAGTCTGGAGTTAGTTCCGGCGTTAATTCTGCAGTTAGGGTTGTAGCCATTTATTGCAGCCTCACACGGGGGTCAATAAAGCCGTACAGGATGTCCACCAGAATGACCATAAGTACTAGGAAGGCACCGAAAAATACCGTGGTGCCCATAATGACGGTGTAGTCCAGTTGTTGTACTGCCTGAACAAAATAGCGCCCCAGGCCGGGTATGGCGAATACTAGTTCGACCACAAAACCGCCCGTTGTGATGGCGGCGATCTGCGGCCCCAGAATAGTGATCACCGGCAGGATGGCATTGCGCAACTGGTGTTTGAAGAAGATCCGCAGGGGTGACAGACCTTTGGCCTTGGCGGTCTTGATGTAGTCTTCGTTAATGACTTCGAGCATGGACGAACGCATCAGGCGGGTCAGCAGTGCCATGGTGCTCAGGCCCAGTACCAGGGATGGCATGAGCATATGCGAGATGGTGCCCCAGCCAGCAACTGGCACCAGCGAAAAGCCCAGCGCACTGTTGATGTTGACCAGTAGCAGCTGGCCCAGCGCCGCAAAGACAAAGCTCGGTACCGAGATGCCGAGAATCACCATAAACATGATGATAATGTCCGGCAGGCGGTTGCGATAAACGGCTGTCAGGGCGCCCCAGACGACCCCGCCGATGGTGGCAAAAAAAAGGGCCAGGACACCAAGGGTCGCGGAGACGGGAAAGTGGTCACGAATGATATCGTTAACCCGGCGGTTCTGTTGGGTAAACGAGATGCCAAAGTCACCCTGCAGCATGTTGCCCATAAAAATCAGGTATTGCTCGCCGACGGGTTTGTCCAGGCCGTATTTGATTTCGAGATTCTTGCGAATTTCCGCAGTTACCGCCTTGTCATTCATAAGGGGGTCACCGGGCACCATGTGCATGGCAACAAACGTGGCAGTGGCAATAAACCAAACGGTTATGACGCCGGCCATCAGACGCTTCATGGTGTACGCTAACATGGGAGTAATTTCATATGGGTAACAATCATATGGGTAACAATCTCATATGGGTAACAATCTCATAGAGGCGGCTATCGCACCGAGGCAGCAGGCTCAAGTTCGCAGCACCGACGATCCTGGTGTTTAATGCCTGGTGTTTTGATGTCTGGTGCCTTTGTGCCTGCTGAATGACGTGCAGGAACCTGCTGGATTATGGTCAGTCAGTCGCCCTTCTCAAGCACTTGCGCATGGGTGAAGTCCGGATCAGCGCCAACCACACGCCTGACAACCCCACGCAGGTTCGGATGCATCAGGTAAATCACACCCTGCTCATATTGGGGCAAGATCACGGCATCGTCGAATAGTATCTGCTGCAATTTGCCCATGGCGTCCATTCTGACGGTCACGTCAGCACTGTTCATGGCAATGCGTACCCATTTGTCATATTCAGGGTTGGAGTAGCGGCCGCGGTTATTCATGTTCCATGAGGTAAACAGATCACCAAAGGTCATGACATCATCAAAGTCAGGACCCCAGCCCGCAGCGACAATATCAAAGTCGCCAGCGGTCATTTTTGCCAGACGCTGCTTGAATGTCTGAACGTCAATTTTCAGGTCCAGCCCCAGCTTGGCTTTTAGCACACCCTGCATGTATTCAGCCTGTTTTGCCGCAGTAGGGCTGTCACCCACCAGTAACACCAGGGGCGGGATTTGTTCAACGCCCAGCTCAATCCTGGCTTTTTCCAGATACTCGCGGGCGAGCACCAGGTCGAGGCTTGCCTCCTGTGGTCGATACTCCTGCCGGAACTTGTCAGTCTTGCCATTCAGCCACACGGGAAACAGGCTTTTGCCAGGCAGATTGCCCGGTGTGGCGAGTACCTTGTTGACCATCTCGTCCGGGTCAAAGACATGCTGGATAGCCCGCCGTAGGTTGATATTGTTAGTGACCCGGCCCGCGCGGAAATTGTATTCGAGATAGAAGACCGAGCCTGTGGTAAAACGTCTGATACGGAGTTTCTGGGCCAGAGCATCTTTATAGGTCTCGCCGTCGAGGCTGGTATGGACAATTTTGCCGTCAATAAACAGGTTCAGCCGGGCGCGGGTATCAGCGGTAATATAATCAGCATTGATGGCGTTCAGGGTGATGTTTTCCCGGTCCCAGTAATGCGTATTTTTGACCATGTGCAGGGATGCGCTGTGGACCCAGTCGGTGATCATAAAAGGGCCGTTGTAGAGCAGGTCGGTGGCGTCGGCGCCATAACGACTGCCCTTAGCGGCGAGGAATTCACCCTTAACGGGAAAATAGGTGACAAATGCGACAAGTTTTTCGAAATAACCCGTGGGGCGCTCAAAACGGATATGTAATGTGTGCTCATCAAGCGCTTTAACCCCCAGTTCGGCGGGGTCCAACTCTCCCTTATTGATAGCTTCACCATGCAGCAAGGGGTAGAGGATAAAGGCGTACTCTGAGGCTGTTGCCGGTTTTAAGACATTTTGCCAGGCCGTGATAAAGTCATCTGCCGTCACCGCTGAGCCGTCACTCCAGCGAGCATTCTTGCGCAGCCAGAAGGTCGCTTCCGTATCAGTGACTTCCCAGCGTTCTGCGACACCGGGAACAATATTGCCGCGCCGGTCATAGCGGGTCAGGCCTTCCATGACATGACCAAGGGTGAAAATGCTCACCTGATCAGTGGCTTTCATCCCATTCAGTTGCGGTGGTTCCTGGTTCAGGGCAATGGTAATGGTCTGGCTGGCGAAGTCTGCAGAGGTGACTTCGGTCTGCGCCATGCCCAGGCAGGGCAGGCACAGCAGGATAGCGGCTAGGCAGCTTCTCATGAATCTCTCAGATGATCGGTGTCAGAAGCCGGAGTGTAGCACGACTCGCCGGCAGCTTATAAGGTTGGCGGAGCCTGGCACTTGGGTACTGATTCGACGCCGCTAGCTGGCGGTCTTCAGCAGGTTTGAGACCACCCGCTCAAGGTGCTGCAGGGAGTTGCAGACCTCGGTCTGGTGGCAGGCTGCGGCATACTTTTTCATTTCTGCGTCACCGACAGTCCAGCTGGAACGCGGTTCAGGATTCAGCCAGATGACGCGCTTACTCTTGTCATACATTTCTCGCAGGACCTCGGCCCGGGCGTCACCATAGTTATTGCGGGCATCACCGAGGATAATAATGGTGGTTTTCTTGTCGACATCGTCCATGCAGTGGTTCTTGAAATCCTGGAACATGCGGCCGTAGTCCGTCGAGCCATTGCCATAATCCCGCATGGTTTTAGACAGTGCATCTTCCAGGCTGCTTTGTTCAAACAGTTTGGTCACCTCGCCCAGGTCAGATGAGAACGCAAAGGAGCGGGCCTTGGGAAGGATGCTGGCGAGGCTGTAGAGGAACATCAAGAGGAAACGTGAGTAATTGCTCACTGAGCCGCTGACATCGCAAATACACATGATCTTGGGTCGATCAACCTTGCTGGCCTTCCAGCGCAGGTCAAAGAACATGCCGTCATACTGCATGTTGTTGCGCAGGGTTTTGCGCACATCTAATTGGCCGCGTTTGTAGGTCTTGCGACGTTTAGAGTGGATGGAGATCAGCTTCTTCGCCATCTTCAGGACAAGTTCCTGAACATCCTTGAAGTTGCGTTTTTCAAGGTTGGAGAGTTTGACTTTTTTCAGCAGCTCTTCCCGCAGTTGTTTGCCGGTTTCATCAGCATGGAGGAAAAACTGCCGTTCAACATAGTCGCGGACCCGCTCGCGGAGCTGGTCGCGGGCGCTCTTGAGCTTACCAGCAAGTTGCTGCTCCGGTCTGGCGCCCACACCCTGCAGGTCGCTGATCTCATCCTGCAGCTCCTTGAGGCCCATAGTATCCATGATCTTGCGGGTATACAGGCCCTTCTGGGTGAAAACGACTATCTGGTTGACCTCAACCTTTCTGCCGGCCTCTGCCATCTGGATCATCAGCTCGGCGCGACTGCCCTCAAGGAGCAATTTGCCCAGCTCGGAGGTGGGCGCCAGCCCCTGGATTTCTTCCCCTTCACTCTGGCCGCCGCCCTGGCCGCCACCTTGGCCACCTTTACCAGCCTGGGGAGCGCTGTTGTTATCCGTGTCAAAGTCATCGTCATTGGCGCCCTGCTGAGTTGCGGCTTCATTGCCACCTTCAGCCGTGGACGGTTTGAACTTGTCAGCGGTGAAAAAGCGGTTGAAACACTCGTCGAACGCCGCTTTTTCGTCAGTCGTCTTGGCCAGGACCATGCCGAGAGAGTCTTTCAGGAAGCGCCGGTCAGCATAGCCGACAAGGTCCATGCACTGCATGGCGTCAAGAGTCTCCGCCGGGGAGACCTTGAGTTCTGCAGTGCGCAGTGCCTTGACAAAATCGACGAGGGTCGTGTCTACCACGTTACTGGTTGCCTTTTAGTGCCTTGTTGGTAAGGGTCTGTAGTTCCGACTCAACGGACTCGATATCTTCCTGGAATTTCAGAATCACGTTTAGAGTCTGGCGCACCAGGTCCGGATCCAGGGACTCAGAGTGCAGCAGGATCAGTGTTCTGGCCCAGTCAATTGTCTCGCTGATGGCGGGAACCTTCTTCAGGTCCATTTCGCGGAGTTGCTGAATAAAGGTGACCAGTTGGTTACGCAGGTTTTCGGCCAGTTCAGGAACACGAGCCTGGATAATCTGCTTTTCAAGAGCGGCATCGGGAAACGGAATATACAGGTGCAGGCAGCGGCGTTTTAAGGCATCGCTGATCTCACGGGTATTGTTACTGGTAAGAAACACCAGAGGCTTGCGATCAGGGTGGGCCTTGATGGTGCCAATTTCGGGAATGGAGAGTTGGAAGTCCGAGAGCATTTCCAGTAACAGTGACTCAAATTCGTGGTCTGACTTGTCTACTTCATCAATCAGCAGCACGCAGCCTTCTTTGCTCTTCAGGGCTTTGAACAGTGCCCGCGGTTCAAGGAAGTCTTCGGAGAAAAAAATATCTCCAAACTCATGGAGTTTAGAGACGGACTCGGCCAGACCTTTGGCCCCGTCCAGAATTTCGCCGAGAGTTTCTTTGAGGACTTGGGTGTACAACAACTGCTTGCCATATTTCCATTCATAAATGGCTTTGGACTCATCCAGGCCTTCATAACACTGCAGGCGCACACACTCTATGCCAAGCATTTCGGCGGTGGTTTTCGCCAGTTCGGTTTTTCCGACCCCAGGCGGGCCCTCAATCAGAATTGGCTTTTCCAGGTGGTAGGCGAGAAACACCGCCGTGGCAATTTGCAGGCTGCAGATGTAGTTGAGCTGTTCAAAATTGTTTTTGATGACCTCAACGCTGGCCAGTTTGTCTCCGTTCTTCAGTGTCACGCGGTATCCCTTGAGTATGCTGGCGCCAGGTCCAGGCGGATGAGAAAGGTAGTGGTGAAGTGGCGATTACAGTCGCCAGATCGGCCGTTCATTATGTGAAGCAGATGGGCGTTTGTACAGGCGTCCAAAGATCATCATGAGTTTCTATTGCGGCGGATAAGGAATGCTTATTCTGTAACCCTGCAGCAACGGCCGTCAGGGTTCGTGCAGGCGCATTAATCCTTCCTGGGCCACGGAGGCGATGAGTTGACCTGCCTGGGTATAGAAGCTGCCGCGACTCAAGCCTCGGCCGCCACCGGCAAACGGGCTGTCCTGAGCGTACAGCAGCCAGGCATCGGTGCGGAATGGACGGTGGAACCACATGGCATGATCGAGACTGGCCACCTGGAAATGTTGGTCGGTCCAGGCCACGCCG
The DNA here is from genome assembly GCA_030728785.1 of Pseudomonadales bacterium. Taxonomy (GTDB): domain Bacteria; phylum Pseudomonadota; class Gammaproteobacteria; order Pseudomonadales; family Azotimanducaceae; genus UBA4582. The sequence continues at coordinate 28,513 of JANQYP010000006.1, forward strand.
TGGGGGCGAGCGGCGGTATCAATCAGGGTCATGTCTGAAGCATACGCCAGCAGGCACTGGTTGAGGCGCACATCGGCGGGCATTTCATCAACGGTCTTGATCCAGCAATGCTGGTAGGGATCCATCTTCTCTGGCTTGAACTCATTGAAGGGCTCAGCAAAGCGCATATCGATGGGTTGGGGGCGGGTTGCTGAGGCCTTGTAGTCCTCTGGTATATCTGCGGCGTACCGAGCGCGCAGCTCGGCAAAACTCTGGCAATCTTCGGGCGATTTTACTGCGGGCATGTCGAATTGGTGCTCAAGTCCCACCTCTGCGACCTGGAAGGACACCGCCATATTAAAAATAGCCTGGCCTTTCTGTAAAGCGACGACGCGGCGGGTGGTAAAGCTCTTGCCATCGCGAATGCGGTCAACGCTGTAGACGATGGGTATGGTGGTATCTCCCGGGCGCAGAAAATAGCCATGCAGGGAGTGGGCAGTGCGGGTTGGGTCGGCAACGGTGCGTGAGGCTGCCATCAGCGCCTGGCCTAATACCTGGCCACCATAAACTCGCTGCCAGCCTTCGCTGGGGCTGACGCCGCGAAACAGGTTGAACTCAATCTGCTCCAGATTCAGCAGGTCAAGCAGGTCGCGCAGTTCTTGCCGCATAATGAGGTCCGCCATGGGTGGGGTGCAATTGTTGGAAATCGGGCCGTAACGCCAGATCCCGCAAGGGACCTATTGTCACCTATCATTGTATGGGAGTCGATAGAACGCCTAACGGAGGGTTTTAGTGCTGGCAGCCTGTCAGACTCAGGATTGATCTGCTGCGGCGCTGTTAAAGAGTCAGTTTTGGGGCGCCTCAGGGCGACCCCAAAACCGTCTCGTGCTTTAGTACTTGTAAGCTTCGGGCTTGAAGGGACCTTCGGCTTTGACATTGATGTAATTGGCTTGTTTGTCGGTCAGGCGAGTAATTACGCCGCCAAAACCCTCAACCATGTAACCGGCCACTTCTTCATCAAGAGCCTTGGGCAGAACTTCAACGGTGACGGGTTGCCGCTGTTGCAGGTCATGGTCGGCCCACTTGCGTTCAAACAGGTACATTTGTGCCAGCACCTGGTTGGCAAAAGAGCCGTCCATGATGCGTGATGGGTGGCCCGTGGCATTACCCAGGTTCACCAGACGCCCTTCAGACAGCAGGATGATATAGTCTTTGGGATTTTCACTGCGATAGATTTTATCTACCTGTGGCTTGATGTTTTCCCAGCGCCAGTTATCACGCATGAATTGGGTATCGATTTCCGTATCAAAGTGACCAATGTTGCAGACGATGGCATTACTGCTGACGGTGCGCAGCAGGTTTTCGTCGCAGACATTGACGTTTCCGGTACAGGTCACGATCATGTCGGTTTCACCCAGCAGGCGCGTGTCTATGTCGGCCAGCTTGCCGGTGTTGATGCCGCCCTTGTAGGGTGAAACCACTTCATAACCGTCCATGCAGGCTTGCATGGCACAGATGGGGTCAATTTCAACAACGCGGACTATCATGCCTTCCTGGCGCAGGCTGGCAGCCGAGCCTTTACCCACATCGCCATAGCCAATAACCAGGGCACGTTTGCCGGCCATAAGCATATCAGTAGCGCGTTTGATGGCGTCGTTGAGGCTGTGGCGACAGCCGTACTTGTTGTCGTTCTTGGATTTGGTGACGGAGTCGTTGACGTTGATCGCAGGCACCTTCAGTGCGCCCTGGGCCATCATCTCTACCAGACGATGCACGCCGGTTGTGGTTTCCTCGGTGATGCCGTGAATTTTGGCCAACATTTGTGGGTATTTGTCATGCACCATCTGAGTCAGGTCACCGCCGTCGTCCAGAATCATGTTGGCATCCCATGGCTTGCCATCTTTTAAGATGGTCTGCTCGATACACCAGAGGAATTCTTCTTCTGTTTCACCTTTCCAGGCAAAAGTTGGGATGTTTTTGTCAGCCATGGCTGCAGCGGCATGGTCCTGGGTGGAGAAGATGTTGCAGGATGACCAGCGCAATTCGGCACCAAGATGCACCAGAGTATCCATCAACACGGCGGTTTGGATGGTCATGTGGATGCAACCCATGATGCGGGCGTCCTTGAGGGGTTGCTCTTTCGCGTATTTTTCCCGCAGTTTCATCAGTGCCGGCATTTCTGCTTCGGCCAGGGAAATTTCTGCGTGGCCAAAGGCTGCCAGGCTCATGTCAGCTACTTTGTAATCGGGATTTGTCATAGTGCCTCACTTGTTGTTGGGTTTTGGGTCGTTAATTTTGTCCAGTGATTGCCTGGGGGTTGATGAAACAGGCGAACCTGAATTTGAAAGCCGTTCTTGAGTCCCAGGTAAATACCCTGGCCTCGCAGTAGGCCGGTGTCGTTAGCCCAGCCGTCGAGATCGGTGGGCTCAAAACCAAGCCAGAGATCGCCGCAGGTGTCGCGGGCCCAGTCCTGATTGTGTGGGCACAGGTCGATAACCAGCAGTCGTGCGCCTGGTGCCAGCAACTGGCGGGCGCTGGCAAAAACGCTGGCGGGCGACGGCATATGGTGCAACACCATATTCAGGACCATCAGGTCATAGTGTTCGGGCCAGACAGCCGCGCTTGCGGCCTGCTCAATGTCCGTATGCCGAAAGTCGACTTTGTGCCGGTACTGTTGACGGACCACGCTTTTCGCCCTATCGAGCATAATGGCAGAGTTATCGATGGCGGTAATATGCGCAAATTGGGCAGCCAGGGTATTGATAAGCTCGCACTCGCCGGGGCCTACCTCAAGTACCCTGCCGCTGGCTGGGATCTGTTCATTGCCGAGCAGGTCGATAACGCTGCTGGCATATTGGTCGAATTCGGCAATCAAGTTCTGGTTCTGCCGCAGGCGTTCTGCGTTGCGACTAAAAAATGTCTGCGACCGTGCCGCTCGTTCAGCGTGAATCTCGACGGCGCGATCAGATACTTCGGTGGCCAGGACGATGCGGTCAATGGTTCCGTACAAGGCATTGGTGATCAGGCTCAGGGGATTGTCGGCGGCGATGATGGCGCGTCGGTAAAAAATTGAATTGCCCTCCCTGCGGGTGGCCACCAGGCCCGCATTGGCGAGTACTTTAAGGTGATGGCTCATGCCCGATTGGGGCGTGGCAAAAATATGGCAAAGCTCAAGCACGCCAAATGACTCGGCGCTGAGGACGCGCAGTATGTCGAGTCTCTGGCTTTCAGCTGTGGCCTTGCAGAATGTCAACAGGCTCGCCGGATCGACATTGTTTTGGCTTGGTTCGGTTTGGCTGGGATCGGGTTGGCTGCGATCTGCATGAGTGGGAAGTGGTGTGATCAACGCGGTATCTATATCAAATTTGATCGATATAGTAGCAGAGGTTGGCGGAACTACCAACCTATATCTAAAGATATGGATATAGATTGCGGGGTGGGTGGGCGGTCAATAGTGCCTGCAAGGGTTTATACTGGTGACTCCATACGGGAAGAGTGACAGGCATGCCGGGTACCATCAGCCAGATGCAAGTGTCGTATAACCCTGAAGAGGACAGGATTCTTTTCAGGGTCAATACCACCTGTAAGCAAGTTTTTAATTTCTGGATCACCCACCGTTACGCGGTACTACTTGCCAAGGTGCTCAAGGAGCATCTGGAAAGTGATTTGGATATTGTTCTGCAGGGTTCGCCGGAAGCCAGACAAGCCGTCAAAACCTTTAAGCAGGCCAAGGCTATCGGCAGTGCGGACTTCGATAAAGCGTTTGACGAGGACCCTAACGAGTTGCCTCTGGGACCGGAGACCCTGCTGGCGTTTAAGCTGAATTACAGTATCCAGGGCAACAAACTGTATCTTGGCCTGGAACCTAAGGAGGGGCAGGGTATCAACATGGTGATCAACCGGGATATCAACGTTAGCCTCACGACCCTGCTGCAGGCCGCCGCCAACCGCGCCGGCTGGTCTCTGGAAACTAGCGCGAAGGCATCGGCGCCCCCGCCAGTCCCCCCGGTGGTTAATTAGGTCGGGCCGCGTAGGTCGGGCCGCGTAGGTCGGGCCGCG
>JANQYP010000006.1:32650-40023 GCA_030728785.1 Pseudomonadales bacterium
TAGGTCGGGCCGCGTAGGTCGGGCCGCGTAGGTCGGGCCGCGCAGGTCGGGCCCTCTTGCTCCTGTTGTCCTACCTGCTCAGCTTGCAGCCGTTTTGTAGAGTGGCAGCGTGACTCGAATTGTGACGCCATTGCCATTCATCAGGTTGATGGCGCTGACGCTGCCACCATGGTGCTCGGCAATGACCCGGACCACATACAGACCAATGCCAAAATGCAGTCGATTGTCCTGGTTGGAGGCGCGTAATGAGACCATGGAGTCGAAGATATTATCGAGCATGCCCTCGGGAATAGTACGGCCGTTGTTGGTCACAAATAATGTCAGCAAGCCTGCGTCACAGGTGAGCCCGACGGTGATTGTGCTGCCCGGCTCAGAAAAATCCACGGCATTGTCTATTAATTTGTCGAGCAATTGCTCGATGCGATAGTCCGACACCTCGCTGAGCACCTCACGCTGAGTGCCGCGATATTCAAATACGCGGTTGGGGTGTGTCGTTCGGCAATTTGACAGGTAGCTGTCCACCAGTTTGTGGAGATCGATGACCTCAAATTCTTCATCTTCAAGCGCGTCTTCCAGGCTCGCTGCATCCGCCAGATTCTGCACTATCATGCCAATGCGGTTGACCCCGCGTTTGGCGCTTTCAAGATATCTGGTCCTGGCAGCTTCGGATGTCTCGTTCTCCAGGTTTTGCAAGGAGGTGCTCAGAGTATTCAGGGGGTTGTTAATTTCGTGGCGCAGGGTTCGCGGCATGTTCTCCAAAAACTGGTTATGCTGGTGCAGGCGGGCGAGCATGCTGGAAATGCTTCGCGCCAGATCACCAATTTCATCCCCGGCACTGGTCTCACTGCGCAGTTGGTTGGTCTGCAGCCGACCGTATTTATCGATGGCATTGGTCGCTTCGGCCCCCAGTTTGCGAATTCTGCGGGTCAGGTGGACCGAGAATGCCAGAATCAGCGCCGCAAAAATGAACAATGACAAGACTGAGAAGTTGATAATCCGTTCCAGGCCATCCCGGCGCAGTTCGAGGATGCGGTTGGTATTTTGTTTTAACACCACGGTACCGATGACTTTTGCCTGGGCAACAATGGGATAGGCGGCGGTAATGGTTTCTCCTTCCTCGCTGGTATAGCGCCGCTGGTAATTTGCATGGCCATTCAGGGCTGCAAAAATTACGTTGTCCTCGGGGATGGGGGTTGCATCCCGCAGGCCAACCTCTATTGTGCTGTACAGCTGGTCCAGCACCTGGCTGATGACCGTCGGTCCGGCCAGGTACCAGGCTCTGGGCGGCGGTTTGGGTGTCTGTGCTGACTGGGCACTGTAGGAGCCTACCTCGGCCCTGACCCGTCGCTGAGCATCAATCACCTGAATATTTGCACCCGAGTAGCCGAGCCCCTCGATAATGCGCAGCACCTCCGGTGATTTCAGCAGCACCAACCCAAATGCCTCGCGTCCTGCAGAGGGCAGGGTGCCGGTGATGGATTGAATCGCCCGAGTCTCAGCGCTGTCGACATCTACCACCGCCAGGCCAAAGTGTTTGGTCGAGCCGAGCAACTCCAGGGGTACTCTGAATTCAACGGCGTAGCCATCTGGGGTCGCGGTCATAAAACCCTGGACGCGATTCTCTGCCACGCCCTGGATGGCATAACGCCAGTCATTGTCCATGGCGTAAGCCGTGGTAACACCTGGCTCGGTCATGGTGATCACCAGCTTACGGATTTCGCCAGACTGGCCAGTGAAGGTAATGCGGATGTGATCTGACAGGTCGAGGCGCAGGATATTTCGATCCCTGAAAACCAGCTTATCGTCTTTCACCTGCACCAGGGCATAGACCTGGTCATTATGTTCACCGAGTACCAGGTAGAACTGGTTGGGCGCACCTTCGCCATTTTCATTGGGCTCATCGGGCTCAGCGCGGCCAAAACTGACATTGTAATTCAGCACTTCTTCCCAGTCGTTGCTTTTGCCATCGATACGAATCGGGGTTGTTAGTGGGTGGGCATAAAGCTGTTCATAACCATCGGGAGACAGGGGCAGTTCGTAAAACAGATCCGGCCGGCCATTGAGCAGGGTGGATATGCCTTCTGCCGTCAACAGCTGGGCGTTGGCCTGGCTATCTACCAGAAAGCCCTCCATTTCCTTCAGGTAGCGATAGCTGAACCATGGAATGACGACAAGGGCCAGGCTCATCAGGAAGAACAGTTTAGTGGCCAGGCGGGGCCCGCGAATATTGGGTACCTTCATCTACTGATGACTCCCCCTTTCGCCGGTCTGCGAAGACTTACTTTGCTGACCAGCGATAACCGAAGCCATACTCACTCTTGATACAGTTGAATTGCGGGTCGACACTTTCAAATTTTTTGCGGATATTCCGCATATGGGTATTGATGGTGTTGTTGGTTACCAGGCTCTGCATCGTCGCATTCATCAATGTGTCATAAGACACGGCGTGGCCTGGCACTCGCACCAGTTTTGCCAGCATGCGGAACTCGGTACCAGACAAGTTGATGGGTTGGTGCTTCCAGGATACCAGCAGGGCTTCCTGGTCAATGGACATCTCGCCGACCATTTTGGCCGTGGCAGAGCCTCCCTGGGATTGACCGCGGGCTTCGTGAATGCGTAACAGCGAGCTGATACGTTCAGCCAGGTAGTCGAGGGAAATGGGTTTCGGCAGATAATCCCAGGCCCCCAGGCGCAAACCGCTGATTTTGTCGATTTCGTCGATGCGCTCCGTGAGGAAAATGACCGGCAAGGATGCCGACTTGGCAAGCAGGTCCCGACAGATCTCGAAACCGGCATCAACCTCATCGCCGAGGATAATGTCGAGTATGGCAAGGTCCGGTAGTTCGCGCTCGAACCCTCTCAGGGCCTCTTGTCGACTACTGTAGGCAGTGACGTCGTAGCCTTTTTTGGTGATGGCATCGACGTAGTTACTGCGTTGGTCCGGATCATCCTCGACTATGGCAATGCGTTTGGCCATGCTGGTTCTGGTTCCTTCGATAGCTGGTGGGGATCATTGTATGGCATCGCCCTGCGACATCAAGTTAGAAGATGGGTTTACCCGGGTATTTCCTTGATAGCGGTCGATGTCTGCCGCCTAAAGTCTGTTTGGCTGGACTTCTTTCATTGTTCCTCCATGGTTGTTCCGCAGACTTTCACTTTCTTTCAACAACTACTCGAACATTGTTGTGTTTAATGGGCGCTAAGATTCATGACGGTGCGCCTTGCTGGATCAGTCCTCAGAGTTTCCTGGTTAATGGTTGGAGTATCTGCGTTTCATGGACTGATGGATAGGTGAATGGATGGTCAGGTGCAACAAAATCTGGTTTGGCTAAGGTAGTAATTTTTATTTGGACAGCAATGCAAAGGCGAGGTGGTCATGAAAGTATTTGTTCCCATGTCAGATCGAATAGTCGATGCCAAAGGTGAGTTGTCCGGCGATCTGGTGCCGTTTAATCCTGAATTTATTCAGGCAGAGGTTGTCAGGGAGCGTGGTGCGCGTCCGGCCAACTGGATTATTGACTGTGACCACGCGGCAGCCTGTCGGCGCCTGTTTGGTCAGTCACGGGAACTGTCACTGGCGTAGCCCTGGCCTATAGCTGCCTATTAGCTGCCGCACCTTAACCAGAGAGCGGCTTGTGCCGGTATATCAGCCTGCAATCAGCCTGTAAATCAGCCTGTAAATGAGGTGCTTAGAGTGGATGCCGGCGCGGCTCAGTTCCACATTCTGATACTGCAATCTCTACGGCGATCGTAATCGCAACTTTATACCGCAACCTTTACCGCAACCTTTACCTCTGTGTTGAACATCGCCGTCCCTCAGCTCTGTCATCTTGTCGGTTCTTTCCAGGCGCCTGCGTCTGTTGCTTGATGCGCGAATCCCGAGGGCTATTGACCCGCGTGCGACCCGCGTATCGCTGAACAGGAATCGGTTGACATAATATGTCGGGCGGTGTCCAATCGGCCCATGAATCCACTACTTGAACCTTCCTATTGGGCTGTTGCTGCCGGCGTGCTGATGGTTGCCGAACTGATTGTGCCCGGCGGTATGGTATTTTTCCTCGGTGCCAGTTGCCTGTTGGTGGCGGGTGCCCTGTGGAGCGGGCTAATCGTTACCTGGGTTGGCGCCCTGACCTTGTTTTTTATCAGTTCTCTGTTACTGATTCTGTGCTTGCGAGCATTTTTCTCGAGATGGGTGGAGGGCGACTTCAGTGTCGCCAATACGGACGAGATCCTTGATGAGGTTGACCAAATTGCGGTTGTTGCGGCGCAGATTGGCCCCGCCGAAGCTGCTGGATTGGTGGATTTTCGCGGTACACGCTGGCGCGCCTTGGGTGATGGTGCGGTGTTGCCCGTGGGTAGCCAGGTAAAAATTGTCGCTCGGGAAAATACCACAATGATTGTGGTGGCCTCGACCATGGCTGACGAACAGTCGCAGGGGTTCAATTCTTAAAGACTAAAAGGACACAAGAATAATGCTCGCCATTTTTACCTTTGTGATGTTGGGTGTTGGCTTTATTGTTTATAAGCTGATCCTGATAGTGCCCATGCGTGAGCTCTGTGTTATTGAGCGTCTTGGCAAGTTCAACAAGATACTGACCCCGGGGCTGCATTTCCTCATCCCCTTTGTTGATCGCGTTGCCTATCGTCACGAGACCCGTGAGCAATGTCTGAATATACCCCACCAGAGCTGTATTTCCCGGGATAATATCCAGATTGAGGTTGATGGGCTGCTCTACATCAAATTGATGGATGCCTACAAGGCCAGCTACGGCATTGAAAACTTCCTTAATGCGGCGGTGAACCTGGCGCAGACTACGGTTCGCTCGGAGGTGGGTAAGTTGTCTTTGTCTGAGACTTTTTCTGAGCGGGAACGTTTGAATGAAACCATCGTTGGTGAGATCGATCGAGCTTCTGAACCCTGGGGTATTAAGGTCATGCGTTATGAGGTCATGAATATCACGCCGTCCAGCAATGTCATTGATGTCCTGGAAAAGCAGATGGAGGCGGAGCGGCAGAAGCGTGCCGAGATTACCCTCGCCAATGCCGACCGTGACTCTACCATTAACCTGTCCCAGGGTGAGCGCCAGGAAGCGATTAACATCTCCGAGGGTGAGCGGCAAAAACGGATAAATGAATCTAACGGCCGCGCCCAGGAAATATCCATATTGGCCACGGCGACGGCAGAGGGGATGAAAGCCATTGCAGATGCCATTGAAAAACCCGGTGGCAGGCAGGCCATGAATGTTCGTCTGGTGCAAAGTTATATTGACCGGGTGGCGTTGTTGTTCAAACGAGCCGATGTATCCATAGTGCCGGTCGAGCTGGCGAAAATGCAGGGTTTTTTTGAGGGTATTGAAAGCGTCTCCAAGACCATTAACCCAGCGCAGAAGGACCAATGAGTATGGATATTTTTGTCATGCTGGTCTGGGGCGGGCTGTTTGTCGTGTTAATGATCAAGCTGTTTCAGTCGATTCGCCTGGTGTCCACCCAGACCGCGCATATTGTTGAGCGTCTGGGTCACTACCACAAGACGCTGGACGCCGGCTTCCATGCCTTGCTGCCATTTGTCGACAAGGTGACTTTTGTCCAGGACCTGCGGGAAGAAGCCATAGACGTGCCGCCGCAGGAGTGTTTTACCGGCGATGAGGTCAAAGTGATAGTTGACGGCGTGATCTATATGTCGATTCGGGATCCGGTTAAAGCCAGTTATGGCATTGTTGACTATCGCTACGCAGCGGTGCAGCTTGCCAAGACCACCACCCGTTCAGTCATTGGTACACTGGATCTGGACCGCACCTTTGAGGAGCGTAATGTCATCAGTGCCAAGGTAGTGGAAGTGCTGGACCAGGCCGGTGAAGTCTGGGGTATCCGCGTTCACCGCTATGAGATAAAGAATATTACGCCCCCCAGTACGGTGCGTAATGCCATGGAAAAGCAGGTCAGTGCCGAACGGGAGCGGCGGGCGATCCTGGCTTCCAGTGAAGGTGATAAGCAGAGTCGCATTAATCGCTCTGAAGGTCTTAAGGCTGAGTTGATCAATCGCTCGGAGGGAGAAATGCAGCGCCGCATTAATGAGGCCCAGGGTTATGCCCAGGAGATCCTGTCCATTGCTGCCGCCACTGCGGAGTCAATTGAAAAAGTTGCCGAGGTGGTAAACCGACCGGGTGGCAGTGCGGCACTGAAACTACAGCTCAGCGAGCGTTATATTGCGGCCATTGCCGGGCTGGAAGATTCACGGATTATCTTGCCTGCCAACATTGTGGCCTATCAGGCCTGGATGGACAATCTTGGTTTGGATGAACTGGTGGACAAACCCAAGTGAAGTTGTTGGGGTGGTTTAACCTGAAGCGGCAATAAGTGATCCCATAAAAAAAGGCCTCTTAAAGAGGCCTTTTTTATGGTTGCAGAGAAATGCCCTGCGGTGTGGGTAAGGCTTAGAAAGATTTACCAACGGTGAAGATAAGAGACTGCCCGGTGGTTGGTGCGCCAGTGTTCGCGTCTACCTGATCAGACAGCTCTTTGCTGGCGAAAATACCGGAGATTCCCAGGTCGATATCAGATACGGTGGTGCCATAACCGACTTCAAAATAGTCACCGTCTGCATCTTGGCCGAATGTGGCATATTTACCGTAGATACCAGATTCTGCAGTCAGGGTCAGGGCCAGGTAGTCGTAGTCCACCTTAGGACCGCCAAAGTTGTCATATTCACCAATGGAATACTCAAGGCTGGCGATGTTGTAGCCCAGGTTCAAGTTAAGTTCCTGATAAGTGTCATCGAAATCACCGGTGTAGTAATAGCCAGTGAAGCCCAGGCCTACGGAAAAGCCAGATTCTGTTTCGATGCCGTAGCCGCCATACACGTCCACTTCAAGACCGTCGCCAACGTCAGCTGTCCAGAGACCCGCGTAGATGCCACCTGCAGTGTAATCAACGCCGGCGCTGGCAGAGGAATTTTTCTGCAGAATGCCGCGGAAGTGGTACTCAGACGCATAACCAATGTTGTAGGACACCTCAGCCAGTGCGCTGGTGGAAGCCATGGCGCTGCCCGCGAGGACAATACCGGCAGCAATGCGAGTTAATTTGTTCATGTGTTGCTCCTAAGGGTGGGTCAAGGTTGCTATTGTCTTGCAGAAAATGAAATTTAATTCTTTCCTGTCTTGGGAATAGCAAGTACCGGGCCAATCCAGAAAAGTTATATATTTACAATGAGTTAAGAAATTTTCACATACCCTTCACTTTTTAATGCGCACCGAATCGGTGCAAAAATTTTTCTGTGCTTGGCTTTGCGCACCAAAAAGAGTCGGGTCGAGCGGGCCGAGTATCGTTGCCTGTGTCGGCAGTCGGCGCAGGCTGATCTTGTGACTGATCTTGTG
>JANQYP010000007.1:0-4685 GCA_030728785.1 Pseudomonadales bacterium
TCACCAGTGATGATTTGCTGGGGCAGATCTTTGCCAGTTTCTGTATCGGAAAATAGCCGCTGACGCGGAGTATGCGCTGGACCTGCCGGTCTGGGGTGACATCATTGGCATGGACATTATTGCAGCCTTCCGTATACTGGCGGACCCGTATTCATTACCCTTGCGTCTATCATGGATTACCCGAATCGCTTTGATGTCATCGTTGTTGGTGGCGGTCACGCCGGCACTGAGGCAGCGTTGGCAGCAGCGCGGATGGGGGTTAAGACCCTGTTGCTGACTCAGAATATTGAAACCCTTGGGCAAATGTCCTGCAATCCGGCCATAGGTGGCATCGGCAAGAGCCATTTGGTGAAGGAAATTGATGCCTTGGGGGGCGCCATGGGTTTGGCGGCCGACCAAGCGGGTATTCACTTTCGGGTCCTGAACTCCCGTAAGGGTCCAGCGGTGCGCGCCACCAGGGCCCAGGCTGACAGACAGCTGTATAAGCAAGCCATTCGCGGTTTCCTTGAAAATCAACCGAACCTGCATCTCTTTCAGCAATCAGTCGATGACCTGGTTGTAGAGGGTGAGCGTGTCACGGGGGTTGTTACCAATACCGGCCTGCGGTTTTTTGCCGATGCTGTGGTGCTAACTGTAGGCACTTTTCTCGGCGGTATTATCCATGTGGGTATGCAGAAGCAAGCCGGCGGCCGCGCTGGTGATGCACCGTCAAACCGGCTTGCGGAGCGCCTGCGGGAGTTGCCTTTTACTGTCGGCCGACTGAAAACCGGTACGCCACCGCGCATCGATGGTAAAACGGTGAACTATGCCGGTCTCGAAGCCCAGCCAGGGGATACACCCAGGCCAGTGATGTCGTATATGGGATCAACGGCGGACCATCCTCCCCAGGTGAATTGTTATATCACCCATACGAATCAGCAGACCCATGACATTATTCGTGCCGGCCTGGACCGCTCGCCGCTGTTTACGGGTGAGATTGATGGCATTGGCCCACGCTATTGCCCCTCTGTGGAAGACAAAGTTGTGCGTTTCGCCGATAAGGATTCGCACCAGATATTTATCGAGCCGGAAGGCCTCAACACCCACGAACTGTATCCAAATGGTATTTCCACCAGCCTGCCTTTTGATGTTCAGTTGGCGCTGGTAAGGTCAATCAAGGGTTTTGAAAATGCCCACATCACCCGCCCCGGTTATGCCATTGAGTATGACTTTTTTGAACCGCGTGAGTTAAAGTCATCCCTCGAAACCCGGCATTTGGCCGGCCTGTTGTTTGCTGGCCAGATCAACGGCACCACGGGTTATGAAGAGGCCGCGGCGCAGGGTCTGGTGGCGGGCATCAACGCGGCCAACATCAGCCTCGGTAATGCTCCCTGGTGTCCGGCTCGGAACGAGGCCTATATCGGTGTGCTTATCGATGACCTGATCACCATGGGTACCAAAGAGCCCTACAGAATGTTCACCAGCCGCGCCGAGTACCGGCTGATTCTGCGCCAGGATAACGCCGATCGGCGCCTGACGGCTATTGGCCGCAAGCTGGGGCTGGTGTCTGATGCGCGCTGGCAGCGTTATGCCGAGAAGACCGAGGCAATTGAGCAACGTAAAAGCCAGCTTGGTAAACACTGGCTGAAGCCAGGCGACCTGGCCTTAGAAGCGCTGGTCGGCCAGGCTCTTGGTCGAGAATATACCCTGGCAGACCTGTTGAAGCGGCCGAACGTCGAGATCGCCGGCCTCTTGCAGGCAGTGGGCCTGGACTGGGATGACTGCGAAGTGAATGACCAGATTGAAATTGACCTGAAATACGCTGGTTACATTACTCGCCAGCAGGATGAGATTGAACGTGTGGCTGCACAACACATGGTCATTATTCCGGATGATTTTGACTATGGCACTGTCGGTGGCTTGTCCAACGAGGTACGACAGAAGCTTGAGCAGGTCAGACCGGCAAGTGTTGGTCAGGCGGGAAGAATTTCCGGGGTTACCCCTGCAGCAGTGTCGCTGTTGTTGGTGTTTCTGAAGAGAGCGCGCCAGCAGCCTGCTGATCGCCAGTCGGCATGACCAGCAACACAAGAGTCCAAGAGCGATTATCATGAGTGCCAGCCTCTCGCTGCGCTCAGCCATTACCAAAGGCATCAGTGATCTTGGCCTGGCGCCAGAAGCAGATATAGCGCCGCAGCTTGAGCAATACGTGCATGGCTTGGTGAAGTGGAATACCGCCTACAATCTGACTGCTATCCGCGATCCGCAACAGATGGTGGCATTGCACCTGCTGGATTCATTGGCTGTAGTGCCATACATTGACGCCGCTGCAGCCCTTGACGCAGTAACCCCTGACTTAACGCCTAACTTAACCGCCGAGTTAAGTCAGGACCGGCAATCAGGCCAAATACTTGACGTTGGCAGTGGCGCGGGTTTGCCGGGTATCCCTCTGGCACTGTACTATCCGCAGATCCGGTTTGTGCTGCTGGACAGCAACGGTAAAAAAACCCGCTTTCTGCAGCAGATGCAGATTGAGCTTGGCCTCGTCAATGTGACGGTTGTGCAGGCCAGGGTCGAAGCTCATAAAGGTCTCTACAAACAGGTTATCTGCCGAGCGTTTGCCAACCTGGCAGATATTGCCAGTGCCAGCCAGCATCTGTTGGCCGCAGGTGGCAGTCTGCTGGCGATGAAAGGCAAGCGTGAGGCAGCGCACCTTGGAACAACGGTACTGCGGGTCGCCAAGGTGATTCCACTGGATGTCCCCGGCATTGCTGCCGAGCGTCATCTTTATGTGCTGCACCGGCATGACAACCATACTAAAGGCGCGTAAGTCGTGGCAATTGTTCTGGCGGTAACCAATCAAAAAGGCGGCGTTGGCAAAACCACCACCAGTGTTAATTTGGCGGCCTCGCTGGCGGCAATTAAACGCCGGGTGCTGTTGATTGACCTGGATCCGCAGGGTAACGCCACCATGGGCAGTGGTATGGACAAGAGTGACCTGGCTGCATCTATCTATGATGTACTGGTTGACGGGGTCACCGTTCGCGAGGCGCTGATCAAGGCCGAATCGTCCGGTTACGACCTGCTGGGTTCAAATGTTGAACTCACTGGTGCTGAGGTAGAGCTGCTGGCTCTTGACCGCCGGGAGTTTCGCCTCAGCGAAGCGCTGAGGCCGGTGCGGGAGAACTATGATTTTATTGTCATTGACTGCCCGCCGAGCCTCAGCCTGCTGACTATTAATGGGCTGGTGGCAGCTGACGCGGTGATTATTCCCATGCAGTGTGAGTATTATGCCCTTGAGGGACTTTCTGCCCTGGTGTCTACCATTGGCCGCATTACTGCCAACCTGAATCCGGAACTTAAGATCGAAGGCATACTGCGGACCATGTATGACCCACGCAACAGCCTGACCCTGGACGTTTCCCAGCAGTTGATTGATCATTTTGGCGACAAGGTCTATCGCACACTTATTCCCCGTAATGTGCGCCTTGCAGAGGCTCCAAGTTACGGCCTGCCGGTACTTTACTACGACAAACAATCCCGCGGTGCAAAGGCATATCTGGCCCTTGCCAGTGAACTGGCAAGGCGCTACGAGCAGCAGCCGCGCAGCACCCCAATACCCACCAGTCCGCAGGCAGGAGAATAACCATGGTTGCCAGGAAACGAGGCCTCGGCCGGGGCTTGGATGCGCTTCTGGGTGCAGACAGTCGCGTTCAGGCCGATGGCGCAGTTGCAGCCATGGGCCAGCGCCTGGACGAGGTCCCAGTAGAATGGATTCGTCCCGGCAAATACCAGCCGCGCAAGATAATGGACGAGGAGGCGTTGCAGGAACTGGCTTCTTCCATCAAGGCCCAGGGCCTGATGCAGCCCATTGTCTTGCGCTCTGTGAGCGACAATCGATATGAGATTATCGCTGGTGAACGGCGTTGGCGTGCCGCCCAGCTGGCGGGTATGGAAAGAGTACCCGCGGTGATCAAGGAGGTAAATGACGAAGCCGCCATGGCTATGTCGCTGATTGAGAACATTCAGCGTGAGGATCTGAGCCCAATGGAAGAGGCGCTGGCGCTGCAGCGGCTGGTGGAAGATTTTGAGTTGACGCATCAGCAGGTGGCCGATGCCGTGGGCAAGAGCCGGGCTACGGTGACAAACTTTCTGCGCCTCACCCACCTGAGTAGCGAAGTCGCCCAGATGCTTGGTAATGGTGATATCGATATGGGCCACGCCAGAGCACTGTTGAGCCTGTCGAGTGACCTGCAGGGGCGCGCGGCCCGGGACATCGTTGCCCAACACCTGAATGTCCGTCAGGCGGAGGCCCTTGTCAGGCGCATGCTGGCAGAACCCAAGGTCGAGATCAGCCGCCGAGCAGTTGATACAGATACGCGCCAGCTGGAGAGCCGCTTGACCGACAAGCTCGGCCAGCCTGTGAGTATCCAGCACACTACCAAGGGCAAAGGTAAGCTGGTGATCAAGTACAACAGTCTTGATGAGTTAGAGGGCGTGCTGGCTCGATTCGGCAGGCTGGAATGATGCGGCACAGCAAATAGTTAAAGATTTGCGCTTATCCAAGTTGCTAGGCGAAGGTGAAGTCACTATACTCCTTCCCCGCAATCCCAAGGCTCTCGCGAGCCAGCGCTGATATGCCTAAAGAATCCTGTGAGTGCTGGCCACAGATGGTAGCGCCAGCCCAAAGTGCACTGGGCTTGGCACTG
>JANQYP010000007.1:4785-39793 GCA_030728785.1 Pseudomonadales bacterium
TAGAAGATCGTTTAGTAGAAGTTCATGCGGTACCAGCAGCTTGGTACAGGCAGAGCGCCATGACAGGATTTTTGCCAGACACAGAGTCCGGTGATGAGTCCAGGCAGGTATGAAACAGACAAGAGCAGGGTATGGCGGGCGATACAAAAACTTCAAGCGAAATCATCCAGCACCACATCACAAATCTGACCTATGGTCAGCTGCCGGATGGCAGCTGGGGTTATGGTCGTACAGTGGAAGAAGTCCAGAGTATGGGATTCTGGGCTATTCATGTCGATACCATGTTCTGGTCACTGACTTTGGGTTGTGTATTCCTGGGTATTTTTATTCTGGCTGCTCGTTCTGCCACCAGTGGTGTACCAGGCCACTTGCAGAACCTGTGTGAAATTGCCGTCGAATTTGTCGAAGAAAATGTCCGCCAGGTGTTTGGTACCCGCCCCAACCCGGTGATTGGTCCCCTATCACTGACCATTCTGATCTGGGTCTTCCTGATGAATTTTATGGACCTCATACCGGTCGACTTCATACCTTTTATCGCCCACCTCGCCGGTGTTGAATTCTTCAAGGTGGTACCAACCACCGACCCTAATGCGACCCTGGGCATGTCGATTGGCGTGTTTTTCCTGACCTTGTATTACAACTTCAAGATCAAGGGTCCTATCAAGTTCGGCGCTGGCTTGTTCACGCACCCGATCCCGCACTGGAGTATGTACTGGTTTAACATCATCCTGGAGATGGTGGACATGGTGGCCAAGCCCCTGTCCCATGGCTTGCGTCTGTTTGGCAACATGTATGCCGGCGAGATGATTTTTATTCTGATCACCCTGCTGCCCTGGTATTACCAGTTTGTGCTGGCGCTGCCATGGGCGATTTTTCATATTCTGGTTATTTCCCTGCAAGCCTTTGTCTTTATGATCATGACCATCGTGTACCTGACCCAGGCACACCAGACAGGCGAGCATTAATCAGGCACCAGCACGTGAAGCAGTACCTTATTACTCAGTTGTAAATGATTACTCAGTGGTAAATGTAATTCGTAGTAAACACTTGTATTAAACATTCGAAGTAACTTTTTTTGTGAGCATAGCGCAGGAGTAGAACAGCATGGATCAATCAGCAATTTACATCGCCGCCGGTATTTTGATGGGCCTTGGCGCCATCGGTAGTAGTATCGGCATTGGTATCCTTGGTGGCAAATACCTTGAGGGCGTCGCCCGTCAGCCAGAACTGCAGCCGCTGTTGATGACTCAGCTGTTTATCTCTCTGGCACTGGTTGACGCGGTACCCATTATCGCCGTTGGTATCTCTCTGTATATGTTGTTTGCCCTTTAACAGCCAGCTATTGACCGTCAGCTATTGACCGTCAGCTATTGAGAGTCAGGTAAAGATTACCTTTTCCGACTCTCTGACTGAACGCCGAGGTGAAGTGTGACTATTAACTTAACGATGCTGGGCCAGTTGATATCCTTCGTGATGTTTGTGCTGTTCTGCATGAAATATGTCTGGCCACCGCTGACACAAGCAATGCGTGAGCGCCAAAAGGCGTTGGCGGAGGGCTTGGAAAAGGCCGTTATGGCGGAGCAGAGGCTGGAACAGGCGAACGATTCTGCGGCCCTGGAACTGGACGCAGCCAAGCAGCAGTCTGCCGAGCTGATTGCCCAGGCACGGCAACGTGCACAGCAGATCGTCGAAGAGGCCAAGGGTGTGGCCAGTGAGGAAGCCGAGCGTATTAAGCTTGGGGCCCAGGCAGAAATTGATCAGGAAGTGAATCGCGCCCGTGAAGCGCTGCGCGTTCGCGTCAGTGAACTGGCAGTGCAAGGTGCCGAGCAGATACTGGAAAGCACCATTGACCGGTCACATCACCAGGTCATGCTGGATAAGCTCGCGACACAATTATAAGGGCACCGGGAAATGGCAGAGTCAGAAATTACCACCGTCGCCCGGCCCTATGCTCGGGCGGCTTTCTCCAAGGCTTTGGATGAGGCCTCGGGGCTGGCCAACTGGTCACGCATGCTGGCTCTGCTGAGCTCGGCGGTGCAGAGTCAGCCGGTCCGCTTTGCGCTCGATAACCCGCGCCTGACAACGGAGCAGGAAGCGCGCCTGATGACCGACATCATGGGCGACGCCCTGTCTGCTAAAGGTCGGAATTTCGTCTCAATACTGGCATCCAACGGCCGCATGGCACTTTTGCCTGCGATTCATGAAATCTATGAGATGCTCAAGGCACACCATGAGAAAACCATGGATGTGACTCTTACCAGCGCCTTTGAGATCAGTACAGACGACAGCAGGAAATTGGCGGAAGCCTTGAAGAAACGTCTGCAACGTGAGGTGCACTTGTCGTCTACAGTCGACAAGTCCTTGCTTGGTGGCGTCATTATCAGAACCGAAGATACCGTGATAGACAATTCTGTGCGCGGCAGATTGCAGAAACTGGCCCGAGTACTGGGTTAGTACAAGCAAGCCGTCGACCAGGGCCTGAGGCAGTAGATGACTGCTAAGGCACTAAGGCCGGCAGATGGATATTAAACTTTAACGAATTAGCCTTTCCTCGAGGAACGGAGCATGCAGCAACTGAACCCGTCCGAAATCAGCGAGATCATCAAGCAACGTATTGAAAAGCTTGATATCTCCTCGGAAGCCCGTAACGAAGGTACGATCGTCAGTGTATCTGATGGTATCGTCCGTATTCATGGCCTCGCCGATGTCCAGAACGGCGAAATGATCGAATTTCCGGGTAACCTGTTCGGGTTTGCCCTGAACCTTGAGCGCGACTCTGTCGGCGCGGTTGTGCTGGGTGACTACAAGGAGTTGCGTGAAGGCCAGACCGTCAAGTGCACCGGCCGTATTCTGGAGGTGCCAACGGGTCCGGAACTGCTCGGTCGCGTCGTTGACGCTCTGGGTAACCCCATTGATGGTAAAGGCGCGTTGAATGCCCGCAGCAGTTCACCTGTAGAAAAGGTGGCACCCGGTGTTATTGCCCGCCAGCACGTTGACCAGCCTGTGCAAACCGGCTTGAAGTGTATCGACTCGATGATCCCTGTCGGCCGCGGCCAGCGCGAATTGATTATTGGCGACCGCCAGACCGGTAAAACCGCCATTGCCATTGATGCCATCATTAACCAGAAAGATTCCGGCATCAAATGTGTGTATGTGGCTATCGGCCAGAAATTCTCCTCAGTGGCAAACGTTGTGCGCACCCTGGAAGAGCATGGCGCCATGAAAAACACCATTGTTGTGGTGGCCGGTGCGGCTGACCCCGCCCCTATGCAGTATATTGCGCCTTACGCTGGTTGCGCGATGGGCGAGTATTTCCGCGATATCGGCGAAGACGCCCTGATTATTTATGATGACCTGACCAAACAGGCCTGGGCCTATCGCCAAATCTCTCTGCTGCTGCGTCGCCCACCGGGCCGCGAAGCCTATCCTGGCGACGTATTTTATCTCCACTCCCGTTTGCTGGAGCGCGCTGCTCGGGTGAATGCTGATTATGTTGAAGCGCAGACCAACGGTGCCGTAAAGGGTAAGACCGGTTCGTTAACCGCGCTGCCGATTATTGAGACCCAGGCCGGTGACGTGTCTGCATTTGTGCCGACCAACGTCATCTCCATTACTGATGGTCAGATTTTCCTCGAGAGTGACAAGTTTAATGCCGGCGAGCGGCCAGCCATGAATCCGGGTATTTCCGTATCCCGCGTCGGTGGTGATGCTCAGGTCAAATTCATGTCGAAAATTTCTGGTGGTATCAAGCTGGCACTGGCGCAATATCGTGAATTAGCCGCCTTCTCCCAGTTTGCCTCAGATCTTGATGAGGCGACTCGGCGACAGCTGGAGCATGGTGCGCGCATCAACGAACTGATGAAACAAAAGCAGTATTCGCCAATGAATGTGGCAGAGATGGGTACCGTATTGTTTGCCGCCAACGACGGCCTTCTGCGGGATATCGCTGTGGAAAAGATTGCAGATTTCGAAGCCGCGCTGGTCTCCTACATGAATGCCGAACACGCTGACTTCATGGCTGAGATCAATACCAAAGGTGCCTACACGCCTGAAGTAGTTGACGGCATGCGCAAGGCAATCGAGACCTTTAAATCCACCCAGACCTGGTAAGGGCGAGCCGGACTAAGCTGATATGGCCAATGCTAAAGAACTACGCAAGCAGATAGGCAGCATCAAGAATACGCAGAAGATTACCAGCGCCATGGAAATGGTCGCTGCCAGTAAGATGCGTAAAGCCCAGGAGCGGATGTCGCGGGGCCGACCCTACTCTGATCACATTCGAGAGGTCATCGGCCATGTTGCCAATGCCTCGCCGGAGTATCGGCACCAGTTTATGATAGAGCGCCCGGTCAAGCGGGTTGGTTATATTATTGTGACCACTGACAAGGGCTTATGTGGCGGGTTGAATATCAACCTGCTGAAGGCGACCGTCAAGCATATCAAGACCTGGGTTGAGCAGGAGGTTGAAGTGGACCTGTGCCTGATCGGCAATAAAGGTGCCCAGTTCTTCCGCAGTTATGGCGGTAATGTTGTGGCTGCCAGCAGCCATGTCAGTGAAAACCCGGTCATGACCGACCTGATCGGCAGTATCAAGGTCATGCTGGATGCTTTTGAGGCTGGCCGGGTGGACAAGATCATCCTGGCGAATAATGTCTTCAAGAACACCATGACACAGGTCCCTACCCTGCGACAGTTAGTGCCACTGGATGCCGCTAAGGAAGCGCCCGGTCGGCAACGTTGGGATTATATCTATGAGCCTGAGGCACGAGACCTGCTGGAAGGTTTAATCACTCGGTATATTGAGTCGCAGGTGTACCAGGCAGTGGTGGAAAATGTCGCCTGTGAGCAGGCGGCGAAGATGATTGCCATGAAGAGTGCCACCGATAATGCCGGTGACCTGGTAGATGAACTGCAGTTGATCATGAACAACGCCCGCCAGGCAGCGATCACCCAGGAATTGTCAGAAATTGTAAGCGGTGCGGCGGCAGTTTAAGCCACCGGCACAATCAAACAACTTTAGAGCGGATAGAGGGTAGAGCCATGGGTAGCGGACGTATCGTACAGGTAATTGGTGCGGTCATTGATGTTGAATTTCCGCGGGATGAAGTTCCTCAGATTTATCATGCGCTGTTAGTGGATGACAACGATCTGACGTTGGAAGTACAGCAGCAATTGGGCGACGGCGTGGTGCGGACCATTGCCATGGGCAGTTCCGAAGGTATCGCCCGCGGTCTGGGTGTGACCAATACAAATGAGCCTATTTCTGTGCCCGTTGGTGATGAAACCCTGGGTCGCATCATGGATGTGCTGGGTCGGCCGATTGATGAAAAAGGTCCGATTGGCGAAACCAAGCGCATGCCGATTCACCGTAAGCCGCCATCCTATGAAGAGCAGGCCGGTGGTCGGGACCTGCTGGAGACGGGCGTTAAGGTAATTGACCTGATCTGCCCGTTCGCCAAAGGCGGTAAGGTAGGCTTGTTCGGTGGTGCCGGTGTTGGTAAGACGGTTACCATGCTCGAGTTGATTAACAACATCGCCAGTGAGCATGCTGGTCTGTCAGTATTTGCTGGCGTCGGTGAGCGTACTCGTGAAGGTAACGATTTTTATCACGAAATGACCGAAGCCGGTGTACTCGACAAAATCGCCATGGTTTTCGGTCAGATGAATGAGCCTCCCGGCAACCGTTTACGCGTTGCCCTGTCAGGCCTGACCATGGCGGAAAAGTTTCGTGATGACGGCAAGGATGTACTATTTTTTGTCGACAACATTTACCGTTATACCCTGGCCGGTACGGAAGTGTCTGCGCTGCTGGGGCGTATGCCATCAGCGGTGGGCTACCAGCCGACCCTGGCCGAAGAGATGGGTGTTCTGCAGGAACGAATTACTACCACCAAGACCGGTTCCATTACGTCTATCCAGGCAGTCTATGTACCTGCTGATGACTTGACAGACCCGTCACCAGCTACCACCTTTGCGCATCTTGACTCAACGGTTACCTTGTCGCGGGACATTGCTTCTCTGGGTATTTATCCGGCAGTTGACCCCCTTGATTCAACATCACGACAGTTGGATCCGTTGGTGGTTGGTGAAGAGCACTACAACGTTGCTCAGGGCGTCAAAGGTGTACTGCAGAAGTACAAGGAGTTAAAAGATATTATCGCTATTCTCGGTATGGACGAATTGTCAGAAGAAGACAAATTGACTGTTTACCGGGCGCGTAAAGTCAGCCAGTTCTTCTCCCAGCCAATGCACGTTGCCGAGGTTTTCACCGGTACCCCTGGTGTCTATGTCACGCTTGCTGAGACTATCCGCAGTTTCAAGGGTATCCTGGACGGTGAGTATGACGACCTGCCGGAAGCTGCATTCAGTATGGTAGGTAGTATTGAGCAGGCTATTGAGAAAGCTAAGCGTCTCTAACCGCGGCCAGCCGCAGTAACAGCAACAAGGAAGGACGAGGGACCATGGCAGCAACTGTACATTGCAGTATCGTCAGTGCCGAGCGCGAGATTTTCTTTGGCGCCGTAGAGATGGTGGTCGCATCAGGCACCGACGGTGAGCTGGGTATTTTTCCTGGCCACACGCCATTGCTTACCGGCGTTAAGCCGGGTCCGGTGCGGTTGCGCCTGGAGGGTGGTGTCGAGGAGGTGTTTTTTGCCTCAGGGGGTTACATAGAAGTTCAGCCAAACGCAGTTACTATTCTTGCTGATACGGCCTTTCGAGCTGACGATATTGATGAAGCGGCAGCCATAGAGGCGCAACAGAAGGCGGCTCGTGAACTTGCTGACAATCGTGCCGATATCGATTTTGGACGGGTCAGCGCCGATCTGGCCGAACAGGCTGCCATGTTGCGAACCATTCGAAAGTTTCGTGAACAGCGCTAGAAGTCCCGTGTATTAAAGTAGCCTGAAAGTGATTATTCTGAACCGAATGAGGGTGGCGTAAGCCGCCCTTTTTTTTCTTTTCACAGGCACCCGCCACCAGTGTGATTGAAGGGGATATTGCGCAGCTATGAAGCCATTGGAAATATGTATACTTGCGGCCGGCATGGGCAGTCGCATGAAGTCGGATATGCCCAAGGTGCTGCACCCCTTGGCAGGCCAACCCATGCTGGCGCATTTGCTGGCGACAGTGCAGGCACTTGAGCCCAGCAAAATTCACGTTGTTGTCGGCCAAGGTGCAGCACTGGTACAACAGGCGTTTGCGCACCGGGAGATCTGTTGGGCGCTGCAAGCCCAACAATTGGGCACGGGCCACGCTGTAATGCAGGCGCTGAGCGAAGTAAGTGCACGCTCAAGGCTGCTGATCCTGGCTGGCGATGGCCCCCTGATCAGCCTATCGACATTAAAATTGTTACTTGCCAGCGACGCTGACCTGGCAGTCTTGACTGTTGACCAGCCAGACCCAACCAATTACGGTCGCATCGTTCGCGACAACAGCGGTTGTATCAAGGCGATTGTTGAAGAGCGAGATGCCACAGACGAGCAACGGCTGCTGACGGAGGTCAACACCGGCGTGATGCTCGCCGCCGCCGAGCAATTAAAAACCTGGGTAGGCCAGCTGACCACCAATAATGTCCAGGGCGAATACCTACTGACAGATATCGTCGCGATTGCCGGCGCCGCCGGTGCCAGGGTTGAGCCTGTAAAGGCCACTGATGCCGGTGAGTTGCAGGGAATCAATAATTTTATCCAGCTGGCGCAGGCCGAGCGCTTTTACCAGGCCCGGCAGGCAGAACAGCTGATGCTGGCGGGTGTTCATCTTGTTGATCCGGCACGGATAGATATCCGTGGCAACCTGACGGCGGGCCGCAATGTTCACATTGATGCAAACTGCATTTTTGAGGGCCAGGTCAGCCTCGGCGACAATGTTCGTATTGGCCCAAACTGTGTGATCAAGGATAGCGTGATTGAGGCCGGGGTTGAGCTCAAGGCGTTTTCCATGCTGGACGGTGCCGCTGTTGCTGAGGGTTGCCAGGTAGGTCCCTTTGCTCGGTTGCGGCCTGGCACTCGGTTGCTGGCCAAGGCTGCGGTGGGCAACTTTGTTGAGGTCAAGAACACTGTGCTGGGTGCTGGCAGTAAGGCCAGCCACCTCTCCTATCTGGGAGATGCCAGCATTGGTGCCCAGGTCAATATTGGTGCCGGCACCATTACCTGTAATTATGACGGTGTTAGCAAGCACCAGACTGTGATTGAAGACCGGGTATTTGTCGGTTCTAATACTGCCCTGGTCGCTCCCGTTACGCTGGGTGCCGGCGCCACAGTAGCAGCAGGTTCGACTATCACCAAGGACGTCAAGCAACAGCAACTGGCAGTGGCACGGAGCCGCCAGACAGCAATCGACAACTGGCAAGGGCCACGGGACAAATAGATGTGCGGAATCGTAGGTGCGGTAACACGCAGGAATGTGGCGGGTATTCTCCTCGAAGGATTGCAGCGACTTGAGTACCGAGGCTACGACTCGGCGGGTATGTCAATTATGGATGGTACAGGCGCTATCCAGCGTCTGCGCCGCGTGGGTAAGGTCAAGGAACTGGCCGGTGCCTGGCAGACCTCTCCAGTAGACGGCCAGACTGGCATCTCCCACACGCGCTGGGCGACCCACGGCAAACCCTCGGAGAAAAATGCCCATCCCCACCACAGCAGTGAGGATGTCGCCGTGGTTCACAATGGCATTATCGAGAATCATGAAGCCTTGCGGTTGAGCCTTGTCGCAGCCGGTTACGTTTTTACCTCAGAGACAGATACTGAAGTTGTTGCTCACCTGATTCATCAGGAAGTGGCGCGCTGCAAGGATTTTCGGCTCGGCGTCAGCAAGGCCCTTGCACAGTTGCATGGTGCCTATGCCGTGGCTGTTATCCACGAAGCCTATCCGGCCACTGTTATCGCCGCCAGAGTGGGCAGTCCTCTGATTGTTGGCTTGGGTATTGGCGAGAACTTTGTAGCATCAGACCCGCAGGCGCTGCGACCCGTGACCGACCGCTTTATCTTCCTCGATGAGGGTGAGATGGTTGAAGTGACCCCTGACAGCATTGTTATCCATGGCAAGAACAAGGGCACTGTCGAGGAGCGCACTGTCCGCATCGATACGCGTATTGATGCCACCGACAAAGGTAACCACCGCCACTACATGACCAAGGAAATTTATGAGCAGCCCCATACGGTGGCTGCCACCCTCGAAGGTCGAGTGACTGATACCCAGGTTCTGGAGAGTGCTTTTGGAGCGCGGGCCGGTGCTGTTTTTGCGCAGACTCGGGCGGTGCAGATTGTCGCCTGCGGCAGCAGTTATTATACGGGGCTGGTGGCGCGCTACTGGTTCGAGGAAATCGCCGGAATTCCCTGCAGCGTGGAAGTGGCGAGTGAATACCGATATCGCAAAGTTGCTGTGCAGGCGGGCACGCTGCTGGTGACTATTTCCCAGTCTGGTGAAACCGCCGACACCCTGGCGGCCCTGCGCAATGCCACCCATCCCAACTATGTCGCCAGCCTGTGCCTGTGTAATGTTGCTGACAGCAGCCTGGTGCGGGAATCAGACCTGAGTCTGTTGATTCACGCAGGACCGGAAATCTGTGTTGCCTCCACCAAGGCCTTTACAGCCCAGCTGGCAGACCTGTTGCTGCTGGTAATTGCTATTGCCAAACATAACGGCCTGAGTGCCGAGGCTGAAGCAACCCTGGTGCAGGCCCTTAACAGTGTGCCCATGATGATCAACCAGGCCCTGGCCCTGGACGATACCATCAAGGTGGTTGCCGAACAGTTTGTGAACAAACATCACGCCTTGTTCCTCGGCCGCGGGCCCCACTACCCCATTGCCCTTGAGGGTGCCTTGAAGTTGAAGGAAATTTCTTATATTCATGCGGAAGGTTATCCCAGCGGCGAGTTGAAACACGGCCCGCTGGCGTTGGTGGATGCGGCTATGCCGGTGGTGGCTGTGGCTCCAACTGATGAGTTACTCGACAAGCTCAAGTCCAATCTGCAGGAAGTACGCGCCCGCGGTGGCCAGCTGATCGTTTTTGGTGACTCCGCCAGGTTTCTGGACGAAGAAGGCACGATTGTTGTCCATATGCCTCACTGTCTGCCGCTGATAGCACCCATTGTTTATGCCATTCCCATGCAGCTGCTGGCTTACCATGTTGCGGTCGCCAAGGGTACAGATGTGGACCAGCCACGTAACCTCGCAAAATCCGTGACAGTGGAATAATGCCCTGACGGCTTTGCCTGTGGCTGCTGCGATTGATGGCGGTGGCCGCAAAGGTTTATGGCGAACGACTTCAAGGGATTTTATACAAGGAACCAGACTATTGAATGTGGCTGACATTCTCGATTCGCTGAATGAATACCAGCGCCAGGCCGTCGCGGCGCCGACAGGTAGCTACCTGATCCTGGCGGGTGCCGGCAGTGGCAAAACCCGTGTCCTGACCCACCGTATTGCCTGGCTGATCCAGACCGCCGGCGTCTCACCCCATGGCATTCTGGCCGTGACCTTTACCAACAAGGCGGCAGCAGAAATGCGCGCCCGCATTGAATCCCTGATGGCAACGCCCCTGCGCGGCATGTGGGTGGGCACCTTTCATGGCATTGCCCACCGCCTGTTACGCAGCCACTGGCAGGAAGCGGGTCTGGCCCAGAACTTCCAGATCCTCGACGGCGATGATCAATTGCGTCTGGTTAAGCGAGTGCTCACCAGTCTTAACCTGGATGAAAAAAAGTGGCCGGCCCGGCAGGCCCTGTATTTCATCAACGCCCAGAAAGACGAAGGCCTGCGGCCACGCCACATAGAGGATCATGGCGATCTGTACATCAAGACCCACCTGTCGATTTACTCCGCCTACGAGACCGCCTGCCAGCGCGGCGGCATGGTGGATTTTGCCGAGTTGCTCCTGCGCGCCCATGAGTTGTGGCTGAACAACCCACGCTTGCTGCAGCACTACCAGGATCGATTTGCCCAGTTGCTGGTAGATGAATTCCAGGATACCAACACTATCCAGTACGCCTGGCTGCGACTCCTGGCGGGGGAGCGGAACAATATCCTGGTGGTCGGTGACGACGACCAGTCCATCTATGGTTGGCGCGGCGCCAAAATCGAAAATATCCAGAGGTTCAGCACTGACTTTCCCGGCAGTCAGGTCATCAAGCTGGAGCAGAATTATCGGTCTACGGGCTCGATTCTGAAAGCCGCCAACGGCCTCATCAGCGCCAACCCCTCGCGCCTCGGCAAAGAGTTGTGGACCGAGGCCGGCGATGGCGAACAGATTAGTCTTTATGCGGCGTTTAACGAGGTGGATGAGGCCCGCTATATTGTCGCGCGCATCAAGGACTGGGTGACTCAGGGTAACAACTACGCTGAATGCGCTATTCTGTATCGCTCCAATGCCCAGTCACGAGTGTTGGAAGAAGCCCTGTTGCGCAGCCACCTGCCCTACCGGATTTATGGTGGCCAGCGGTTCTTTGAACGTATGGAAATTCGTAATGTGTTGGCCTATATGCGCTTGCTGGGTAATAAAGATGCGGATGCCGCCTTTGAGCGGGTGGTCAATACGCCCAGCCGCGGCATAGGCGATCGCAGTATCGATGAGATTCGCCAGCTGGCGCGGAGCAAAAACATTTCCATGTGGCAGGCAGCGATATTCCTCAAGGACCATGGCCAGGCCACAGGTCGAACCAAAAAGGCCATTGAGGGTTTTCTTACGCTGATCGACACGATGGACGCCGCGACCGCAGATGCCGACCTGGCAGAGTTGTGCGAGACGGTGATCCGCATGTCTGAGCTGCGTGAATATTATGAAAAAGAGACCGGTGAGCGTGGCCAGGCCAGACTTGAGAACCTGCAGGAACTGATCACTGCGGCGCGGACCTTTGAGCCCGAGTCAGCCTCGGATTTTACCGACCCCGACGATGTTGCGCCCTTGTCCCTGCTCGAAGAATTTCTCAACCACGCCGCCCTTGAGGCCGGTGATGGTCAGGGCGACGCCAATCAGGACTGTGTGCAACTGATGACGTTGCACAGCGCCAAGGGCCTGGAGTTCCCGTTGGTATTTCTGGGTGGTATGGAAGAAGGCCTGTTTCCCCACAAGATGTCCCTTGAAGAGCCGGGTCGCCTCGAGGAAGAGCGGCGCCTGTGTTACGTGGGTGTGACCCGCGCAATGCAGCAGTTGTACCTGACCTATGCCGAATCCAGGCGCATAAACGGTACCGAAACCTACAACCGGATGTCACGGTTTGTCAAAGAAATTCCCGAAGACCTGATTCAGGAAGTCAGGTCCCAGCAGTCTGTCGTGCGTCCCGCCGCTGGTGGTTTTGCTGGTGCTGGTTTGCGGCCCCAGGGTAATCAGTGGAGCTCAAGGCCGGCTGCAGGCAGCAGTATTCGCGGATTAACATCATTCGCCGCGGCAGAGCTTGGCGGCACCAGCCTGAAGCTTGGCCAGCGGGTTATCCACAGTAAGTTTGGTGAGGGTGTGGTGATCAACTACGAAGGCGAAGGCAAACAAGCCAGAATCCAGGTGAATTTCAAGTCTGACGGCAGCAAATGGTTAATGATGGCCTACGCTAACCTGCAGCCCGCCTGAGCTAAGGCCCCGTATTCAATCTACGCAAGGATATTCACAATGTTGAAGAATTTAGCAGTGTTATGTCTGGTACTGGCGACGGCGACGCTGGCTGCTTGTGGTCATAACGACACCGCGGCGACCGCCGACAAGACCCAGGCCAGCGCAAAAATTCATAAGTGGCGAATGGTGACCACCTGGCCAAAAAATCTCCCTGGCCTGGGTGTTGCACCTGAGCGGATGGCGGACATGGTGCGCACCATGAGTAACGGCCGCCTTGATATCACGGTATTTGGCGCCGGTGAAGTTGTGCCTGCCATGGGTGTGTTTGATGCTGTATCCCTTGGTAACGTCGAGATGGGACATGGCGCGGCTTACTACTGGAAAGGCAAATTGCCTGCCGCGCCGTTTTTTACTGCCGTTCCCTTTGGCCTGACGGCTCAGGAAATGAACGGCTGGTTACTCCACGGCGGTGGCATGGCCCTGTGGGAAGAACTCTATGCGCCTTTTGACCTGGTGCCTCTGGCCGGTGGCAACACAGGTGTGCAGATGGCAGGCTGGTTCAACAAGGAAATCAATTCCCTGGCAGACCTGCAGGGCCTGAAGATGCGCATCCCCGGCCTTGGCGGTGAAGTCTTCGAGCGTGCCGGCGGCTCGGCCATCACCATTCCTGGCGGTGAGGTTTATACCAGCCTGCAGACCGGTGTAATTGATGCGGCTGAATGGGTGGGTCCCTACAACGACCTGGCTATTGGTCTGCACCAGGTGGCGAAATATTATTATTATCCAGGCTGGCAGGAGCCGGGGCCAACCCTTGAGGTTATCGTCAACAAAAACGCCATGGCTTCATTACCCGCCGACCTGCAGGAAATCCTTCGGGTTGCCAGCCTGGCCATTAATGACGACATGCTGGCCGAGTTCACCACGCGTAATAACGCTGCACTGGAAGAAATGGTGAATAAACATCAGGTGCAGTTACGCCGCCTGCCGAATGATGTGCTGGCCGAATTACAGCTGATATCTGCCGAGGTGCTTGCATCCATCCCCGGTGATGATGAGTTGGCCCAGCGTATTTATGCCTCTTACAGCCAATATCGGACCCAGGTGATGGCCTACCATGAGATCTCCGAGCGCGCCTATATCAATGCCCGGGCGGCTGGCGAGCAAGGTGACAAGGCGCCCTGATCTGCCGCGCTGCTACTTGGGGAACAACACGCCGGGCAGCCAGGTGGCGAGGCCCGGTTGCCAGGTGAGCAGCACCAGCAGTAATAACTGCATGACAATAAACGGTACGACACCACGATAGATCTGCAGGGTCGCAACGGCTGCCGGCGCCACGCCGCGCAGGTAGAACAGGGCAAAGCCAAAAGGAGGGGTCAAAAAAGACGTCTGCAGGTTGACCGCAATCATGACCCCCAGCCAGATGGGATCCAGCCCCATGGCCATCAGTATGGGCCCGACGATGGGCACCACCACAAAGGTGATCTCGATAAAATCGAGGATAAAGCCGAGCAGGAAAATCACCAGCATAACAAGGGCGGTGGCACCCACCACCCCGCCAGGCATATCACTGAAGATGGCGTGCACCAGGGTGTCGCCACCCAGGCCGCGAAAAACCAGGGAAAACACTGACGCACCAATCAGGATAAAAAACACCATGGCGGTGGTCCGCGTGGTCGAGCGACCTATGTCCAGCAGCTGCTGGAGATCCAGGCTGCGGCTTTGCAGGGCCAGCATTAATGCCCCCATGGCACCAACGCCGGCGGCTTCCGTGGGTGTTGCAACGCCGGTGAGAATTGAGCCCAGCACAGCAAGAATCAGCAACACAGGTGGCAGGATACTGCCAATTATTTCCCCGGCGGTGACCGGTGCAGTCTGCACCGGTGGCGCGCGCTGGGGTGAGACGGTGGCGGTGATGATGATATAAGCCAGGTAAAACACCACCAGGCACAACCCCGGCAATATGGCCCCGGCAAACAGGTCGCCGACAGAGATGGTCTGGGGATTAAAGATACCCATACTCAGCTGGGCTTGCTGGTAGGCGTTACCCAGCACATCACCCAACAGTACCAGGGCAATTGAGGGTGGGATAATCTGCCCGAGGGTGCCGGTCGCACAAATAGTGCCAGTGGCAAGCCGCGGGTCATAGTTGGCCTTGAGCATGCTTGGCAGGGCCATCATGCCCATGGTCACCACCGTCGCTCCAACAATGCCGGTGCTGGCGGCCATCAGCATACCCACCACGGTGACCGCAATCCCCAGGCCACCGGGAAAGCGCCCAAACAACTTGCTCATGGTGTCCAGCAGGCGCTCGGCCACCCGTGAGCGCTCGAGAATCACCCCCATCAGTACAAACAAAGGCACGGCCAGCAGGGTCTGGTTGGTGATAATGCCAAACAAGCGATTGGGTGTGGCCATCAGCAGAGCCGGCTCAAAGATGCCGCTGGCCATACC
The DNA here is from genome assembly GCA_030728785.1 of Pseudomonadales bacterium. GTDB lineage: Bacteria > Pseudomonadota > Gammaproteobacteria > Pseudomonadales > Azotimanducaceae > UBA4582. Next base: position 19,781 of record JANQYP010000007.1, read on the forward strand.
TGCAGCAGCAGCCAGCAGCGCAGTGCCTGCCAATGTGATGGCAACGGGATAGCCTAAAAGCAGAAAGGCGAAGGCCGCGACGAACATCCACAGGGCGGCATATTCAAGCATCTTGCATAGCCTCGGCAGGGGGCTGGCCAAATAATGTCAGCAGCGATCGGGCAATCTCGGCGAGGCCCTGCAGGCCCAGCAGAATAGCCATCAAGGGCATCAGGCTTTTCAGCAGGTAAACGCCGGGCAGGCCGCCCGGTTCGGCGGAGCCTTCCTGCAGGCGCCAGGACAGGCCAACATAGTCAATGCTGGAATACAGGATAAATCCCGTCATGGGCAGCAGGAACACCAGGGCACCCAACAGATCGATGGCAGCCTGGCCCTTACTGGACAAGCGTTGGTAGATAATATCTACCCGCACATGGGCGCCTGCTCTTAAGGTGTAGCCGATACCCAGCAGAAAAACACAGGCATGCAGATAAATGATGGTTTCAGTGACGGGCACCAGGCCGATGTTGAACCAGTAACGCGCCACCACCACCACAACTGTCAGCAGCATCATCAGGTAGGTCATGGGTGCCAGCAGATTACCGGTGATATCAGCGACCCGATTGGCAAGGCGGTTAAAGGTCAGCAGGGCATGCAGCAAGGGTGTGACTCATTTTTGGTGGAAGGGCTCGCGCCTGCCGAGGCGTGTGTAGCGACAAGGCTGGGAACATATCGTGAAACCAGGCTGGAGTCCAGCGTCGGGCTTGGGGCCAGCTCTGCCGGCTGCGGGCTAAGCAACCCCTTAAAAATAAGTTGCTAAAATCCCCAGGAAAATCCCCAGGCCAACCCAGTGGTTATTCAGAAACGCCGCAAAACAGTCATCCCGTTGTCGTGCATAGATCAGGTATTGCTGGTAGACAAACAGGCCGGCGGCACAGCTGAGGCCAGCAAGGTAAAAATAACCCAGTTCCGCAGGACCCATGACCCCATACATGATCAGCAGAAATAATCCCTGCAAGGTACCCACAGCCACCCTGTCCATATCGGCAAACAGAATGGCTGAGGACTTGAGGCCAAGCAGCAGGTCGTCATCCCGGTCGACCATGGCGTACTGGGTATCATAGGCGACAGTCCAGACCACATTGGCGACCACCAGCAGCCAGGCAACCTGGGGTACCTCGCCGGTCGTGGCGGCGAAGGCCATGGGCGTGCCGAAGGCAAATCCCAGACCAAGCACAGCCTGGGGCATATAGGTGTAGCGTTTCATCAACGGATAGATGGCGGCAATGATCACCGCGCCAAAGGCCAGCATGACTGTCAGGGTATTGGTAGACAGCACCAGTAACAGTGCCATTAAAAGCAGGATGGCCATAAAAACCACGGCTTCGGTGACGGACACCTGCCCCTGCACCAGTGGTCGATTGCGAGTCCGCTCTACATGTCCGTCAAAGCCACGATCAAAAATGTCGTTGATGATGCAGCCAGCCGAGCGGGTCAGGATCGTACCCAGGACAAATACCAGCAGCAGGTGCCAGCCGGGGAAACCCTCAGCAGCAATCCATAATGCCCACAAGGTCGGCCACAGTAGTAGAAATATGCCAATGGGGCGATCCAGGCGCGCCAGCCTGAGCAGGGCTGGCAGTCTCGGAAACTGCCGGTCGAGACTTTCCAGGAGCGGCTCCAGCCATTTGCCAGGCACGGCCAGCAGCCGGTCCCAGGTCGACATGCTGGCGGTTGGTGGCTTTGTGCTTTGGTGTATTTGCTTGGCCAATTTGTGTCACGACAGGACTAAATACGATAGTATACGTGGCTTGCGCGTCGCATCAAACGTTGCTTTGTTGGCGCACCGGTAAATATTGATAGGGGCTTGGGCTCGATGAAAAAATGGCAGTGTATTGTGTGTGGCTTCATTTACGACGAAGCTGCAGGTCTGGCTGAAGAGGGCCTGGCGCCTGGCACCCGCTGGGAGGATATCCCTGCTGACTGGTGTTGCCCCGAGTGTGGTGTCAGCAAAGAAGATTTTGAGATGATCGAAATTTAATGGGTTTTTTGCGCCAAAGGCGCAAAAAACCACTGCCAACAGCTATTCGCGCAGCGAAATACTCAGAGGCGGTGCTCAACCAGCGATTCCCAACCTGTAGCGGAACCACCAGTCCAGACATCAGACACAACCAAGGCGTCGCGCGTTATGGAGCATCATAAGCTAACCAGAAACATCCTTATTGGCATGGTGCTCGGCATTTTGCTGGGATCCATTGTGTTTAGCATGGGCCTGGCCGATGACCATCCGCTGCTGGTGTATGTCATCGACGGTCTCTTCGACCTGGGTGGCAAAATTTTTGTTATCAGTTTGAAGTTGCTGGTAGTGCCGTTGGTGTTTGTGTCCCTGGCCTGTGGTGCAAGTAATCTGGGTGACAACGCCAGCATGGGACGTATTGGCGCCAAAACCGTGGGTCTTTATATGCTCACCACGGCCATCGCTATTACCCTGGGCCTGATGGCAGCTACGATTGTGGATCCTGGCAAGGGCATCAACCTGACCACTGAAGCCCAGTATGTGGCCAGCGAAAGCCCGTCCTTGAAGCAGGTAATTCTCGATATTTTTCCCGCCAATCCAGTGAAGGCCATGGCTGATGGCAACATGCTGCAGGTGATTGTGTTTGCCATTCTGGTGGGTGTTGCCATCAGCCGCTGTGGCGATGCCGGGCAAAGGGTCAGGGTGGCGCTGAATGACTGGAATGAGGTCATCATGGCCATGGTCATGATGCTGATGGGTTTTGCGCCTATTGGAGTTTTCTGCCTGCTGATCGCCCTGTTTTCGCATATGGGATTTTCTGCCATCTCAGACCTGCTGGCCTATTTCTTGACGGTTGCCGGCGTTCTGGTCGTCCATTTCCTGCTGACTTACGGCACCATGGTCCGGACCCTGGCGAATATCAGCCCCCTGACCTTCTTCCGCCATATGGCGCCCGTGATGGCCTATGCCTTCAGCACCTCCTCAAGTAATGCAACTTTGCCCGTCACTCTGGAAACAGTTGAAAAAAAGGTTGGTGTGAAAAATGAGATCGCCGCCTTTACCATTCCTCTGGGTGCCACCATCAATATGGATGGCACTGCCATCATGCAGGGTGTTGCCACAGTGTTTATCGCTGCCGCCTACAACGTTGACCTGGGAGTGGCGGATTATCTGGCAGTTATCCTGACTGCCACCCTGGCCTCCATCGGCACCGCCGGTGTGCCTGGTGTAGGCCTGATCATGCTGGCTCTGGTGTTGCAGCAGGTGGGTTTGCCTGTCGAAGGCATCGCCCTGATTATCGGCGTTGACCGTCTGTTGGATATGCTGCGCACGGTAGTGAATGTCACCGGTGATGCGGCTGTGTCTGCCATCGTCGCCAAAAGTGAAGGTAAGCTGGATCTGGATATTTTTGCAGGTCGGGAGAAAGGTTATTCAATCTAGGGCGCCGTCGGCTCTATACCTTCTTCACTCTCTCCACGTTCTATACATGACACGTTCTATACATGACACCTTCTATACTTGGCTGAAAGCCTCGGGCATGGTGAGCCAGCGTTGCATGATTGTCATGGCGGCGCTGCGGTCCTCATCCAGCAGGGCCCTGGAGGTGCGGCTTACCTGGTCCAGCATGTGTTGGTCACGCAACAGGTCGGCAATGCGAAATTGTAATGAGCCGGACTGGCGTTGGCCAAACATCTCGCCGGGACCGCGAATCAGCAGGTCTTGTTCGGCAATATAAAAGCCGTCATTGCTTTCACGCATGACATTCAGCCGTTGTTTGCTGACAAATCCCAGCGGTGGGTGATACAACAACAAGCAGAAACTCTTGTTGGTACCGCGACCTATCCTGCCGCGCAGCTGGTGCAGTTGGGCAAGGCCGAGGCGCTCGGGGTTTTCGATGACCATCAGGCTGGCGTTGGGCACATCGACGCCAACTTCGATCACCGTGGTTGCCACCAGCAGGTCTGCCTGGCCGGCCTTAAACGCCGCCATGATGGCGGTTTTCTCATCCGCGGCCATGCGGCCGTGGATCAAGCGCACCCGCAGTTGAGGCAATTGCGCCGTTAATGCTGCAGCGGTGGCTTCCGCAGCCTGGCACTCAAGGACTTCCGACTCCTCAATCAACGTGCAGACCCAGTAGGCCTGAGCGCCCTGTTCGCAGGCCGCCGCCACGCGGGCCACCACCTCGGCACGCCGACTGTCCGGTAGCACGCTGGTGGTCACAGGTGTTCTGCCCGGCGGCAGTTCATCTATCACCGAACAGTCCATATCCGCGTACAGGCTCATGGTCAGGGTGCGTGGTATCGGTGTGGCGGTCATCACCAATTGGTGTGGCATACGCCCCTGGCGTTCACCCTTTTCCCGCAGGGCCAGGCGCTGTAATACGCCAAACTTATGCTGCTCATCAATGATCACCAGTCCCAGTGCGTCAAATATCACTTCTTTCTGGAATAGCGCATGGGTACCCACCACCACCCCGGCGCGACCGCTTTTGATGGCTTCCAGTTCGGCCTGGCGCTGTTTGCCCTTGACCTTGCCGGACAGCCAGGCCACCTGGATACCCAGAGGTACAAGCCATTGGCTGAAATTCTGGTAGTGCTGCTCTGCCAATAGTTCTGTCGGCGCCATAATGGCGGTCTGCAGCTGGTTTTCCATGGACTGGGTGGCCGCCAGTGCTGCAACCACTGTTTTGCCCGAGCCGACATCGCCCTGGACCAGGCGCAACATAGGTTGTGGACGTCCCAGGTCGGTGGCTATTTCAGCCAGCACTCTTTGCTGGGCGCCGGTGAGGGTAAACGCCAGGGACGCTTGCAGACTGGCGCAGGTGGCACCTGGTGGCGCAAATGCATAGGCCTGCAGGCGGCCTAATTCTTCCCGCACCAGACGCATGCTGGTCTGGTGCGCCAGCAGCTCTTCAAAGGCCAGGCGCTGCTGAGCTGGATGGGTGCCACTGCGCAGTTCGTCCATTGCCATGTTCGGGGTTGGGCAGTGCAGCAGGCGCAGGGCCTGGTTGATATCCATACGCAGAAAGCCGCTGCTGCCCAGAGGAATATCGGTGAGCAGCTTGCCCGCATCCATCATGGCCAGTACCTGGCTGACAAGGCTCCGCACCCTGCCCTGGCTGAGGCCTTCGGTGACGGGATAGACTGGTGTCAGGTGTTGGTCCAGGGGTGTCTGGGTGTCCTGGCTGTATTCCGGATGGTACAACTCCAGCCCTGCTGCACCGCGCCGCACCTCACCAAAACAACGCAGCCTGGTGGCATTCTTGAGACCTGCCTGCTGTTGTTTTGAGAAGTGGAAAAAACGCATGGCGATAGTGCCCGTATCATCCTGCACATAGGCCAGCAGGCTGCGGCGCTTGCCAAAGGCAATATCACAGGCAATGACCTTACCCTCAATGACCACGTGCTGGCCGGGCTGGGCAGCGCCTATGGGTGTCAGGCGAGTGCGGTCTTCATAACGCAGGGGCAGGTGGAACAGGACGTCCCGCAGATTGTGCAGGCCAACGCGGACGAGTTTGTCGGTGAGTGCCGGGCCCACACCCTTAAGAGAGTTGATGGCAGCGGTTTCCAGGGATTCAGCCATAACGTTTAACCAAGGGGTTGGGCCAGCAAGCGCGTGTCAAAAGGCGGTACGGTATGCCAGCCTTGCGGCAAGCTGGCTGCTGCAGGTCAGCTGTTGCAGGTTAACTGCTGCAGGTTAACTACCGCAGGTCAACAATGGCATCAATCTCAATCTTTACACCTCGGGGCAAGGCGCTCACCTCCACCACCGCCCTGGCTGGGTAGGGTGCCTGAAGCAGATTTTGCATATAAGTGTTAACGCGGCCAAAGTGATTCAGGTCCGTGAGGTAGATATTCAACTTGATAGCCTGGTTCAGTGTTGTTCCGGCTGCCTGGCAGATACCCTCAAGGTTAGTGAATACCTGAGTGATTTGTTCATCGATAGTCTCTGCCACTAGCTCCATGGTCTCCGGTACCAGGGGAATCTGGCCACTGATGTACAGGCAGCCATGGGCGGCGACAGCTTGTGAATAGATGCCAATAGCGGCAGGGGCAGCGCTGGTGTTGATAAACTCTCGGGCCATGGTCAGCTTCTCATTCGAGTGATTTTGATGACACCTTTGATAATACGCAGCCGCTTGATGACATTTGCCAGATGGATACGGTCTCTGACGGCAAGCACCAGGTTGACGCTCGACAAGTGGGCATCACGCTCCATCATGCTGATGCGCTCAACATTGGCATCGGCATTGGCGATGGTCGAAGCCAATACCGCAACAATGTTTTTTTCATGCTCCAGTTCGACCCGCAGCTCCACCGAAAATTCCTGGGTGACCCGCGGATCCCAGCGTACACTCATGGATTCTTCTGGTTTGGCCCGCAGTTCTGCCATATTTCGACAGGTATCCATGTGAATGACGATACCCTTGCCAGCGCTGATATGGCCGATAATAGGGTCGCCGGGTATTGGCTTGCAACACTTGGCATAGGTCACGACCAGGCCTTCAGTACCCATAATGGCCAGCGGGCTGTGGCGAATGGCGGGCTCTTTCGCGGCTTCGCCGACGGTAATGGCCAGGCGTCTGGCAATTACCGCGGCCATCTGGTTGCCCAGGCCAATGGCTTCCAGCAGCTGGTCCAGATTGGTCATGTTGCGCTCGCTGAGTACCTCCTGCAGGCGCTCGGGCTGAATGGCGTCAATACTGGTCTGGTGGGTCTTCAGGGTGCGTTCCAGCAGGCGCCGGCCGAGGGCCAGGGATTCATTCCGCTGCTGGTTCTTCAATGTATGGCGAATGGTACCGCGGGCCTTACCGGTGATGACAAAACTCAGCCACGCCGGGTTGGGGTGAGCCCCCGGTGCCGTAATAATCTCCACAGTCTGGCCGCTTTCAAGGGTTGCGCTCAAGGGTGCCAGGCGCCTGTCGATGCGGCAGGCCACACAGGTGTTGCCAATGTCTGTATGCACGGCATAGGCAAAGTCCACGGGCGTCGCGCCCAGAGGCAGGTCATAAATCTCGCCTCGTGGAGTAAAAACATAGACCTCATCAGGAAACAGGTCGATTTTGACGTTTTCGATAAACTCCAGAGAATTGCCAGCACTCTGCTGGATCTCCAGCAGGCCTTTCATCCACTCCCTGGCCCGCTTGTGGCTGCCTGAGTTGCTTTCATCGTTGGCTTTGTAGAGCCAGTGCCCGGCAATGCCATTGTTTGCCACCATCTCCATCTCAAAGGTTCTGATCTGGATTTCGATAGGCAGGCCGTGCATGCCAAACAAGGTAGTGTGCAGTGACTGGTAACCATTGGCTTTGGGAATGGCAATATAGTCCTTGAAGCGCCCGGCCACTGGTTTGTAAAGGTTGTGTACCGAGCCCAGCACTCGGTAGCAGGTATCAACGGTATCAACCACTATGCGAAACGCGTAGACATCCATGATCTCAGCAAAAGAGCGACGCTTGCTGCGCATCTTGTCGTAGATGCTGTACAGGTGTTTTTCTCGACCAAAGACCTCACCATCGATACCGTCTCGGGTCAGGCAGTTGGTGATGGTTTCGAGAATGTTGTTGACGTATTCCTTGCGATTGCCCCGCGCCTTGCGCACGGCTTTCTCGATCATCGAGGAGCGTAGCGGGTACAGCGCCTTAAAACCCAGTTCTTCGAATTCAACGCGTATGGTGTTCATACCCAGGCGATTAGCTATGGGTGCGTAGATTTCCAGGGTCTCACGAGCGATTCGGCGTTGTTTCTCGCCGCTCAGGTGACCAATGGTGCGCATATTGTGCAGCCGGTCAGCCAGTTTCACCATGATGACGCGAATGTCCTTGGCCATGGCCAGGGTCATTTTCTGAAAGTTTTCTGCCTGGGCTTCGGCGCGGGTTTGGAACATCATCTTTAACTTGCTGACCCCGTCCACCAGGTCCGCCACTTCTTCGTCAAATTCTTTGCTGATGGTGTGTTTGGGAATGCCCGTATCTTCGATGACATCGTGCAGCAGGGCAGCCATCAGGCACTGGTGGTCCATGTGCATGTCGGCAAGAATGGCCGCGACGGCCAGAGGATGAGAAATATAAGCCTCACCGGAACGCCGGGCCTGGCCTTTATGGGCTGCCTCGGCGAAATAGTAGGCTTTCTGGACCTGTTGTATCTGGTTTTCGCCTAAGTAGGCGCTAAGTTCCAACGCAAAAGAGTCAATGGTCAGCAACGATTGGCCCCCCGTCGGCTGACCTGGATAGATAACGTGTGCCGAGCGACGCGGCAGATGGCCAGCCCTCAGTCTTAAGTCGACGCCTAAGTCTACTACTGCAGGCCCGCAGGGCTGGCTGGTCCCGTTTAGAAGTCTGGATCTTGTGGACGTTCAAATTCATGATGGGCAGCAGCTATGTTCAACCTGGTCGGTGCTTCCTGTATGCCTTCCTTGAGAATACTGGCATCAATAAAGCCGGCGGCAATTTCGCGTAATGCCAGTACGGTGGGTTTGTCATTTTCCACGGGCACCAAAGGGTCTTTGCCACCAGTGGCCAATTGGCGCGCGCGTTTGCTTGATACCATCACCAGCTCAAAACGGTTATCAACGTGTTCCAGACAATCTTCAACTGTCACTCGTGCCATCAATCTACTCCGCGGGTTAGAAAAACAAAGGCCAAAGGCCACTTCACAGGACCGCGTAGTCTACCGAACGACCCCCTGCGACACAATAAATAGTTCCATTACTTATCTTAACTGCCGGCGTTAACCCCTGATCGCAGCGACTGCGGTTGCTCGCTCCTCTTTCAACGCTGGCCGCCGCGTTCAGTCCGGCGCCCCTGACCCCATGGCAGGACGCGCTGGATTCAGCAGGGATTCGATCAGCTGCGCATGTCGCGACTGCTGGCTACTGCGCCGCAGATCCTCTCCTCGACCCTCAACAACACGCGCCAGGTCGGCAAGGGCGGTGGCATAGTTGTCGTTAATGATCAGGTAGTCAAATTCACTGTAGTGGGAAAGCTCACTGAGCGCCTCAGCCATACGTTTGTCAATAGTGTCCGGATCATCCTGGCCACGACCCTGCAAACGGCTGCGCAGCGCCGCCAATGATGGTGGCAGGATAAAAATATGCACCGACGCCGGTTCCTGGCGGCGAATCTGCTGAGCGCCCTGCCAGTCAATTTCGAGAATGATATTGTGGCCACTGCTGATGATGGTCTCAATAGCCTGGCGACTGGTGCCATACAGGTTCCCAAACACCTGGGCAGACTCGATAAAGGCGCCCTCAGCCTGCATGGTGCGGAATTTTGGCTCACTGACAAAGTGATAGTTGACACCGTCAATCTCATCAGGGCGGCGCGGTCGGGTTGTGTGTGAGACGGCCACCTTGACACTTGGCAGCCCCTCAATAAGGGATTTAACCAAGCTGGTTTTGCCGGCCCCGGAAGGTGCAGCAACAATAAAAAGCTGGCCATGGGTAGATTGATCGTCGGTCACTGAATTACTGCCCCTGTTCTGCCGCGCGTCAAAAGGCTAAGTGTAATCAAATTTTGCCGTCAGTGGCGGGAAAAATGCGTAGCAGGTGCCGAGCGACTTGCCGGCCACCAGCCAAGAGGCGGCGGGCAAAAAAAGGCCACCGGCAGTCAGTCATGGAAAATGTGAACTGGCAGCGGGTGGCGCTTAAGGTGAAGGTAGTAATACCTTCAAGGGGGGAGCAGGCATCATCGCCGGCAAAGGTAAAGACTAAACCAAGATTCAGGAAACCTTTGCTAAAGAGTGAGCCTTCTTTTGGCACCGATGCGGCTGTGCGCACAGCGGCAATGTAAATATGCCAACAAGATATCGCGAGCTTGTAAGTATCAGGTAAGTAACCTCACGGGTTCCGCAGACTTTACTCGACAGCAGGTAAAGCTTGCGTTAATCCGCTCGGCCAGGAATAGCAAAGTCATATCAAAGCGGCATAATGCGCGCGGCGTCAAATCACGTCGACCCGATCAACATTATTTCTTTGATATCATTTTGGGAGGTACCTATGAGGAATCCGTTACGCGCGGCGATTGCATTAGCAACGCTTGCTGCAGTTGGATCCGCTCCGCTTTTTGCTGACGACACGACGATGGAGGAAGTCACAGTTATCGGTGTAAGTACTATTTACGCCAACAATGCCGTGACCGAAGGCATGGAAAAACAACAGACACCTATCACCAGTCCGCTGTCGATGATCGATAATTTGCCGGGCATATCCATCCAGGAAGGTGATACCTATGGTTTTGACGATTGGTCAACCACAATTTCCATGCGTGGATTCCAGGTCAGCCTGTCTGACCAGCAGATTGGTATGACCATTGATGGCCTGCCCAACGGCAACTCTAACTATGGTGGTGGTGCCAAGGCCAACCGCTATATTGATAACCAGAACATCGCAGGTGTGAACGTATCCCAAGGTACAGCTGATATCGCTTCTCGGTCAAACGAAGCCTTGGGTGGCACACTGGATTTCCTTACCAGTGATCCCGAGCGTGAGGCTGGCCTGCTGGTGTCAGCGACTGGCGGTGAGTTTAATGGCAAGCGCTACTTCATGCGTTACAACACTGGTCAATTGTTTGGTAGTGAAACCTATGCCTGGGTTTCAGCCTCACATCAGGAAGCGTCCGACTGGGTAAATGGCGCGGCTGAAAACCAGCGTGATCACTTTGCCGGCAAGATTATTTCTGATCTGGACAACATCAAGTTAACGGGCTACCTGGCTTATGATGACACCCACGAAGACAACTATCAGCGCCTGTTCTCACCAGCCGACTTCAAGTCGAACCCAGAGTCAGACCAACTGACAGATACCTGGACCGGTATACCCTACATAGATCAGCTGTACCGTAAGGGCTGGTCGACACTACGCGAAAATGTCTTTACCTACGCCAAGATCGACATGAACCCGACAGATGCTATTGATTTTTCTGCCGCCTTGTACTACCACAATAACAAGGGTCGTGGTGACTGGGTTCCGCCTTACATCGTTGATGTTACCAATGATGGTTTGGGTGCACCGCAATCTGAATTGACCAGCAACACCATTAACGGTGGTGCCTTCCTTGGCCAGATATTTTTTGTCAATGCTGCCGGTCAATCCCTGACGGCAACACCCGGCTGTGTGTCTGCAATCACCTACCCTTACGGCGGTGCTGGTGCAGAGTATGACCCGGCTTGTTATGCTCCTGGCGCCATTGCCGTGCAGTCTTATCGTCACACAAACTACACTAAGGAGCGGACTGGATTGACTGCTGATCTGACCTTTAATGTCATGCTTGGCGGTATTGAAAACGAGGTGCGTACAGGCATCTGGTATGAGGATTACCTGCGTGGTGAAGATCGTACCTGGCAAAAAATTATTGATACTCGAGTGGGTTACGATTTTGATCATACCCCCTACTGGCGTCAATATGACCGCGAATATCCCCAGACCACCTTCAAGTGGTATGTGGAAGACTCAGCGAGCATTGGTCCGGTTACTGTCAATTTTGGTGTTAAACAGTTTCTTGTCGATTTGGAGCGCCGGGACAAGTTTGGTGCCAGCAGCAATGTCAAGTTGAACTCAGACTCTGACGTGTTATTTTCTGGTGGGGCTATCTGGCGCCTGCCAGTTGATGGTTTGGAAGTCTTTGGCGGTTACTCAGAAAATTTCTCATCTCTGTCTGACGATATTCTTGAGCGGCCTGATTCCAACCTCGACCGTCTGGCACCAGAGACTGCTGACAACCTTGAGATAGGCGCACGCTATGCAGACGGTATCTTTAAGGCTTCTGCGACCTACTACGACATCAGCTTCGAAAACCGAGTAATCTTTCTGGCGGCCAACACCACAGCCGGACCGGATTATTTGATCGGCACCAACGGTACTTACTTTAACGCCGGTGGCATCGATTCCAGTGGTTTTGAATTGTCAGGCAGTGTTGAGTTGAATGAGACGGTGTCAGCATTTATGTCCTACACCCACAATAAGGCTGAATATCTTGGTACAGGTGATACGAATGTGGATGCTGCCGTGGGTATTGTGCCTGGCAATGAGGTGGTGAATATGCCGAAAACCATGTATGTGGCATCGCTTGACTGGCGTAAAGGACCCTTCAGCGCCGGCATTTCTGCCAAGTATACGGGCCAGCGTTTTGTTAACGTCAGTAATACCTGGCAGACTGAGGCCTATACCACCAGTGATGTGTACATGAATTATGTGCCGGAAAATTTGCCACAATTCATGCGCGGTCTGGAGTTTAACCTGGTGCTGAACAATATTACTGACGAAAGTTATCTGGGGGGTATTTCCGGTGGTGGTGCATGGATTGGCGCACCAAGGACAGTGGCCTTGTCGGTAACGATGGATCTTGATGGTGCCTAGGTCCGGCTGGCAGGCTCACCTGCCAGACTCATCGCACTGGTTTATTTGACAGAGCAAGGCGCAGGTTCAGTGACGGGCCTGCGCCTTTTTTGCGCTGCGGTCTCCGCAACTGGCAAGAAAACACTGACAGTGCTGGTCTGTGCCACTTCTTCGGTTGCACAGACATGCACCTGCCTGCCCGACTCAGCTTTGTTGAGCCATGGCGGGCAGACCTTCAGGAATAGTGACCCAGTGTTGTTTACTGTCACACCAGACGTGAAAGCCGGGCGTGAATCCATCGGTATTGTCCAGGGTGCCGGTTTTGATAAACAGGGTATCTGGTTGGGCTGGCACTACCGAATAGATGGGTGAGCCACAGTTACCGCAGAAAAAGCGCTGAACAGTGCTGCCGCTGCTGGTGGCTGCATCGGCGTAACATTTAGGCTGTTGTGCGGTTAAGGTGACGGCGGCTGCCGACACCCCCCAGAGAGTTGAGAATGCTGAGCCAGCCTGGCGTTGGCAGTTCTTGCAATGGCAGACGCCAGCCATCAGTGGCTCGCCTTCGATTTCATATTTGATGTCGCCACATAAACATTGGCCCGTATAGGTTGTCATACTGCTTCTCCTGCGTAGCTCGCTGAAGCTCAGAGTCTACGCAATAACAGCGCTGCAGCACAAGTAACCACCGGGCTTGAGCAGCTGCAGCTGGCTGCCGGCTAAGGTGAGCAAAAAGTTGTGCGTCGTTGGCGGGATCATTTCAGGGATGCGTTCTAACTTTGACGCGGTTGTTGGTATCGCGACTGGCGCGGATCAGCACATCACCGGTCGTTGTCGGTGGTGACTTTGCCGACCGGTCATAGAGTACGATGTTAACCGTCGCAGCAAGATTCAGGCAGCCAGTGGTTGGGATATAGACCACAGCATCCGCGTGGTCGATGAGTTGCTGGCTGATAGTGCCATCCTCTGGCCCAAAAATATAAAATGCCGCGTGTGGGTGCTGGAAATCTGCGAGGGAAATCGCGCCTTCCACCAATTCAATGCAGACGATTTTGCAGTCGGCTGGTGCCACGTCAAGCAGGTCGCTGGCAGCGTTGAGGGGAATTCGGCTGCTGATATCTTTGGTATCCGTGTTAAAGCGTGCCGCACGCTCAAAGCGTGTGCCGGTATAAAACACCCCGGCGGCGCCAAAACAGCCGGCAGCACGCATCACAGAGCCTATGTTGGCCGGGCTCTTGGGGTTCACCAGGCCAATGACGGCAGCGGTTCTGGTTTTGGCTGGGTTACTCAAAGGGCAATTCTCAAAAGCAGTTAATTAAAAACCAGTTATTCAAAAGCAATCATTCAAAAGCAATCATTCAATAGAAATTGTTCAACAGATACTATTCAATGTTTTGAATCTGTTCTCGCATCTGCTCGATGATAACCTTGAGTTCCACCGCCTGGATCGAGGTATTGGCGGCAACGGCCTTGGACGACAGGGTGTTGGCCTCGCGGTTCAGTTCCTGCATCAGGAAATCCAGGCGCCGGCCCACGGCGCCTGGTGTGTCCAGTGTCGACTTTACTTCTGCGATGTGAGTGTCGAGACGGTCGAGCTCCTCAGCGATATCGGATTTCTGCGCCAGATAGACCAGCTCCTGCTCCAGGCGGTTGCTGTCGACATCAATCTGCAATTCGTTGAGGCGCTCATCCAGGCGTGCCTTCTGGCGAGCGCTAATGATTGGTGCCTCAACACGCACGGCGTTTGTAAGGATCTGCAGTTCGGCAAGCTTGTCGAAAATGATGCTGCGCAGTTCCTCGCCTTCTCTGGTGCGCATGGCAATAAGATCTGCCAGAGTGGCTTCGAACAAGTGAGTAGCCTGGGCAAAAATATCTTCCTGTAGCACAGTGCTGGTCTGCGTCACGCCGGGAAAACGCAGCAGTTCGAGTGGGCTCACGGGCGGGCTGGTGCCCATGATACGACTGACCTGGTCCAGGGCGTTGCGCAATTGGTGCAGAGCCTGTTCATTGACCTGCAGCCTGGCACTATCGTCAGTGTCTGGGTTGAGTCGCAGCAGACAATCTACCTTGCCTCTGAAGATAGTCTGCTTCAGCAGTTGACGCAATTCGCCCTCAATGGCGCGAAACTGATCCGGCATTTTGAAGCTGTGGTCCAGATAACGGTGGTTGACGGATCTGATCTCCCAGGAGAGAGTGTTGGCCTCGCGCTGGGCAAAGGCAGTCATGCTGTTGGTCATGGGCGGTTTCCTGTGGCCAGATTTCCTGCTGGTGTGTGTTAGCGACGCTATCAATGACGCAATCAATGACGCAATCAATGACGCAATCAATGACGCAATCAATGACGCAATCAGCACAGCTATCACGACAGGTTGCTGGTTAAAGAGGCCCTGTCTGCAGATTGCCTCGCGGCAGGGCGTCAAATCAAGGGCGTCTGGAAGTGCTTATTCGAGATAGGCCAGTATAATGGACTTCCATCGTTACTCTTAATGTTAGAAGGAAAATACATGTCAATCACCATAGTACAGAGGCCCGGTGGCCGAGCACTGGACGCTTTGCGTCCAGTGACTATCGAACGGGGCATCAATAAACACGCTGAGGGCTCTGTCCTGATCGCTTTTGGTGACACTCGGGTTATCTGCACTGCATCAGTGGACAAAGGCGTGCCATCATTTCTGCGCGGCTCAGGCCAGGGCTGGATTACCTCAGAATACGGCATGCTGCCGCGCTCTACCAACACACGTATGGATCGGGAGGCTGCCCGTGGTAAACAAGGTGGACGTACTGTTGAGATCCAGCGCCTGATTGGTCGGGCACTGCGTACGTGTGTGGATATGAAGCGCCTGGGGGAATACACCATTCGTATCGACTGCGACGTTATTCAGGCGGACGGTGGCACTCGCACGGCGTCGATTACCGGTGCCTGTGTGGCCTTGTATGATGCGGTTCGACAGATGCGGCTGGCGAACAATCCATTCCAGCAGTTTGTGGGGGCTGTATCAGTTGGTGTGGTGGACGGCCGACCCGTGCTGGATCTTGAGTATACTGAGGATTCCCGGGCTGAAACGGATATGAATCTGGTCATGGCTGATGACGGCCGCTTTATTGAAGTGCAGGGCACGGCCGAAGGTGTGCCTTTTAGTCGCAGTGAGCTGGATGAGATGCTGGTCCTGGGTGATAAGGGTATTCGGGAACTGATTGAGCTGCAGAAAACGGCCCTTGAGATTCTCTGATGCAAGACTATCAGGCACAGTTTATTGAGTTTGCCCTGGCGCGCGGCGTCCTGCGTTTTGGCGAGTTTACGTTGAAGTCAGGGCGGGTCAGCCCGTATTTTTTTAATGCCGGGTTGTTCAATACGGGCGCCGCTCTGAGCCAGTTGGCTGACTATTATGCTGCGGCGCTGGTCGATGCTGAACTCGATGTCGACCTGTTGTTCGGCCCGGCTTATAAGGGCATCCCGCTGGTCAGTGCCACTGCCATCGCCTTGGTGCGGAATCACCAGCGAGATTATCCTTTTGTTTTTAATCGCAAAGAGGCCAAGGCCCATGGTGAGGGTGGCAGCCTGGTAGGTGCTCCTTTGGCGGGCCGAGTCATGATCATCGATGATGTCATCACTGCCGGTACTGCCATTCGCGAAGTTATCGCCATTATCGAGGCTTCACCTGCAAAGGCGGTTGGTGTGCTGGTCGCCATCGATCGACAGGAAAAGGGACAGGGTGATCTTTCTGCCATCCAGGAGGTCGAGCGGGACTATGGTATTTCTGTAGTGAGCGTCGTAAAGTTGAGCGATATCGTTACCTATCTTGAACATCAACCAGCTTACAGCCAACAGATTGCCCAGATTCGCCGGTATCAGGCACAGTATGGTGTCGCTGGTTAGGGGCAAACATTCGAGAGATGGTTTTGGGTCTCCAGGTTGCGCTGACCGAGATTGCCAGACTAGTTATGCATGACACCAAGCGTCTTCGAAAAATCAATGGGTATCACATCTTTGCGGCAGGCGGCAGGCAAATGCGTGCCTGGGTAGCTGCTCGAGTCGATGGTGCTGGTTCGGGCTTGAGGTTGACCGCCGGAATACTGATCTGGAGCCTTGGCATACCTGTGCCGGCCCACGCCGAGTTATACAAGTATGTCAATGAAGACGGTGTGACCGTTCTCGACAGCCATGTTCCGGCACGTTATGTGAAAGATGGTTATACGATCCTGAGTCTCGATGGTCGAGTGCTGGAGTTTGTGTCGCGGGCCTTGAGCGACAAGGAGATTCAGGAACGAGACAGCGCCCGGGCTGAGAGCGCGGCGCTGGAGCGCAGTGCGCGGGAACGCAAGGTTGCGGACCAGAATCTGCTGCGTATTTATGGCACCCCTGAGGATGTTATTCGGGCCCGTGATACCAAACTCGCCAGTATCGAGGGGTTCATTTCTGCCAGCCAGGGCAAGCTGCAGCGCCTGGAGACCCAGAAGCGGGACCTGCAGGCAGAGTTTGCCGCGGTGGAGCGCGGTGGCGGCACAATAGCGCCTGAGCGTCTTGAGTCTATGCGCGGCGTTGAGAATCGGATCCGCCTGTTCGAACGTGAAATTGATGGCAAGCGGGAAGAAATGGTGCAGCTCAGTCTTATGTATTCCGCCGACCTGAAGCGCCTCCGCGAGCTGCAGGGGACAAAACCCAAAGGCTGATCCCCGCGCAGCATCTGCCGCCAGATGTCGATTTGCGGGCGGCAGTCCGCGCTCAGGAAAATATGGCGCGACTGATGGCCTGCCATTGTATATCCCAGCCTTCAGTAGGCAGGCGGGCAAAGTCACTGCGAACAAACTGGCTGATGCGACCCTCGGCGGTAGCCATCATCAGGTTGGCAGCGCTATGTGTCTCCATCAGGGGACGCTTACCCTCACGCATCTCGGCTTCCCGCAGGACTTGTTTAAGCTGGGTTTCGAAGCGTTCAAAAAACTGCGCGACCCTGACGCGCAGCCGGTCTGATTCACCCGCCAGGGGGTCGCCAGTGAGAATGCGGGTGATGCCAGGATTGCGCTCGGTGAAAGTCAGCAGCAAAAAAATACTCTGGCCGCATTTGGTGACAGTAGTGGTTTCTTCGGCGAGTATCAGCGTGATGCGCGAGAAGATCGTCTCCTCGATAAATTCGATCAAACCTTCAAACATTTTTGCCTTGCTGGGGAAATGTCGATACAGGGCCGCTTCGGAAACCCCCACCTGCCTGGCAAGCCCGGATGTGGTGATCCTGCCCCCAGGCGTCTCTTCTAACATAATGGCCAAGGCTTGCAGTATCTGGTTCTTGCGTGTGACTTTTTGCGGGTCCGACATAAGCTTCCGTGGTCCTTAATCCTTGTAGCATTCGCTGTGCGCGAAGAACTGTGGTGCTGCGTTTAGTTGCTGAATTTAACTGTTGCGCCTGATTAAGGTGCCGACGCCTTCGTCAGTCAGAACTTCGAGCAATACTGCATGGGCCACCCGACCATCGATAATGTGCGAGCTGCCAACGCCATTTTTGACGGCGTTCAGGGCACATTCGATCTTCGGCAGCATACCACCGGTGATGGTGCCGTCGGCAATCAGGGCCTCGACCCGGCTGGCGCTGAGGCCCGATAGAAGCTGGCCTTGTTTATCCTGCAGGCCCGCCACATTCGTCAGCAGGATGAGTTTTTCAGCATTTAGTGCCTCGGCAATCTTACCCGCTACCAGGTCAGCATTAATGTTATAAGTGGCATTGTCGCTGCCAACGCCGATCGGCGCGATGACAGGGATAATATCGCTGGCGACCAATAAATCCAGAATAGTCCGATCAATGGCCACCACCTCGCCCACCTGGCCTATGTCAATGATCTCGGGTGCGGTCAGGTCCGGTGAGGCGCGCTCAATGAACATTTTTTTAGCGCGGATCAAGCTGGCATCCTTACCCGTCAGGCCGATGGCCTTGCCGCCACTTTGGTTAATCAGGCTGACGATGCTCTGGTTCACTGTGCCGCCGAGCACCATCTGCACAACATCCATGGTCTTGCTGTCAGTGACACGCATACCATCGATGAAGTTGGATTCGATGTTCAGCGCTTTTAATACCTGGCCAATCTGCGGCCCGCCACCATGAACCACAATAGGATTTAGTCCAACAAGCTTCATGAGCACAACGTCCTGGGCGAATTGCTTCTGCAGATCGTCATCGATCATAGCGTTGCCGCCGTACTTGATGACAATAGTTTTGCCAGTAAAGCGCTGGATATAGGGCAACGCCTCAGTAAGTACCTTGGCAACATTCATTGCCGCAGCTCTGGATAGAGTCATGGGTTAAACATCCTGTATAATCTTTCTAACGATGAAGTAAAGGTGAGCTAAAAGTCAAGTTTCTGATCAACCTTGTGTAGTTGTTGGCGAAACAATGACTCGATTCTTTCCAGGCCAGTCTGGTCATCCGCTTCAAAGCGCAAGGTCAGGCATGGGCCGGTGTTAGAGGCACGAACCAAGCCCCAGCCATCAGCAAAGTCAACCCTGATGCCATCCAGAGTGGAAACAGCACCAGCTGAGAAATCGCCGTGTTCAAGCAGCAGGTCTATGATTCTGAATTTTTCCAGCTCGTCAACGGCTAACTTCAGCTCCGGCGTAGACACACTCTGAGGAAACTCCCGCATCAGTTCGTCGAGTCCGGCTGTTTGTGATCCAACAATTTCCAGCAGGCGTGCGCCAGCATAAATTCCGTCGTCAAAGCCGTACCAGCGTTCGTTGAAGCAGACATGACCGGAAAATTCCCCGCCAAGTGCCGCATCAGTCTCGGCCATTTTTTCCTTCAGGTAGGAGTGACCACTGCGGCAAATGATTGGTCGACCACCAAAGCCGCTGATAACGCTGTTAAGGTGGCGTGTGCATTTAATGTCGTAAACAACATCTGAGCCAGGATTGCGGAAGACCACGTCCTTGGCAAACAGCATAAGCAATTGATCCGGTGCAATGATCTCACCAGAGCCAGTCACAGCCACTAACCGATCGCCATCACCATCAAGAGCCAAGCCAAGGTCTGCGCCCTGGGATTTTACCATCAGGATCAGGTCCTGCAGGTTGCTGGCAATGGTTGGGTCTGGGTGGTGATTGGGGAAGTTGCCGTCAACATCGCAATACAGGGGAATGACTTCACAGCCGAGGTTCATGTAAATATCAGGCGTGATATCGCCCGCTATCCCATTACCGCAGTCAACGACAACGCGCAAAGGCTGGGCCACTACAACGTCATCGCTGATGGCATCAAAATATTGGTCGAGGATGTCGAGTTCGCGAAGCTCACCGCGGCCGCTGTTGAAATCCTCAGCAACAAAGCGCCTGTAGAGTCGCTGTATATCCGCATCCACCAGCGTTTTGCCCCTAAAAACTATTTTGAAGCCATTATACTGCGGCGGATTATGGCTGCCGGTGATCATCACACCGCTGGTGGTTTCTGTCGTGTGGGTGGCGAAATACAGGACTGGTGTGGGTACCGCGCCAAGACGAATAACGTCCATACCTGTGGCGAGAATGCCATTAATCAGAGATGCCATGACATCAGGGCTTGAGAGACGGCCGTCGGCGCCTACCAGCAAGGCCTGCTGGCCGAGTTGGATGGCTTCTGAGCCGATGGCAAGACCTATTTTGTAGATAACGTTTGGGGTCAGGGTTGCGCCAACAACGCCGCGAATATCGTAGGCGCGAAATATGCTGC
>JANQYP010000008.1:0-1202 GCA_030728785.1 Pseudomonadales bacterium
CCTTGGTACTCATCAACTTCGGTAGTGCATGGTAGGCACGGAAAAGGTACGATGAGCCATCAATCAGCACTAACGGGAACTTGTCTCTCATTTTTTCTCGCTCAGGTATTTGGGGGAACCATACTGTGAACTCAGCCAACATTCCAATGCTAGTTCGCGTCAGCCTTTTACTACTCTGCATTGCCCTGGCCAACGCCGTCAGCGCTGCAGAAATGGTCCTACCTGAGGCTGAATATTCAGGTGGCGACGTTGAAATTGTTGTTGGCCAAGATCGAACTGTCTACGAATATCGCACCAACGGCATCCTCATGATGATCAAAGTTGTACCCGAGACCGGCAGACCCTACTACATGGTGCCAGCTGATGGATCGCCGCACTTTACCAACCTTGACCATAGCAAAAACCTGTATCCGCAATGGGTCCTGTTTGAGTGGTAAGCTGGTTTTGTGAATAAGCTTTTGTGAATAAGCGCGTGCATAAAAAATAGTGGCTGCCTTTACTGTTTTCAGCGAGCAGGCCCTGCGTCAATTTCTGAACAAGTTCGCGCTGGGTGAGCTATTAACCTACAGCCCCATCAGCGCCGGCATAGAAAACTCCAACTACTTTATAACGCTGCGCTCTGCGGGCAATCCAGCCGTCGACTATGTCCTAACCATCAATGAAAGCCTGGCCTTGGCTGAGGCAGCATTCTTCAGCCAACTGCTGCACCAACTTGGCCAGCGAGGCCTGCCTGTACCGGAACCGCTACTTACCGTCGATGGGCAATCGAATACGGTTTTTTGCGACAAACCAACCTGGCTTTTCCCAAAATTGCCGGGTGCGCATCCCACGACCGTCACTATGCAGCAATGCAGCGTTATCGGTGAGGCGCTGGCACAACTCCATGCTGCCGCGCAGGATTGCCAGGCAAGCCGCGCCAATCCCTATGACCAGGATTGGACCAGCAGCACCTTGGCGGCCGTGAGCAACAAGCTGGGTGAAGCAGATAAACGCCTTTTCAGCAGGACGCTGGCAGAGTACCAGATGTTGCGGGGCGGCGATCTGCCAAGGGGCATCATTCACGGCGATTTATTCCGCGATAACGCCCTGTTTGTTGATGAGAAGCTGACGGGTATCATCGATTTTTATCATGCCTGCCATGACTTTCTCGCTCTGGATCTGGCAATTACCATCAATGATTGGTGTACAGATTGGTGTACAGA
>JANQYP010000008.1:1302-4756 GCA_030728785.1 Pseudomonadales bacterium
GATTGGTGTACAGATTGGTGTACAGAGCCTGACGGCATGATAAACGCGTACCGCCAGCAGGCCCTGCTTGGCGGTTATGAACGAGTGCGGTGTCTGACCGAGGCAGAGAGAGTGGCCCTGCCGACACTGCAACGGTTTGCTGCCATGCGTTTTGCGCTGACCAGATTCCTGAGTGGTAATGGCACACGCTTCCTCAAGGATCCGCAGGAGTTTATCCGCATCCTACGCCATCTCAGCTGAGGAGCCAGGCTCGGGCTGATGTTGCTGTGAATCAGCGTTGCAGGGAACTGATAATGCTGGAGATTTTTTCAGCCTGGTGGGGCTGCTTGATAAAGCCCGCATAGCGACCAAAGGGATCAACCACAACAATACTGGAGCTGTGATCTACGGTGTAGGTGCCTGGCTCTGCGCCTGGTATCTTGCCAAAGGCGATGTTGACATTGGTCGCTAAACCAACCACATCATCAAAAGTCCCCGTATAGCCCTTAAAGCTTGGATTAAAACTAGCGAGGTACTGCCCCAGGACTGCGGGCGTATCTCGTTCCGGGTCGACACTCACCAGCACCACCTGCGGCGGGATCTGGGTCTGTTTAACTGCGCGGTTGAGCACACCCAGAGTTGTCGGACAAATGTCTGGGCAATAAGTAAAGCCGAAATATAATAAAGACCACTGGCCTGTCAGGTCTGAGGTGTCGACGGCGCTACCCGTTTCGTCGAGCAGGGAAAAAGGTTTAATTCTCCTGGGTTCCGGAAACCCATAGTAGCCAAGCGCCAGATATTGGTCAGCAGTCAGCTGCTTTGGCGTCGTCAGGTTAAAAACAAACAGGCCAAGTATGACCGCTATGGCAGCACCGATCACCAGCAGCGTGTTTCTGATACCCGACGGCATTGGTGCTCTTTCTGACTTGTCACTCACTGGACTAAGCGGCCTCAAATTGAATCAGGTAGTCTACGGGAAAAGCATAATGATCAATCAGCAGCGCCACGAACAGCAGCATCAGATAGACAATGGAGTAGCGAAACGTCTCAATAGGGGCGCGGCGATTGGTGCCCCGCAGCAGTACCAGGCTCCAATAAAGAAAGCCCGAGCCTAAAGCCAGTGCCGATACCAGATAAAACAGGTTGCTCATGCCAATCAGATAAGGCAACACCGAAACGATGATCATGACGATCGTATACAGCAATATATGGATTTTAGTGTACAACTCACCGTGAGTGACCGGCAACATGGGGATATCTACCTTGCGATACTCCTCCATGCGGTCGATAGCCAAGGCCCAGAAGTGCGGCGGCGTCCAGGCGAATATAATCAACACCAGCAGCAGCCCGCCGCCATCAATGCTGTTGGTAACAGCGGTCCAGCCAAATAACGGCGGTGCCGCTCCAAACAAGCCGCCAATAACAATGTTCTGGGGGGTGGCACGCTTCAAATAGACAGTATATATCACGCCATAACCAATCCAGGATGCCAGGTTCAGCCAGGCGGTCAAAGGATTGATCAGCGTCGCCAGCAAAACGAGGCCAAGGACGCCGGTAACAGCCACAAAAATTCCACCCTGGGTGGTGGAGATTCGTCCCATGGCAACGGGTCGGTTTTTAGTTCGGGCCATATCGGCGTCGATTTTGAAATCCATCAGATGATTCATGGCGGCCGCTGAGCCAGCCACCAGTGCTATGCCCAGATTGGCAAACACCAGAATATGCCACGGCACCATATTCGGCGTAGCCAGAAACATGCCCACGGTTGCGCAGAGCAACATCAGCAAGACAACCTTGGGTTTACACATTTCCAGGTAGTCACGCCAGCTGGCGCTTGCAGTCAGGTGGTAGCTATTGGTATCAGACACGGTTAATAACTTCTTCAGCTGTCATAAGCGGACCTGCATGTTAAACAAATTTCCAAACCTTTTCAGCGGGAATATCCCCGTCAACCGATATTAGAGATCTTCAGCAGGTGTTTAATGTCCTTGCGCATGGGCGCGCCAATTTTGTCGAAACTGTAGAGCATCATTATATTACCGTTGGGATCCATTAACAGAATCCCGTCGGTGATTGGCATAGGTACAGGTAATGCACTATCTAGTGCAGCCTGCAGAGCCTTGGCGTTGTAGACATGGCTGAGGAGGTCAGGATGCTCTGCAGCCACCAGGGCAGCATAGGCTGCGTCGGGATCAGTCTCCAGCAAGGCGACTCGCTGCAGGCGTTCAGCATCTTTGCCAAAGCCAATTTTGATTTGCCGGCTCAGATACAGCCGCTGTTGGCAATGGTCATCACAATGCGCGGCGACGGGGATCAAAACAGTCCAGACACCCAAGGGTATATCAAGCGTCTCTTGGGTCTGCAACACAGCAGCAGCTAAGGGTGGCTGGATAAGCTGGCCCTCATTGGTTGTGGTGGCAGGTATTAATGCTGGAACATAGAAAAACATGGCGTAAGCAATAAACATTGGTACAAAGGCTACGGCGAACAGCAGCACCAGCTTACGCCGGTTTTTAGACCGGCTTGCTGTATCGATGGGGCTCTCTTCAGTCATAGGTATCTCCATTAGTTGCTTCACAGGTGCCTGCAGCGGTAGCGTTTTCCTAGTCAACACCGTCTTAATCGGGCTGAGTCAACCCGATGTTGTGCCTGAAAGTAAAATAGCCATAAGCAACCAGGACAGCGATAGCCATTAAAAACCATTGATAAGCATAGCCACGATGGCGATCAGGCGACATAGTGGTCAGGACCCAGTTTCTGGGTAAGGCAAACGGTTGTCCTGCCTCCAGTCGGATAAGATGTGGGTAGAGTGAAGCGCCAAGTTCTTGCGCTGTAAAGTCCTCCAGAATGGCGGCCAAAAGGGTGGGACTGGCACTCTGAACAAAACGCAATTCATCTATCAGTTCACCCTTGGCATAGGTCGCATCTGGCGCGGATGTTACGTAAACATGACCCGTCAGGTTCACTGCATCGGTGCCGGTCGGTGGAACCTGAGGCGCTTGCTGGCGACTCGCGGCCATGGGCACAAAGCCCCGGTTCACCAGAAACACCAGGCCGCTGGCTGAATCCTCAAATAGACACAGCACGTCAAAACCGACTTTACCAAGAAGGATGACATTATCTCGCAACAGTGGCGGTACAGGCAGGTAGCTGCCCGAGAGGCTCACTGGTAAGCCATTTACGTCGTCACCCCGTATGACCAATGTTGCTGCATCGATCGGCGGCTGGTTAATGCGGGCTTCGTGTAACGCCATCAGAGTAATTTTCTCGTCCGCGCGCTGCAGTTGCCACAGACCCAGATAGACAAATCCTGCAAAGGACACCAACGCAAACAAAGTCAAGCGCCAGTTCAGATTCAGCTTTACGGCCCTATTCATTCGGTTTTGCAGCAGTATAATCAAGCTCAACAATCACTTGGTAAGAACCCTAGTATCACTATGTGTGATTAAGTATGTGGATTAAGTATGTGGATTAA
>JANQYP010000008.1:4856-27596 GCA_030728785.1 Pseudomonadales bacterium
GATTAAGTATGTGGATTAAGTATGTGGATTAAAGTCATTATTGTCT
The DNA here is from genome assembly GCA_030728785.1 of Pseudomonadales bacterium. Classification (GTDB taxonomy): domain Bacteria; phylum Pseudomonadota; class Gammaproteobacteria; order Pseudomonadales; family Azotimanducaceae; genus UBA4582. Next base: position 4,903 of record JANQYP010000008.1, read on the forward strand.
TTCTGTTTGTGGCGAACATTGTGGCGCTGGGCAGCGCGTTTTACACGCTGATGCTCGATCAGGGCAGAGGTGGGAAACGCACCGCCAATCTGCTGATGGTCAGGGTGTCGCTGGCGGCGCTACTGTTACTGTTTGTCGCCTATGGCGTCTGGAGTGGCGACCTGGGGCTCGCTGCGCCCTGGATCGGCAAAAGCCCGGCACTCGACCAATAATCTTCTGTTCTTAGTTCGCAGTAGCCTCGCCCCATAAATTCCTGACGGCGCCCTACTGCTGAGAGAAAAAAGCCCCGCGTTAAGCGAGGCTTTTCGAACTCAACCAAAGGCCGCGATGTTGCCTAGCTGCCGAGGATATAAACAAAAAGGAACAAGCCTAACCAGACCACGTCAACAAAGTGCCAGTACCAGGCAGCTGCTTCAAAACCAAAACAATCATCAGCCTTAAAGTGACCTTTGATGGCACGGATTAACATCACCAGCAGCATAAAAGTGCCTAAAGTCACGTGAGCGCCGTGAAAGCCTGTGAGCATAAAAAATGTTGTACCGTAGATCCCCGCATTTAAAGTCAGGCCCAGATCTGTGTAGGCGTGATAATACTCAAGTACCTGGCAGCCAAGGAACACGATACCCAAAGCAACGGTGAGCCCCAGCCAGGTAATTAATTTTTTGCGGTTACCTTCATTCAGGCCGTGGTGCGCGATGGTCACCGTGACGCTGGATGTTACCAGCAGAATGGTGTTGATCAGCGGCAGGCCCCACCAACCCATGGCCGTGTGGGCGCCTGGGAATAATGTTGGATCAGGGGTGTTCAGCATGGGCCATTCTGCAACGTAATTAGGCCAGAGCATGTCAGATGGGCCACGGTTACCTTCACCTGCCAGCCAAGGCACGACAAAGGCACGTACATAAAACAAGGCTCCAAAAAACGCTGCGAAGAACATGACTTCCGAGAAGATGAACCAACTCATGCCCCAGACATAGGACCGATTCATCTGATCGCTGTAAAGTTTTGCGTGACTTTCTTCGATGACCTTACTGAACCAGACAAACAAGGTCGTCGCCAGCACCACGCCACCGAGTAAGAGCACCATGGTGCCAAAGGTGGTATCGGCGCCAGCAGTCATCTCGTTGAACATATTGCCCATGCCGAAGACTGTCAGGAAAAGGCCCAGCGAGGCAAATATTGGAAGCTTGCTATCGGCGGGAACATAATAATTTTGGTACGTTGCGTCATTTGCCATCTTTAATCTCCATCAAATTCAGCACGGATCCGACTACTCGGCGCTTGACGCCACGCGATCCTGTGGTTGTTCGGTAATATCGAACAATGTGTACGATAAGGTCAGCGTCTGGATATGCTCAGGCAAATCACTGTCGATAATAAATCGCAACGGCATGTCCATAGACTCACCAGCAGTTAGTTGCTGTTGGGTGAAACAAAAACATTCCGTCTTGTGCAGATACGCAGCGGCCGCGAATGGCGTCACACTGGGTACCGACTGCGCCAGCATGGTCGTCAACGCAGGGTTTTTTACATAAAAACTGGTGGTATTCACCTCACCTGGATGCACCTTCATTGAGCGCACCTGTGGTCGAAAATCCCATGCCATGGCGCCATTGTTGCTGGCCAAAAACTGTATCGTCACCGTTCGATCTTTATCAATCGTGGCTTCGGTTGTCTGTACATACTGCTCACCAGTTTTACCGTTCAGACCAGTGATTTCACAGATCACGTCATACAAGGGCACCAGAGCAAAGCCAAAGCCGAACATGCCAATTGCAGCACCTGCCAGCTTCAACACCATTCGCCTGTTTTGACTTTGCTCAATCATTGCGGGCCTCCCGGCTTAACCGTGTGCTTCCTTGAGATTAACTTCATCTGGTGTTGAAAAAGTGTGATATGGCGCAGGCGACGGCACTGTCCACTCCAAACCGTGAGCACCCTCCCACACTTGGGCAGTCGCTTGCTTGCCGGTTTTAATGCACTTGATAACAATAACCAGAAACAGCAACTGGGAGAAGCCAAACAGGAAAGCACCCACGCTGGAGATCATGTTGTAGTCAGCAAACTGCAGGGCATAGTCTGGTATTCGGCGCGGCATGCCCGCCAAACCAATAAAATGCTGAGGGAAAAAGGTAACGTTGACGCCGATAAATGACAACCAGAAATGCGTCTTACCCAGTTTTTCGTCATACATATGACCCGTCCACTTAGGCAGCCAGTAATATACCGCGGCCATGATAGAGAAGATCGAGCCCGGGACAAGTACATAGTGGAAGTGTGCCACCACAAAATAAGTGTCCTGATACTGGAAGTCGGCAGGCGCAATGGACAGCATCAAGCCAGACAAACCACCAATGGTAAACAGCACCACAAAGGCGATGGCAAATAACATGGGAGTTTCAAACGTCATGGAGCCCTGCCACATGGTGGCAATCCAGTTAAACACCTTTACGCCGGTGGGCACGGCAATCAACATGGTGGCGTACATAAAGTACAACTCACCCGCCAGTGGCATACCCACTGTGAACATATGATGGCCCCAGACAATAAAGGACAGGAAGGCGATTGACGATGTCGCATAAACCATGGAGGCGTAGCCAAACAGACGTTTGCGAGCAAAGGTCGGGATAATGGCAGACACTATGCCAAACGCTGGCAGTATCATGATGTAGACCTCAGGGTGGCCAAAAAACCAGAACACATGCTGGAACAGCACGGGGTCGCCGCCACCAGCAGCATTAAAAAATGAGGTGCCGAAGTGAATGTCCATCAGCATCATGGTCACCACACCCGCTAACACCGGCATTACTGCAATCAACAGGTAGGCAGTGATGAGCCAAGTCCAGACAAACAGTGGCATCTGCATCAGGGTCATGCCAGGTGCACGCAGGTTGAGAATGGTCACAACAACGTTAATAGACCCCATGATGGAGGAGATACCCATCAGGTGCACGGCAAAAATAAAGTAGGTGACGCTGGGCGGGGCGTAGGTGGTCGACAACGGTGCGTAGAAAGTCCAACCGAAGTTGGGGCCGCCGCCTTCCATTAACAACGTACTGGCCAGCATGGTGAAGGCAAATGGCAGGATCCAGAAGCTGTAGTTATTCATTCTTGGCAGCGCCATGTCTGGTGCGCCAATCATCATGGGTATCAGCCAGTTAGCCAGCCCCACAAAAGCCGGCATCACCGCACCAAAGACCATGATCAAACCGTGCATGGTAGTCATCTGATTGAAAAACTCAGGGGCTACCAGCTGCAGACCTGGCTGGAACAACTCGGCACGAATCACCAGGGCGAAAGTGCCGCCGAGGAGAAACATCATAAAGCTGAACCACAGGTACAGGGTACCAATGTCTTTGTGGTTGGTCGTAAAGACCCAACGCATCAAGCCCTTGGCCGGACCATGATGGTGATCGTCGTGATGGTGTTCTTCGATAATTGCGCTCATCCTGAATCTCCTGCCTACTGGCCTGTACTCATCATTTTGTTCACTTCCCGAGGCTGGATAGAATCACCCATATTATTACCCCAGGCATTTCGCTCGTAAATTACGACAGCAGCGATTTCAGCAGCATTCAACTGGCCCTTAAAGGACTGCATCGACGTGCCCGCCTTGCCGTTGAGAACTATGTCCAGGTGGGCAGCCATCGGCCCGACAGCCAGCCCTTGGCCGACAAGGGAAGGAAATGCTGGAGGCAGTCCCTGACCGTTCGCCTGGTGACATGCTGCACAGACACGCAGGTACACCTCTTCACCTTTGGCCATAAGTTCGTCTTGAGTCCACTCTTTACCGACCGTTTCGTAGACAAGGCGTCCCTCTTCTTGTTTGCCTGCCAGCCAGGTCTCGTATTCCCCTTGTTCAACCACGCGGACAACAATGGGCATAAAGCCATGGTCCTTACCACAGAGTTCAGCACACTGACCGCGATAGATGCCGGTCTTCTCGACCTCTGCCCAGGCCTGGTGGATAAAGCCAGGAATGGCATCACGTTTAACGGCAAAATCCGGCACCCACCAGGCATGCAGCGTATCGCCAGAAGTTACCAGGAACCTGACGCGAGTATTCACTGGGATAACAAGCTCATTGTCCACGTCAAGCAGGTAATGCTCACGCTTACGAGTCTCGTTCAGAATTTCCTCCCGAGGTGTCAACAGGGAGCTGACGAATTTTACCTCTTTGGTGGGATCGTTATTCAAGTACGTATACTGCCATTTCCATTGCAGCCCGCGGACCTCAATATCAATAGCAGCCTCGCCTGGATCATACATCTTGTTTAGCGTGGTAGTGGCAGGTACGGCCATAGCCAGCAGAATGATAACCGGGATGACTGTCCACAGGATTTCGACGGTGGTGTTGTCATGGAAATCCGCAGACACCGCACCCACAGATTTGCGGTGCAAGAGCATTGATATGATCATCACGCCAAAGACCAGCACGCCGATGACGACGCAAACCCAGAAAATCAGCATGTGGAGCTCGTAAATTTCACGGCTGATCGCCGTGACCCCCTGTCTCATGTTCACTGTCCAGTCAGCATAAACCATGCTACTGGACAGCAGCAGCGACAAAGCAACTAACCACCTACTCTGTTTCGCTTTCTCCATCCCAAGAACTCCACTATTTGAAAAATCTCTGTCCAGCCGGGGAAACACCGAGCGGACTCTGATGTGATATCTAAATCTGGCTTCTTTTAGCGCTGGCGCCTGCTGTATAAGCTACTTTTTTAGCCTGGCAGGTTTGTTGCTGGGGCCTAAACCTTTTATGTTACGCTCTTCCGCCCTTCGCGGATCGCCATGCTACCACGGAGTAGCCAGGCCACGTGAGGAAATAACGTTGGTCTTATGATTCAAAATTCGGCGCAATTATATCAATGCCCCGACCTTTCTCAAGCCGCTCAGCACCTCATTTTGGGCTTTTGTGAAAGCTGTCAGGACTTTTTTGGCACCCAGCGACCCATATTGTGTTTTGCTGACACAAAACTAATGCGGGGCGAGCCCAACACTCAGGTTCGCCAGGATCAGTTAGCGCCTGCAATCCTCCCCCCAACACCGCCAGTCATACGCAGCCGATGGGACTTCGGTTGAATATTTGCGCAGGTTGCTTGCCAAGTTTGTCGATGGTCTGATTATCTGTTGTTTTGATATCCCGTTCTGCTCCAGCGTTCTGGTTACAGGCGCGTTACTCCAGCAGTTTTACCGGCTCCCAGGCGCCCACCGGCTCAGCACTGTCAGGCTCGGGCAGATCTGCCAGCGACTCACTGAAAGCACAATCGCTGCAGTGGCGGCTCTGGCCACTGGCCGCCACCAGCACATAAGTACGATCCTCAACACCACACTGAGGACAGACCGCACCGGCAATAAAACGTTTTCGCTGACTGCCGACGGGACTCAAGGCTGGGCCTCGTCGACAATCCCGTCCTGACGCAAGAGCGCTTCAATTTGTGGTTCACGGCCCATGAATGCCACAAACATGTCCATCGGTGCCGCCGAGCCACCCTGCTCCAGGATAGTCGCCAGAAATTTCTCGCCCGTCTGGCGGTTAAAGATGCCGTCTGCCTGAAACTGCGAGAACGCATCTGCTGACAACACCTCCGCCCATTTGTAACTGTAATAACCAGCCGCATAACCACCGCCAAAGATATGACTGAAACTGTGTTGAAAGCGGTTAAAGGCGACGGGCGCCATCACTGCCACCTGGGCTCTCACCGCATCAAGCAACTGCTGAATCTGGCCCTCTCTGGCCGGGTCAAACTCACAACGCAACCGAAAATCGAACAACGAGAACTCCAGCTGGCGCACCATCATCATGGCTGACTGAAAGTTCCTGGCGGCCAGCAGTTTTTCCAGCAGCTCAGCAGGCAGGGGCTGGTTGTCGTCTACATGTCCGGAAATAAACACCAGCGCCTCCTCCTGCCAGCACCAGTTCTCCATAAACTGACTGGGCAATTCAACAGCATCCCAGGCGACACCGTTAATGCCCGAGACATCTGCACATTCAACCTTGGTCAACATGTGGTGCAAACCATGGCCAAATTCGTGAAACAAAGTCACAACCTCACTGTGGGTCAGCAGCGCCGGCTGGCTCCCCACAGGACCGGAAAAGTTACAGGTCAGGTAGGCCACAGGCAGCTGCAAACTACCGTCCGCCCTGATGCGCCTGACGCGGCAATCGTTCATCCAGGCACCTCCCTGTTTGGCAGGGCGGGCATACAGATCCAGATAAAAGCGCGCGATCAGCTTGCCACCTCGTTTAATATCATAGGTGGTAACGTCAGGGTGCCAGGTGGTGACAGTGGTGGTCTGGGTGATTTCCAGGTCAAACAGGCGGGCAACTACTTCAAACATACCCAGAATCACCTTGGGTGCTGGAAAGTAAGGTCGCAACTCCTCTTCGGAAACGCTGAACTTGCGGTTTTTGAGCTTTTCGCTGTAAAAGGCCAGATCCCAGGCCTGTAAGGCCGCAACGCCATACTCAGTTTGCGCAAACTCACAGACCTCACTGAATTCCCGGCGGGCCGCAGGCAGGGCGTGTCTGGCGAGGTCATGCAGAAAGGTCAGCACCTGGTCAGTTGATTGTGCCATTCTGGTCACCAGGGCTAATTCTGCGTAGTTGCCATACCCCAGTAATGCTGCCTTTTCTCTTTCCAGTTCGAGAATTTCAGCCATCACCGAGGAATTATCCCATTGACCAGCATAAGGCCCCTGGTCTGATGCCCGAGTCACATAGGCTGCATAGATCTCGCGCCGCAACGCCGCGTTTTCACAATAGGTCATAACGGCAATATAACTGGGGTAGTCCAGGGTCAGCAGATAACCCTGCAGGCCGCGTTGCTCGGCAGTCTGGCGCGCCAGTGCCAGGGCGCTCGAAGGCAGGCCTGCCAGCATGGCTACGTCATCGATAAGCTTTGACCAAGCCATGGTCGCATCAAGGACATTATCCTTAAACTGACCAGACAGCTCAGCCAGACGCTTGCTGATGTCGGCAAATCGCTGCTGCTCGGCGGCCGGCAGATCAATTCCGGAGAGCCGAAAATCCCGCAGGGCATTGTCCAGGGCCTTTTGCCTGGCCTGTCCCAGCTGGGGGTATTGCGGCCCAGCCGCAATTGCCTGATAGGCCGCAAACAATCGCTTATCCTGTCCCAGCGCCGTTGCATACTCGGAGAGTTTGGGCCGGCAAACATTCCAGGCCTCGCGCAGTGCCGGTGTGTTAACTACCGCATTCATGTGACTCACAGCCGAGTAAGACTGGGTCAGCTCATCATCCATTTGTTCGATCACACCGACCAGAGCCGCCCAACCCGGCGCCCCTGATGCTGGCAGATGGTCGAGCAGATCGTCAATGCGCCGACGATTTTCCGCAAGGCGCGCGTCAATGGCCGGCCCTACCTGGGCGGGGGAAATTCTGTCAAACGGTGGCAGTTCATGGTCCTGTAACAGTGGATTTTGCAAGAGCGGATTTTGCAAGCGCGGATTTTCCGCGAGCAGGCTTGCTGAAAGAGGATTATCCATACACTGATCTCCGTGGGTGCGCTATTTCGCAAGCGCTATTCTGTAGCTATTTTGTGGCTATTTTGTATAGGCAGTATAAGCAGTGGCAGGCTGCCAGGTGCTGAGGTCAACGTTTCGACTTCAGGTCAGGGCTCGAAGTAACTGGATCACCGGCTGGGTTTTAACTTGCCGCTCAAACCAGAGTGAGAAGGCCAGCGCTGCCTGCTCCACCAGCATACCCAGGCCGTCACTGGTAGCAGCGGCACCATGAGTCAGGCACCAGGCATTGAAGCTTGTTGTGGTATTGCTGTAGACCATGTCGTAACAACGTGTCTGCGGGCCTATGACAGAAGCCGGGATGGCTGGCACCCGACCATCAAGACCTGCTGAGGTACCATTGATGACCACATCATAGCTGCTTTCCAACGCTTCTGTAGACACCGCCAGCAGTGGCTCACCAAAATGGGCACTAAGGCTGGTCGCCGTCGCCGAGGTTCGATTCCACACATGCAGGACCCGGGGCTCGGTGGCCAGAAGATTCAGCAAGACCCCACGCACGGCGCCACCAGCACCCAATACCAATATCCGTCGAGCCGCTAATGTCCAGCCCAGGTTGTTGTGTAAATCTGTCACCAGACCAGCACCATCGGTATTATCGCCGCGCAGTCTGCCATCAGGCAGTACCGTTATTGTGTTGACCGCCTGAGCATGTTGCGCCTGACTCGAGAGCTCATCGGCAAGCTGAAAAGCCGCATATTTATGGGGCACCGTAATATTGAAACCTCGACCACCAGCGGCAACAAAATCTCGCGCCTGGTGCTCAAAGGCAGAGACCGGCGCATCAATTTTTGCATAGCTGACATTCAGGCCCACCTGACTCGCAAAGGCCTGGTGGATAAGTGGGGACTTACTATGGGCTACAGGGTGGCCAAAAACCGCCAGCTGGTGAATCACTTGGAGGAGCTCCCAGCGCCTGGACGAATGACCTGGCCAGAGGCCAGGTCACGAATTTCGCTGGCAGCACCGGGGACACTCAGGCGGCCCGGCAGCACATAGTCGACGTTGCCATGAAAATACCTTTGTACCTGCAGTGCAGTTAAGGCCGGCGCTTTACCACTTGGATTGGCCGAGGTGGAAACCAGGGGTTGCCCAAGTTGCTGACAAAGCCCGCGAATCACCGGGTGCGCTGAAACCCGCAGGGCCACTTTGTCGCTGTCACCCGCTATCCAGTCAGGCACGGCAGCACCCCGGGGTACCAAAAAGGTCACCGGTCCTGGCCAAGTGGCGTCAAGTTGCGCGCGCTGCGCCGGGGTAATCTCGCCAAGATAGGCCTCACACTGGGCAATGGACGAAGCCACCAGGATCAAGCCCTGCTGCCAGGCGCGATGTTTCAAAGCCAGGATACGATTCACCGCCTGCAGGTTTTCGGGCACACAACCCAAGCCCCAGACACCCTCTGTGGGATAGGCGATAACTTGACCCTCGCGCAAGCGTGTCGCCACCATCTTGAAACGCCAGTTACTGGTTTGTTGAGTCACCGCAGAGTCAGCCCTAGTTTTGCATTTCCAATTATCATTTCCAATTATCATTGCGAATGGTTTCGGCAACAGCCACCCGCTCCAAGATTGAACGGCACCGCCGCGGCAAGATAGGCACCCATTCCAGCGCCGGCAGTAAATACCGCACCGGCGCGCTCGCCAGAGTCCGATCTCTGCTGGCGCCAAAAAGGCCTCGAAGTTACCCTAGTCACCGTCGGCTTTCAAGCAGCGCTCTGGTCCTGACAGCCAGGCGCACTCAAGTCCAGTTTTCAACCAGGCAATAGCCCCCCGCGCGAGCCTTAACGAGCCCCAGAAGTTCCAACGCCACGAGGTTGCTAAGAAGCTCAGCTGGCGATATGCCCAGGCGCTCGGCCAACCTGTCCGCATGCTGGACTTCATGGTCGAGGGTGGCCAGTAAACGTTGCTGCGAAAGGGGCAGATGGGGCGGAAGGAGCAGGTCAGAGGGCTGGCTTTGCTGGTCGTCGCCAGGCGCGAGCAGACCAGCGGGTAACTCATCGACAATATCCTGCCAGTGCGCTGTCAGCTTGGCACCATCCCGCAACAGCTGATGGCAACCCTCACTGAGCTTGCTGAGCACTGAGCCAGGTACTGCAAAAACATCCCGGCCTTGCTCCATGGCTAACCTGGCAGAGATGAGGGAACCACTGCGCAGTCGTGCCTCTACCACCAGCGTCCCCACGCTCAGTCCGGTCACCACCCGATTACGCTGGGGAAAGTGCCATGATGCTACCTGAACACCTGGCGGAAACTCCGAAACCAACAGGCCCTGCTGGCGAATCTGACGATACAAGCGCTCATGTTGTGGCGGATAGACTTGATCAGGGCCGGTGCCCAGCACAGCAATTGTCGTACCCTTGGCCCTCAGTCCAGATTCATGGGCAACCGCATCAATACCAAGTGCCATGCCACTGGTGATGACCAGCCCCAGCTTTGCCATTTCGCCCGCCAGGCGATCGGCGACTGCCCGGCCATACTGAGTCGGGTGGCGACTGCCCACCACGGCCAGTTTGGGCTGCGCCAGCAACCGCAGATCACCCACGCAGAACAAACCCAGGGGAGGGTCGGCAATTTCACGAAGTATTTTCGGATATTGTGTCGATGCCAACGGAATAAAATGGCCACCGTTGGCGCTCAGCCAACGGATATCAGCATCGACCTGCTGGCGCAGTGCATCTGAACGCAGTCTGGCCTGCACGGTTAACGCAGTTTTCGTTGCTAAGCCGCAGACGGCACCATGCTCGCGGGCGCTGAAGCCACGACAGACTGAGCTGGCGTCGTCAAAAAGAGTCAGCAGGCGCTGGCCTGTCGATGCTTGGAATTCCGTCGCGCGAATCAAACGGAGCAGTGCCAAGGTTGCTTCTTCAGCTGCAGACAAGATGTGGCCCCTTGCAGGCAAACGACCTGCGAATGCGGAGCATTTACCTTACCAAAGGCATCTTCGCCCCGTCGACGGCAGACATCTCATGGATTGCGGAGCAAATCTCCGACACGAACAGGCTCTTTCGTCTGTAGAATGAGGCCGTAGGCCATTTTATCGAAAACACGAAAAACCATCAGTAGGCCAACACGCTCGGCGGGCAGCCGCACCTGCTCGCGGGCCACCGTATCGCGCACAGTAGCACCCTTCTTATAAATAGCCAGAACACTACCAACACTCAGGCCACTGGTCATACCTCGATTGATGGCAACTGCATGGTTTTTGCCGACCATGGTGGCCTGCCCAAACACGGCCAGCACAACACCGTCAACAGATGTGGCCGGTGCTGCCGGATAGAATATTGACTCAACGCGACGCTCCTCAGTAGGTAATAGACGATCGCCAATCCTGACCTCTTTCTTAATGCTGTTGAGCCTCATGGTCACCACATCACCATCACTGCGGAGAATGGCAGCAACCCCAAGTTCCTGCGCCTCATAACCCAGCACCTCGCCAGTCTCAGGGTCGACATAGACTTCACCTGGCCGGAAAACTCCATACACCAAGGCACCTGCAGGCCAGTCGCCGCGGGCATAAAACTCGTCACCCGGGCCAAAAATCAGGCGCTCAGACTTACCGGCGAGAATATGTGGCGCATTTTCAAGAGTCTCCTGCTGGACCACGCGCCCACCTTTCAACAAACTGGCGATAGCGTCCAGGGGTATTGCCGGGATGGCACTGGTAAGGGGTTCGGTTCTGATGCTGGGCTTGACTTTAACGTGCGGGCTGGCGGCTGGGTTCAGCTTGACGGTTCGCCCTTCATCGCCGCGGTCGAGAGACAACTGGGGTTGACCGTTAACATAGCGCAACCGTATTTCATCACCAGGATAGATCAGGTGGGGATTCGCAATGTTCGGGTTGACCTGCCATATTTCAGGCCAGCGCCAGGCTTCGGACAAGAACATGGAGGAAATATCCCACAAGGTATCGCCTTGTTTGACGATATAGCGTTCTGGATGGCCAGGTTTTAAGATGCCGTCTGCGGCAACAATGCCCGGCAGCAGCAACAAACTGGTAACAAGGGCGATAAGAATTTTCCTCATGGGGCGAATCCCATCCTCAAAACGCGTACAATGACAGGCTGTTCAACCTGATACATCTACGAGTAAACGGAATAAATTATCAACTTGATCAGAGTCTTAGCAATCCAAGTTGAACCATTACTATAGGTATATAACTAAACCATATGGCGCTATTAAACATATTGGAGTTTCCCGATCCGCGGTTGCGCACCGTTGCCAAGCAGATTAGCAATGTTACCGGGAAAATCGCCAACCTCGCAGACGATATGCTTGAGACCATGTACGCAGCCCCCGGCATAGGCCTGGCCGCAAGCCAGGTCAATGTTCACCTGCGAATGCTGGTGGTTGATGTCTCTGCCGACAACACCTCGCCACTGGTGCTCATTAACCCCCAGATCATCGCCCGCGAGGGAGAAATAACGACGAACGAAGGTTGTTTGTCGATACCCGGTTTCTATGAGCCGGTTTTTCGGGCGGAAAAGATCGAGGTCAGCGCCGTCGATAGAGAAGGCAACCCGTTTACTTTGGCCGCCGAAGACCTGCTGGCGGTCTGCATTCAACACGAAATGGATCATCTTGAGGGCAAGCTGTTCGTCGATTACATCTCGCCCATCAAGCGCCAACTGATTCGCAAGAGGCTGCTCAGGCAGCAGAAACAGCGTGATTAGGCCCCTGCGTTGAAACTCCTGTTTGCAGGTACTCCGGCGTTTGCGGCTGAGCATTTAGCCGCCCTGATTCAAAGTGAACACACGGTGGTGGCTGTTATCAGCCAACCAGATAAACCCGGGAAACGCGGCAAGAAACCGCTGCCCTGCGCCGTCAAACAACTCGCAGAACAGCATCAGTTAGCTGTTCTGCAACCCACCCGACTCAGGCGCGCTGATATAGACCATCTGTCAGTTGACCTGATGGTGGTGGTTGCTTACGGCCAGATTCTGCAACCCGAGGTTCTGGGCTTCCCTACCTATGGTTGTATCAATGTCCACGGCTCACTCTTGCCTCGATGGCGAGGTGCAGCCCCCATTCAACGCGCTATTCTCGCCGGTGACAGCGATTCTGGTGTATGCATCATCCAAATGGATGCTGGCCTCGACACAGGTGCGGTATTGGTGTCGGCAAGCACGCCCCTGAGCCCTGCAGAGACCAGCGCCAGTCTCAGTGCAAAACTCAGCAGCCTTGGTCAACAGGCTTTGTTGAAAGCCATCAAGCAGATAGCCGAGGGTAACGCCCAGCCGAAGCCGCAGGCAGATGGTGCAACCTATGCCCGCAAAATCGACAAGCTGGAGGCGCGTATAGACTGGTCATTACCTGCCGCTGTCATTGATCGCGTCGTGCGCGGTTTTAACCCCGACCCAGTGGCCTTCACAGAACTGCATGAGCTGCGGCTGAAAGTCTGGGCGGCAGAGCTTAATGTCGCTGAACAACCCCATGACTCAGGCAAATACCAGCCAGGTGAAGTCCTTGCCCTCGCCAAACGCGGTGTCCTGGTAGCCTGCGGTAGCGGCGAAATCTGGCTTACCGCTATTCAATTGCCCCTCGGCAAAGGCAGCATACTGAGTGGTGCTGATATCCTTAATGCGCGTAAAGAGCTGTTCGCGCCGGGCACGATACTCAACTGATGCAAGAATACTTATCTGCGGTACGTGTTTTGGACGCCGTCATCAATGACGGCAAGTCACTCGACGCCCAGTTTAAAGCCACTGACTCACCTTTAAGTAAACAAATCAGCTATGGCGTAGTAAGAGACTATTTCCACCTCAGCGAGATTGTCAGACAAGTCGTCAAAAAACCCCTGGCTGGCAAGAATGCCGAGCTGCATCTGCTGCTGCTCGCTGGCCTGTACAGCGTCGATAACCTGAACCGTCCTGCACATGCCAGCGTTAACGCCGTCGTCAATGCTGCCCATGGACTGAAGCTCGGATGGGCAAAAGGCCTGGTTAATGCGGTTCTGCGCAACTACCTGCGCAACCAGCAAACTATTAACGCGAGTCTTGGTGATAACCTGGAAGCCCGTTTGAACCATCCAGACTGGCTGATTCAGCGCATCAGGTCAGCCTGGCCGGCACAATTTGCTGCAGTGATAGCTGCAAACAATGCCCGCCCACCCATGACGCTGCGGGTTAACCAGCAACATATGACAACCCAGGCCTATCTTGATCTGTTGACGGCCATAGACATAAAGGCCCACACCGGCACATTTGCCGACAGCGCGCTGTACCTGGCAGCACCCGCCAATGTCGCGCTGCTGCCAGAATTTGCCCGCGGTTACGCCAGTGTTCAGGATGAGGCATCACAGCTGGTAGCCGCGTTGCTGGCACCCCTGGAAGGGATGCGAGTTCTGGATGCATGTGCTGCACCTGGCGGCAAAACCTGCCACTTGTTGGAATCATTCCCGGGTATCAAGCTTACGGCACTGGATTTTGAGGCTGCTCGCTTACGCGTCGTAGAAGAGAATTTACAGCGAATCGGGCTGCAGGCAGACTGCGTTGCCGCTGACTTATTGACCTACGCCGCAACGCAGCCCTATGAAAGAATATTGCTCGATGCACCCTGCTCGGCCACCGGCATTATTCGTCGCCACCCGGATATTAAATTACTGCGCCGAAATTCAGATATTGATAAGCTTGCCGCCACCCAGCTGGCCCTGCTCCATGCAGCCTGGCGACTGCTGGCACCGGGTGGCATTCTGGTTTACTCCACGTGTTCGATATTACCGACCGAGAACGAACAGGTACTGGAAAAATTCTTTGTTGCGGTGCCCGAGGCTATACTGATGCCCATTGAGGCCTCATGGGGTTACCCACTGACCTATGGCCGGCAGTTGCTGCCCGACCAACAGGCCCACGATGGCTTTTACTATGCAAGAATTGCCAAGGCAATCGCGTCATGAAAATAATAATTCTAGGTGCCGGTGAAGTCGGCGGCAACCTGGCCCAAAACCTGACCAAAGAAGCCAGCGACATCACGGTTGTCGACCATGATGCAAATCGTCTTCGCGAGTTGCAGGACAAGTTTGATATTCGCACGGTGCGAGGCATGGGATCGCATCCTGATGTCCTGCGGCAGGCTGGTGCTGAAGATGCCGACATGCTTATCGCTGTTACCAACAGCGATGAGGTCAACATGGTCGCCTGCCAGGTAGCCTATTCCATATTCCACACACCAACCAAAATAGCCCGCATTCGCTCCACCACCTACCTGGAATATGGCATCTTTCGCAATGAAGCCATGCCAGTTGACTTCCTGGTCAATCCCGAACAAATCGTTACCCATGACATCTGTCGGCTGATCGAGAATCCAGGGGCTTTGCAGGTCATGGATTTTGCTGACGGCCAGGTTCAGCTGGTTGGCATCAAGGCTTACTATGGTGGCCCCCTGGTTGACCAGGAATTACGTTATCTGCGCCAGCACATGCCCACTGTTGATACCCGCGTGGCGGCGATATTTCGCAAAAACCGCCCCATAACACCCCAGGGCAACACCATTATTGAAGCAGATGATGAAGTGTTTTTTATTGCCGCTGCAGGCGATATCCAGGCGGTTATGAGTGAGATGCGGCGGACCGAAAGACCCAACCGCCGGCTGATCATCGCCGGGGGTGGACACATTGGCCTTGGCTTGGCGCGAGCTCTGGAGGGTCGTTACGGAGTGCGTATTATTGAGCGCAGTCGCGAACGTTGCTATGAGCTGTCGGAATCACTGGATCGGACTATTGTGCTGGCCGGCGACGCCTCAGACCGCGACTTGTTACTTGAAGAAAATATCGAAGAAACAGATGTCTTCTGTGCTGTCACTAATGATGATGAAGCTAACATCATGTCCTCAATGTTGGCCAAAAGCCTCGGCGCGCGCAAGGTTATCACCCTGATCAACAATCCCGCCTATGTTGACTTGATTGAAGGCAGCAATATCGATATTGCCATTTCGCCGCAGCAGGCAACGCTTGGCAGTATTCTGACGCATATCAGACGCGGTGATGTTGTCAGGGTTCACTCCCTGCGACGCGGCGCCGCCGAGGCGATTGAAGCCATTGCTCACGGCGATCGCCGCAGTTCCAAGGTTGTTGGCCGGCGCCTGGAGGAAATTGCTCTGCCGCCGGGCACCAACATCGGTGCCATAGTGCGAGGCCAGGATGTGATCATTGCTCATGATGATGTGGTAGTTGAAGCGGACGACCACCTGATTTTGTTCCTGGTGGATAAAAGCCGGATTGCAGAAGTCGAAAAGCTGTTCCAGGCACCCTTCACTTTCTTCTGACGGTAACCAATGCATATTCAAATTGCCCTCAGGATTCTTGGCAGCCTGCTGATGATGTTCAGTCTGACCATGATTCCGCCCGTTGTGGTTTCATGGATATTTGCTGATGGCGTGAGCGCCATATTCATTGATACTTTCCTCGTGACGCTTACCACAGGCGCAGTCCTGTTTGCTTTGTTTCGCAACTATCAACAGGAAATGCGCACCAAAGATGGCTTTCTGATTACTTTTTTGTTTTATATGGCGCTGGGATGTTTTGGTGCCCTGCCACTGGTGCAGAACAGCGGCATTGGTTTGAGTTGGGCTGACGCACTGTTTGAATCCTTCTCCGGCCTAACAACCACCGGGGCGACGGTGATTACCGGCATTGATGATTTGCCGAAGTCCATACTCTTCTATCGACAACAGCTGCAATGGCTGGGTGGCATGGGAATCATTGTCCTCGCCGTCGCCATATTACCCATGTTAGGTATTGGAGGCATGCAACTTTATCGTGCCGAAACGCCCGGACCATTAAAGGACAGTAAACTTACACCACGCATAAAGCAGACAGCAGTTGCCCTTTGGGCAATCTATATCGGCCTGACAGTCGCTTGCGCCTTAGCTTATTGGTTAGCCGGAATGAGTTTCTTTGACGCGGTTTGCCACAGCTTTTCGACGATTGCTATCGGCGGTTTTTCCACTCATGACGCCAGTATCGGCTATTTCGATTCTGCTGCCGTCGAGCTGGTTGCCATTTTTTTTATGATGCTTGCCGGCATTAATTTTGGCCTGCATTTTTTTGCCTGGAAGGAGCGTAGCATGGCCCATTACCTACGTGACGAAGAGGTCAGATTTTATCTGCTGTTATTACTGACTGGCACCCTTATCGTGACTGCCGTACTGGTGAACTTTGGTATCTATGAGGTGCCACAGGCAATCCGCTACGGGGCGTTTGCGGTGGTATCAATATTCACGACCACGGGTTTTGCCACAGCAGATTTCGGCAGCTGGCCAAGCATGTTACCGGCACTGATATTTTTTGGGGCTTTTACGGGCGCCTGTGCTGGCTCTACGGGTGGCGGTATGAAAGTCATGCGTGTGATGTTGATTTTCAAACAGGGCATCAGGGAAATTCACCGCCTCATTCACCCTAACGCGGTTTTCCCGATCAAGCTGAATAAACGTCCCGTCTCCAGTGGCATCATTGAGGCGGTGTGGGGCTTCTTTTCCATCTACGTAGTAATTTTCCTCACCATGCAGCTTTTGATGATGGCCTGTGGGCTGGATTTTATCAGCGCTTTTTCGGCCGTCGGTGCGACGATCAACAATCTTGGCCCGGGACTTGGCAGCGTCGCTTACCACTACGGCGACATCAGCGATACAGCCAAGTTGATCCTGTGCTTCTGCATGATGCTGGGGCGGCTTGAGATTTTCACCCTGCTGGTATTATTCACGCCCATGTTCTGGAAAAAATAGCCGAACACTGTCACTGTTATTCAACAGCCTGCTGCAGCCAGAGCACCGGCGAAGCACTAACTTGCCACAGAGCTTTATTGTTAGTAAAGAGCAGTGCTGCCATGCGGATATCGCCGAAAGCGTTTGTATTCCCATTGGTATTGCGCCGGATCAGTGCGCACACAGGCTTCAATAGTCCGGTTTAGTGCCTGCATGGAGGCGTGGCTATGCTGCGAGTAGATTTCAGCATCAGGCTCACCAAAACGCACTGTGAAACCACGTCCATGGGATTCGCGTATGACAACGCAGGTCACAACTCTGGCTGAGGTTTTCTGCACCAGGCGGGTAATCAGACGATCAGTGAGGGCCGGTTGACCAAAAAAGTCAACGAACTCGCCACTGCCAGGTACCTGGTCGGGCAGCACAGTGACGACTTTGCCCTCGCTGAGACGGCGGTACAAGCGCGCTATACCAGCCCTGTTAGTGGGGACCATTTCATTACCAAATTTCTCTCGAACTTCTGCCATCACAGGACGCAGATAGGCCTGGTCGGGAGGATGGTAGAGGGCAGTCATGGGCTGGCGACGGCTGAAAAATACGTTCAGTAATTCCCAGTTGCCAAAATGTGGCAATAAAACCACAACCCCTTGGCCCGCGGCCAGCCCGTCGTCCAGCAGCGATTCGTTCTCGACTTTCGAAATCCAGCGATCCAGACGTTGGCGTGCACCTAACCAGATTGCCGGCGTTTCCATAATAGTCTGGCCAGTGTGCTGCAAACTCGCTAACACCAATGGCCCGGCGTCCTCGCCAGTCCTGGCCAGGCCACAGGCTTTAAGATTAATCGCTGTGACTCTCGCTGCCCGGGTATCGAACCGATACAGCAAGGTGCCCAGCAGTCGACCCAGCCATTGACTTGCCACCAACGGCAAGCAGGACAGGCACCACAACAGGCCGCGGACCAGCATAACTGCCAGAGGATTGGCGCGCTTTTCTTTCACAGCCATACTACCCTTGCGTGCTGGCAGCAGCACACTGCTCGTGGCGGTAACAAGAGAGCAGGTGGTCATTGACCATGCCCGTGGCCTGCATAAAGGCATAACAAATTGTCGTACCAACAAACTTAAAACCGTCGGCTTTTAAACGTTTGCTCATGGCGTCGGAGGTTGGCGTATTAGCAGGCACATCAGCCAGAGAGACATAATGATTTTGCACCGGCGTGCCATCAACAAAGTCCCAGAGATAATCGGCGAAACTACGGCCTTTGTTGACAATATGCAGATAACTGCGGGCATTAATGCTGGCGCTGGCAATTTTCAGGCGATTGCGAATGATACCCGGATTCTGTAACAGTTCGGCTTGTTTGACATCGCCATAGTCAGCAATGGCAACAGGATCAAAGCCGTCAAAAGCTTGGCGATAATGTTCACGTTTGCGCAGAATAGTGATCCAGCTTAATCCCGCCTGGGCACCTTCAAGTAACAGGAACTCAAACAGCATTTGGTCATTGAACTCTGGCAGGCCCCACACCTGGTCGTGATAGTCTCGGTATAACTGCTCACCCTGGCACCATCCGCAACGCTGTAGTTCAGTGGTTGCCATGTTTTATTTCTCCCCATTCACCAGGTCATAAGCATGTTTGCGCCTGCTCTGCCGAGCCAAGATGGCAACATTCTAACTCACTTTCCTGCTTAAGGCGCAGACCTGGCGGCGGCAAACCTCAGGGCCACCCACAAGTATTGGCCAGGTTCCTGCGGAGACAGGAGTTGGCGTTGCATGGGAATGGCCATTCAGGCGGTTGCTTTTGCTATACTTAGCGCCATTTTATCGTTAGGCCAGATTTTCATGAGTGCAGCGACATTTCAGGACCTGATTTTGACCCTTCAGCATTACTGGGCCGACCAGGGATGTGTATTAATGCAGCCCTATGATATGGAGGTAGGTGCAGGGACCTTTCATCCGGCAACCTTTTTAAGGGCCATTGGCCCCGAAAACTGGCAGGCCGCCTATGTGCAGCCCTGCCGCCGTCCCAACGACGGCCGCTACGGTGAAAATCCCAATCGCTACCAGTACTATTACCAGTTCCAGGTGATGCTGAAACCATCGCCGGATAACATTCAGGAGTTATACCTCAACTCCTTGCGGCATCTTGGCATTGATCCGCTGGTGCATGATATTCGATTTGTCGAAGACAACTGGGAGTCACCCACCCTGGGCGCCTGGGGCCTTGGCTGGGAAGTCTGGATGGACGGCATGGAGATCACCCAGTTCACATACTTTCAACAGGTTGGCGGGCTGGAGTGTTATCCCGTCACTGGGGAGATCACCTATGGACTCGAGCGGCTGGCGTTATACCTGCAGGGCGTCGAGGACTTTCAGCAACTCATTTGGAGCAAGTCAGGCACTTCGGTTGTTACCTACGCCGATGTGTTCCATCAGTATGAAGTAGAGATGTCTGCTTACAACTTTGACTACTCTGATGTGCCGGCGCTGTTCAAACAATTTGATTTCTGTGAGACAGAAACTACGCGATTGCTGGCGGCGTCATTACCGCTGGCGGCTTACGAGTTTGTGATGAAGGCATCACACGCGTTCAATCTGCTTGATGCACGACAAGCCATCTCGGTAACAGAACGGCAACGTTTTATCCTCCGCGTCAGAACCCTGGCCCGTGGCGTCGCTCAGGCCTACTACGAATCGAGAAAAGCCCTCGACTTTCCCCTTGCCGATGCCGAGATAAAACAGACGTTTCTGCAGGAGGTGATGAGCGGTGAGTAATAATCTACTTTTTGAGCTGCAGACTGAAGAGCTGCCACCAAAATCCCTGAGCCAGTTGATCAGCCAGCTAGTGGCAAACGTCAGGCTTGAGTTAAACAAGGTCCAGATAGATTTTACCGACATACGGGGCTTTGCGACGCCGCGGCGGCTGGCACTGATCGTCACGGATATGGCCGCCAGACAGCCAGACCAGGTGCTTGAACGGCGCGGTCCGGCGCTGCAGGCAGCTCTGGACCAGGATGGTGAGCCTACCAAGGCGTTAGGCGGGTTCCTGCGCTCCTGTGGCTTGACGGATATCAGCCAGTTACAACAACAGGAGACACCCAAGGGTACCTGGCTGGTCTATGAACAGCATAAGGCTGGCGCCGGTGTTGGAGAATTGATTGAGGCAGTCATCAGCCAGAGTCTCGCGAATTTACCAATAGACAGAAAAATGCGTTGGGGGGCTACGCGGACTGAATTTGTCCGGCCGGTGCATTCAGCCATATTGCTCTACGGTGACGAGGTATTACCGGCGCGGTTTTTTGATTGTGATACCGGTCGAGTGACTCTGGGTCACAGGTTCATGGGTCAGGGTGAGACCTGTATTGCCTCGGCTAACGATTATATAGAGGCGCTAAGGGCCGAGTATGTCATAGTCGACTTCGAAGAGCGCAAGAGCACCATAAGGCAACAACTTCAAGCCATTGCTACACAGGAGAACGCATCCATCGTTATTGATGAGAACCTGCTTGACGAGGTCACAGCACTGGTGGAGTGGCCTGTGGCACTCAGCGGCGGCTTTGACCCGGCGTTTCTCAGCGTCCCCGAAGAAGCGCTGATATCAGCCATGAAATCCCACCAGCGGTATTTTCACCTGGTGGATAAGGCCGGCAAGTTGTTACCGCGGTTTGTGACAGTCGCCAATATCAGAAGCACCCAGCCGGATACCGTGATCAAGGGTAACGAACGGGTCATTTCACCGCGCCTAAGCGACGCTGCGTTCTTTTTTCGTCGAGACCAGGAGTCGCCCCTGCAGAGTAATCTGGTGCGCCTGGAAAGTATTGTATTCCAGGCCAAACTCGGCACCTACAGGCAAAAAGCGCAACGAATCAGCGCCCTGGCGGGATTTATCGCCGAGCAGACCGGCATAGACGTTAGCATGGCGCAACGGGCGGGCCTGCTGTGCAAAGCTGATCTGGTGACCGGCATGGTCGGTGAGTTTCCAGAATTACAGGGGCTGATGGGCAGTTATTATGCCCGCCATGATGGCGAGGCTCTGGAGGTTGCCGAGGCCATAAAAGAGCACTATCTGCCGACTTTTTCGGGCGGCGAGCTACCACAGAGTGGGGTCGGCCAGGCCGTCGCAATCGCCGATAAGCTCGATACACTCACAGGCCTGTTTGGCATTGGCCAGCCGCCTACTGGCTCAAAAGACCCTTTTGCCCTTCGTCGGCAGGCCCTGGGCGTCATTCGAATCTGCATCGAGTCCGGCTGGCAGTTGGATGTTAAAGCGACCCTGAGCTTCGCCGCAACCCAGCACAATGGTGACTTTGGCACAGAGGCGGTCTATGACTATATGCTTGATCGGCTTGGCAGCTGGTATCAGGATCAGGGCATACCGGCAGATTCCTTTGCAGCCGTCCGCAACAGCAATATTCCAGTAGTTGATCTGAGGGATTGTGATTTTCGCGTCAGGGCAATCCAGGCATTTCGGCAACAGCCGTTGGCAGCCAGCCTGGTAGCAGCCAACAAACGAGTCGCTAACATCCTGAAAAAGACCAACTCCCAGCCCGCTGCCGTTGATCCTGGTTTGTTTATTGAGGCGGCAGAGCGGCAACTGCACGACGCCCTCGGCAAAGCCAAAATCCTGCTGCAGGCCAAGCACAGCGACAACCAGGCTTTCTATGAACAGCAATGTCTGGTGCTGGCAGGATTACAGGCTGAGGTAGACAGGTATTTTGATGGGGTGATGGTGATGGCGGATGATCCTGCAATTCGTGCCAACCGGATTGCCATGTTGTACCAGATGCGAGAATTGTTTCTCGGCATTGCAGATTTTTCATTACTGCAGGATTAGATGCGAAAAACTTGTCGCCAACAACACAGGCACTGAAGAACATGGCCGATGATCTTATTGTATTGGATAGAGACGGGGTCATTAATGCCGACTCACCCCACTACATAAAGTCCGCGGCAGAGTGGCAGCCCCTGCCCGGCAGCATTGAAGCCATAGGCATGCTCTGCCAGGCTGGCTTTAAGGTGTATGTTGCAACCAATCAGGCGGGTCTGGCACGCCAGAAATTCAGCGCCGCTGATCTCGCTGCAATGCATGCCAAACTTGAGGGCCTGGTGGCGGCTGCAGGTGGCCGAATTGAGGGTATATTCTTTTGTCCGCATCATCCCGACGACCAGTGCGGCTGTCGTAAACCACAACCAGGCCTGCTGCATCAGATTCGCGCCTTTCACCCCACTGAAATACGGTCAATGGTTTTTGTCGGTGATTCAGCAAAGGATATTGAAGCAGCACGGCGGGCCGGTTGTGAATCTGCGCTGGTACTCACTGGGAACGGTCGCCAGGCCAGGGTGATATTGGGCAGTCAGGCCCAATACATTCCCACTTTTACTGATCTGGCTGGTTATGCCAGTGCCAGGATCGCCGCAAGGTCCAGTGCCGGCTAGGCGCCCCCGGCTCGGCGC
>JANQYP010000008.1:27696-39515 GCA_030728785.1 Pseudomonadales bacterium
GGCGCCCCCGGACCTGCATGTGACCACTATCATGGTGACAGTGGTGACATGCTTCTAGACGTCGAGGTTGGCGACTGCCAGTGCATTGGCGACGATAAAATCTTTCCTTGGCTCCACCGCGTCACCCATCAATGTGCTGAACAGCTGGTCTGCAGCAATCGCATCCTCAATCGTCACGCGCAGCATACTTCTGCGAGTAGGGTCCATGGTGGTTTCCCACAGTTGCTCGGGATTCATCTCGCCTAGGCCTTTGTAGCGCTGGCGACTCTGGCCTCGCAGTGCCTCCTGCTGCAACCAGGCCAAGGCTTGTTTCAGTGAAGTCGCAGACTCAGTCTTGTCACCCTTGGAGATCTGGGCATCAACTTTGAACAGGCTGTTAACACGCTCACCCAGGGCTGTGTAGTCTTCATAGTCCTTAGATTGAAAGAATTCGCGCGTAAACACATATTCCCGACTCACGCCATGATTGGTGACGATCAGGACAGGGTAAAACAAGCTTCGCTCCGGGTCACGGCGTACGTCATAGTGGTATTCTGTACGGCTTTTTACCCCTGTGTCGGTGCGCTGCCGTATGTCATCCACCCACTCGCGGACAGCGTCTTCATCAGCAAGTGCGACAACTGCAAGCCGTGGGGCATAGATCATAAGATCCAGAATTTCCGCGGGAAAGACCCGCTCCAGGCGCTTCACCTGGGTCTGCACAGTGAAGTAGTTTTGCGCCAGGTCACGCAGATCATCACCCTCAAGAGGCGTCGCACCGGCGCTGGGGATAAGTTTAGCGTCTTCCATGGACAGCTCGAACAGGTAGCGATTGAGGGCGTCTTCATCTTTAATGTAACGTTCCTGCTTACCGCGCTTCATCTTATACAGTGGTGGCTGGGCGATAAGGATATGGCCGCGTTCGATCAGGATGCGCATATGCCGGAAAAAGAAAGTGAGCAGCAAGGTTTTGATGTGGGCACCATCAACGTCGGCGTCAGTCATGATGATAATTGAGTGATAGCGTAACTTATCAGGATTAAATTCGTCCCGGCCAATACCACAACCCAGGGCAGTGATTACGTTACCCACCTCGGCAGAAGAAAGCATTTTGTCAAACCGAGCCCTCTCCACATTCAGAATCTTGCCTTTCAAAGGCAGAATAGCCTGGTTTTTACGATCCCTGCCCTGCTTGGCAGAGCCGCCAGCAGAGTCACCCTCCACCAGGTATATTTCCGACAAGGCCGGGTCCTTCTCCTGACAATCAGCAAGCTTGCCCGGCAAGCCGGCTATATCAAGGGCGCCTTTGCGACGGGTCATTTCCCTGGCCTTGCGCGCAGCCTCGCGGGCTCGAGCAGCATCAATCATCTTCTGGACGATGGATTTGGCTTCCTGAGGGTTTTCCAACAGGTAATCTGCGAAGGCACTGCCCATCTCCTGCTCGACCGCCGTTTTCACCTCGGAAGACACCAGCTTGTCCTTTGTTTGTGACGAAAACTTCGGGTCGGGAACCTTGACGGAAATAATGGCTGTCAGGCCTTCGCGGGCATCGTCACCGGTAGTAGTGGCCTGAGCCTTCTTGCCTATGCCTTCACGGTCGATGTATGCATTAAGGGTTCGTGTTAATGCCGCACGGAATCCCTGTAAGTGAGTGCCACCGTCACTTTGGGGAATGTTATTTGTGTAGGCAAAAATCGATTCCTGATAGGTATCATTCCACTGCATGGCGATTTCTACAGAGATACCATCGTCACGGGAGCTGGAGCGGCAATGAAAAATCTGATTTAAAGCTGTTTTGTTCTGGTTCAGATATTCGACAAAGGTGCGAAGACCACCTTCATAGCAGAACCGCTCATGTTTGCCGGTTCTTTCATCGGTCAATTCAATCACGATGCCAGCGTTAAGAAAGGAAAGTTCCCGCAGTTTTTTCGCGAGAATATCGTAGTGGAACTCGATATTGGTGAAGGTTTTAGATGACGGTTTGAAGCGACATCTGGTCCCTGTTTGTTGGCTTTCGCCCACTATTGCCAGAGGTGCATCGGGTACACCCTCACGGTAAACCTGTTCCCAGACCTTACCCTCGCGCCAAATAGTCAGGGTCAATTCTTCTGACAGCGCATTTACAACCGACACGCCTACACCATGCAGGCCGCCAGAGACTTTATAGTTACTGTCGTCGAATTTCCCGCCAGCATGGAGCACAGTCATGATGACCTCAGCGGCCGACTTACCCTCGCCTTCATGAAAGTCCGTGGGAATACCGCGACCGTTATCCATCACAGTGACTATATTGTTAGGATGGATGATGACTTTTATCTCAGAACAATAGCCCTCCAAGGCCTCGTCGATAGAGTTATCAACAAGTTCCTGAACCATGTGGTGAAGCCCGGTTCCATCATCAGTATCGCCAATATACATGCCAGGACGCTTTTTGACGGCATCAAGACCCTTGAGTACCTTAATACTCGTCGAGTCGTAGGATCGTTCTTCACTCATATACTGCTCTCCGTTTCACTAAACCTGCCATGTTCCACGTGGAACACTTTAGTGTCTATGCCAACCCAGCTTTCAACAAGCTGTTTGAGGTCGATGCCGGTGGCTACCACCTGTCCACCACTCTTTATAATTTCGTCACACACACGCTTGCGACTGGCGAGATCAAGCTCAGCGCACAAATCGTCAACCAGATATACCAGCGTTTGTTGCTGACGCTTGCGAGACATTAGACCCTGGCTTAACACCAACGCCCAGGCCAAAACCTTGAGCTCGCCCCGCGAGCAGACACCTACCGCGTTTTGGCCTGCTACGCGCACTTCAAAATCTGCTTTCTGAAACCCACTGAGAGTAAAACCGCGTTTTCTGTCACCCTCTTCCTGGCTTGCCAACACGTCGGCTAACGATCGACCTGCATCCCAACCACGATGATAGATACAATCGACGGCCGTTAACCTGGATAAGTTGCTGCAGGCGTCGGCAAAGAGGCCGCTAAACACCCCAAAATATGCCGCCCTGTACCTGTCCAGCGCCTCGGAGGCCTTCACTAATCGAGAAGACCAGACCGCCAACTCCTGTTCACTACCTTTTGCTCGCAACAAACTATTGCGCTGCTTGAGGCATCTGACAGCGGTCTCCCAATCTTGCAGAAAACCATGTTCCACGTGAAACAATCCCCAGTTCAGAAACCGCCTTCGGCCACCAGGTGCCCCAAGGAGCAAATCTACTGTTTCCGGCCCCAACACTAACACGGGTAGCGCCTGAGCCAGCTCACTGGCTTTGCGCACCACCTCGCCATTGATCTTGATATCTTTTGTCCCCGCCCTGCCGCGCTGCACACCAATGCGCCGCCTGCCCTCCGCGGCATTGACAACACCAAAGACAGTGGCTGCAGTGGCATCGCGATTAATGACTGGATCGATCCGTACACCACGAAAAGTACGGCTAGAACCTAGAAAATAGATAGCCTCTAGAAGACTGGTCTTACCGCTGCCATTTTCGCCCCAAACCAGATTCACTCCCGGATTCAGCGTCAGGTCAACGTGCCGTATATTTCGCAGATTTTCTACCGTTAAACGGCTTAGACTCATAATTTCATTGGCATGACAACATAGATCGCATCGTCGCCACTGGGGTCCTCTAACAAAGCACTGCTGTTAGCATCATGGAGCGTTATCTTTACGTTATCGCTGTCTATCACACCTAAAACATCAAGCACATAACCGACGTTAAATCCCACTTCCAAATCATCACCTTCGTAGTCAACGTTGACTGACTCCTCCGCCTCTTCCTGCTCCGGGTTGTTTGCTGACAATTGCAGGATTCCGGCAGACAAATTGACTCTGATCCCGCGGAACTTTTCATTTGACAAAATGGCTGTGCGATTAAGGGCCTGCCGCAACTCGAGCTTGTCGGCAACGATATACTTATCACCGTTCTTAGGAATAACCCGGTCGTAATCGGGGAACTTGCCATCAACCAATTTGGTCGTCAGCGTAAAATCCGTCGATTCAGCCAATAGATAATTCGAACCAATGGCGATGCTCACCTCGCCATCTAACTCATTCAACAAGCGCTGTAACTCCTGAACACCTTTTCTGGGGACTATCACCTGCCGGCTTTCAGACCGTTGATTGGGAAGGTTCAGGGTGCTCATCGCCAAACGGTGGCCGTCGGTTGCGACGGTTTTTACATAATCACCACCAAGCTCTATCAGCATACCATTCAAAAAGTAGCGCACATCCTGCTGTGCCATGGCAAATGCCGTGCGATCCAGCAGGCGTTTCAGCGCTTTACTCCCAATTAGGGTAGTCATCTCTGCAAGAGACTTTTCAACCGCAGGGAAATCGGCGGCAGGCAGTGTAGACAATGTCGAGCGAAATCTCCCGGCCTTAATGGTCAAGCGTTGTCCGGACAGCACCAATTCGATTTCTGCTTTTTCCGGCAGCTCACGACAAATATCCATCAGCTTCCGTGCCGGCACCGTGACCTCACCGGTTTCGCCCTCCAGCAACATCACTCGGCCCACCATCTCTACTTCAAGATCGGTACCGGTCAAAGACAGCTTGTTGCCCTCAACCTGTAACAGAACATTGGATAAAACAGGTAAAGTCTGCCGACGCTCAACCACACCGGCCACCTGCTGCAGTGGCTTCAGCAATGCCTCTCTACTAACCCTTAGCTTCATGAATCATCCTATAGTGAGTGCTTACCAGCCTCAACACACTTTATAAATCTATCGCGACGGCGGACCTAGCCTATTATCACAGCATCATAGGACTGATAACAAACCGCGACTGACTGTCGTCCGGGCTCCTTAGCAGCACAGCACTGTTACCATCTGTAAACGTCATTTGGACTCGGTCGCCTGCAATCACCGATAGCGCATCGATGAGGTAGCCAACATTAAAACCTATTTCTAAACTACTTCCGTCGTAATCGACCGCCACATTCTCTTCCGCCTCCTCCTGCTGAGGATTATTTGCCTTTATCTTCAGGTTTCCCGGACTCAGATTCAGACTCACATTACGGTACATTTCGTTGGCAAAAATCCCCGTCCTGGTCAGCGCATCGCGTATCTCACTGCGAGCGCCATTCACAACCTTATCTCCACCAACAGGAATCGCACGTTGGTAATCAGGATAGGTCGCATCTATCAATTTAGTTATCAGAGATAGATGACCGGCTGTCACTCGCAAATGATTCGCCGCGAATTCCAGCTTCAACGGCTCATCTTTAACCATTCGCATCAGTTCGACAACACCCTTGCGAGGTACGATAAACTGCTGCTTGGCTGCGACCGCAAACCGGCCGCTAAGTTGATTGATCGCCAAGCGCTGACCATTGGTCGCCACCATGCTGACACTTTCAGCGTCAATCTCAATCAGCATGCCGTTGAAAAAATACCTGACATCCTGCTGCGCCATGGCGAACATCGTCTTGTCCAGCAACGCCTGCAGATCCGCTGGTTGCAGAATCTGCTCAACCTTAACCTCATCCATCTCAGTGTGCGGAAAATCTGTCACCGGCAAGGTTGCCAGATGACTCCTGAACTGCCCGCTGGCGATACTCAGGCGCGCCCCCTCAAGCTCACACGTCACCACCGTGTTACTCGGCAGAGAGCGACAGATATCCACCAGCTTGCGCGCGGGTATTGTGGCACTGCCTTCTTCTAATGCCAGCAAGTTATTGGTGCTGGCCCGCAGCTCAACTTCCTGGTCTGTAGCAATTAAAGACAGCTCTCCAGCCTTAACTTGCATCAGCAGATTGGCGAGCACAGGCACTGTTTGTCGACGCTCCACAACCCCAGAGACAAATTGCAAGGGCTGAACCAGCGCGTCCCGATCAATCTCAAACTTCATGGTCATCCTTGTCCTGCCCTATTTCTGCAGCATCAAGCCGTCAGAATACGTAGCAAATTATTATAGTCCTCACGAATATCACGGTTACTCTCACGCAGTTCCTCTACCTTCCGTACAGCATGTAAAACAGTTGTGTGGTCTCGGCCACCAAAAGAGTCGCCTATCTCTGGCAGGCTATGGTTCGTCAGTTCCTTTGCCAACGCCATGGCAACTTGTCGTGGTCTGGCAATGGAACGCGTACGACGCTTCGAATGCAACTCAGCGATTCTGATCTTATAATAATCGGCAACTGTCTTTTGGATATTTTCGATGCCAACCTGCCTGTCCTGCAGCGATATCAGGTCTTTCAGCGATTCTCTAACCTGCTCGACACTGATCTCTCGACCGGTGAACGTTGAATTGGCTATTACCCGCCGCAGTGCCCCTTCAAGTTCACGGACATTCGAACGGATCCTCTCGGCAATAAAAAACGCGGCATCATGGGGCAGGTGAACGCCATCTACCTCGGCTTTTTTTAATAATATGGCAACCCTGGTCTCAAGCTCTGGAGGTTCAACGGGTGCTGTCATACCCCACATAAAACGGCTTTTCAGGCGCTCCTCGAGCCCTTCAATCTCTTTTGGGTAGCGATCACAGGTCAATACTATCTGGCTGCCATTTTCCTGCAGGCGATTGAACACATGAAAAAACTCTTCTTGTGATTTCATACCTTTGGCTAAAAACTGGATATCGTCCATCAACAGGACATCTACCGTGCGGTAATACTGAGTAAACTCAGACATGGTCCCATGCTCTATGGCCCGCACCATATCTTCCATAAACCTTTGAGAATACATGTAGGCTACTTTCAGCTTTGGATGTCGTTCTAGAATGGCGTTACCCACCGCATGCATCAGGTGAGTTTTTCCCAGACCGACACCACCGTACAACAGCAAACACTTGTAGGTGGCGCCGATGTTTTCGGAAACCTGGACGGCGGCGGCCCGCGCCAACTCATTGGAACGACCGGCCACAAAGGTGTCGAAAGTAAATTCTCTGTTCAGTTTCAGCAGCGGATAAAAATTTTCCCGCACCACAAAACTGTTATCTGGCACCCTGGCATTACCAGAACCAGCCCTCGGCGGACCAGACGACGAACCGATCTGCAGAGACACGGCCCCTGCGCCATTTTCATCTACCAGCTCCTGAATCCGCCCCATAAACATATCGCTGACTTGATCGCGAATGTATTTATTCGGCGCCAGTAGACGCAATTCCTGTGTATCCAACTCGGCTTGCAGAGGCTTAATCCAGGTATTGAACTGCTGCGCTGTAAGCTCACCCTCAAGGCTATGTAAGCACTTTTGCCAGATTGTAGCCCCCACAGAGCCTCCGAGTAGCTGTTGTTCAGCGTGTGATTTAAACTGCAAAAATGCACTGACATGAAATTGAAAACAAAACTATGCGACGCTGGCTTCCGCACCTTGCGCCGCCACGAATAGTAACTCCAAACGCCTTCCCACGCCAACTGTTACTGATAAAAAAGCCTAAATGAAATGCCTTATTAATCAATAATTTATATGGTATCCGGTAGATAACCAGTGGGTAACCTGTGGGTAACCTGTGTATAAGAATTCAGTTTATCTCAGGTTATTTTCGACTGTGGATAAGATACTGTTTGATACACAGCTTATGCACAGCTTAGCAGCAGTCTCAGGTACATCTGCCAACAGCCTTTGGTCCCCTGTAAGCCTCTGTAAAGGTTGAATAATAAAGACTAGTCCACAGGCAGCGTGCCCTTAATAAGAGTAGTAATAACAAGTCATATATATATCTATAGACTTACTACTTAAGACTACCGCCTCTGACAAAAATCCTTTTGTACCTGACACCAAAGCAGAATATCAATTGGAAAATTGACTGTTGGCCAGAACTTATTTAGAATCCCCGCTCGTTTTTCAAACCCCGTTACCGGTGTAACCTAGATGAAAAGAACATTCCAGCCAAGTTTATTAAAACGTGCCAGAGTACACGGATTTCGTGCTCGCATGGCCACAAAAAATGGCCAAATGGTCATAAAACGCCGCCGGGCCAAGGGTCGCAAAGTGCTAACTGCCTGATAGGAGCACTTGTCAGCCCTTGACGACCAGCTGCCTGAAACTGTGACTGGCCAGAAATTTACAAGCGCTCACCGGTTGCACAAGGGCTATCAGTTTGATGCCGTTTTTAAAGGTAGCCAGCTGCGGGTCAGCGGGTCTGAATTCTTGCTGCTGGGAATTTTTAATGGTAGCGCCTGTAACCGGCTGGGTATGGTTGTGGGGAAAAAAACAGCGGGCCCCTCTGTGCAACGTAGTCGCATTAAGCGGTTGATAAGAGAGTCCTTCAGAACCTTCGATCACAGGGCTGTTATTCACCCGTCGCTGGATGTTGTTATTGTCACTCGTTCGGGTGTAGCGAAAAAAGCTAATCATGAGCTCAGCGCGGTGTTAGCCTCAAGTTGGTTCAGACTCTTCAGCAAGGCGTCTTCGAGTAGCTAGATGATGAAACGGCTCATGTTAGGCGTTATTCGATTCTACCAGCTCTGCATCAGCGGATTGCTGGGTCCCCGTTGTCGGTTTTACCCCTCATGCTCGGAATATACTCGAGAGGCAATCGAAGTACATGGCCCGTTACGTGGAGCCCGGCTTGGTATTTTGCGTATCAGTAAATGCCATCCATTCAATCCAGGCGGTGTCGATCTTGTTCCATCTGCTGAACACTCTACTGAACACCCTGCTAAACGCCCTGCTGATAAGAACTCCATCCTGAACAACCGTTCCTAACGAGACTCTTTTATGGATTTTCAACGCATCTTACTCATGCTTGGCCTGGCGGTAACAACCTACATGCTCATACTGGCATGGAACGAGGATTATGGCAGTGGTCGAGTGGCTACTGATGCCGTTACCACAACAGCAGCCCCTGCCACCACAGACGGGATAGACAATCTGCTGCCGGGCATGGACGCAGATGCAAGCCCCGCGGTTGCGACTGAAAATACCGCTGAAATACTCCCCACTGACGAGTTACTGCCAGCTGGCAATAGCCAGACTGACAGCAGCGTTGACCCTGTTGCCCTTGGCACCAGCAACCGCTATATAACCGTAAGCACCGATGTCCTGAACATAACCATTGATACTGTCGGCGGCGATATTGTCACTGCATCACTGGTAAAATTTCCCGTCACCATTGACCAGCCTGATGAACCCTTTGTACTGATGGACCCCCGTAATGCTTACGCTGCGCAAAGTGGCCTGATTGGTACCAATGGGACAGATACTGCTGCTGGTCGACCAAAATTCCAGGCGGCGCGGCAGCATTACAGCCTCCAGCAGGGCGAAGATCAGCTGCTGGTCGAACTCGATTTCCAGCAGGACGCTGTGCTTATTACCAAACGTTTTACCCTGCGCAAGGGAGACTACCTTGTTGACGTCGATTATGCCGTGGCGAATAACACCAGTAGTCCTTGGACCGCTGCCATGTTTGGCCAGATAAAAAGAGATGGCCAGGCACCGGCGCTGGTGGACCAAAATGCCATGGGGCTTGCGCCTTATACGGGTGGTGCAGCCTATTCAGTGGATGCTCCCTATACCAAAATCACCTTTGACGATGTTGAAGAAAATCCTTACAAAGGCGTGGTTGAAGGCGGTTATATTGCCTTGGTCCAGCATTACTTTGTGACCGCCTGGGTTCCCAAAAACAAGACTGCAAAACATACCTTCCATGCCCGTAAGTTGAAAGGTAAGGACGCTTACCTGTTTGGCTTTACCACCGAGCAGTGGACGATTGCACCAGGCCAGCAAGATACCCAGGGTGCACAGTTTTACATTGGTCCGAAAGACCAATACCGGCTGGAGGAGATATCACCCGGTTTGAATCTTACCGTCGACTATGGTTTTCTGTGGTGGTTGGCGCAACCCATGTTTGCTTTATTGACATATGTCCATGGGCTGGTGAATAACTGGGGCATTGCCATTATCGTTTTAACAGTCATTATCAAAACCCTGCTTTTCCCCTTATCCGCGGCGGGCTTCAGGTCAATGGCAAAAATGCGCAAACTGCAGCCAGAGATGGCCCGCCTGAAAGAGCGTTACGGTGATGACCGCCAGCAATTCACCCAGGCGATGATGGCGCTGTATAAAAAGGAGGGCGCTAATCCTCTTGGTGGTTGTCTGCCGATTCTGCTGCAGATGCCGGTTTTTCTCGCGCTTTACTGGACCTTGATGGAAAGTTATGAGCTGCGCCAGGCGCCATTTATGCTCTGGATCAATGACCTTTCAACCATGGATCCTTATTTTGTCCTGCCTATACTGATGGGCATTTCCATGTTTGTAACCCAGATGATGCAACCCGAGCCACCCGATCCCATGCAGGCCAAAGTGATGAAGGTGATGCCTGTTATGTTCACTTTCTTTTTCCTCTGGTTCCCCAGTGGCCTGGTTTTATACTGGCTGGTTAACAACCTGCTGTCCATTGCCCAGCAATGGTATGTAACCCGTCAGGTGGAACGGGCAGGCTGAGCGCTGTCTAGTGAGCACTGTCTAATGAGCACTGTCTAGTGAGCACTGTCTGATGATCAATAGCTGATGAGCAATCGCTGGTGAACAGCCACGCCGAGACGCTTGCCGACACGATAGTCGCCATGGCAACACCTGCCGGTCGGGGCGGTGTTGGTATTATCAGGGTTTCAGGCCCGGCAACAAAAGCCATTGCAGTTGCCACCACGGGCATGTTGCCAACCCCAAGACTGGCAACACTGACAACCTTTGTCGACGAAGCCCAGGTGGTACTGGACGAGGGCATTGCCCTGTTTTTTCCTGGGCCACACTCTTTTACCGGTGAAGATGTACTTGAACTGCAGGGCCACGGTGGTCCTGTTGTGATGGACATGTTGCTCAATCGTGTGGTTCGGGCAGGTGCGAGGATTGCCAAGCCGGGGGAGTTTTCGCAGCGAGCTTTCCTCAACGATAAGATTGACCTGTCCCAGGCAGAAGCTATCGCTGACCTTATCGACAGCGGCAGCCAACGTGCTGCCCGGGGCGCCATCAATTCCTTGCAGGGTCATTTTTCCCGCAAGATCCATGAGCTTGATGAGCGTGTGGTGCGGCTGCGTATTTACGTTGAGGCTGCTATCGACTTTCCCGAAGAGGAAGTCGACTTTCTGGCTGACAGCCTTATTCACCAGGCCCTTGATGAAATCGACAGAACCTTGGTTGAGACTCTCGCCCAGGCTCAGCAAGGCGCCATATTGCGCGAAGGGGTTACCCTTGTCTTTGCTGGCAGACCCAATGCCGGCAAATCCAGCCTGATGAATTATTTCAGTGGCAGGGAGACTTCAATAGTGACCAGCGTTGCCGGTACAACCAGAGATGTGGTTCAGGAAGATATCAATCTTGACGGTGTTCCATTGCGCCTAGTGGATACTGCCGGACTGCGGGACAGTGAGGATATTGTTGAACGCGAAGGGGTCCGCCGAGCGCGGCTGGCGATCGGGCATGCGGATATCATCCTGTTAATGGTCGATTACAGTGAACATGTCCGTGACTGGCGCGAGCAGGCCGACATTCTGCTGGTGGAGACCGGGCGCCGCAGCGGCACTATTGTGGTCCTGAACAAAACCGATCAGCAAGCCCTGCAGGGTAGCCTCGAGTTTACCGTTCCTGTACAGGGTATTTCGGTAAAGTCTGGCGCAGGCCTGGCGGAACTCAAAAGCCTGATTCAGCAGGCCATCGGTTTCGACAGCCAGACAGAAGGTAATTTTATTGCTCGCAGTCGTCATCTTGATGCCCTGCACCGAGCCCATAGCGCTGTTCTGGCGGGACGGGAACAGTTAGTTGTGGCCCAGGCGGGCGAACTGCTGGCTGAAGAGCTGCGCCTCGCCCACGAGGCCCTGAATGAGATTACCGGTGAGTTCACCAGTGATGATTTGCTGGGGCAGATCTTTGCCAGTTTCTGTATCGGAAAATA
>JANQYP010000009.1:0-6546 GCA_030728785.1 Pseudomonadales bacterium
TCGGACCTGGCACTTGGTCCTGACCCCAGGAATCCCACAGGGCGGTATACTCAGCAGCAGCTATCTGGCAATCTGCCAGTGCGGTTTAACCGATCGGGGTTCGGCGGCGGAGAGAGGGGAAGCAAATTGTCGTCAGCGGAGCAAGGGGACCAGCCAGCCTACACGCGCACCGAGCGCGAGTCGCCTATCGACGTCAAGGGTAAGCTGAGCCAGGGGATCGGTGCGATTCCCGATACGGTCAAGAACTGGGTTTTTAATACATTTATTCTGCTGTTCTACAATCAGATTCTGGGTATTGATGCCTTCAGTGTCTCCGTAGTCCTGGCGATTGCCATTTTCTTTGATGCGGTCACCGATCCGATTGTGGCGAGCATCTCCGACAACCTCAGCTCTCGCTGGGGGCGTCGACATCCGTTGATGATCATCGCCTCCCTGCCGCTGGGCGTGGGTCTGTTTGCCATCTTTGTGCCGCCAGCCGGGTTTTCAGACTATCAACTGCTGGGCTGGTTGCTGACCTTTGTCATCATGACCCGTGGCTTTATGACCCTGTATTTCGTGCCCTGGGCCGCCATCGCGTCAGAACTGTCGGACGACTACCACGAACGTACCTCGATCATGTCTTACCGTTACGCTGCGGGCTGGACGGTGGCGGTGCTGTTTCCGGTCTTCACCTACAACTTTCTGATCGTCGGCACTGAGGCGTACCCCATCGGTCAGCTGAATCCGGCTGGCTATCCCGCCATGGCGCTGTGTGCCGCACTGCTGTTGTCGGGCGGCGCGCTCGCAACGTCACTGCTGACCCTGAAGCAGGTGCCGTATCTGCGCCAGCACAAGAGCCCGCAGCGCTTTTCCCTGCGCGGCATTGTGGCAGAACTGCTGCGGGCACTGCAGAACCGGCAGTTTGCGCTGATTTTTACCATCATGATCCTGGTGTCTGCCCTGGGGGGCACGACCGTCAATATCGGCATCTACATGACGACGTTTTTCTGGGGGCTGAACAGCGAAGACCTGCGCTGGTTTGCACTGAGCGCCGTCGGTGCGGTAGCGGCGTTCCCGCTGGTTGCCGGCGTGCAGCGTCGCTGGGACAAAAAACGCATCCTGCTTGTGTGCGCCTATGTGAGCCTGATCGACGGCATGATGATTGTGCTGCTGAGATTTGCCGATGTGCTGCCGCAGAACGGCGAGCCGATGCTGCTTGCTATCCTTGTCGGAGCGGGCGTGTTTGCTGCCGGCGTGGCTGTTATACAGGGGATTATCAGCTCCTCCATATTGGCCGATGTGTTGGACGATCATGAACTGCGAACCGGCTGGCGGCAGGAGGGGATGTTCAACGCCGCGATCTCGTTTTCCGGCAAGGCCGTGTCGAGCATGGGTATCGTCATGGGCGGACTCATCATTACGGCGATCGACTTCCCGACAAATGTGGCGCCGGCTGACGTGCCGCATGTGACTATCACGCGACTTGGCCTGGTTGTTGGGGTGGTTATTCCGCTGTTGTACCTGATACCCATCAGCCTGATTCACCGTTACAAGATTACACGCGTGATGCATGCCGATATTCAGCGTCAACTGATGGAGAAACGCCGCGCCCAGGTGCAGCAGTCTGACGCCCCGCGATAACATAAGCTGCAGTGACCTGCCGCTGGACACGCAGGCGCAAATTCACAGCTGGTTCCTCGTTCCACCCAAAACTATTGCTCCAAATCCGCCTTCTTCCCCTTAAACTCACACTGATCGTAAATCACGCAGGCGCCGCAGCGGGGACTGCGGGCGGTGCAGACATAGCGGCCATGGAGAATAAACCAGTGGTGGGCGTCGCGAATAAATTCAGCAGGAATCACCTTCAGGAGTTTTTTCTCCACTTCCAGCACATTTTTACCGGGGGCAAAGTTAATGCGGTTGGCGAGGCGGAATA
Source organism: Pseudomonadales bacterium (assembly GCA_030728785.1). Classification (GTDB taxonomy): domain Bacteria; phylum Pseudomonadota; class Gammaproteobacteria; order Pseudomonadales; family Azotimanducaceae; genus UBA4582. The sequence goes on from JANQYP010000009.1 coordinate 1,916, forward strand.
TGTGGGTATCCACGGCCATGGTTGGTTCGCCAAAGGCGGTGTTGAGCACCACATTGGCGGTCTTGCGGCCAACACCGGGTAGTGCCTCCAGATCGCGGCGATTATCGGGCACCACCGAGTTGTGTTGTTCCACCAGTTGCCGACAGGTTTTGATGACATTGGCGGCTTTGGCATTAAACAGGCCAATCGTCTTGATATATTCTTTTAAGCCGGCTTCGCCCAGGGCCAATATGGCCTTCGGTGTATTGGCCACGGCATAGAGTTTGGCCGTGGCTTTATTGACCCCGACATCGGTCGCCTGGGCGGAGAGAATCACAGCTATCAGTAACTCAAAGGTCGACTGGTAATGTAACTCCGTTGTCGGTGTGGGATTTTCTGCCCGCAGGCGGGTCAGGATCTCGTAACGTTTGTGTTTATTCATAAGCAGCCTTATTTCTCAGCGGTCTGCGGCAAGGTTGTGGCGCCGGTGACAGGGACAATGCTGGAGTCGTCTGGCAGCTGGCTGGCCAGGCGGCGCCCGTCAATCCAGTTGCGAAGCGCAATCAGGCAGCCAAAGGTAATAAATGCCCCTGGCGGCAGTATGGCTAACAATAATCCAGAGTCGCCAAGGGTGATCTTCCAGGCCCGTGCCGATTCACCGAACAACAGCTGCATATCGGCAAACACTGTCCCCTGGCCCAGGGCTTCCCTGACAGCGCCGAGCAACACCAGCACCAGCAGAAAACCCAGCCCCATCATCAGGCCGTCGAGTGCGGCAAACCGCAGTGGCTGCCGACTGGCAAAACTTTCGGCGCGAGCCAGCAGGGTGCAGTTGGTGACAATCAGCGCGACAAACAGGCCAATGCGCTGGTGCAGCTCATAAAAGAAGCCCTGCAGCAGGATATCTGCACAGGTAACAAAGGTAGCGATAACCAGAATCTGGGCCGGCAGGCGCGTGCTGTTATCAAGCCAGCCGCGCAGACTGCTGACCAGCAGGTTGGAACAGGTCAGCACCAGCAGGGTGACAATGCCAAGGCCAAGGCTGTTGGCCAGGGTATTGGACACCGCCAGCAGTGGGCACAGGCCGAGCAACTGGACCAGCGCCGGGTTCCGGTACCAGAGGCCGTCCAGACTAATCTGGCGCAGTTGGCTCATGGTGTTACTCCCGCACTGGCGTCCAGTTGTCTAGCTTGTTGTTGAGCATAGTCCAGTAGACCCTGGTGAACGGCGGCGACGACTGCCCTTGGTGTAATAGTGGCGCCGCTGAACTGGTCAAAGTCACCGCCGTCGCGTTGCACCTGCCATTGGCGGGTCTCCAGGTTGGCCAATGACTTGCCATTAAAGTCCAGTATCCAGTCATCAATCCTGGGTTCAATCCGGTCGCCCAAGCCTGGGGTCTCCTGGTGAGCAAAGACCCGCACACCAAGAATTTCGCCCGCCGGGTTGAATGCCAGCCACAGCCTGATGTCACCGTTGTAACCTGCATGGGAGGTGAGGCTGACGATATGCCCGCGCAGGCCCGAGTCGTCACTGATATCAAAAGCGCTGGCGTCTGCTGGCCCCGATGTTTGCACAGCCGGGCCACCAATAAGCGTGGCAGGGTCGCGTGCTGTCAGGGTGGCCTGAGCCAGGCCTGTCACTGCCAGCAACTGCTGGTTTTGGTAAGCCCGCTGGTTGTTGCTGATGCGCTCAATGCTGACAAAATTGATGCTGCTCACCAGCAGGCCACAACAGCCGGCCAGCAGTGCCAGGCGCAGTACTGCCGGTTGTTGCAGGCTGGGCCACCAGGCTTTGAATTTCATGGGCGCCTCAGGCGAACATAGTCCATTAAGGGTACCAGGGCATTCATCAGCAGTACCGCAAAGGCGATGCCGTCCGGATAGGCGCCGATGCTGCGGATCAGGAATGTCAGCAGGCCTACCCCTAGTCCAAAGAGCCACAGACCGGCTCTCGAGTCGGGACTGCTGACGGGGTCGGTGACAATAAAAAAGGCGCCAAGCATGGTACCGCCGCCCAGCAGGTGGAACAGCGGCGAACCGAGGCTCTCGGAACTGCCACTGTCGTAAAAAACCAGGGCGCAGGCGCCGAGACCAAACAGCATGCCAAGGGGCGCCATATGGGGAATGGTGCGGCTGCCCAGCAGGTAAATGCCACCCAGCAGGAAGCCGGCGTTAATCCATTCCCAGCCAAGGCCGGCAAACTGGCCCAGGCCCTGGCTCGCCTGCCAGGTCTCATCAATGGTCAGGGCGCCTCGAAATTTGATGGTGTCCAGCGCCGTTGCACCACTCAGGCCGTCATTGGCCAGGGCCTGCAGGTTTGCCAGGGGGCCGCTCTGCCACAGTTTGGCGTTGAGGATATCGGCCAGGGCCAGGCTTACGCCGGCCTGTGGCCAGGTGGACATGGCCAGCGGAAAAGAGATGATCAGTGCCGCATAACCCACCATGGCCGGGTTAAAGGGATTATGGCCAAGGCCGCCGTACAGGTGTTTGCCGAACAACATTGCAAACGCAGTACCAATTACCAGCATCCAGAACGGCAGCAGTGGCGGCAAAGTCAGGGCCAGCAGGGCCCCCGCTACCAGGGCGCTGCCGTCCAGCAGGCTTGCCAACGAGCGACCCCGGGCGCGCAACACGGCGGCCTCAGTCAACAGGGCCGTGGCGCAGGCCAGCAGCAGGTTGAGTAGGACGCCAGCCCCAAAAAACCAGGCCAGGGCAGCGGTGCCGGGCAGCAGCGCCAGCAAGACCCTGAACATGATCAGGCGTGTATCGGCTCTCACAACTTATCCTTGCGCAGTGCGTCGATCAGTGACTGCGCGGCACCTTTGCTGGGTCGGCTGCGGATTTTGGCTTGGGCCTGGCTTAGGCGTTGTTCATGCTGCTCGAAGCGGGCTCGGGCCTGGCTGGCGTGCCGGGCTTGGCTGTCGAGCTGGCGCTGGTGTTGTTTGGCGCTCTGAAAGGCCGCGGTCAGCGGAATATTACTTGGGCAGACTCGGTCACAAAGGCGGCATTCGATACAGTTGTTGAGGTTTAATGCCTGCAGGCGCTCAGGCTCCTGGCGATGCCAGAACAGTGCCTGGGGTGCCAGATCACGTGGGCAGGCGGGTTCACACAGACCGCAATGAATACACGCATATTGCACCAGGTCCAGGGCATCCTGCTGGATACGTGGCAGGCGCAGGGGTGTTATCACCTGTGCGGCGACTGGCAGCATATCAATACAATCGACGGGGCAGGGCTCAAGGCACAGGTCGCAGCCGGTGCAGTCGGCACTGATAACACTGTGCAGCAGTTGCGGCGCGCCGACAATGGCATCCACCGGACAGGCAGCAATACACAGGGTGCAGCCAATACATTCGGCCTCCCTGATAACGGCTACCCTGGGGGGGTGTGACGGGCCGCAGGCGGGGTCCAGGGGCACGGTCTCGCGACCCAGCAGATTGGCCAGATTCTGCACCAGGGCCGCGCCGCCGGGCGGACATTTGTTAATGGCTTCGCCCTTGGCGACGGCCTCGGCATAGGGCCGGCAGCCCGGATAGCCACACTGGGCACACTGAGTCTGGGGCAGGCGCTGGTTGATGAGAGCCACCACCGTGTTGTCGTCAGCGCTGTAACGGCGCTCAGCAAAGCCCAGCAGTAATGCGCCAAGACCACCCAGCAGCGCCAGAACGAGGGTACCCAGCAGCAGGCTCATCGACCCATGCCGGTGAAACCCATAAAAGCCAGGGACAGCAGGCCGGCACTGATCATATTGATGGCCGCACCTTTGAAGGGCGCCGGAATATCTGCAGCCAGCTGGCGTTCACGCATGGCCGCAAAGACGATCAGCAGCAAGGAAAAGCCCAGGGCCGCACCAAAGCCATAGACCAGGGATTCAAACAGGCTGTGGTTATGCCGAACATTTAATAACGCGACGCCTAGCACCGCACAGTTGGTGGTGATTAAAGGAATAAACAGGCCCAGCACCTGATGCAACACCGGCTGGGTAGCGCGGATGACCAGCTCAGAAAATTGCACCAGGGCGGCGATGGTGACAATAAAGGTGATAATACGCAGGTATTCAAGACCCAGGGGCTGCAGCAGATAGTGCTCCAGCAGGTAGCTGATGCCGCAGGCCAGGGTCAGGACAAACGTGGTGGCCGCGGCCATGCCAATTGCGCTGTCGACCTTCTGTGACGCACCCATAAACGGGCACAAGCCAAGAAATTGCACCATGACAAAGTTGTTAACAAAGATGGTGCCAAGAAGAATAACCAGTGCATCTGCCATGAGTCTTCTGCAGTTTCAGGTGACTTTCATACCGCTGCTGGCACCGCTGTCGGGCGCCACCAGGAAAATGTCTTTGCCGCCTGGCCCGGCCGCCAGCACCATACCCTCGGAGACACCAAACTTCATGGTTCGGGGTTTGAGGTTAGCCACCAGCACGGTCTGCTTGCCGATGAGCGACGCAGGATCATAGGCTGACTTAATGCCAGAAAACACCGTCCGTTGTGTGCCGCCCGTGTCGAGGGTCAGCTTCAGCAGTTTGTCGGCACCTGCAACCGCCTCGGCGTTGACAATGGTGGCTACCCGCAAGTCAATTTTGCTGAAGTCATCAATGGTTATCCATTGGTCATCAGCCTTGCTGCTGTCTGCAGTGACATTGTCCTCAGTGAC
>JANQYP010000009.1:6646-9607 GCA_030728785.1 Pseudomonadales bacterium
CAGTGACATTGTCCTCAGTGACTTTGTCCACAGTGACGCTGTCTGCGGCGGCGCTGGTGTTTGGCGTGCTGGTAGCAGCGGCCTCGGGCGCAGTTGCTGTCATTGCCATGCTGTCTGCCACTATGGCGGCGACAGCCTTAGCCTCGATACGATTGAGCATGGGTGCAAAGGTGTTGATCTGGTGGTCAAGCAGGGGTCCCTCAAGGCTGGCCCAGCTGAGGGGCGGGATATTAAGGAAACTTTCTGTCTGGCTGGCCAGGTTGGGTAACACTGGCTTCAGGTAAGTGATTAATATGCGAAACAGGTTGATGCCGTCGGAGCAAACATTCTGCACCAGCGCCTCGTTGCCAGGGATCTTGATCTGCGCCCAGGGTTTTTCTTCGGCAATATACTGATTGGCCTTATCCGCCAGGGTCATGATTTCGCGCATGGCCTTGCTGAAATCACCACTTTCATAAAGTGCGGCAATGGTGTCACGTTCTGCCAGAAACTCGGTGACCAGCGGTGTGCTGCTGGTGGCTGCGAGCTGGTTGTCAAACTGCTTGTTGATAAAACCGGCGCAGCGACTGGCGATGTTGACCAGCTTGCCCACCAGGTCAGCATTAACCTTGACCACAAAGTCATCCAGGTTGATGTCCATGTCGTCGATATTGTCGCCGAGTTTGGTGGCAAAATAATAGCGCAGGTATTCCGGGCCCAGGTGTTTGGCGTAAGTGCTGGCATTAATAAAAGTGCCTCGAGACTTGGACATTTTCTGGCCATTAACGGTGATAAAACCGTGGGTGTGGATCCGTGTGGGGGTGCGGAAGTCTGCCGTCGACAACATGGCCGGCCAGAACAGGGCATGGAAATTGATGATGTCCTTGCCGATGAAGTGATGTACCTCACAGGTGGAGTCGGGACGCCAGTAGTCGTCAAAATTGACTGCCGGGTGGCGCTCACAATAGTTTTTAAAGGCGGCCATATAGCCGATGGGCGCATCCAGCCAGACATAAAAATATTTGCCCGGCTCACCGGGAATTTCAAAGCCAAAGTAGGGTGCATCGCGGCTGATATCCCAGTTTTGCAGGCCTGCGTCGAGCCACTCTGCCAGCTTGTTGGCAACCTGGTTGTGCAGGGTGCCACTGCGGGTCCAGTCGCGCAGAAATTCCGTGAAGTTCGACAGGGCAAAGAAAAAGTGGGTGGACTCTCGCAGGACCGGTTCCGCGCCGGAAATTTTCGACTTCGGCGCAATCAGGTCGGTGGCATCATAGGTGGCACCGCAGGCTTCACAATTATCGCCATACTGGCCCGGGGTTTTGCACTTCGGGCAGCCGCCAACAATAAAGCGGTCCGCCAGGAACATCTGTCGCTCGGGATCGTAGAGTTGGTTGACAGTCTTGCTGACAATCTGCCCGGCGGCTTTCGCTCGTCCATAGATCAGCGCCGAAAACAGCTTGTTCTCATCGGAATGGGTCGAATAGTAGTTGTCATGGGCCACCAGGAAATCACGAAAGTCCTGTTCGTGTTCCGCCTTGATTTCTTTGATCAGGGCTTCGGGGCTGATGTGGCGTTCTTCAGCTTTGAGCATGATAGCGGTGCCATGGGTGTCATCGGCACAAACATAAATGCATTCATGGCCGCGCATGCGCTGGAACCTGACCCAGATATCGGTCTGGATATGTTCCAGCAGATGACCAAGATGAATGGAGCCATTGGCGTTGGGTAACGCGCTGGTCACCAGAATATGTCGTTTTTCCATGGGGGCCGCAGTGGGTAATGCTAAGGGGTGCTAAATATACGTCGGAAGGCCCCAAGTTTCACCCTTTGCCGGCGTTTTGGCGGTTTTTTTTGAACAGGGGCCGGACTTTAACTGCACTTGATAACGGCACGTTAAACCCGTGCTCGGCAAAGTGCCGGTGTTGTGTGCATCGGGCTCGAGCCCCGGGTTGGCAGGCCAACTGCAGGGTGGCCGGGGAAAAGTTCTCCGCCAGGTGAGCAACACGCCAGTCTGCGCTGTTGATAAGGCCCTAACCTCGTTAGAATACGCCCTTTGTCTAACCAGATTCCCATGGAGCAAGTTATCGACAGTTCAGTCAAGAGTTCGACGGTAAGTAAATTCAAGCTGCCCGGGGTCAAGCGGGTGATCGCTGTGGCCTCCGGCAAGGGCGGCGTTGGTAAGTCGACAGTGGCCGCCAACCTGGCCCTGGCCCTGGCCGCAGAGGGCAACCGCGTCGGCTTGCTGGATGCCGATATCTACGGTCCCAGTCAGGGGTTGATGATGGGCGTGCCTGAGGGTACCAAACCCAATGTCGCCAATGACCTGTTGCAACCGATTATTGCCCACGGCCTGCAGTGTATGTCCATGAGTTTTGTCGCCTCGGACAGAACCCCTGCGGTCTGGCGCGGGCCAATGGCCAGCGGCGCCCTGCAACAGCTGCTGACCCAGACCGAATGGCAGGCAGTGGATGTGCTGGTGGTGGATATGCCGCCAGGCACCGGTGATATTCAGTTGACCATGGCCCAGAACGTCCCTCTGGCGGGTGCCGTGATCGTCACCACGCCCCAGGACATTGCCCTGCTGGATGCCCGCAAGGGTATTGAGATGTTCCGCAAGGTAGCCGTACCTCTGCTGGGTATTGTGGAGAATATGAGCACTCACACCTGTAGTGAGTGTGGCCATCAGGAAGCTATTTTTGGTGAGGGTGGTGGTGCTGCCATTGCCGCGGAATACGGTCTGAATGTGCTTGCCAGGCTGCCCCTGTCCATGGCAATCCGCATGCAGTCGGACGGTGGTCAGCCGCCGCTGATAGCCGAGCCGCAGGGGCCTGTCAGCCTGCAGTTTCGGGAAATGGCCCGCATTATCATGGCCAGTCTTGCAGCTGCCAACAATGCCGGGCCTGTTATCCAGATCCTGGAAGACTGATAGGTGCGGGCCTGGCAGATCAGCGCCAGGTCTGCACACAGGCGTTTGCATACAGG
>JANQYP010000009.1:9707-12643 GCA_030728785.1 Pseudomonadales bacterium
ACAGGCGTTTGCATACAGGTATTGCACACAGGTGTTAGACACAGGGTATGGTGCAGCGAAGTTGATTTACACCGACTTTTTATGCCAAACAATCATTCACGCAGGTTGTGCCAGCGTCAGGGCACAGGGGTAGAAACGCATGTCAATAAAGTCAGACCGTTGGATCCGCCGTATGGCGCAAGAGCATGAGATGATTTCGCCGTTTGAGGCAGGCCAGGTCAGGGAGTCTGGCGGCCGGCGCCTGATCTCCTATGGCACCTCAAGCTATGGTTACGACGTCCGTTGTTCCAACGACTTCAAGGTATTTACCAATATTCACTCGGCGACGGTGGACCCCAAGGCCTTTGACGAACGCAGCTTTGTGGATATCAAGAGTGATGTATGTATTATTCCGCCCAACTCTTTCGCGCTGGCGCGAACCGTCGAGTATTTTAAGATTCCGCGCAGTGTTTTGACCATCTGCCTGGGTAAGTCCACCTACGCCCGCTGCGGTATTATTGTCAATGTCACGCCGCTGGAACCCGAATGGGAAGGCCATGTGACCCTGGAGTTTTCTAACACAACAACCTTGCCGGCAAAGATCTATGCCAATGAGGGTGTGGCCCAGATGTTGTTTTTTGAGTCAGATGAAACCTGCGAGATTTCCTATAAGGACCGGGGTGGCAAATACCAGGGCCAGACCGGCGTGACCCTGCCGAAAGCCTGATGGCCAGGCGCGGGTTGTTAATTGCCTCTGATGGCGGCACCGTCAAATTGCGCTTCCTGCAGGAATAGCTCAAAACCACCACCTTCGTCCTCGCGCTGCAGAAACCTGACGAGCAGGAAGTCGTAGGCGGGTGCCAGCCAGAATATGGTCGTGCGGTCGCTGTCCTGGCGAGTGCGGGTGATTTTCAGGGCATTGAAGGTGCCCACGGGAGTTTTTACCGTTTCCTCGCCAAGAATTTCGAAGCTGTAGGATTTCAGCTGGCCGCCGTCGGCCACCTCATAGGTCAGTTCAGGCCAGGGCCGGCCTTGTTGATAGGCAGCCAAAAGTTCGTGGCGCATCTGCAGTTGGTAGGAAAGTTTGTCGAGGGCGCCGGTGGGTATGGCCATTGACCAGGGTTGGTCCTGAACGTCATTCAGGACCCTGTTGGCCTGCCAGTCAAAGCGCAGGATGGCATCACGGTTTTTGCCCACACCCTTGCGGTGATATTCGTATAGCGTTGGCAAAACCCGATTATCGGGTGTCAGGGAAAATGCCGTCTGTTCAGTAACAGAGGCAAAAAAGGACGTGGCCGTGGAGGACAGCAGATAGTTGTTGGGGCCGATTTGCTGCAATTCGCGGATGCCCGTTGCCTTGATGGGCAGACCTTTGTAGTCAGCCTTATAGACCGCTCGAAAGAGGGTGGGAACAAACCCGGTTGCGGCCACTGCGTCGGGCTCTGCCATCAGGCTGATGCTGGCGCTTGCCGCGGCGGCATGATTCGCCGCTGGCATGAGCCAGAGGCAGTGTAACAGCAGCCCGATCACAACTGATCGACGTTGGTGCCAGCGCGGTTTGAGGGTGAGTTTGAGGGTGAGGTGCAACATAACGTGCTTGTAAATCCTTGAGCAGTCAATGAGAATTCTGTGCTGTCAGGTGGCAGATAACCCGTCAGGTGGCGTTATGTTAGCCGTCTGGTAACGCAGGGACCGTGCTCAGGCAGTGCCGATTGCCGCTGCCTGCCTTGCTGGAGAAGGGACGTTTTGGCCAACAGCCGAGCAATTCCTGTTATAAAGGCACCTACTATAAACCCTGCGGGCAGGTGAGCGCATGTTATAAGGATGCTGAAAATTAAAAAAAGTTCATATTGGCGTGCCCTGGCCAGCCTCCTGGGTCTCGCCCTGCTTGTGACTGCCTCACCTGTGCTGGCGGTGCTGGTGCCGGACCTTTATGTGGCTGAGGTACTTGTGACATCGCGGGATGATACGCAACTGACCCGCGGTGCTCGAGCCGGGCTGCTGCAGGTGTTGGTGCGCGTGTCCGGCAGCCGCACCGTGGAAAACAGTCCTCAGGTGGTCGCCGCCCTGCAACACCCTGAGGAGTATTTCTACCAGTACAGTTATGAATCCACCGACCGTAGTTTCCAGATTGGTGATGCAGTGGTGCCGGCCAGGATATTACGCCTGACCTTTGAGCCCAGCGTGGTCGCACGTCTGCTGCGGGAGGCGGGTTTTTCTATCTGGGGTAGTAACCGTCCCAGTGTCCTTGTCTGGCTGGCCTTCAGTGATCCCAGCGGCAGGCGTCTGCTGGGTGAGCACGATAACTCAGCATTACTGACCGCCCTGAATACCCGGGCCCGGCTCAGGGGTTTACCCTTGCTGTACCCGCTGCTGGACCTTGAAGACGCTGCCAGCCTGTCGAGCGCCGAAGTCTGGGGGGCTTTTCTCGGTGAGATCGGGGCTGCCTCCAGCCGCTATAATCCCGATGTTGTCCTGTCCGGGCGTGTGCAGCAGGATGGCAGCGGCCAGTGGTCGGGGTTCTGGTCTTACCGACTGGACCAGAACTGGCGCGAGTACAGCAACACCGGGTTTTCTGAGGATGACCTGATGGCCGGCATGATGGACCAGTTGGCTGACGCCCTGGCCCAGCGGTATGCCCTGGATGCCAGTCGTGGCAGTGTGATACTGCAGATTGATGGCATCCACAGCCTGGCAGACTATGCCGGTCTTAGCCATTATCTGGAGACCTTGACGCCGGTGCTGGACAGTTCGGTGCTGGAGGTTGACGGCGAGGAGGTGTTGTTTCGATTGATTACAGAGGGTCAGATCCAGCAGCTGATTGAGATCATCCGCCTCGACGAAAAAATGTTGCTGGTCAATCAGGGCTATGATGCTGAGGGTCAGGCGCAATTAGTTTATCGCTGGCTCCTGTGACCACAACTTTAAGGCATTACTCTGATGAACCTGTTCATGAC
>JANQYP010000009.1:12743-22142 GCA_030728785.1 Pseudomonadales bacterium
CATTCTTATGACCAACACCCAAAAAAGTTATGCTCTGCTGGCCTTGGGCCTGTCACTGCTGCTGGTCTACCTGCTGCAGTCGATTCTGACGCCTTTTCTGGTGGGGCTGGCGCTGGCTTATCTGGGCGATCCGCTGGTGGATCGTCTGCAGCGTTACCGGCTGGGCCGAACGACGGCAGTGTTTGTGGTGTTCCTGCTGTTTGTGCTGGCCTGCAGTGTCGCGCTGCTGATTCTGTTGCCTATGCTGATGGCGGAAATTGGCCGTTTGATTCAGGATATCCCGCATTTCCTGGCCCTGCTGCAGGAAAATGTAAGCCCCTTTATTCGGCAAAATTTTGGTGTTGATCCGTTTGATATCAAGCTCGCGGAATTTAAGGCGCGGCTGCTGCAGAACTGGCAACAGGCCGGTGGTCTGGCAGGCCGGGTATTGGCTGAGATCAGCTCCTCAGGCCTTGTGCTGCTGGGCTGGCTGACAACCCTGGCGCTGATTCCCGTGGTCGCCTTTTACCTGCTGCGTGACTGGGATCTGCTGGTGGAGCGTCTGCACGGCATGCTTCCGCGCCGCTTTGAAACCACAGCAGTGACCCTGGTAAAAGAATGTGATGAGGTCTTGAGTGCCTTTCTCCGTGGCCAGTTGCTGATTATGTTCCTGTTGGGATGTATATATGCCCTGGGCCTGAGCCTGGTTGGGCTGGACCTGGCATTGCTCATCGGTATGCTGGCGGGCCTGGCGAGCCTGGTGCCTTACCTGGGTTTTATTGTTGGTATTTTTGCCGCCGGCATTGCCGCGCTGGTGCAGTTTCAAGAACCCTTGCCGCTGGTATATGTGGCACTGGTGTTTGGCATTGGCCAGTTGCTGGAGGGTGCAGTGCTGACGCCGTTGCTGGTGGGTGACCGTATTGGCCTGCACCCCGTGGCGGTGATTTTTGCCGTTCTCGCGGGTGGTCAGCTGTTTGGTTTTGTTGGCGTATTGCTGGCCTTGCCCACTGCGGCGGTGACCATGGTGTTTGTTCGGCATCTGCTGCAGCGCTACAAAAGCAGCGGCTACTACGACAGTCGCGACTGAGCCTGGCAGGAAACCCGTCCTTATGCGCAACCCGCACAAACAGCTGGCCCTTGATATCGCCCTTCGTGAGGATGCGACCTTTGCCAATTACGTGGGTGCCGCCAAACATCAGCTAGACCATCCGGGACAATTGGTGTTTGTCTGGGGACCACCCCAGACGGGTCGCAGTCACCTGTTGCAGGCCTGCTGCCAGTGGGTCGACGACGCTATCTACCTGACGGGTCTCGACCAGCTGGATGCGGCCATATTAAACCGCCTCGATGACCGGTCACTGGTGTGCATCGATGATGTCGACCAGGTGCTGGGCCAGCCTGCCTGGGAAGAAGGCCTGTTCCACCTGATAAATGGTCTGAAAGACCGCGGCAAGCGTCTGCTGCTTGCCGCCAGCGAGCCACCCAGGCTGCTGGCGGTGCAACTGCCGGATCTGCGTTCGCGGTTACTGGCGGCGCTGGTGGTAGAGACCGATACCTTAAACGACCAGCAGAAACTGCAGGTTATGCAGCAAAGGGCCAACAGTCGTGGCTTTGATCTCAAGGATGACGTTGGCCAGTTCATCATGAGCCGCAGTGCCCGGGATATGGGCAGCCTGGTGAATGTCCTGGCATTGCTGGAGGTGGAATCCCTGCGCCAGCAGAAGAAAGTCACCATTCCTTTTGTAAAGCAAACCCTTCGTCTTTAGCGGCTGTTCGATCGTGCGCAGTCCGATCTTGCGCAATAGTTCAGCCTGCGTTGGGCCGCCGGGTGGGACCCACACAGGGCAGCGAGTTTCTTCAGGCGGAAATTTTTTCAGCAAGGACAGTCAGCAAGGATAGTCAGCAAGGATAGTCAGCAAGGAAAAAAAGTGAGCCAGAGAATCATATTTACCGGCGGTGGTACAGCCGGTCATGTCACACCCAATATCGCCCTGTTGGAAGCCCTCGCCGCGGATAACTGGCAGGTGAGCTATGTCGGTTCTAACAAGGGTATTGAGCGGCAGTTAATTACCCCGTTGGGAGTGCCTTACCATGGTATTGCGACGGGTAAGCTGCGGCGCTATTTTGCCTGGCAGAACTTTATCGATCCGCTGTTTATTCTCTGGGGATTTATCCAAAGCCTGGTGTTGTGCCTGCGCCTGCGACCAAATGTGGTGTTCTCCAAGGGTGGTTTTGTGGCTGTGCCCCTGGTAGTTGCTGCCTGGGTCTGTCGCGTGCCGGTAATCAGCCACGAGTCTGATATCACGCCGGGTCTTGCCAACAGGCTGGCATTTCCGTTTTCCCGTTGGATCTGTGTCAACTTTCCCCAGACGGCGGCCCATCTGCCCGTCGGCAAGGTTGTAGTCACAGGTTCGCCCGTCAGGGCGAGTCTGCGCCATGGCGACGCTGCCCGAGGCCGTGCGGCATTACAGTTGCACGCCAGCAGGCCGCTGTTGCTGGTGTTTGGCGGCAGCCTCGGCGCCAGTGTCATCAACCGAGTGGTGCGCCAGGCATTGCCTGCCTTGCTGGAAACCTTTGAGGTGGTGCATGTTGTGGGCGCGGGTAACCTGCAGGCGAACCTGAATGGCATGCCGGGTTATGTGCAGCGGGAATATATCCAGGCCGAGTTTGGTGATGTGCTGGCGGCCGCCGATCTGGTGTTGTCGCGGGCGGGCGCAAACAGCATTTATGAGCTGCTGGTCACTCGAACACCCCATGTGCTGGTGCCATTGTCGGCGGCGGCCAGTCGTGGTGACCAGTTAGTGAATGCCAGGGTGTTTCAGCAGGCGGGTCTGAGTGAGGTGATTAACGAACCGGACCTGACGGCAGAAACCCTGTTGGCGCAGCTTGGTCGAGTGCTGGCAGAAAGCCCCGCTATCCAGGCGCGGCTCGAGACATTTGAGGTCCTTGACAGCGTGGCGATCATTACAAATCTGCTTCGCCAGGCTGCTGCTGGTCGCTGATTGGCGTCGGGTCAGCGCATTTGGTGGTACAGAGAGGTTGACGGTTATGTTTATAGTGTTATAGTTAACTACAACACCACATAACTACATGGCTAAAGACTGATGCAGATCAGCTGGAATGACACAGACCCAATCTATCGGCAACTGCGGGATCGCATTGTTGAGCTGATGCTCGAAGGTATCTATGCCGACGGTGATGCTTTGCCTTCGGTCCGCCAGATCGCCAGTGACCATCGCATTAACCCCATCACCGTTTCCAAGGCCTATCAGCTGCTGGTGGATGACGGCCTGGTGGAAAAGCGCCGCGGCCTGGGCATGTATGTGGTTGAGGGCGCCGGTAGTCGCCTCACCAATGTCGAACGGCAGAAATTTGTTAACGAAGAATGGCCACGGGTCTGGGACAAAATCGAACGCCTGGGCCTGTCTGCCGCCGAGTTATTAGCCAGCAGGGGTAGATCAGCATGAATATGGTTGTACAAGCACAGGGTGTGTCGAAGCACTATGGCAATTTTGCCGCACTCGAGGATGTCACCTTTACAGTGGCGAAGGGCGCTATTGTTGGCCTGATTGGCCCTAACGGCGCCGGCAAAACCACCACACTGAAGGCGTTGCTGGGACTTACCAGCTTTGCTGGCGAGTTGCGTGTCATGGGTCATGATCCCCGTACCGGGCGCCACCATGTGATGGAAAGTGTGTGTTTTGTCGCTGATGTCGGCGTCCTGCCGCGCTGGTTGCAGGTAGGTGAGGCGCTGGATTATGTCCAGGGTGTACATCCGCGATTTAATCGCCGCAAGGCGGAGGCGCTGCTGGCCGAGACCAATATCAATTACCGGCACAAGGTCAAGCAACTGTCCAAGGGCATGGTGACCCAGTTGCACCTGGCGTTGGTGATGGCCATCGATGTTGACCTGCTGGTGCTCGATGAACCTACCCTCGGGCTGGATATCCTGTATCGCAAGGCCTTCTACGACCGGCTGCTGAACGACTACTTTGATAAAGAAACCAGCATTATTATCAGCACTCACCAGGTGGAGGAAATTGAGTCGCTGTTGACCCACCTGCTGTTTATCGATAAGGGCCGCATCGTCCTCGACAGTGCCATGGAGGATCTGCCCCAGCGTTATGCCGAGGTGCTGGTGAACCCCACGGAACTGGCCGCTGCCAAGGCGCTTGGGCCCATCCATGTGCGCGAGTTACTGGGCCGCCAGTGTATGATTTTTGAGGGTCACGAGCCGGCGAGCCTGGCCAGTCTTGGCGAGGTTCATGTACCCAGTGTCGCGGACTTGTTTGTGGCCAAGCTGCAAAGGGGCAAGGTATGAACGTCTTAATCATTTTGTTGCGGCGCGAGTATTGGCAGCACCGCAAAACTTTTCTTGTGCTGCCCCTTGTGATAGCAGCATTGTGTGCATTTTTCTTGCTGGCGGGCCTTGGCACTGCGCAGGTCATAGGTGACAAGATCAGCATTGATGCCACGATCGAGACCCATATCCAGGACGGTTCGCAGTCTGAGCGCAGTTCCCAGGAATATTCAATGGCACCGGGGCCGATGTTGTTCAGTGACCAGTTGCAGCGTTTTGCCGAGTTGCCCCTGGGACAACGTGAAACAGCGCTCAATACCCTGTATCTCAGTTTTGTGGCGCCGCTGCTGCTGGTGTTGTGGCTCGTGGTTTTTATGTACTTCCTTACCTGCCTGTACGACGAGCGCAAAGATCGCAGCATGCTGTTCTGGAAGTCCATGCCCGTCTCTGACGCCATGACCGTTGTTGCAAAATTGCTCACCGGACTAGTGCTGGTGCCCGCCATCTATTTTGTGCTGATGATGGCGCTGCAGGTGTTTTTGCTGCTGGTGTCAGTTGTGGCGGCGACGGGTCTGGAGCTGAATCTCTGGGACACGCTGGTAGCCCCTGCCCACCTGTTGCAGCGGTGGGGCCAGATGCTGGTGTTTATGCTGTTTGTGGCCCTCTGGTGCCTGCCATTTTTCGCCTGGTTGATATTGGTTTCTGCATGGGCCAGGTCAGTACCCCTGGTCTGGGTCATTGGCGTGCCGGTGGTGCTGGTGATGGCTGAACAACTGTTTACTGACAGTGACCTGGTGGGAAGTTTTATTGGCGATCACAGCTTTCCGGGCGACCTGACAGATCGCCTGGCAGCAGGCGTGGGCCCGCTGCTGGCAAATCTGGCGAGTCTGGAATTTCTTGTCAGCCTGGTGCTTGCTGGGTCGATGCTGGCGGCTGCCGTCTACTTTCGGAGTCGAGCTGATGAGTTCTAAGTTGCTGCGCGCTGGCGTGCTGTTGTTATTGTCTGCCGGGCTGGGCGCTTGCACCCGCCTGGACAGCGGCGCAACGGCCGCGCACCTGGGGCAGCAGGTGCTTGAACTGGGTTGCAGCCGTGCCCGGCAGCTTATTGGCCAGGAAGAATTTGCCATCCTTCATGGCAAGCTGTCGCGGTCGCTGTAATGACGCTAAGATGAGCGCTTCAGTGGCCTGGTGATATAGCTGCGGGCCAGTTCCAATACAGGGGATAAACCATGTTGAACCTCAGTCTGGCGTGTCTGTTGTTGCTGGTTACCCATCTGGGTGTGTCCAGCACCCCGCTGCGGCCCTGGTTGATCAGGACCCTCGGCGAGTCGGTGTATCTCGGCGGCTATGCCATTCTGGCGCTGCTGGCTATTGGCCTGATGATTGACGCCTACACGGGGCTGGCACATGACCTCTATATCTGGCCCCCCACACCCTCGGTCGCCAACCTGGCGCTGGCCATCATGCCGGTAGCTCTGGTGTTATTAATTTCCGGCCTGATGTGCAGGAACCCCACTGGCGTCAAAATGGCGGAAGTGGTGCATGAGGTTACGGGTTACCCCATGCCCGGTATTCTGCGCATTACTCGGCATCCGGTGCAATGGGGCATCTTGCTGTGGGCCGTGGCCCATCTGATCGCCAACGGTGACCAGGCCTCCATTGTCTTTTTTGGCACCTTTGCCCTGCTGGCTGCGCTTGGCAGTGTGGCCATTGACCGGCGGCGCCGGCAGGATCCGGCGCCCGACTGGCAGGCCTTTTACGGAATGACTTCAAATATTCCGTTTGCGGCCCTGTTGGCCGGCAGAAATCGCCTGGCTGTGAGTGATATCAACTGGACCGCGGTTGTGGTTGGCCTGACTTTTTATGCTGTGCTGTATTACTTCCACGGTCTGGTCAGCGGCGTTGCCTTAATTCAGGCATACCCCTGAGTCAGGCATACCCCTGATGCAGTTACACTCTTGATGCAGTCACACTCTTGATGCAGTTACACTCTTGATTCAGTCACTCCCCTCATCCAGGCAGGCCCTCGGCTGGCAGCGCGGCCGGGGTTATACAGGTAAGTCCTGAAGCAGCAACCTGCTGCATCCGCAAGTCCTTTACCGGCGCTGCCTGCTTAGGCGGCCGCCTGGTCAGCCAGTGCAGCTGCGGCATCAAAGGTAATGGCAATGGAGTCGAGGCGTTTCTGATGCTCAAAGATGGAACACACCAGCATCAGCTCATCAGCACCGGTTTTCTCCACAAAAGCCGCAATGGCATTTTTGACGGTGCTGGGTGAACCAATGGCAGAGCAACTGCCGACTTCCGCCAGCATGGCCTGTTCAGCAGCGGATAAGGTTTTCTCAAAACCGGCTTTGGGTGGCGGCAGCTGGCCAGGTGTGCCGCGCCGCAGGTTCACAAAAGATTGTACCGACGAGGTGCGCAGATAGGCTGCCTGCTCATCTGTTTCTGCAGCACAGACGTTAAAACCCAGCATGACATGGGGTTTCTGCAGTTGCGCCGAGGGCTTGAACCGTTGCCGGTAGAGTTCGATGGCGGGCATCATGTAACCCGGGGCAAAGTGTGAGGCAAAGGCGAAGGGTAAACCCAGCATGGCAGCCAGCTGGGCACCAAACAGGCTGGAGCCGAGAATCCACAGGGGTACTTCGGTACCGATACCTGGCACTGCAACAACGCGCTGGCCAGGCTGGGCCGGACCAAGGTAATGCTGCAGTTCGACCACATCGCGAGGGAAGTCTTCAATATCGCCGCTCAGCGTGCGGCGCAGGGCATGGGCTGTCACCTGGTCAGTACCTGGCGCGCGTCCCAGGCCAAGGTCAATGCGGCCGGGATAAAGGCTGGCCAGAGTGCCAAACTGTTCGGCGATGACCAGGGGCGCGTGATTGGGCAGCATGACACCACCGGCGCCAACTCGAATAGTGCTGGTGCCGCCAGCAATATAACCAATCACCACTGCCGTGGCGGCGCTGGCGATGCCACGCATGTTGTGGTGTTCCGCTACCCAATAACGCTGGGCGCCCAGACGTTCAGCCTGCCGAGCCAGATCCAGTGAGTTGCGCAGGGCCGTGGTGGCGCTGCTGCCTTCGGCGATGGGCGACAGGTCAAGGATTGAATAGGCGGTCATGGCTAAGGCTCTCGATGGGGAAAAGGCGCATCTAACGGCGTGCATTGGCGGTTGATCATAATGCGCGAGTCAGTGAAAGGGAAATACTGCAGTTCGACAGACCTAGCAATACAGATCCTGGGACTGGGACAGTATAAGTGCCGGACTCCTGCGTCGTGAAGAATAATTGGTGCGTGGCTGTGCAATTGTGGCTGGAAAGGGCAAAGTCCTGAAGCACGGCGAAAATAAAGCTGAATCTGCCAGGCCAGCTGTGCTCGAGCAGGGTTTGACGGATCTGCTTGGACCGTACCAATAGCAGGGCGACTTCGTGTAGTATGGGCGCCCTGAAAGCGGGGGATAGCATGTATAAAATCAAAACACTGAATAACATATCGGCCAAGGGCCTGGAGCGGTTCCCAAAGAGCCACTTTGAACTGAGTGAGGCAATGGCCGATCCGGATGCCATTCTGGTGCGCAGCCAACAGCTGACAGAGTCTGACATAACACCTTCATTGCGGGCGGTAGGTCGCGCCGGTGCAGGCGTCAACAATATTCCTGTAGGCGCCTATACCAGTCGCGGGATTGTCGTCTTTAATACCCCGGGTGCCAATGCCAACGCTGTTAAAGAGTTGGTGATGGCCGGTCTGTTGCTGTCACGTCGAGGCATTATCCAGGGTATGGCGTTTGTTGATGGTCTTGGTGAGTTGACGGATAAGGCTGAGCTCAATATCCGTGTCGAGGCCGGTAAAAAACAATTCAAGGGTTCTGAATTGAAGGGCAAGACCCTGGGTGTGCTGGGCCTGGGTGCCATTGGCTCCATGGTGGCAGATATGGCGCTGCAGATGGGTATGAATGTCCTTGGTTACGACCCGGCGCTGTCAGTAGACGCCGCCTGGCGGCTTTCCAGCCAGGTGCAGAAGATGGATAACATGCAGGCGCTGTTTGCTCGAGCAGACATGCTTACCCTGCATATTCCCGCCCTGGATGCGACCCGTGGCATTATCAACGCCGAGACGCTGGCCTATTGTAAGCCTGGCACGGTGTTGCTGAATTTTGCCCGTGAAGAGCTGGTAAACAACACTGACCTGCTGGCGGCCCTCGCCAGTGGCCAGCTGAGCCAGTATATCTCTGACTTTCCGACGCCTGCGTTGATCGGCCAGGCCGGTGTTATGGCGACCCCACACCTGGGTGCGAGCACGGCAGAGGCAGAAGAAAATTGCGCCATGATGGTGGCTGACCAGGTCAAGGATTTCCTCGAGAACGGCAATATCCATAACTCGGTGAACTTTCCTAACCTGGTGCTGGAGCGCACTAACGGCTATCGCCTGGCCCTGGCGAACCGGAATGTGCCGCGGATTCTTGGTAGTGTCCTGTCGATCCTTGCGGACCGGAATATCAATGTGATTGATATGCTCAACAAGAGTCGCGAGGACGTGGCCTACAACCTCATTGATGTGGAGGTGGAACCCACGCCTGATCTGGTGCGAGACATAGAAAAGATCGAAGGAGTTATCAACGTTCGAGTATTTCCCTGACAGGCAGGCTGATTGCACAGCCAGTGACAGGGCTTGCGGCGCGGCTTCAAGGCCGACCGGCAGCGCCGCTGCCGGTGCGCGCCAGATCGCGCTGCATAAATCGCTCAGCTCCCAGGAACCGGCGCCAGCGCGGGTCGAAAGGCATGGGCTCATGGTGAATAAGGCGGGCCAGGTATTCGCCGCACAAGGGGGCATGGGTGGCGCCGTGGGAACCCAGAGCAGTGCAGACGAACAGGCCGGCCTGGTAGTCGGCAAAATCCGCCTGCTGGCGATGACGTTGCTGGCACCAGGTCTGCAGTGCTGCCCAGTCAGGGACAGGGCCCACCACTGGCAGGCGATCACGGCTGGTGGCTCGAATGCCTGCCCAGGCCTGCCCGGGTTCTGTCTCGCCGGGAAGATAAGCCGCCAGTCGGGTCAACAGCTCGGCATTATCCTCAGCCCGCAGGGCTATCACATCAACATCAGCACCAACACCAACACCAACA
>JANQYP010000009.1:22242-23782 GCA_030728785.1 Pseudomonadales bacterium
CACCAACACCAACACCAACATCTCGTTGGTGAGTGCCGCTGAGCGTCTGCCAGCCATCTGCTGCCATGGGGAACAGCGACACAGGGCCGCTTAAAACACCTTGCTGCCCGGCGCCGTTGGTATGCCTGACCCGCAGCGCCTGGCCGCGGCTGGTGCCCAGTTGCAGGGGCAGGGTCTGCGCCAGACTGCCTGGCCCTGTGGCAATAATCACCGTCGCTGCGCTGCTCAGCAGTTGCCCTTGGGCGTCGAGTGCCTGCCAGATATCGCCCTCCCGCTGCAGTGACGCGACGGCACTGGCGCAACGCAGGTTAACTGCCTGCAGGGTGGCTGCCAGTTGCCGGACCGCAGCCAGCCAGCCGCCACTGGCGTAATGCAGCGTACCGAGAGAGCCAGCAGGCCCAGCCACCAGGCGGGCAAAAGAGGCAGGGAAATACTCAGCAATACGTGCCAGCCGTTCCTGCAGTAGCGGCGTGTCGGGTGTCTGGCTGAAACCACAGGCCTGATAGTCGCCCTGTTGCTGCAGATACAGGAATGCCGCCAAGGAGAATCTGGCGCGGTTATCGGGCACCGCCGCCAGTTGCGGGTAGACCGCCAGTTGGGCTATGCCAGAAGCGCCTGCCAGGGGACTGGCGCGGGCCTCTAGCACCTCAACTGCGATACCCCGCCGCAGGAGTGCCGCAGCACAGTGCAGGCCAGCCAGGCCGGCGCCGATGATAATGACATTGCTGGGCGTTGCGGTGGCTTGCGGCCGGGCCGGCGCTGTGCCTAGTCCTGCTGGTGCTGGGGCCAGGCGTGCTGTCAGCATCTGCGCCTTACCAGCAAAGCCCGGCACCTTGCTGATTTCAAACCCTGCTGCCTGCAGGCCGCGCTTGACCATGCCGGCAACGGAATAGGTGGACACGGTGGTGTGCTGGTGACTCAGGCGGGCCCAGTGGCAGAACAGGTCTGGCTCCCACATGGCGCTATTCTGGGACGGGCTGAAGCCATCCAGAAAAAAGGCATCTACCGGGCTGGTGAGCATGCCGGCAGCCGCGTCGACATCGGCATAGATCAGCGTCAGGCAAATAGTGTCAGTGATCCACAACGGGTGCATGCCGTGAGCCGGCAGTGGATATCTGGCGAGGACCGCGGCCGCCATCTCTGCCAAGTGCCGGTCCGCCAGCGGCGCCTGCGCCGCGCTAACAGTGCCGTCAGCAGCCGGAGAGGGGCCCAGCGCCTTGTACAGGTGTGCCAGGTCTGATGGCGCAACAGGGGCGTTTTCAATGGCCAGATAGTGGAATAACGCACCCTTGGGCGCCACTTGCTGCCACAGGCGCGCGGCCAGCAGAAAATTCAGGCCAAAGCCAAAGCCGGTTTCGACAATGGTGAAGGTGGGTTGCTGCAGTGCCTGCCAGCGTGCCCGAAGATTATTCGCCTCGATAAACACAAACTGCTTTTCCGCCAGCCCGCCCTGGCGGTTCCAGTAGATATCCCCAAAGGCCTCTGACCAGGGCGTTGCAGCATTCTCCCAGCCGATACTGGCGTGCTCCAGCAGGTAGCT
>JANQYP010000009.1:23882-49130 GCA_030728785.1 Pseudomonadales bacterium
AAGTGTTCATAAAGTGTTCATAAGGCACTCATAAAGTACTCATTGCGCACAGGGCGGTCATGGTGCCGGCAACAACTTAGCGACAGGGCGCTGCGGATCAGTGATCCATTCACTCCACGAGCCAGCGTAGAGCGCCGGCTCCGGTAAGCCGGCATGGACCATGGCCAGCAGATTCTGGGCGGCAGTGACGCCGGAGCCGCAATAACAACTGGCGGGTGTCGTCTCGTCAGCCCCAAGTGCGGCAAATCTGGCGCGTAATTCGGCGGCCGGCTTAAAACAACTGGTGGCCTCAAGGTTGGCAGTGAAGGGTGCGCAGACTGCGCCGGGAATATGCCCGGCAACGGCATCAATGGGTTCGACTCGACCCTCAAAGCGCGCCAGGTCACGGGCATCCAGCAACAGCCCTGGGGCTGGCTGCAGGTCTGCGGCGCTGACTTCGCGGGTCAGGGCCGGGCCTGGTATGAAGCGGCTGGTGGCAAAGGTTGGTACTGTCTGCGTGCTGGCTTGGTGCGCTGCCTGCCAGGCCTTGTAGCCGCCATCCAGGACGGCCACATTTTTGTGCCCTGCCCAGCGCAGCATCCACCACAGGCGCGCCGCGTAGGGACTACTGTCAGCATCGTAAGCCACCACCAGACTGTTGTTGCTGATACCCCAGCGTTGCAACCGGGCGACAAAGGCAGTCTTGGCGGGTAGTGGATGGCGGCCAGTCTGGCCCGGCACCACCGGGTCGCTGAGATCGCTATTAAGATCGACAAACTGGGCGCCAGGTATATGGCCTTGAGCATACTGGCGTGCGCCAGCAGTAGGCTCGAGCAACGAACAGCGACAATCAAACAGGCGCAGTGCCGGTGACGTCAGCAGACCGGCCAGAGTGGTGACATCAATGAGTGTGGTGAAGGACGGCTCTGCAGTTGGTGTTGGTTGGGTCATGGTCTAGCCTCCACTGATTTTTACCTGGTAACCAAGGGCTGCCAGCTCTGCCTGCAACGCCGGCCGCTTGTCACCCTGAATCAGGATGGTGCCGTCTTCCACCGTGCCACCGACACCACATTTGTTCTTCAATTTTTTGGCCAGGGCCTTCAGGTCCTCGGTGTTCAGGGGCAGGCCGGTAATGGCGACTACGGGTTTGCCGCCGCGGCCTTTGACTTGGCGCTGAAGACGGACAATGCCGTCGCCGCCGGCCGCTGCCTGGGACTTTTTGCAGCGGCAGGCGGCTATGGCCATATTGCACACGGGGCAGTGCCGGCCAGCATCTGTAGAGTAGACCAGATGTTTACTTTTCAATTTTGGGTTCCATTGGTCTCAGCTGTCTGAGTAGATATAGACACCAAGATCGTCATTACAGGCGGTTTGGCAAAAATGTACTAACAGGAACATAAAGTCGAGCAGGTCGTCGGTCTCAAGGCGCAGAACCTCAATGTCCTCACACTCCATCCACAGTTCGGCATAAGCCTCAACCTGGTCTTCCTCAAGGTCTGCCAGGCGTCCCATAAGGCCCTCGTCCAGGCGGTACAGGTAGGGTCCGTCGACGCTGATTTCCCGGTCGAGTATCTCCATGTCCATGGCGTCAAAAACAAAACTGCCAGTGACCAGGGCATACAGCTGCGCCCTCGCATCGCGGTGGAACTGCAGGCTCGACATGCAGGTAAAAGCATCTGCCGGATTTTCATCCGGCTCAAGTTCCGCCACATCATCAGCATGGCCAATAAAAAAAATCTGGTGCATCTGTGAGCGCCTAAAGCGCCTCAACCTCGTCTGCCTGCAGACCCTTGTCGCCATCAATGACCACAAACTTGACACGCTGGCCTTCGGCAATGGTGCGGCGGCCGTTGCCCTCTATGTTGCGATAGTGAACAAAGATGTCCTCGCCGCCATCGCGGGTGATAAAACCAAAACCCTTCTTGACGTTAAACCACTTCACCGTGCCGCTTTCTTTGGCGCTGTCTTTTGTGAGGTTGCTGCTGGCTGGTTTTCTGGCGGCACGGCTCTCTGGCTTGCGGGCTGGCTGGCTGCTGCCTGGCGCGGTTCGCTCGGATGACTGGCGGGGAATGCTGGCAGACAGGCTGCAGCCAAGGAAGACGGCGAGAATATAGCTGGTCAGGACTGCCCACTCGAGGCCGGCGGGGATGTGCAGTGAGCCGCTGATGAGCTGGCTGAGAAAATACGCAAGGGTGCCAACAAGCAGGCTGAGGATAATGTGTTTTGGAATAGGATTCATGTTAACCATTGAGTGAGAAAGGTGAAAAAGGACGGGCAAAGAACCGCTGGACGATGCAACCAGCGCAATACCCCATTCAGGACCGGCAATAGTATGTGAACTAGCCGACGTTTTCCAGAATAGTGTCATATGTTCTGACGGTGGTATCCAGTCCGGCCCACAGTGCATCGGTAATCAGGCCGTGGCCAATGGACACTTCCGCGACGGGGCGCACGGCCTTGCAAAAAGTGGCGAGGTTCTGCTGGTTCAGGTCGTGACCGGCGTTGATGCCAAGGCCCAGTGCGTTGGCGACCTCTGCCGCCGCCACAAAAGCCGCCAGGATCTGCTTATGCTGGTTAGGTTGGCCGGCTTGCTGGCGGGCAAAATGATCCGCGTAGGGACCCGTATAGAACTCGATACGATCAGCACCCAGTTGTTTTGCCAGGCGCAGTTGGTCCGGCACCGGGTCCATGAACAGGCTAACGCGGCAGCCGGTCTGGTGTAACTGCTGGATAATGGCTTGCAGGCGGCTATTGTCGCCACTCAGGTCCCAGCCATGGTCCGAGGTGAGTTGCGCCGGATCGTCGGGCACCAGCGTACACTGGGCCGGTCGAGTGGCCTGGACCAAGGCCATAAAGCCAGGAAAGCCGTTGGCTTCGGGCCCGGCGAAGGGATTACCTTCAATATTGAATTCGATGGCCTGGTTGGCTGGTTGCGCCAGCAGCGCTGCCAGGTCGAAAACATCTCCCGGGCGGATATGGCGCATGTCCGGTCGCGGATGAATGGTGATGCCTGCTGCCCCGGCGGCTATACAGGTCTGTGCCGCAGCCACAACACTGGGAATGGTGGTGTCCCGTGAGTTTCGCAGCAGGGCGATTTTGTTGACGTTGACGCTGAGTTTTGTGCGGGTTCTGCTGTTAGGTATGCTCATGTAGGAGTTTTGTCTCGGGTTAGGCCCAGCCGCCGGAGGCGCGCCGCAGGTAGTGTCGTCGAGCAGCAATAAAACCCAGCAGCAGGCTCAGCAGCACGGTCCCGGCACCACGCAGGAACCAGGCCTGGTCACGGTTGTCGGCCAGGGCCGCGTGGGCCTGCAACAGTTCATCAATCTGCTGTTGCAAGGCCAGTCTCTCAGCCTGCAGGGCGCGGTTCTGGGTGTCGATGCTGACGGTGTTAGCCGCCAGCTGGTTGATTCGCTCCAGGTCGGTCTGCAGCGCCTGGTGCTGCGCCCTGAATTCCGCTTCGCTGGCAGCCAGAGCATCACGCTCCTCGGCCATGGCTGCCAGTTGCCGACTGCGCGCCTGCTCGCTGGCCTCGAGTTTCGCCAGCCGGGCGTTGGCTTGCACCAACTGGTCGGCAGCAATAGGGCTGTCGACCAGATACTGGGTCTGGATCCAGCCCTCCATGCCGTCCGCCATGCGAACCCGGCTGTAGCCGCTGTTCGGGTTTTCTTCCAGGCGCTCCAGGGGTGTGCCGCTGCGGATACCTTTTTGCAGTATACGGTGCTCGGTGCTCTGGCCAGAGCGCAGGGGGACGTAGATGGTATCGCGAACATAGACCGTTGCAGCCAGGCTTGCCTCACAGAGGCCGGCCAGGATTAAACCTGCCAGCAGCTTGGAACTCGGAATTTTCAGGGCAGCACCTTTTTGAAGGGTTTGACCAGCACTTGGGCATAGACCCCGGCGGCAACATAGGGGTCGGCATCGGCCCAGGCCTGGGCTATCGCCAGAGACCCAAATTCAGCGACTACCAGGCTGCCGGTAAAACCAGCGCTGCCCGGGTCGTCATTGTCCACCGCTGGATGAGGGCCGGCGAGCAGCAATCGGCCCTCACTGGTCAGGGCCTCAAGGCGTGCCAGATGGGCTGGTCGAGCCTCGCGTCGCAGCGCCAGGCTGTCGGTGATATCCGTACTGATGATGGCGTAAAGCATATTAGTCCTTAGTGACAACGGGTTCGGGTGCTGCTGGGTCGGCCGGCGCCGCCTGCAGGTAACCGCTGTTGGCCAGGTAGGCGACAGTGATGACGATATAGCTCAGGGTGATGGCAAAACCGCCTATCAGTTTGTAGCTGACCCAGAAGTCGAGACTAAAGTTAAAGGCCACCACCAGGTTCAGGGCGCCGGCAATAAAAAATCCCAGGCTCCAGCCAAGATTCAGCCGCTGCCAGGCATGCCCGGGCAGTTGCAGTTGCGCGCCGAGCATCTTTTCCAGCAGGTTCTGCTTACTCAAAAACTGGCTGCTGAGGAGGGCCCCGGCGAATAGCCAGTTAATGATAGTGGGCTTCCACTGGATAAAAAGTTCGTTGCGGAACAGCAGGGTGGCGCCACCAAACAGCATGCTGATCCAGAAGATGACCTGGGTCTTTTTCTCAATGCGGCGACTCGTCAGGTACTCAAGGGCTGCCTGTCCGGCAATAGCGACCATCAGCACCATGGTGCTGAGATAAATATCGCGGCTGTAGAAAAATACGCCGGCGAAGAGTGCAACTGGAACAAACTC
The DNA here is from genome assembly GCA_030728785.1 of Pseudomonadales bacterium. Lineage (GTDB taxonomy): Bacteria > Pseudomonadota > Gammaproteobacteria > Pseudomonadales > Azotimanducaceae > UBA4582. The sequence continues at coordinate 28,575 of JANQYP010000009.1, forward strand.
AATAAATTGTTTCATGTTTCCTTTGGTGGTGTCAGCCACATGGATTGCAAGCGGATTATCATAGAGCATTTTGCGGTTGATATTAAATCATCAAAAGAGTCTGCAGTTGAGCTAGAATCTTCGGTATTCCCAGATGTCAACCAGGCCGGTAACGAATATGAGCCAATTTTTCCGGATTCACCCCGACAACCCCCAGGCCCGCCTGATTCATCAGGCGGTGGAGATTATTCGCCAGGGCGGCGTTGTTGTCTATCCTACCGACTCGGCCTATGCTCTGGGTTGTCACATTGGCGACAAGCAAGCTCTGCAGCGCATCCGCCAGATTCGGCGCCTTGATGACGACCATAATTTCAGCCTGGTGTGCCGCGACCTGTCGGACCTGGGTGTTTACGCGAAAGTCAGCAATTCAGCCTACCGACTGCTCAAGGCGGCGACCCCCGGGCCCTATACCTTTGTCCTGCAGGCCACTAAAGAAGTTCCCCGGCGACTGGTCGACCCAAAGCGCAAGACCATTGGTCTGCGGGTACCTGACAATGTCATCTGCAGCGCCCTGCTGCATGAACTTGGGGAGCCTATTATGAGTTCCAGCCTGATCCTGCCGGGTCATGAGTTTCCCTTAACGGATCCGCTGGAAATGCGTGACCTGCTGGAGAAGCAGGTTGACCTGATTATTGACGGCGGTTTTTGCGGTTTGGAGAGTACCACGGTAATTGATCTGGAGAATGACCTGCCAGTGATACTGCGCGAGGGGCGGGGCGATCTGGCATTATTTGCGGCCTGATCGGTTGGAAGACATCCCGCATCACATTCATATACAATGCCGGCCCGGCACAGCATTGTTACGCCGCCGAGCATGTTGATGCTGGCGGGGGAACCCAGCGCTGGGGACACTCACTGGTTCTGAACAGCCATTTATCGAATATCAATGATCAGGTGAAATTTTGAGCTTGCATGAATCACAGAAGCGCGTGTTATCCGGTATGCGCCCCACAGGTAGGCTCCATTTGGGTCACTACCATGGTGTACTGAAGAACTGGGTAAAACTGCAGCATGAATATGATTGCATGTTCTTCGTCGCTGACTGGCACGCACTGACCACCCATTATGAAGACCCGGGGCAGATTGAGGAGCACGTCTGGACCATGGTCATCGACTGGCTGGCAGCCGGGGTTAATCCTGGTTCCGCGTCACTGTTCATTCAGTCTCGAGTGCCAGAGCACGCCGAGTTGCACCTGTTGTTGTCCATGATGACACCCCTGAGTTGGCTGGAAAGAGTGCCGTCCTACAAAGACCAGCAGGCCAAACTGAATGAGCGCGACCTGGCTACCTATGGGTTTCTCGGTTATCCGTTGCTGCAGAGCGCCGATATCCTGATTTACAAAGCCGGCCATGTGCCCGTGGGTGCCGACCAGGTGCCCCATGTGGAGATGACCCGGGAAATAGCCCGACGCTTTAATCACCTGTACGGCAAACAGTCCGGTTTTGAGCAGCAGGCTGAAGAAGCCATCAAGAAGCTCGGACGTAAAAGCGGGGCTATCTACCGTGAGTTGCGCAAGGAGTTTCTTGAAAAGGGCAGCCAGGAATCCCTGGAGAAGGCCCAGGCAATACTCCGCGAGCAGAGCAACATCTCGCTCGGTGACCGCGATCGGCTGTATGGCTATCTGGAGGGTGGTGGCAAGATCATCTTGCCGGAACCCCAGTCACTGCTCACCGATTCACCGGTGATGCCGGGCCTTGACGGCCAGAAAATGTCCAAGTCCTATAACAATACCATCGCCCTGCGCGAAGCCCCGGCGCTGGTTGAACAAAAGATCAAGACCATGACCACGGACCCGGCACGGGTGCGCCGCACCGATCCTGGCGATCCCAACAAGTGTCCCGTGTTCAAGCTGCATGAGGTTTATTCTGCCGAGTCGACCCGGGATTGGGTACGCCAGGGATGCACCACCGCGGGCATCGGCTGCATCGACTGCAAGAGGCCATTAATTGATGCTGTGCTTGAAGAACAGAAACCCATGCGCGAACGTGCCCGCCAGTATGAGGAAAATCCTGACCTGGTGAAGTCGATTGTGGCTGAAGGTTGTGAGAAGGCCCGGAACGTCGCCAAGGCAACCCTTGAGGACGTCCGTGCTGCCATGGGTCTGGATTATCGCTAGGGAGTCAGCCAGGTGCAGCAGATTGGCCGTCGACAGAGCCTGCGGACAAGCCATGCCAGGGGCACAGTATGACTGATGCCACTGCGCAAGACCCGCCTGCGGTGTTAGACCCCGGCAGTCCGGCAAAAGCGGCGCGCCAGTCGGAGATGCCGTTTGCCATGGTGGATGGCAAACCCATGACAAGCATGCCCATGGATCTGTATATTCCGCCCGATGCGCTGGAGGTTTTCCTTGAGGCCTTTGAGGGACCGCTGGATCTGTTGTTGTACCTGATCAAGCGCCAGAATCTGGATATTCTTGACATCAAAGTGGCGGAAATCACTCGCCAGTACATGGATTATATTGGCCTGATGACGGGCATGCAGTTTGAGCTTGCTGCGGAATATCTGGTGATGGCTGCGGTGCTGGCGGAAATCAAGTCACGCATGTTGTTACCGCGCCAGAATGATGCTGAGGATGAAGAGGATGACCCGCGGGCCGAGCTGATTCGGCGTCTGCAGGAGTATGAACGCTTTAAGCAGGCCGCTATGGACCTGGATGAGCTTAAACGCATGCATCGCGACTATTGGGTGGCTTCGGCAGATGTGCCGCTGGTAGAGAAAGATCGGCCATTGCCCGAAGTCGACCTGCGGGAGATGTTGCTGGCCCTGTCCAAGGTGCTGAAGCGCGCGGCTAATTTCTCCAGTCACCGAGTGGCGTCGGAAACCTTGTCTACCCGCGAACGGATGAGCGCTATTCTCGACCAGATACACCGCGCGGCTGGCCAGTTTGTGGCGTTTTCGGAGCTGTTTGATGTGACGGAGGGGCGCTCCGGCGTGGTGGTTACCTTTCTGGCGGTGATGGAACTGATCAAAGAGTCCTTGCTGGAGATTGTCCAGGCGGAGGCGTTTGCGCCGATCCATGTCAAGGCGCGGCTGCCAGGCGACGCCGCCCTGGAGCTGGACGAGGCAGACTTCGAAGCAGATAGGTTTGGCTCAGGTCGCAAGGTTGCTGAGCTGGCCGCTGCACAGCAAACCTCTGCGCAAAAGCGTTTTGATCTGGCAGCGTCTGAGGCGGGCGATGTGGCTGATGATGCTCTTGAAACTGATGATGTTTTTGAAAAAGATGATGTTTTTGAAAAAGATGATGGTTTACAGGAAGGTGGCTTGTTGGAAGACGCTGCGTTAGACGACGCGCCGATAGCAGGGGCGGAGCAGGACGCCGAGGATCCTGGCGGGGCTGCCGGCAAGCCTGGTAAGCAGGTTTAAAGTGGGTTCCCGGCGGCTCTGAAACCAGGACCCTGAAACCAGGACCCTGAAGCCAGGACCTTGATACCAGGACAACCACATTGACAGATCACGATTGATATGACTGAAATTCCTTTCTTAAAACAAATTGTTGAAGGCGCGATCATGGCGGCTGACCAGCCTCTGAGTATCGACCAGATGCTGCAACTGTTTGACACGGAGCCACCTGAAAAAGCGGCTTTACAGCAAGTGCTGACGGAGATCGCCAGTGACTGTCAAGGTCGTGGCTTTGAGCTCAGGCAGGTCGCCAGTGGCTATCGCTTTCAGGTGCGCAGCGACTATGGTCCCTGGGTCAGTCGGCTGTGGGAAGAGCGTCCCGCGCGCTACACGCGAGCGCTGCTCGAAACGCTGGCATTGATTGCCTACAAGCAGCCCATTACTCGAGGGGATATCGAGGAGATCCGTGGCGTTACGGTCAGTACCAATATCATGCGCTCCTTGCTTGAGCGGGAGTGGATTCGCGTGGTTGGGCATCGGGACGTGCCGGGTCGACCGGCCATTTATGCCACCACCAGGACCTTCCTTGATTACTTTGACCTGAGCAGCCTGAATGACCTGCCAACCCTGGCAGCGATCAAGGACCTGGACAAGATTAACGAAGAGCTTGATCTGAGTGACGAGGTTGTCGAGGCCCGGACCATTGAGTTGACCCCGGCTCAGGTCGCCCTGGAGGCGGAGGCCGAAGAAGCCAGTCTTGACGAGGTCACTGAGCGGGTCAACGCCATTCAGGAAAATATTAAAAACTTGTTTCGCCAGCCAGGTCCGGCAGAAGACAGATTGGACGTTGATGAGACTGATGCAACCCATGCGCGGCCGGACTCCGGTCGTGATCCAGGTCTTGATGACACTGGCGGAAAACTACAATGACAGACGATCTGCCAACAGAAAAATTACAGAAGGTGCTTGCCGCCATGGGACTGGGCAGCCGCCGTGGTCTTGAAGAATGGATCGCGGAAGGCCGTGTCAGCGTTAATGGCCGGGTATCAAAGCTTGGCGATCGGGTTGACGAAGAGGATCGAATTGAACTGAACGGCAAGCCAGTCGTGCGCAAAGCTGTGCGTCACAGATATCTGCTGTACAACAAGCCAGCCAATGAGATCTGCTCCAGAAAAGATCCCGAAGGCCGCAAGTCGGTATTCGACCAATTGCCGAAACTCACCAAGCAGCGCTGGGTGTCGGTGGGCCGACTGGACTTTTCCACCAGTGGCCTTTTGTTGTTCACCACGGATGGCAAGCTGGCCAACAAGTTGATGCACCCCGCCAGCCGCATTGACCGTGAGTATGCCGTCAGGGTCCTGGGCGATGTGACCGATGAGATACTGCAGAATATGCGCAATGGCGTCATGCTCGAAGACGGTCTGGCAAAGTTCAGTGATATCAAGCGCGGTCGCGAAGAGCAGGAGGGGGCAAATCAGTGGTATTACGTGGTCCTGATGGAAGGTCGCAACCGCGAGGTCAGGCGCCTCTGGGAATCTCAGGGCATTACCGTCAGTCGTCTCAAGCGGGTGCGGTTCGGCAGTTTTTTTATCCCCTCGGCAATTACTGCCGGCCGGCATATGGAGCTCGCCACCAAAGAGATAAAAGAGCTATACCATATGGCTGGTGAGTCGCAACATGGCAAGCGCCCGCCGCGGGCGGGTCGTGCGGCGTCGGGTGAACCCGCAGAGGCTTCGGCTCGGCCAGGCAAGCCTGTGCGAAGAGATAAACCTGGGCGAGGGGAGAAAAAGCCCTATGCCAGTCGTGCAGCGGGTCCCGCATGGGCTGAAGGCGTTGATAAGCCCCCTCGTCCAGCACGTTCAGGCCGAACAGCCGGTCCGGCCCGAGGGCCAAAGGAAAAGCGCCGCTAGGAGCCTGCCGGACTCAGGGGAGCTGGCACCTCAGGGTCTGGCCATTAACCCCAATGCTGGCGTCGCCCATCAGATACAGGTAGAGCGGCATCAGGCTGGCGGCCGGTTTGACGGTCGCAGGGTTTTCGTTGGGGTAAGCTGTGGCGCGCATGGGGGTGCGGGTGGCGCCGGGATTGAGAATGTTAACCCGAACCGTCGAGGTGTTCTCAAGCTCTTCTGCCAGCAGTTTGGCCAGGCCTTCCATGGCGTACTTGGACACGGCATAGGGTCCCCAGTAGGCCTTTGGGTTGGCGCCAACGCTGGAACTGGTGAATACCAGTGAGGCTGCCGCAGACTGGCGCAACAGCGGCAACAGCTGGCGCGTGAGCATAAACACCGCATTGAAATTCACCTGCATGACTGTCATCCATTTGCTGACGTCATAGTGTTCCACGGGGATGCGCTCACCCAGTTGTGCGGCATTGTGCAGCAGGCCGTCGAGCCGGCCATAGGTGTTTGCCAGAACCTCGGCAAACTGACGCATATCGTCGTTGCTTGCGCCTGCCAGATCCATGGGGGCAATGCCCGGCTGTGGCCCGCCGGCGGCGACGATCTCGTCATATACCGCTTCAAGTTTGGCCGTCGTGCGGCCCAGTAATATCACCGTTGCGCCATAGCGGGCAAAGGTGGTGGCGGCAACGCGGCCAATGCCAGCGCCAGCACCGGTGACAAGAATCACCTTCTGCCTGAGCAGATCTTGGGGAGCTTGATAGTCCATCACGGAAAATTTTCCTTCTATTCTAACCTTCGTTTGGCTGGCGGCCAGGGAGCATCAGCCCGGCTCGCCGGGTGCCACGGTGGCATGGGCCAGATAGTTGACGCTGGTGTCTGCCGTCAGGGCATAGTGTTCTGTCAGGGGGTTAAAGCTTAGGCCTCGCAGGCTCTGCAGGTTAAAGTCCTGCTGGCGCAACCATTGCGCCAGTTCCGAGGGTTTGATGAACTTGTCGTAGTCATGGGTGCCGCGGGGTAAGAGCTGCAGCAGGTATTCAGCACCTATCACCGCCAGGGCATAGGCTTTGGGGTTGCGGTTGATGGTGGACAAAAACAACTGGCCATCGGGCTTCAACAGGCGCCGGCAGGCCCGAATGATGGACTCCGGGTCGGGCACGTGTTCGAGCATCTCCATGCAGGTCACCACATCAAACTCGCCGGCATGGTCAGCGGCATAGGCCTCAATGGAGGTCAGCTGGTAATCCAGGGTGCCACGCTGGCCGATGTTAACATCAGCATCCGTATCGGATTGAGTCTCAGGAGCAACGGGCGTATCTCCCAGGCCTGACTCATGGCGATGCAGGCGGGCCACCTGCAAGGGTTTTTCGGCCATGTCGATACCCGTGACAGCAGCGCCCGCCAGGGCCATAGACTCGCTGAGGATACCGCCACCACAGCCGACGTCCAGAACCCGCTTGCCCTGCAGTTGCACCTGCGCCTGGATGTAGCCAAGGCGCAGCGGATTGATGGCGTGCAGGGGTTTGAAGTCGCCCTCTTTGTCCCACCAGGTGCGGGCCAGGTCGTTAAATTTGGCGACCTCTGCCGGGTCCCAGTTTGCCGTTGGTGCTGACTTGCTGTGGGCTGCTGTGTCCATGGCTACTCTCATGCTGGCTTTCTGAATTGGCTGATCTTGTGCTGCCACTGGCGTGTGTTGGCGCGAATCCGCTGGCTGTCCAGTTCGGTAAACTGGCCGGCTGCCAGTAAGTGGCGGCCGTCTATCCAGACGTGGCTGACCTGGTGGCCGGTGGCGGCATAAACCAGTTGCGAGACCGGGTTGAGGACAGGCTGGAAACACAGGTCGGAGAGGTCAACGGCAATAAAGTCGGCGCGCTTGCCGGGTTCCAGGCTGCCAATTGTATCCTCCAGGCCTAGCAGCCTGGCACCGTTAATTGTTGCCATGGCCAAGGCGTCAAAGGCGCTGACCATGGTGGCATCCTGGCTCACGGCTTTGGCAAGGATAGCGGCGGTGCGCATTTCCTCCAGCATGTCGAGGTTGTTGTTGCTGGCCGCACCATCGGTGCCAATGGCCACATTAATGCCGCTCTGGCGCAGTTCGCCAACGGGACAAAAGCCGCTGGCCAGTTTCAGGTTGGATTCCGGGCAGTGGGCCACATGGACATTGTTATCTGCCAGCAGCGCTATCTCAGCACTGTTCAGCTGGGTCATATGCACCGTCTGCAGTAGTGGCGACAGAAGCCCCAGGTCATGAATGCGGGCGATGGGGCGCTGGCCGCGGCTCTTAACAGCGTCACCAACCTCCGTTGAGGTCTCGTGCAGATGCAGGTGAATAGGTAGTTGCAGCTCTTCGGCATAAACAAGGGTGCGCTCGAAGCCGCGGTCGGAGACCGTGTAGGGTGAGTGTGGCGCAAAGGCAGTGGTCAGCAAGGGGTTGTTTTTCACCAGGTTGTCGCGAAACTGCAGGCCCTTGTGAATGTGTTCATCCTCGGTCTTGGCCCAGGCGTTGGGAAACTCCACCACCGGCATACAGACCTGGCCGCGAAAGTGATTGTGGCTGAAGGCATTTGCCACAGCGTCCGGGAAAAAGTAGGTGTCAGCAGCGCAGGTGGTGCCGCTGCGAAGCATCTCAGCAACGGCCAGGCAGGTGCCATCGTAAACAAAGTCATAATCGACAAACTGGGCCTCCACGGGCCAGATATGGTTGTTCAGCCAATCCATCAGCTGCCGGTCGTCCGCATAGCCGCGCAGCAGGGTCATGGCGGCGTGGCCGTGAGCATTCACCAGGCCTGGGGTGACAATATGCTCTGTCAGTACCAGGTTGGCCGCATCCGGGTAGGCCAGCAGGGCCTCAGGCGTTGGCAGCAGTGCCAGGATATGCTGGCCGGCGACGACCAGCGAGTGGTTTTCCAGAACCACACCGGCGGGTATGACGGGTGCAATCCAGGTTGGGCTGATGAGACGAATGGGGGCGGTTTGGGTCATGTGGGTCACTACTTGGCGTGCAAATGAATGGTGTGGCCAGGTCAACAGTTTACGGGTGCAGGACATCACCTGCAGGCTGGCAGGCATTATACCTGTGAATTAGCTCGGCATGGCCAAAAACTAAACTCGGCGTGTGTTTGGGTGGGTTGCCGTGGTATCATCACGGGCTTGTGCGAGGGGCACAAGCGGCGCTTTTTTAGTCATTGTTGAAGGCATTTTTGATGTCCTGCAGGCAGTGGGTAGCAGGTCGTTTTTCAGTCAAGAATGATAAGAGTAGACTGTCGAAAGCATGTCAGAATCTGAAAACGAAATAACCACAATCAACATCGAAGATGAGCTCAAGCAGTCCTACCTGGACTATGCCATGAGTGTCATCGTCGGCCGCGCCCTGCCAGACGTTCGCGACGGCCTCAAACCGGTGCACCGCCGCGTGTTGTTCGCCATGAGCGAGCTGAACAACGTCTATAACCGGGCTTATATGAAGTCGGCCCGTATCGTTGGTGATGTGATCGGTAAATACCACCCGCACGGTGATACCGCCGCCTATGACACCATCGTCAGGATGGCGCAGACCTTTAACATGCGTTACCCGCTGGTCGATGGCCAAGGCAACTTCGGTTCTCTCGACGGCGACAGTGCGGCGGCCATGCGTTACACCGAAATACGCATGAAGAAGTTTGCCCACGAGTTACTGGCTGACCTCGACAAGGAAACCGTCGACTTTACCGACAACTATGACGGCACCCTGCAGATGCCCATTGTGCTGCCATCAAAGGTGCCGAACCTGCTGGTGAATGGCTCCAGCGGTATTGCTGTGGGTATGGCCACCAACATACCGCCCCATAATCTCACCGAGGTCATCAATGGCTGTCTGGCGCTGATTGATAACCCGGATATTGATATTGATGGCCTGATGGAACATATCCAGGGCCCGGATTTTCCTACCGGCGCCATTATTAATGGCCGGGCCGGCATTGTGCAGGCCTATCGCACCGGCCGCGGGCGCATTCAGGTGCGGGCTCGCTGTGAAATCATCACCGATCCCAAGACCCATCGCGACACGGTGATTATCAAAGAGATTCCCTACCAGCTGAACCGCGCGCGCCTGATCGAACGGATTGCCGAACTGGTTAAGGAAAAGAAAATTGAAGGCATCTCGGAGTTGCGTGACGAGTCGTCGACGGACACTCGGATCGTGATTGAACTGCGCCGCGGTGAAGTCGGCGAGGTAGTGCTCAACAACCTCTACGCCCAGACCCAGTTGCAAAATGTTTTTGGTATCAACATGGTGGCGCTGGTTGAAGGTCAGCCACGGGTGCTGAACTTAAAAGAAGTGCTGGTGGCGTTTGTTCTGCACCGGCGTGAGGTGATTACCCGCCGCACCGTCTTCCTGCTGCGTAAAGCCCGAGCCCGAGGTCATATCCTGGAAGGTCTGGCGGTGGCTTTGTCAAATATTGACCCGGTGATTGAGCTGATCAAGAGCTCCGACAATGCCCTCGAAGCCAGGGATCGCCTGGTTGCCACGCCCTGGCGCTCAGAAAACGTCCAGCGTATGCTGGAAAAAGCCGGCCCCGATGCGGCCCGCCCGGATGAGTTGGGTGAACGTTATGGCCTGAAAGAGAACGGCGACTATTATTTGTCACCCGACCAGGCCCATTCCATCCTGGAGATGCGCCTGAATCGCCTGACGGGCCTCGAGCAACAGCGCTTGCTGGCTGAATACGAAGAGATTGTCGGGACTATTTCTGAGCTGCTCATCATCCTCGCTGAGCCGGAACGGCTGATGCAAATTATCCGTGAAGAGTTGACCGCCGTGCGGGAAGAATATGGTGATGACCGGCTGACGGAGATTATTGCTTCTCAGGAAGACCTGACAACCGAAGACCTGATCACCGAGCAGGATATGGTGGTCACCTTGTCGAACTCGGGTTATGCCAAGACCCAGCCCATTACCGATTACCAGGCTCAGCGCCGTGGTGGCCGCGGCCGGTCTGCCAGTTCCGTCAAAGATGAGGACTTTATTGAGCATTTGATGGTGGCCAGTACCCATGACACCATTTTGTGTTTTACCAACCGGGGCAAGGTCTACTGGTTGCGGGTGTTTGAGATTCCCGTTGCCAGCCGCGCCGCCCGCGGCCGGCCGGTGGTGAATATTCTGCCCCTGCAGGATGACGAAAAAATCACTACCATGCTGCCTATCAAGGAATACCGTGAAGACCAGTTTGTGTTTATGGCGACGGGTAATGGGACGGTCAAGAAAACGCCGCTGATGGAGTTTGCCCGCAGGCGTTCATCCGGCCTTATCGCCATTGAGCTGGAAGAACAAAATACCCTGGTAGGTGCCGCCATTACCCAGGGTAATTCTGACGTTATGCTGTTTACCAGCGGCGGCAAGGCAATTCGCTTCAAGGAATCTGATGTTCGCGCCATGGGCAGAACCGCCCGCGGTGTTCGGGGTATCAAGCTGAGGCAGAGCCAGACCCTGATTTCGCTGATTATCCCGCAAGCAGACGCCGAACTGCTGATTGCCAGTGAAAGTGGCTATGGTAAGCGCTCAATCCTGGAAGACTACTCCGTGATTGGCCGAGGTGGCCAGGGTGTGATCTGCATGAAGGTCAGCGAACGTAATGGGCCCGTTGTGGGTGTTATTCAGATTTTCAGCGGCGATGAGATTATTCTTATCAGCGACCAGGGCACGCTGGTGCGTATCCGTGGCGAGGAAGTCTCTGCCCAGGGGCGTAATACCCAGGGTGTCCGCCTGATCAATCTTGGTGGCGACGAAAAGCTGGTGGGTCTTGCCAGGGTTGAAGAGGCGGACCTGGTTATCGACGCAGCCCCTGAGTCAGCTGCTGATGGTGAGCCAGCCCGGCTGGCTGCGCCGACCCAACCAGATACAACGGCGGCGGATGAAGATGCGTCTGACGATGGTTATGACAATGGTTATGACAATAGTTATGCCGACAGTGATGACGACAGTGATGCCGACAGTGATGCCGGGGACGACGACAATAACCCTGACGAGAATGCTGATGAGCAGGACAGCTAGGGGCCTGGGCCATGACTGACACAGGTGAACAACTTGACCAACTGCGCCAGCGCATTGATGCGCTGGATACGGCCATTCTTGGCCTGCTGAATGAGCGTGCCAGTTGTGCGCTGGAGGTTGCCGAGGTCAAGCAGGCTGCGTCTGGTGATGCGGCGCCGATTTATTACCGGCCGGAGCGTGAGGCCCAGGTGTTGCGCAATATTGCTGCGAAAAACCCGGGTCCCCTGAGTGATGAGAAAGTCATGCAGGTGTACCGCCAGATCATGTCTGCGTGCCTGGCCCTCGAAGAACCCTTAAAGGTGGCCTACCTGGGACCTGAGGGCACCTTTACCCAGCTTGCTACCTTAAAACAGTTTGGCCATGCCGTTGTTGGTGTGCCTATGATCACAGTAGACGATGTCTTCCGCGAGGTGGCCGCCGAAAATTGCCATTACGGCGTAGTGCCCGTGGAAAACTCCACCGAGGGTGTTGTCAGCCATACCCTGGATAATTTTCTTAGCTCCTCCCTGCGTATTTGCGGTGAGGTTGAGCTGCGTATCCACCACCACCTGATGATTGCACCAGGTACTGATCCGGCAAAAATCAGCAGAATTTATGCTCACCAGCAGACCTTCGGCCAATGCCGGCGCTGGCTTGATGGCCATTACCCGCGAGTGCCGCGGATTACCGCCACCAGCAACGCTGAAGCCGCGCGGCATATCCTTGAGGAAGACAATGTCGCCGCCATCGCCGGTGAGATTGCCGCCGAGACCTATGGCCTGACCATCCTGTCGAAAAAAATTGAAGACGAGTCCGATAACACCACCCGTTTTATTGTGGTGGGGCGTGAGGCTGTGGGCCCCAGCGGCAAAGATAAAACCTCAATCATGGTGTCTACCCATAATCAGCCAGGGGCGCTGTACAAGTTGCTTGAGCCCTTTCACCGGCATGATGTGTCCTTGACCTCTATTGAGACGCGCCCCTCAAGAACAGGTATGTGGTCCTATGTGTTTTTTATCGATTTTGAAGGTCATGCTCAGGACGAGATTGTTGCCCGAGTGATCAGTGAAATCGACAGTGATGCTCTGGAAGTAAAAATGCTTGGTTCCTATCCCCGCGCCATCGCCCGTTCTTGAGCATGACCGGTTAAAGACATGCCCGTGATGCACAGGGCGGCCAGGCGGTCTTCGGTAAGGCCAGGCTGGCAACGTTAATGCAGTGTTAGGGCCACGTTAATGCAGCGTTTTTTCACCCAAGGTTCTTTCATTCAATGCTAATGATCAGCGGTTAATAAGAAGGCGAAACGGCTATGACTTGTGATTATTTTGAGCTTGCTGCACCTGGCATCCGTGGTCTGTTGCCCTATCAGCCGGGCAAGCCGGTGGCTGAGCTGCAGCGCGAACTGGGCCTGACGGATGTCATCAAGCTGGCCAGTAATGAAAACCCCCTGGGGCCAAGCCCGGCGGTGATTAACAGTCTGGCCGATGCGATCCCTGAATTGGCGCGCTATCCTGATGGCAGTGCCTATGATCTGAAAGCCAGCCTCAGTGAGTTCCTGGACGTGCCCACCAACATGCTGACAATTGGCAATGGCTCCAACGAGCTGCTGGAACTGCTGGCCCGGGTGTTTCTGCGACCCGGTCTTGAGTCCATCGTCGCGCAGCACTCCTTTGTGGTTTACCCGCTGGTGACCATGGTTCAGGGCGCGACCCTCAGGGTCATACCTGCCAAAGACTATGGTCAGGACCTTGAAGCCACCCTGGCGGCTATCTCCAGCAAAACCCGCATGGTGTTTATCGCCAATCCGAACAATCCGACCGGCACCTGGCTGACGGCTGGAGAACTGACGGGGTTCCTGGATCGGGTGCCAGACCATGTACTGGTGGTGCTGGATGAAGCCTATTGTGAATATGTGGATGTCGCAGACTATCCTGATGGCGTCCAGTTGTTAGCTCGTTACCCGAACCTGATTGTCACTCGAACCTTCTCCAAGGCCTATGGTATTGCCGCCCTGCGGGTTGGCTTTTGTGTCTGCAGTCCGGTTATTGCCGATCTGCTGAATCGAGTACGGCAGCCTTTTAATGTCAATGCCATGTCACTGGTGGCGGCTGTTGCCGCGCTCGGTGACCAGGCCCACGTGCGGGCCGCTGTGTGTGCCAACCTTGAGGGCATGATCTTACTGACCAATGCCTGTGCCGACCTGAACCTTGACTATATTCCCTCTGCGGGGAATTTTCTGGCCATAGATATGGGCCAGGCGGCTGAGCCAATCTATCAGGCGCTGCTCCACGAAGGTGTGATTGTCCGGCCTGTGGGGGTCTATGAGATGCCTCGGCATCTGCGTGTGACGATCGGTTTACCCGCTGAAAACCAGCGTTTTATTGCCGCGCTGACCCGGATTATGAATGCTCGCTGAGACCCTGCCGCAAGCTGCTTTCCAGCCATTTGGGCGAGTTGCCATCATAGGCCTGGGGCTGATGGGTGGCTCGATTGCGGCGGCTATTAAAGCCCGGGGTCTTGCTGCCCAGGTTGTGGCTTTTGACCAGTCGTCGGTCGAGCTGGCGATAGGTCTGGAGATGGGCCTGATTGATGTGGCTGCCGGCTCCGTTGCGGCCGCCGCTGAGCAGGCCGACCTGGTGATGATGGCGGTGCCGGTGCTGGCGATGGAGGCGGTGCTGGTGGCCCTGGCCGGCAGCGTCTCTGGCGATGCCATTATTACTGATGTCGGCAGTGTCAAAGCACCGTTGCTTGCCGCCGCCCGGCGCTGCGCGCCAGCGCTGTTGCCGCGGCTGGTCCCCGGTCATCCTATTGCCGGTTCCGAGCAGCATGGCGTCAAGGCCAGCAACCCGGCGTTGTTTGTCCGTCACCAGGTGATTCTGACGCCCGTCGCCGAGACTGAGCCTCGGGTTGTCAGGCGGCTGGCAGATTTCTGGCAGGCGGCGGGTGCAGATGTGGTTGAGATGAGCCCCGAACACCATGATGCGGTGCTGGCCCAGACCAGTCACCTGCCACATTTGCTGGCCTATGCGCTGATTGATACGCTGTCGATGCAGGGTGATTCCCTGCAGATATTTGAATATGCAGCCGGTGGGCTGCGGGATTTTTCGCGTATCGCGGCTTCCGACCCGGTCATGTGGCGGGATATCTACCAGGCCAACAGCGGCCCGGTGCTGGCTATTCTTGACCGTTATATGGCGGCCCTACAGGACCTGCGCGGCATGATTGAGTTAGGTCAGGCAGATGACCTGGTGGCCGTTTTTACTCGGGCCAAGTCCGCCCGGGATCATTTCTCCGCCGTCCTCAGCCGCCGGGCGGCCCGAGACACGACCACCGCCGCGACCCTGCCAACGGCTAAGACAGCCCCAGTCGGGCGGGAAGAACTGTTATGAGTGACACGCCTGATGTTAATGCCAGCACACCGCAGCGTGTGCCTGTTATCGCCATTGACGGCCCCAGTGGCTCAGGCAAGGGCGCCGTCACCCAGCGCCTGGCCGCCGCCCTGGGTTTTCATATTCTCGACAGTGGTGCCTTGTATCGGCTGATTGGTCTGGCTGCCCGTAAACACCAGGTAGGTCTGGCTGACGAAGTTGCCCTGGCGGCTATTGCGCGCCAGTTGGATGTGAACTTTGTCGCCACTGATGATGCCGAGGAACCCTTGCAGGTGGAGCTCGAGGGGGAGACTGTGACCCGCCTGATTCGTACCGATGCTGCGGGCACTGATGCCTCCGCGGTCGCCCGCTTGCCCTTGGTCAGGGATGCCCTGATCCAGCGCCAGCGCGATTTTGCCAGGGCACCCGGACTGGTGGCCGACGGCCGGGATATGGGTACCGTGGTGTTTACCGATGCGATCCTGAAGATCTACCTCACAGCCAGTGCCGAGGCGAGGGCTGAACGCCGATACAAGCAGTTGAAAGATAAGGGAATGGGTGTTAGTCTTCACGACCTTTTTCTGAGCATCCAAACACGGGATGAGCAGGACATGAATCGCGCCGCGGCGCCACTCAGGCCTGCTGCTGATGCCCTGCTAGTGGACAGCACCGAGATGGCCCTGGACGAGGTGTTTGCCCTGGTCCTGGCTGCCGCCCGGGCCAGCTTAGGACTGGCAGCGACAGTAGACCAGCCGGCATAAATAACGCCGGGACAGTGTGCCGGTTGGGTCGCAGGCCTACAGAACCGATTGCAGAACCGGTTGCAGAACCGGATGCAGAACAGATTCAGAACAGATGCGCAGATTAGTACAAAAGCAGTAAACGGTAGGGCCAGATTGAAGAAACCATCCGAAATTCTCCATATTGGTCCTTTTTGTGTATAGACCCGCCGACGTCGGAAGCGTTTGGGAAAGGCGGCTGAAGTGAGCCAATTGGCTCGGGAAACCATCCATGAGTGAAATGACAGAAATGAAGGAAATGAGTTTTGCGGATCTCTTTGAAGAGAGCCTGCAAACCATCGATATGCAATCCGGCTCCATTATCTCCGGCCTGGTGGTCGATATCGATAGTGAATGGGTGACAGTCCATGCTGGTCTGAAATCAGAAGGCGTTATTCCCCGTATTCAATTTTTAGACGATGCCGGCAATCTTGAAGTTGCCATCGGCGACACAGTACAGGTTGCCATGGAAGCCGTTGACGACGGTTTCGGCGAGACTCGCTTGTCCAGAGAGAAGGCTAAACGTGCCGAAAGCTGGATGATGCTGGAGAAAGTCTACGAGAAGCAGGAAGTCATCAAAGGTATTATCAGTGGTCGTGTCAAAGGTGGTTTCACCGTTGAAATTCGTGATGTCAGAGCGTTCCTGCCTGGCTCACTGGTTGATGTGCGGCCCCTGCGCGAAACCGAACACCTGGAAGGTAAAGAGCTCGAGTTCAAGGTTATCAAGCTGGACCAGAAGCGTAACAACGTTGTGGTATCGCGTCGTGCCGTACTGGAAGAAGAGAACAGTGCCGAGCGCGAGCAGTTGCTTGAAAACCTGCAGGAAGGTCAGGAAGTTAAGGGTATCGTCAAGAACCTCACCGATTACGGCGCGTTTGTCGATCTCGGCGGTGTTGATGGACTGTTGCACATCACCGACATGGCCTGGAAGCGTATCAAACATCCAAGCGAAATCGTTGCCGTTGGCGACGAGATCAATGTCAAGGTGCTGAAGTTTGACCGTGAGCGTAACCGCGTTTCTCTGGGGCTCAAGCAACTGGGTGAAGATCCATGGGTCTTGATCACCAACCGTTACCCCGAAGGCACCCGGACCATGGCGAAAGTCACCAACCTCACCGACTACGGCTGTTTTGCCGAGCTCGAAGAGGGAGTGGAAGGCCTGGTACACGTCTCCGAAATGGATTGGACCAACCGCAACATCCACCCGAGCAAAGTAGTTCAGGTCGGCGATGAAGTGGAAGTGATGGTGCTTGATATTGACGAAGAGCGTCGTCGTATCAGTCTCGGCATCAAACAGTGTCAGGGCAATCCATGGGAAGAGTTTGCGGTTCAGCACCACAAGGGCGACCATATCAAGGGTTACATCAAGTCCATCACTGACTTTGGTATCTTTATTGGCCTCGAAGGCAACATCGATGGTCTGGTGCACCTGTCCGATATCTCCTGGAACGAGCCAGGCGAGCAGGCCGTGCGGCGCTTCACCAAGGGTGATGAGATAGAGACTGTGATTCTGTCTATTGACGCCGAGCGTGAGCGAATTTCCCTGGGCCTCAAGCAGTTGGAAGAAGATCCTTTCACCAACTACGTGGCTGTGAATGAGCGTGGCGCCATTGTTATGGGCAAGGTGAAGGAAGTGGATGCCAAGCAAGCTGTGATCGAAATGGCAGCTGAAGTTGACGGTATCCTCAAGGCTTCTGAAATCAGCCAGGACCGCGTTGAAGATGCACGTAATGCGCTGAGTGTCGGTGAAGCAGTGGAAGTGAAGATTATCAGTGTGGATCGCAAGAACCGCATTCTGGGCGTCTCCATCAAAGCGAAGGACATGGCTGATGAAGAACTGGCTGTGAAAGAGCACCGCGAGAAAGAACAAGAAGTAAGCCCCACCACCATCGGTGACCTGATCAAGCAGCAAATGGATCAGGGCTCGTCCGACTAGGCGGGGTAAGTATCACAGATGACCAAGTCGGAACTGATTGAGAGGATAGCTTGCGTTCAGCATCAGCTTTCTGCCAAAGATGTAGAGTTGGCAGTAAAGATGATGCTGGACCAGATGGCGGAAGCACTGGCGGATGGAGATCGTATTGAGATCCGTGGCTTTGGCAGTTTCTCCTTGCACTTTCGGCCCCCCCGACTTGGTCGCAACCCTAAAACCGGTGAAAAAGTTGAGCTGGCGGGCAAATTTGTCCCCCATTTCAAACCGGGGAAAGAACTCAAGGACCGGGTGAATCTGGGTCTGGAAAAAGAAGCCTTGGGCAGGGAAGTGGGGTAAAGCCCGCCGTGAGGCAAGTGGCTGCTAAAAAAGAGCGGCAATGAATATCTGTGTGATCTAAACTGGCAGCTGTATGGCTGCTTTTTTTTGGCCAAATTTTGTAAGCCCGGAGACCCGATGATTCTGCTGAAAAAATGGTTTTTCCGCTTGGTAATGGCCCTGGTGTTTATTCTGGTATTGCTCGCCGCCTCGGAAAACAGTTCACCCGTGGCGTTGGTATTTTTGTCCTGGCGCTCGCCAGAGTGGCCAGTGGCCTGGTGGATGTTGCTGGCCTTTGTGCTTGGGGTGCTGTTTGCGGTTGTGCTCAATATGGCCACCAATACTCGTCTCAAGCTTGACGCTCGCAAGGCTCGCAAGGCAGTTGAAACGAGCCGCCAGGACTTGGATAAGGCCCTGGCCGGTGCCAGTGTGACGCGCACCGATACGCCTGCTGCGATTCGCTCACCCACCTGAATTCAGGTTTTTATTCCATGGAAAACGGCTTGTTATATCTTCTTGTTGTCGCCGCCATTGGTTGTGGTTGGTGGCTGGGTCGGCGCGAGCGCAAGGACTCACGACCAACCTCCGGTCCGCAGTATTATGCTGGCTTGAACTATCTTTTGAGTGAAGAACCAGATCGCGCCGTGACCCGCTTTATTGAAGACCTGGGGGTTAACCAGGACACCATCGAGACCCATCTGGCCCTGGGCAGCTTGCTGCGTCGTCGCGGTGAGGTGGAGAAAGCGGTGATCGTCCACCAGAATATCCTGGCCCACGGCACTCTGGAAGATGCGGTTATCGGCAATGTGCAGTTGGAACTGGCGCGGGATTACCTGTTGGCGGGGTTGCTGGATCGGGCCGAAGAGTTATTACTGATATTGGCCCCGCGCCAGGACAAGATTGCCAGGCAGAGCCTTGCCCTGCTGGTTGAGCTCTACGAGCGAGAGAAAGAATGGTACAAGGCCATTGCCGTCAGTGAAAAACTGGCCAGCGGTGATGATGGCGCCAGTTACGATCGGGCGATCTCCCATTATTATTGTGAGCTGGCCCAGGCGAGCCTGGCCGCGCGGCAGATTGAGCCCGCCCGTGAGGCGTTGCGAGACGCCATTGGCCATGATGCAAAAAATGCCCGTACCAGTTTGCTGCTGGGTAAGCTGGAGCTGCAGCAGGGGCGCTTTCCTGAGGCCGTGAAGGCTTTGCAGCGTATCAAGGACCAGAACCCCGTGTATGTCCCCGAGTCCCTGCCAGACCTGATCAAGGCGTCTGAGCAAGGTGGCGCCGCGGCAGAGCAAGTCCAGCAATACCTTCGCGCCTGTCTGGCGCAGACCCCGTCTATCTCCATTGTCCTGACATTGGCGAGCAGTATCCGCCAAGCCTCCGGTGATGAGGCTATGGCAAAGTTCATTGCCAACCACCTGAAGCGAAACCCGACCATTCGTGGCCTGACCCAGTTGATTGACCTGCATATCGACAACACCAGCGGTGTGGCGAAGCAGAATCTGGCTATTCTGCGCAGTTTTGCTGAGGCGCTGGTGGCCGACAAGCCAGCTTACCGCTGCCACGAGTGTGGTTTTGATGGTAAGAAACTGCATTGGCATTGCCCTGTCTGTAAGAGCTGGGGCACTATCCACGCCATTTTTGGTCTTGAGGGCGAATAACGCACTCGCCGTCGCAGTGGCTTGAATTTCAGCCCGCCAGACTCCCCCAGGGCTTCATGCAGTTCTTCAGTCGCCAGCCTTACGCCCTGTCACGGCTGCAAATTGCCGTCCCGGCACAGGGCAGGGCGCCCGCTGTGCCTATCTGCATCAGCTGACAAGGTCCGCAGCCATCCACCACTGCTGGGTTGCACCGCCATCCCCTAAAGTGAGCCTCGAGTGATCAGACTCACAAGGGTAGTTATTTCTGGGGCGCTGTTAATCCCCTTCTAAACAAGGAGACGAGAATGAATAATTGGCGAGTATTGAGCTTAATCACTGTCATGCTGTTGATGTGCAACCCGTGGGCGGCAGCGGCTGACCGCAGCGAGGCAGCCGTCAGCGTTGCGCTCACAACCAACATTAACGAGGATGACGCACAGACCATGGCCAGGGTGCTGGAGGGTGTAGGCCTGCGGAAAGCCGAGGCGATTGTGGCCTATCGCGAGCAGCATGGGCGTTTTTATCTGGTTGAGGAGTTGACTGCTGTCAAGGGTATCGGCAAGTCCCTGGTGCAGCGAAACGTTGCCAGAATTGTCCTGGATAACGCCACCGGTACTCCAGCAACAGCGGTTAACAGCATGTGAGGGGAGTCGCCGGGCGGCAAGGGATTTGACCTGGGACGGTTGGTGTAAGGTATTATGCGGGTTGGCCAACATCCCGGGTTAGTTGTCGAAACGTTATGCAGGTCCTTACACCGCAGGAGATCCATGGCGCCTTTCACGGCGATCAAAAAACAGGTAGAAGCAAGCCAGTCGTGCCAAACCTGGCCGCAGTTGACTGGGCAGTACTCGACTATTTTGGCTGGCTTCATCCTGCGGGTCACAAGGGCTATATGGTTGTGCCCCTGGCCAATGGGACCCTGCGGGGTGTGGTCCTGCGCTGCAGTCGGCCCAGCAGCCAGCGGCCACGTTATGAAATGTGTGCCTGGTGTCACCATGTACACCGGACCAATGGCACGGCGATGTTCAGTTTGCTGGTGCGGGGTACGGATGAGCGCATCACGATTGGCAATACCCTGTGCCGCAATCTGGATTGCAGCCTGCGAATTCGCAACCTGTGTTCCGATCCTCCCACTTATATGAACGAGACAATTGATCTGCAGAGCAAAGTGGTGCGCCTGCAGCAGTCGATTTACCAGTTTTTATATCGCGCCAACGCCCTGTCTGAGTATGAGTAGGTG
>JANQYP010000009.1:49230-50370 GCA_030728785.1 Pseudomonadales bacterium
GGCCGCCCGCCATACATCCCGTGGCTCGCCAGTCAGGCATCATGGTATATTCAGCGTCATTCTCAGCCATCTTCGCAGCAGACCAGTTTATGAATGCTTTTGATCCGGCCCGTGTACCCTATGTCAGTCTTACCACCTATCGCAAAACCGGTGCGGCGGTCAGCACGCCTGTCTGGATAGCAGAGCTTGATGGGCTTTATTATGTGTTCTCTGCAGCCAGCGCCGGCAAGGTGAAACGCCTGCACAACAACGACCAAGTGAGCCTGGCTGTCTGCAACTACAGCGGTAAATTAGCCGCAGGTGCTGCCCTGCAAGGCAGCGCTCGTATTGTCACTGACCCGGACCTGCTCAAGGGGGTATACGGGCGCTTTGTGGCCAAGTATGGCTGGCAGTTTCGCCTAACCAATCTGCTGTCAAGACTGGCCGGGCGCATCAATCAGCGCGCCATGATCGAGATTGCCATTCCGGCCTAGCTGACGCGGGCGCTTATTTCCGCAGTGAGGTCAGCCAGGCGCTTTTCCCAGGCTGCTTCAAATGCAGGTGTCCAGGCGTCAGCCGCAGCTGTGCGCACGGTGGCAAGGATGGCATCCAGCAGATTCGCATACATGTGTGCCTCGACACTGTAAGCCAGCCTGTGGTTACGCATCTCGAAGTTCAGGTAGCCTTCTTCCCCTGCATAGTCCTGAATCATCAGCAGGCGAAAAACCTCCTCCAGCATCTTGCCCCTGACAATGTGGTCAATGTGCGACATCAAGGCCTCGGAGCCCGGGCAGCGGGCAAAATAGTCAGCATAGATGGCTGCTGAAATATCGCCGGCGGCTGCCGCTGCCAGTTCCAGCGACTCGCAGACCAGGTCGGTTTTCTCTGTCTCTTTCTCTTTTGGCACGGCAGTGTTGTCAGTTGTCATGGGTGGGCCTCTTGGTGGTTATTTTGCAGCCTGCGCGCATATCAGGTCGGTAAGTAGGTGTTGGCGCGCCAGATAGTCGTTGAAGGCCGAAATCAGGTAGACAAAGCCATAAATCAACAGGGCCGTCGGCAGAAATTCGACGTCGGTGCTATTGCACACGGACTGTAACAGGTCGCTGAAAGTGCCAACTGTTGTTGGCCCCAGGACCAGGGGTGCCAAGACCAGGGGTGCCA
>JANQYP010000009.1:50470-60163 GCA_030728785.1 Pseudomonadales bacterium
TCTATTAAGTCATGGCAGCCCGGAAGGGTCAATATCGCCGTCAACGTACACCCAGTGGCCGTCAACACGGCAGAAGCGGCTATTTTCGTGGAGTCGGAAAGCCTTGCCGTGAATCTTATAGCGGGCCACAAACTCGACCTGGCCCGTGGCATCACCAGTACCGCCAGCCTTGCAGGCGACAATTTTCAGCCCCAGCCAGCGTTGCGCCGGATCAAATGCCAGGCTTGATGGCCGTGTCTGCGGGTGCCAGGAGGCGCGCAGGTAGGCGTCCAGATGCAGGCAGAAGGCGCTGTATCTGGCGCGCATCAGGGCCTGTGCTGTAGGCGCAGCCTGGCCCTTCCAGAGCAGTGGTGCGCAGCATTGCGCCAACGGCTGGCCTGAGCCACAGGGACAAGCTTGCGCCTGCTCGGTAGGTTTTAGTTGCATGTTTTTATGGCTGCCAGGTTGCTGCGTCGTCCATTTTGCGGCTTCGGGCCCCCACCTCGGCGGCGATGCTGGTGGGTATCAGCTGGGTCAGGCTGGCGCTGAACAAGGGCAGGCGCAAAAGCAAAAGTAGATATAATCGGCGC
Source organism: Pseudomonadales bacterium (assembly GCA_030728785.1). Classification (GTDB taxonomy): domain Bacteria; phylum Pseudomonadota; class Gammaproteobacteria; order Pseudomonadales; family Azotimanducaceae; genus UBA4582. Next base: position 51,040 of record JANQYP010000009.1, read on the forward strand.
ATGGGTCAAGGGCCTCTGGTTGATAGGTCAGTCGGCTTTGACCCGCCGCAGCATGGATTCCTGGGCGGCCGTAAGAATCAGCTGGCCACTGCTGTCATAGACCTCACCTTCATTCATGCCGCGTGAGTCGGCGGCGGCGGTGCTGCGCTGGTCGAACAACAACCACTCCCCTGCCTGGCAGGGACGGTGGAACCACACGGCTTGGTCAAGGGATGTCAGCCGGTGTGTATCAAAGGGTATGCCGTGGGGCAGCACCGCATTAAACATCAGGGTGCCGTCAGACAGGTAAGCTAATGCACACTGGCTCATCCTGGGGCCAATATCAGCAGGAACATTGGCACGCATCCAGGTTTGCAGGAACGGCTTACGGCCGGCGACAAATTGGCTGGGCCTGAAGGACTCGCTGGCCCATTCCATGTCGACCCAGCCATCCAGGGTCGGTGGAAAAGGAAAGCTGGGTTCGCCGGCGGCTTCGCGCCGGGCAATCAGGGTGGCTGCAGGCGTCACCTTGGGCATGGTTTTCTGGTGTTCATCACCAGGTTCCAAAACCTTAAACGATGCCATCATCTGAAATACCGGTACTTCTTGCTGAAAGGCTGTGATGGTGCGGCTGGCAAAACCTCGCCCATCCCGCAGGCGTGCCACCCGGTAGACGATCGGCAGGTGCGGCTGGCCAGGGCGTAGAAAATAGGCATGCAGGGAGTTGGCCAGTTTAGTGCTGTCGACGGTGGCCAGTCCGGCCGCCAGTGCCTGGCCCAAAAAATGTCCGCCATAGATGCCGATGGCACCATAGGCCTTGGGAAGACCGATAAATTCATCAGCCAGGGTGCCAGGCTGAAGGGTGAGGATATCGGTCAGGGAAGTAGCCGGGTTGGTCATTTGGCGAATCCGTTGTTAAAAGTGATATCAATTGTTCCAGTTACCCTTAGCCCGCCCCTTGGCCCAGATTAAAACGGGCATTACGCACCACCTGCTGGACAAATCGCAATTTCTGGATCGCCGGCCGGCACAGGACAAATGGATAGAGATCGCCGTGGCCGCTGCTGCGGTTGATGCTGTTGACCGCATAGGTCAGGGGCAGCCATTGTTCCAGCAGTTCGTCGAAGGTTGTGCTCCAGTAGCTGTCCAGGGGCGCAAACAGTTGCTTTGAGCCGTTACCCGTAATGACCACACCAAACTCTGTGGCGGTCTCCAGTGAATCTACAATGGTCACAAAATGGGCCCAGGACTCGGCCCAATCTTCCAGCGGATGAGAGCTGGCATAAGCGGTGATATAGCGGCTTTCCCAGCCCGGCTTTGGGCCGCTGCCATAGTGATTGCCGATGGCGGTGTCGTAGTCGACCCGCTCATCACCAAATAACTGGCGAAACTGCGCCTGTGCTGCCGAATTTGCGACCAGCAGCTGCCAGTAGTGGTGGCCGCTCTCATGGCGAAAATGGCCCAGCACGGTGCGGTAAACCTCATTCAGGTCCAGGCGTCGGCGCTCGCGCTCGGCATCGTCAGCTTCGGCGAGATTGATGGTAATAATGCCTTTGGAGTGACCAGTCAGAACAGTGTTGTTTTCCCGAAAGCTGGCGCTGATATCCTTCAGAAACCGAAACGCCAGGCCTTTCTCTGGGCTTTCGGCCTTGCTCAGCACTGGCAGACCCAGGCGCAGCAGGCTATACAGCAGGCGGCGTTTGCCAGCCTCGAGTTTAGTCCACAGCGGCACATTGCTGGCAACGGAGAGATCCGGGATTATTTCATTGAGACAGCAGGAGCGGCAGTAAACTGCGTCACTGTCGGCGGCGATTAGCCAGTTACAGGCGTGCCATTCGCTGGTGTTCAGACACACCCGGTAACCCTGGTTGCGAGGATTGTTTGCCAGCGGGTAAAGCAGGCCATCGGCGTGTTGTGCCAGGGCTACCAGGCTGTGCACGTCCGGCAGGTATCCCAGTTGGCTGCCACAGCTCAGGCAGCGATCATTCTCAAAATAGGTGGGTTGACTGCAGAGCTGGCAATTGAAGGCTTTCATACGCTGACAGTGAGCTGCAAGGGGGGCGTATGGTAGCCGTAGCATTGCTCCTGTGACAAGCCTGAAAACAACTGGCAGGTGAAATGGCGTCACGCGCGTTATAGGTCAGGTAAGCGCGTGCCAGCCATGGGCGGGGCGCTCTTGCCGGCAGGGACCCTGCCCCCAAGGGGTTTTCAGGCGCCGACCGGCGCCTCGGCGAGCCGCTGCTGCCTTGCCTTAGAGTGCCCAGCTGAGCAACGTGTCAGCCAGGGTGATCAACGCTGCCGCCAGAAAAGTTGTGCCCAGGTCGTCAATTTCAAAGTCGTCCAGCAGCTGGTCCGTAAGCCAGAGCAGGAAGGTGTTGATGAACAGCAAAAACACACCCACGGTAACGATGATAAACGGAATGCTGAGAATTTTGAGCAGGGTGCCGAGGGTCACATTGATCAGCCCGTAGACAATGGCCACCAGCAGGGCAGTGCCATAGCCGCCGACATAAATGCCAGAGAGCGAGCGGGCCAGGGCAAAAATAACGCCGGCTAGTAGGGCAATGTGCAAGATCAAATCCATCATGGGGTGCTTCTCTGCGGGTCTTGGCAGGTTATAAACACTATTCGTGCCAGTTTTATAACTATCTGAATAGTCGGTGATATTGCTGAATATGGCGGTGCCGTTCTGGTCAATTTGACCATATTATCGCGCCTGGCTAAGGAGCCTGGCCAGTGTTGGCGGCGGTCCCTCATAAGCCACGTTGATGGGCCCGATTGATTCCAATGAATAATGAATGTGCTAGTATTTTTGCCATCTGTGCATGGCGACTTTGATACTAGGGTGTTACCAGTATTGGGACTCAAGGGTTCGGCTGTCATGTCATTAGGCTTTTTATAAATGACCAGGAGCTAACCGCCATGCCTGAAGCTAACCAACCAACCCCTGAAACACTCGGTTTTGACCCGAATGAATTACGGCAGAAATATCGTATCGAGCGGGATAAACGCCTGCGCGCCGACGGGAACAGTCAGTATCAGGAGGTTAAGGGTGACTTCTCCCGTTACATTGATGACCCCTATGTTGAACCTGGTTTCAGCCGCGAGCCCCTTAACGACGAGGTCGACGTGGTGGTGATTGGCGGTGGCTTTGGTGGCCTGTTGACAGGCGCGCGGTTGCGCGAGGCAGGTGTCAAGGATATCCGCATGATTGAGAAGGGCGGCGATTTTGGTGGCACCTGGTATTGGAACCGCTATCCGGGTGCAGCCTGTGATGTGGAGTCTTATATCTACCTGCCCCTGTGTGAAGAGCTGGGGTTTGTACCGCGGGAGAAATATACCCGTGCACCGGAAATTCTTGCCCACAGTAAAGCCATCGGTGAAAAATATGACCTGTATAAAAATGCCTGTTTCCAGACTGAGGTAACAGCCCTTGAATGGGATGAAAACAGCAGCCGCTGGATAGTCATGACCAACCGTGGCGACCGCATGCGGGCCAGGTTTGTGTGTATGTCAAACGGCCCCTTGAATCGACCCAAGCTGCCTGGCATTGAGGGTATTGATACATTTGCCGGCCACACCTTTCATACCAGTCGCTGGGATTATGCTTATACCGGTGGCCACCCCCTTGGCGACTTGTCGGGCCTGAAGGATAAGCGCGTTGGTATTATCGGCACCGGTGCCACCGCCGTTCAATGTGTGCCGCATCTGGGGGCAAGTGCTCAGCAACTGACCGTGTTCCAGCGCACCCCGTCGTCCATTGATGTGCGCAACAATACACCCACAGACCCGCAATGGGCGGCGAGCCTGAAACCCGGCTGGCAGAAGGCGCGGATGGATAATTTTAATGTCCTGGTCTCCGGTGGCTACCAGGCTGAAGATTTGGTCAATGATGGCTGGACTGAGATCATCCGCAACCTCGCCACCATGGTCAACTTCCAGTCTGATACGCCCCTGGACCCGGCAGACATCATGGCAAAAATGGAGCTCGCAGATTTTCAGAAAATGGAGCAGGTCAGGGCCCGGGCGGCGGCCATTGTTGCCGACCCGGCGGTGGCTGAGTCACTCAAACCCTACTATCGGCAATTCTGCAAAAGGCCGTGTTTTAATGATGAGTATCTCGATACCTTTAATCGCGCCAATGTCGAACTGGTGGATACCCAGGGTAAGGGGGTAGACCGGATCACCGCCAGGGGTGTTGTTGCCAACGGCGTCGAATATGAACTTGACTGTCTGATCTTTGCCACGGGTTTTGAGGTGGGTACGGAATATACCCGCCGCTCCGGCTACGACCTGCAAGGGCGTGGTGGCATAAGCCTGCAGCAGAAATGGGCCGAGGGTGTCTCCACCTTCCATGGCCTGCATTCTCGAGGCTTCCCCAACTGTTTTATTATCAGCAATGCCCAGTCAGCCTTTACGGTGAACTTTCCCCATGCCATGAATGAGCAGGCGATACATATTGCCTATATTGTTGAGCATTGCCTTGGCAGTAATGTGCAGACCGTGGAAGCAACCGCCGAGGCAGAAGCCGCCTGGGTTGAGGAGATCGTCGGCCTGGCGCGCTTTAACGAAAGCTACCAGGCTTCCTGCACGCCTGGCTATTACAACAATGAAGGCAAACCCAATCCCATGACGGCGCGGAATGGCAGTTACGGTGCGGGTTCTGTGCCGTTTTTCGAAAAGCTTGAGGCCTGGCGGGCGGAAGGCTCAATGGCGGGGCTGGAGTTGAACCGGGCTGGCTGATGGACAATTGCCGCCAACCGGGGCTGGGATCAGGTCCCTGGCCACCAGGTTCGGGGCAGTTGCAGGTTTGATATGGCGCCTGACCTGTAAGTCAGGCGCCATTTTTTTGCAGTAGTGGTGCTTTTCTGGGTCGCGACCCGCGCTATTGGTTGCAGACCTCAGCCGGCATCACTGATCAAGCCGGGCCAGCTTGTTGATCAGTTCTTCGATGCGAGTGCTGTAACCCCATTCGTTATCGTACCAGCTGATGACTTTTACCAGCCGCCCGCCAATCACCTGGGTCAGCGCTGCGTCAAAAATGCTGGAGTGAGGGTTGCCGACAATATCGCTGGAAACAATCGGGTCGAGACAATATTCAAGAATACCAAACAGCGGGCCCTGGGCGGCGCGGGCCATGGCGGCGTTGATTTCCGCGACGGTAACATCGCGGCTCAGCTCTACTGTCAGATCCACAACGCTACCGTCAGCTACCGGCACGCGCATGGCCAAACCGTCCAGCTTGCCTGCCAGTTCCGGCAACACCTGGCCAATGGCCTTGGCGGCGCCGGTGGAGGTGGGCACTATGTTGGTGGCGGCATTCCGCGAGCGGCGCAAATCGCCCCCATGGGGTGCATCAATCAGGCGCTGGTCTGAGGTGTAGGCATGCACGGTGGTCATCAGGCCGCGGACAATACCGAAATTTTCGTGTAACACTTTCGCCAGTGGCGCCGCACAGTTGGTGGTGCAGCTGGCATTGCTGATGATCCGCGAATCGCGGGTGATAACGTGGTCGTTGACACCCATCACCAGGGTTTCTTTTAAAGGCTCCTTGGTGGGTACTGTAACGATGACACGTTTGGCACCGGCATCCAGGTGCTGTTGCAGTTGCGCCAGTTTGCGAAACTGGCCGCTGCTTTCAATGACAATATCAATACCCATGGCGGCCCATGGCAGCTTCGACGGATCTCGCTCGCACAATACTTTAAAGGGGTCGCCGTCAATCTCCATGACGTCGCCGTCAAGTTTTACTTGGCCAGGATACTTGCCATGAATGCTGTCGTATTTAAAGGCATAGGCCAAAGCTGCGGGATCGGCAATATCGTTGATGGCAACCACGTCATAGTGTTTGCGCAGTTTGGCGATGCGGGTGACGCAGCGGCCAATACGGCCGAAACCGTTAATGGCGATTCTGGGTTTAGACATGTCGCATTACCTCCATCTGGTGTTGTCAGAAAGTAGTCTGGCAGGATCGGCATGGCCACCCTGCCAGCTACAGTTTAGGGTCGTGCGGGTTGGGCTATTTGAACTCGCGAGCTTCCCACCATGGGAAAAACTCGGGCATATCACTGCTGACCTTGCCGGCAAAGTTGGCAGGGCGCTTCTCAAGAAAAGACTGCACTCCCTCAGCGGCGTCGGCAGAACGGCCGGTAAAGTATACGCCTCTGGAGTCAATCTTGTGGGCCTCCATGGGATGATCTGCGCCTAACATCTTCCACATCATGTTACGGATCATGGCAATGGAAATACTAGACGTCTGCTCGGCAAATTCGTGGGCCAGATCTCTGGCTGCCGGTAACAGGTCAGCGGGTTTGTGAACACTGCGTACCAGACCGCGGGCATGGGCCTCAGCGGCACCAAAGACTCGCCCGGAGTAGGTCCACTCCAGAGCCTGGCTGATACCCACCAGCCGCGGCAGGAACCAGCTGGAGCAGGCTTCTGGAACGATGCCGCGCTTGGCAAAGACAAAACCATAACGGGCGTCTTCGGAGGCCAGGCGAATATCCATGGCGCATTGCATGGTGGCACCGACACCCACTGCCGGACCGTTGCAGGCCGAGATCACCGGCTTCAGACAGTCAAACAGTCGCAGGGTCAGCAGGCCGCCGCCATCGGGCTTAAGGCCGGCGCCGCTGCTGTCGGCGTTAAACGTATTGCCACCGCTGGCAAGGTCGGCGCCGGCGCAGAAACCGCGCCCGGCACCGGTGACAATAATGGCCTTGACGTTGTCATCGGCATCGGCGCAGTCCAGGGCATGAATCATCTCCTGCATCATTCGGCCGGTGAAGGCGTTGAGCTTGTCAGGACGATTCATGGTCAGGGTTAAGATGTTGCTGTCCACCTCATAACGGATTTCTTGGTATTCCATCGTGCTTTCCTCTCAGGTTTTAAGTTGAATCAGGGCCCCGCTGTCCTCAGGCCAGCGCTGTTGCGCAATGCCGCTGGAGGCGCGTAAACAGGTCACGTTGGGCATGACTACCGCCAATCAGGTAAATCTGGCTGGCCACCCGCTGCAGGGTCTCGGCGGCCTTGTGGGGATTGCCGGTGCTCAGATCCACCAGGGCCTGGGCAACGGGCAGGCCCACCTCGCGGCAAATCTGGCCCTGGGTGGTCTGGGTCTGGCTCCAGGCCTGCAGTTGCGCCATGGCCCGGTCGATGACCGGCTGGTCGCCCAGGCGCGCCGGTGCCATGAGGTAATGCAGGGTAGCAAAAATTAACTCGTCGTCGCTGACCCTGGCTGCCGAGACACTGCGCAAGGCCTGCCAGCGCTCGCCGACATCAACCCCTAGCATTTCCAGGCGCCACAATAACGATGCGGCGTTGCAGGTGTCGAGGTAAAAATCGTCGCTGATGACGTCTTCAAGGTGCGTGTCATAGATGGCCAGGGCTGTCTCATAGTCCTTGACGCCCAAATGACACAGGGCCTTATGCCAGTGCAGGTGATAAACAAAGTTGTTGCCAGTCTGCCAGTGGGGCAGCAGGGTTGCCACCCAGGAAATACCTTCTCGGTGGCGGCCCTGCATTTCAAACACATGGGTGACGGCATGGGCGGCCCAGATATCCTCAGCGTTGAGGTCAATGGCCTGTTTGCCCATGGCCTCTGCGTGGCCATAGTCGCCGGTCTCTTCGAGGCCAAAACTCTGCATGCCCAGCAGGTAACCGTAGTAGGGCAGGCTTGGATCCCAGACTCGCAGGGCGCGCTCGACGGAGACGCGCATCTGGGCGGCGTCACCGGCATAAAAATGCAGGTAATGGGTCAGACGCAATGCCAGCATATCCCGAGGGTAAAGCCTTAACAGCTGCTCCAGGGTATCTACTGTGGCGTGCAGCTGGTTGGCCACCCAGTGGTTCAGGGCCTGCAGGTGTAATTGCTCACGCGGATTGAGGCTGGCGGCGATGGCGTTGAGACCGGCCAGGCCGCGGGCAACGGGCAATGCAAAACGCGGGTCGGCGGCCAGCTTCAGCAGGTAGGTGCGCAGGCACTGCGCCATGGGCATCTCAGGGTCGGCGGCCAGCAAGTCATCCAGTTGTGCCATGACAGTGGATTTTGAGCCGAGATAAGCCTCGATAACAGCCGCCATGGCGGTCACGCTGCTGTCTTGGCTGGCGGTGTAGGTGTTGCCCAGCAGGTCGGTGTATTGCTGCATAAGGTGGGTCCCTGTGCTCGATAAAGTGCTTATTGGCGAAAAGTCTCTGGCGTTAACAAAAATAGCCTTTCAGCCGCGGTGCTGGGTCTGCCACATTGGTAGTGCCGCAGCCAGCGTGTTGCGTGTTGCGTGGTGTGCTGGCTGGGTCCTGCCTGTGTCCTGCCTATATGTGCCGTGCCAACTCGTCGTCGGAAAATTCCAGGTAGCGCCGCAGGTAATGGACACCGGCATAGAAGAAGGGTGTGTCGGCCAGGGCAACAAACATCTTGAACAGGTAGTTGCTGCCCATCAGTACCAGCAGTGCGCCGCCACTCATGGCACCGGCGATGAACTGCGCGCCAAAGGTTACGACAATGACCATAAATGAGTCCACACCCTGGCTCACCAGGGTGCTGCCGTTGTTGCGCAACCACAGGTGTTTGCCTTTGGTCAGGCGCTTCCAGAAGTGAAACATGTAAACATCGCAATACTGGGCGGCGATGTAGGCGAGCATGGACGCCAGGACCGCACCGGAGGTGGTGGCATACATCAGTGCAAACAACTCTACTGAACCGCTGGCAATACTGCCGTTGGGCAGGGCCACATCTTCGGCCAGCTGGATCAGTTGCCAGGGTGGCGTCTGGTCAGCTGCGGGCAGCTGGTTGCCGACCCACATGGTGGCAATAATAAAACCATTCAGCATCAGGCCCACCGTCACCAGAAAATTCGCTCGGGCGCGGCCATACAGTTCGCTGACAAGATCTGTGCAGAGAAATGTCAGGGGATAGGGCAGCACACCCACGGCCAGGGCCAGGGGGCCCAGTTGGATAAAACGCGTAATGCCGATGATGTTGAGCATGGTCATGGCGCAGAGGAAAAATCCGGCTAAAACCAAAAATACTCGTTCTCGTCGCTCACGTATTTTGTCGCTGATAGGTTCGCCGTCGGCTCGCATGGTGGTCTCGCAGTTTTGGTCTATTGTTGACTGTTGTTGGTTGTTAGTCTGTTGTTAGTCTGTT
>JANQYP010000009.1:60263-71977 GCA_030728785.1 Pseudomonadales bacterium
GTCTGTTATTGGCTCTGCTGGCGCCTGCTGCGGTTGTTCCTCAAGTCTCGACCTGCCCCAGGTTCGCGTGGATCACGGCACCGTTGAGAACGGGGTTTTCGGCGGCAAACTTGATAGTTCGGGCCACTTCCTGCGGCTCTACCAGGCGCCCGAAGGTGCTGAGCGAGGCAATGTGTGCTAACACGGCCTGGTCATCACCGACATGAGTGCGCAACATTTGGGTATCGGTAAAACCCGGGCAGATACAGGTTGTGTGAATCTGCTGGCCGGCCAGATCCTGGCAGGTGGCGCGCATCATGCCGATGATGGCGTGTTTGCTGACCACATAGCTGTAGGTGTTGGGGACGGCCTTTTCTGACAGGGTTGAGCCAATATAAATGATGCTTGAGCCTGGTTGCATCAGCGGTATCACCAGCTGGTTCAGCATGTGGGGTGCCACCAGGTTGACAGCCATCACTTCACGGAAGTTAGCTGTTGGGGTTGCTGCTGCTGTGTCGTTGTCGAGCCTTGCGGCGTTATGCACCAGGGTGATTTTGCCGGCAGGCAGTCGGGCCGCCAGCAGTTCCCGCAGCTGGCTTTCACTGTCTGCCTGCGACAGGTCAATATTGTGGTGCTCGATACCTGCGTCTGGTACCTCATGGCGAGACAAGTTGATCACGCGGTAGCCGGCCGCCAGGCACAGTCTGGCGGTTTCCAGGCCAATGCCCTGGCTGGCTCCGGTAATGAGCAGGGTATGCATTATTGCCTCCAGTCGGCGATGCCATATTGTCCAGGGCTGGATGAGACTTTGACCGACAGGGCAACAACCCCGTTGTCCCGGATGAGGGCGTGTTGGCGCAGTTTACCAAGGAAGTAGTGGGAGAATTCTTCCACCGTGGTATTGGCAATGGGCAGTATGGTGACATCCCGCGGCAGAAAGGGAATACGCTCGCCATTAAACACGGCAATGGTGTAATGCTCGTCCTCGGTGAATGTCAGGTGGGGCGAGTTGGCAGGTAAAATCACCTGTTCATCAATTTCGTCGCAGAGACTGCGAAGTAACTTTTTCAGCAGGCTGTAATCAAACAGCAGGCCATCAGCCGCCAGCGGCGCGGTGACCTTGCAGGCCAGCTGGAAATTATGACCATGCAGGTCTTCGCGTTCAGTGGCCGAAAAAATAGTGAAATGGGCTATGGAAAAGTTCAGCGCCTGCTTGGCAATCTCAACTGTGGTATAGCGCACAGTAGCCTGTTGCCGGGTCTGGTCCTGAGTCTGTTTTTGCCTGTGCTCGTTCATGTGCCACCGGTTTGCAGGGCGGCCAGGGGGACGCCAAATCTGGCCATAGTACCCTATTTGCGTCCCACGGGGGAGATGGGGCACACTGCCTCGCAGAGTGGGTCAGCGCAGCACTCCTAAGGCGCAGGCAGCGCCCTTAGAAGCGCCTGCAACTGGCACCCCGAAGCATTATTCAATGGAGCAATATGTATGAAATTATCAACCTTAAGCCGTTCCGTCGCGGGCAAAGTGGTTATTGTTACCGGGGCTGCCAGCGGCATGGGTCGGGCTACTGCCCATCTGTTTGCTGATGAGGGGGCGCGGGTTGCGGCGCTGGATATTAATGCCGAGGCTCTCGACAAGGTGGTCAAGGAGATGACTGACGCCGGTTATGAGGCCCGTGGCTGGGTTCTGGACCTGGCCGATGGTGAGGCCATTCAGCCTGTGTTTGAGGCCATTGCCGCACATTTTGGCGGTATTGATATTCTGGTGAACAATGCCGGGATTTCGATTTTTGGCGCCATTGACGGTGATGCCTACCTGGCGGCCTGGAATAAGACCCTGGCAGTGCTGCTGACCGCGCAGATGCTGACCATTCGCGCAGCCTTACCCTATCTGCGCAAGGCCGCCCATCCGCGGATTATCAATATTGCCTCCACCGAGGCCCTGGGAGCCACCAAGTTCGGTAGCCCCTACACAGCGGCCAAGACCGGCGTCGTCGGCTTGACACGCTCTCTGGCGGTGGAGCTGGGGCCGGAGGCGATTACCGTCAATTGTGTCTGTCCCGGGCCCATTAACACGGGTATGACGGCAGCCATCCCCGATGAGCAGAAGGCGATTTACGCCCGCCGCCGAGTGGCATTAAAGCGTTATGCGGAGCCGGAAGAAGTTGCCCATGCCACCCTGAGCCTGGCCTTGCCGGCGGCGCAGTTCATAACGGGTGTGGTGCTGCCGGTGGACGGTGGTCTGACCATTAAGAATGCTTAAGGGGCAAAATGCCTGCGGGTCAGAGCTGTTGCGGACCTGGGCTTGCCAGTCACGAGGGGGTTGACTGCCGTGGTGCGTGCCACGGCAGTCACAGCGCTCAGGCCTGGCCGGCAGCCGCCAGGGGTACCTGGGCCTTTTTGGTCTTACCAGCCCCGCGTTTTTTATAAAACGCCTTGATACTGTGGCCGGCATGGTGGTCAAGGATTCTTGACAGGGTGCGCCCCACCTTGGTGCAAATCCTGATGCGTTCCAGCTGTGACCAGGTGGAGCGCTCGCCTTCGAGGATCAGGTCCTGGATTTCCCTGGCGGTGAGCCGCGCCAGCAGCTTCTGCGGATCAACATAGTTGAAGCTCGGTACGATGTTGATGTCGCCCTGGTAGTCCTGGGCCATCACCGAGTAGAACATGCTCATGGCCTGGCCAACACTGGGCACCTGGCGCATATAGCGGCGGCTGAACTGCTCACTGGCGCGCAACAGCTCACGGGTGGTGTGACGCATGATGGACTTGGTGAGATCGGGTACGGGCAGCAGCTTACTGGTGCTCATCATGGCCAGTGCCAGGGGATTGGCCTGGCTGACAATATAGTGATTAACGCCATATAGCCTGGCGAGACGTTTGGCGGGCAGATCGTCCGTCACTGCGCCATCAACCCAGCGGCGGTTTGGCAGATAAGGCTGAGGCTCGCCATAGACATTTTTGGCCATCAGCATAACCGGCGGAAAAACCCCGGGCACGGCGCAGGATGCCAACACCGCTGTGCGGATATAGACGTTTGGTGAAGTAATGGCGTTCATCAGCCGTGAACTCTGGTGTTCTTCCAGCGGCGCAATGGTGACGCTGATGGAGCGCCCGGTCTTCTCATAGGCTTCCTGGAAGGTGATATCAGGAATTGTCGCGGCCAACATCAGGCGCAGGGTATCAGCATCTACCTGAGGCCGGATCATGCCCCAGGGGCGCTTCTCAAGTTCCTCTTCAAAAGGGTCAAGCATGTTGTCGCTGGCCAGCAATTTTTTCAATTCTGCATCCGTATGGGTGCCAAGCACCGCAGCAAACACCGAACCGGCGCTGGAGCCGGAAATAATATCTGGCAGCAGGTTGTGCTCCAGCAGGGTTTTCACCACACCATGGTGAAAATGGCCCAGTGATCCTGCGCCGGAGAGCATCAGCGCGGAGGCACCAAAACACAGGTGGGCGCGGTGGAAAAAATCCAGCTTGTCTTCGTGGGTAATTTCGTCCGACTCAGGCAGGGCGCTGATGTGATTCAGGGCATCAACTATCTCATCGACATAGTCTTCAATCAGCTTCTTGGTGCCGACGCGGGCTTTTTCATACAGTTTGGGATTACCCATGCCACCCTGGTTGCCGTGAATACCCTGGTTCAGGGCAAACAACAGGCCCACGTCGTCATGATTGGCGCGCAGTTTGCGTAGTTCATCGACGCGGCTTTGGATATTCAGGTAATCGTAACTGGAGGACTGCGGCTCCAGGCGCCATTTGGCCCGGCCGGTGGCCAGGTCATGTTCATTGGCCGCGGCCAGCCATTCGGCGTGGGATTTTGCGCGGCGCATTTTCCGTTCGAATTTGGACTGGGAAGAACTGAATGACAGCATCGTCTGAATTTGCCTCTTTTAATCAAAAAACCCATCTGTGTTGCACTGCAGTATAGATACATAGTCTATTTATCGCCACAGCTTAATTCCTGCCGGGAACACCCTGGGAATGGTGATGGCTGGCTGACCGGTGGCAATCTATTGCGCCGTTAGTCCGCAGCGCTGCAGCAGGCAACCCTGGTTTATGCCGCAAGGGCTGTCTAATCGGTGCCAGCTTCGGTATAACTGCGGGTCTGCAAGTTGCGAGTGGCTGTGATCCGCACGCGCAATAACAGCCAATTGAAAAGGAGCTGCCAGCCTGTGAGCCAGCAACTGGAAGTCTATATTGACTACAAGAGTCCCTATGCTTTTATCGCCAAGGACCCTACCTATGCGCTGGAGCAGGATTTTGACGTGACCATCCGGTGGTTACCCTTGACGCTCAATATTGGCAGCTATCTGGGCACGGCCAAGGTCAACAACAGTGGCAAGGTGGTCGACAACCAGCGTTCGCCCCGGCAGTGGGCCGCGGTGAAGTATGCTTATATGGACGCCCGCCGTTATGCATCCCTGCGCGGCCTGACATTGCGCGGCACCCAGAAAATCTGGGACTCCTCCCTGGCCGCCATCGGCATGTTGTGGGCTGGCCAACAGCACCACGATGTCCTCAAGGGTTATACGGATAGGGTTTACAGCCGTTTCTGGCAACGCGAGCTGGATATCGAGGACCCTGAGGTTGTCACCGGGGTACTGGCTGAGGCCGGTGCTGATGTTGCTGGCTTTGATGCATACAGGCAGGGGGAAGGGCGGGAATATCACGATCAGCTGCAGGACACAATTCTAGATCGCGGCTATTTTGGCGTGCCCACCTATGTGATCGACGGCGAAGTCTATTTTGGCCGTGAACACCTGCCCCGCGTCCGCTGGCACCTGGGCGGCGCCCAGGGCCCTTACCCCGATGTTGCCAATGATACGGTGTTACAGCCTTGAGCGGGGTAACAGCAGCCCCGCACCTGTCCGCTGCAGCCGACCTGTTGGTCTGCCTCGACTTCAGTGATGCCGAGAGTTACCTGGCGCTGGCTGCGACGCGCCAGTTGGTCGCAGACTTTGATCTGCAGGTGCAATGGTTGCCCATCAAAGCTGGCCTGCAGCGGGTCTCCAACCAGCCGCCCACAGAGGTGGGTGAAGACCCATTGTTGGCCTACAAGGCCCGCCGGGCAAAAGCCCGGCAGGCTTACGCTGCCACTGAACTGCAGCGGACCTGCCGCTTGTTGGATATTCCTGTCAGCCACGGCCAGCCTCAGGCAGATACCCGCCTGGCGGCCTTGGGTCTGTTGTATGTTAATGCTGAGTATGACAATGCTGAGTATGACAATGCTGCGGCTGGCGCGGCCGCTGCTGCCGCGGCCTACATAGAAACTGTTTATGCAGGGCTGTTTCGTCATGCAGCAGGTGGCCCTGCACCCATCACCACGGTGGTGAGTGGCGCATTACACGCTGCGGCGCTGGCAGAGGCGCCCTTTGCGGCGTTTGTGGCGGCGCAGGGCCCGCAGGTGCTGGCAGAACTTGAGGACAGCCTGCTGGCCCTGGGGCTGTTTGCCTCACCCGGCTACCTGTATCAAGAGCAGCGCTTTCAGGGGCGCCAACATCTACCCTTATTACGTTGGATGCTGCAGGGCGCGACCGGCATACCGCCCGTTTAGCCCCTGCACCCGTTTAGTCCCGGCAGGCAAGGCCCAGGCCCGCCTGAAACACAATAATGTCATGGAATGGAATGGATTGATGATGAGCAAGCCAACCGCGGATCTTGAATCGGCGCAGTTGCAGGAGTACGCCAGGCAACTGCTGAGTGCTTACCAGGCGCACGCGCCGCGACCCTTGTTTGCAGGGCCAAGTGTCCCTGCGTTAACGACGGGTTATGCGGTGCAGCGGGCCTATGTGGCCCTGCGTCAGGCTGCCGGTGACCGCAGTGGTGAAGTCAGCGGTTACAAGGCGGCGCTGACCAATACTGCGGGCCAGCAGTCCATGGGTATGACAACCCCCGCAGCCGGCGTGCTGTTTGCTGCCCATCGCTGCCAGTCAGGTTGCCAGGTTCAGATCAAAGACTTGGCCCTGGCCATCATTGAAACTGAAATCGGCTATCGCCTGGGGCGGGCGGTAACGGCGCCGGTGACCCTGGCCACGGTGGGCGGGTTTATTCAGCAGGTGCTGCCGGTGGTGGAAATTGCCGATGCCGGCTTTGTGAACCCCAATGCGGCCGGTCGTGCCATGGTGGGCGCAGATCTGGTGGCCAGTAATGCCGCCGCTGGGGTTTATATTGTTGGCACGCCGCTGCAGGCGCCTGCTGACACAGATGCCGTTGGCATAGACCTCTATTGTGGAGATAACCTGCTGGGTAGCGCCCTGGGCACAGATTCCCTGGGCAGCCAGCAGGCCGCGCTGGTCTGGCTGATCAATCATACCCTGGCCCAGGGCTATCCGCTGCTGCCCGGCCATCTGTTGATGACAGGATCGCTGGGGCGCGTGCAACTGGCCAGGCCCGGGCACTATGTCGCCCGCTATCGCACTGCACAAACGGCGCCCGCAGGCGACTTTGGCAGCGTCGCTTTTGAGGTTGTCTGATGCCGGTGCGCTCGGTGTGTCATTGGGTATTGAGGCCCTTGCGGAACAGTTGGTAACTGGTGGTATGATCCGAACAACGCCTAAATGCTCACAAACGAATTTTCAATCAGAGAGAGTGTAAGTTATGGACTTTAATATCCCGCAAGACCTGCAAGATTATCTGAAGGTCCTCGACCAGTTTATCCTTGATGAGATCAAGCCGCTGGAGCAGCAAAACGATAACATCCGTTTTTTTGATCATCGCCGCGAAGATGCCCGCACCGACTGGGAGCGCGGCGGTCTGCCTAACGAGGAATGGGAGGCGCTGTTAGGTGAAGCCCGTCGCCGGGCTGACAAGGCCGGTCACTATCGTTACCCGCTGGCCAAAGAGTACGGTGGCCAGGATGGTACCAACCTGGGGATGGCCGTCATTCGCGAGCATTTTGCCGCCATGGGCCTGGGTCTGCACAATGACCTGCAGAACGAGCACTCCATTGTTGGTAACAGTGTGGGCCTGCTGCTGATGCTCAACTACGGCACGCCGGCACAACAGGCCGAGTGGGTGCCCCTAATGCTTGAAGGCAAACGTGGTTTTGCCTTTGGTATCACCGAGCCAAACCACGGTTCAGATGCCACGCACATGGAAACCAATGCTGTGCGAGATGGTGATGGCTGGCGCATTAATGGTGAGAAAACCTGGAACACCGGCATCCACAAAGCCCAATATGACATGATCATGGCGCGCACCAGCGGTAAGCCTGGTGATGGCGATGGCATTACGGCATTTTTGGTCCCCATGCAGGCTGAAGGCATGAAGGTTGAAGAAATGCTCTGGACATTTAATATGCCCACTGACCATGGTCGAGTTTCCATTACTGATGTCCGCGTGGATGACTCTGCCATTTTTGGCGGTGAAGGCCGAGGCCTGCAGGTGGTCCAGCACTTCTTCAACGAAAACCGCATTCGCCAGGCGGCATCAAGCCTGGGTGCTGCTCAGTATTGTATTAACGAGTCTGTTAAATATGCGATGCAGCGCAAGCCATTTGGCAAGCCCTTGTCATCCAACCAGGGTATCCAGTTTCCCCTGGTGGAATTGCAGACCCAGTGTGAAATGCTCCGTGCGCTGATTCACAAAACCGCCTGGCAGATGGATACCTATGGCAACTTCATGGCGTCTGACAAGGTTTCCATGTGTAACTATATTGCCAACCGCCTGTGTTGTGATGCCGCTGACAGGGCCATGCAGGTGCATGGCGGGTTGGGTTATTCACGTCACAAGCCCTTTGAGCATATCTATCGCCATCACCGCCGCTACCGCATTACTGAGGGCGCCGAAGAAATCCAAATCCGTCGCATTGGTGGTTACATGTTTGGTTACATGAACCAGAAGGCACCCAAGGGTGTGAAGGTGGACTGAGGATGGCGGCGGACAAGAACGACTTTGAGGAAACGCTGGCGCGGATCCTGCAAGCCCGCATTCCTGGCTGCAAGGCCCTGGTGAAAGTCGACCGGTTATCCGGCGGCGCCAGCCAGGAAACCTATCGTATTGTCATTAACACTGCCGCCGGTGAGCAGTTGCTGGCCATGCGGCGCGCGCCTGGCGGGATAAAAACCGAACCCGTGCCCGGTCATCCGGGCCTGGATGTGGAAGCCCTGCTGATGCGCAGTGCCCGTGATGTGGGTGTGCCTGAACCACAGGTTTACCATGTGTTACAGGACGATGACGGCCTGGGTGAAGGTTTTATCATGGAGTGGCTGGAAGGGGAGGCCCTGGGTGCACGTATTGCCCGCGCGCCTGCCTTTGCGAAACTGCGACCCAGGCTTGCGTATGAATGCGGCAAGCTGATGGCCAAAATCCACAGTGTGGACTTGGATGCCACCGGCCTGCGGCAGCGGTTGTTTGAGATTTCGCCGCGGGAATTTGTCGAGCAGAGCTGGGAACGTTACCAGCTGCTCGAGACCCCGCAGCCCATGATCGATTACACCGCCCGCTGGCTGCTGGAACACCTGCCCGAGGTGCCGCAGATGCGGCTGGTGCATAACGATTTCCGCAACGGCAATTTTCTGGTTAACGAGCAGGAAATTGTTGCCGTGCTCGACTGGGAGATTGCTCATATTGGCGATCCCATGCGTGACCTTGGCTGGATTTGTGTGAATTCCTGGCGTTTTGGTGCTGACCAGCCCGTCGGTGGCTTTGGCAGCTACGAAGATCTGTTTCGGGGTTATGAGGAAGTGTCTGGCCAGCCTGTGGATGCCGAGCGGGTGAAGTTCTGGGAAGTGTTTGGTTCTTTCTGGTGGAGTGTTGGTTGTCTGGGTATGGCCGAGCACTACCGCAGCGGGCCGGATAAAACCGTGGAGCGACCCACCATTGGCCGGCGCACCTCCGAATGTCAGGTGGACTGCGTCAACCTGTTGATTCCGGGTAAGGTCACACCGGTGCCGGGCAAAACCACAGACCAGGGTATTGATATGCCTCGGGCCGATGAGTTGTTGACGGCAGTGCGGGACTTTCTTCGGGATGATGTCATGGCAGCCACCAGCGGGCGGGTCAATTTCCTGGCTCGGGTTGCTGGTAATGCCGTGGATATTGTCATGCGTGAATGGCAATTGGGTGCTGCTGCTCGAGCGCTGGAATTAGCCAAGCTGCGGGTTTTGTATCCGGCAGCGGGCGCTGATGCCAGCCTTGAAGACCTGCGTTGGCAGCTGACCCGTGCACTGCGGGACGGCAGCCAGGCCCTGGATGATGCGGCGCTGCAGGATTATCTGCGGCATGCCGTTGTTAACCAGATAGCCATTGACCAGCCGCGTTATTCGGGTTTTAAAACGGCCACAGGTCAGTAATCCGAAGGCCCGACAGGGCTGCCAGATCGGCCAGGGCATGGATGCCCAGGCCGGCAAGGCCACCCACCACGGTACCGTTAATGCGAATGAACTGCAGGTCACGACCGATCTGCAGTTCGATTCGCTCGGCGGTGGCTGCTGGGTCCCAGCTGTTGATAGTGTGCCGGATCAGGCCTGCCACCTCGTGCCCATAGGTGCGAATCAGGTAACGTGCACCCTCATCCGCCCAGTTGTCGATCTTGGCTGCCAGTAGGGGGTCCTGCTGGATTGATTCGCCGAATTTAATCACCGATGCCTGCAGGGTACGTTTGAGTTCAGCATCTGGGTGCTCACTCTGGTGCAGCAGTGCCTGCTTGATATCTGCCCACAGGGAGCCGGTAAAATCCCGAACCGCCGGTTGATTCAGCAGATCCTCCTTGAGAGTGACTTCCTTGGCCCGGATCTCCTCAGAAAACTTCAGGTCCTGCATAAACTGGTTGCTCATGTTCACCAGCCTGACTCGCATGGGGTGGAAAATATCCACCTGCATCTCATACAGAGTCTTGCTGAAGCTGCGTACCAGCTTGTTATACACCGCCTTGTCGAGGCTGCCGGGAAACCACCAAGGCGTCTCCGCGCCGACTTTTTCTCGCAGCTGGGTGTCGCTGTCTTCGAGCAGACTGAGGGCGATCCTGACCCCCGCATCAATGACTTCCTGCTGGCGCCTGCCAGATGTGAGAAAGGTCAGCAGCTCACCTATCAGCGGCGCAAAGGAGGTTTCGCGGATCTTCGCCGCCACCTTGGCTTCGATCATCTGTTGGATATCCGTGTCGTTCATGACCCGCACGGCGCCCGCCAGACCCACGGTGAGCTGGTCGGCGATGGCTGCGGCGTTTTTTGGTGTGGTAATCCAGTTGGCCACATGCTGGCTCAGCTGCATGCCGCGAATTTTTTCCCCCAGCACCGCCTCCGACAGAAAGTTCTGCTGCACAAAGGCGCCAAACTGTTCGGCGATCTGGCCCTGGCGGTTGGGAATAATGGCAGTGTGGGGGATTTTCAGGCCCAGGGGATGGCGGAACAGGGCGGTCACCGCAAACCAGTCAGCCAGCGCCCCCACCATGGCAGCTTCAGCTGTGGCGCTGACATAGCCAAGTGGCGTGCCCCAGTCCGGCAGGGCGGCCTGCAGCAGGCGGCTGCCGATGTAGACCAGGGTGACCAGCAGGAACAGGCCGCTGGCCAGGCGTTTCATGCCTGTCAGGTCCTGCTCGCGCGTCCTGCCCTGGTCTTTCTGGTCGGCGTCAAACATGGCGGGGAGAGGTCCTTGGGCTGGTGTTCTGCTGGTAGTTTTGCTTTAGTGGCAGCACGGTTATTGATCAAGCGACAGAGCAGGATTTAAACAAGCACAAAACCAGTGATGTTAAGTGGTGATTGTATTGGGCCGCCCGTATTCGCGCGCTGCACACCAAACTCCATCAAGCGCAGCTTTATAGAAGCAGCTTTATCCAAGCAGCTCTACAGACGCAGCTGTATAGACGCAGCTTTTTTTACTACCTTGGAAAATGTCTTTAACGATGGAGAAGTATATGGCGGCGAGTCTGGCAAATTACAATGTTTTTGTCACCGGTGGCGGCAGTGGCATAGGCCTGGCCTGCGCTAAAGCGCTGGCCGCGGATGGCGCTAACGTCACGATCATGGGGCGGACTCGAACCCGGCTGGAAGCCGCGGCGGCAGAATTAAGAGTCCTGGCACCAGAGGTCAGCATCAATATTTTTGTCGGCGATGTGGGCGTGGAAGCGGATGTTGCGGCGGCAGTGGCTGTGGCAGCGCTTGATGGCAAGCTGGATATTGCCGTTGCCAACGCCGGGGTTGGTGGTCTTGGGCCCATTATGGTGACCGAGGCTGACAATTGGCAGACCATCATGCAGACCAACCTGACGGGGACTTTTTATACCATCAAACATGCTGCCCGGGCCATGGCCCGCTCTGGCGGCGGCGCCATCTGCGGTATTTCCTCTATCGCCGGGGTCCGCACCCATCGTTATATGGGGCCTTATTGCGTCAGCAAGGCTGGCATCGATATGCTGATTCGTAACACCGCCGATGAACTGGGACAGAATAATATCCGCGTCAACAGTGTTTGTCCTGGCCTGGTGGATACGGAAATTGCCGCCGGCCTGATGACCACACCGAAAGTGTTTGCCGACTATCTGGACTGCATGCCCATCCGCCGTAACGGCCAGGTTGAAGATATCAGCAGCGCCGTGCGCTTTCTCTGCGGCCCCGAAGCCAGCTGGATTACAGGTGTGGTGCTGAGTGTTGATGGCGGCCATCACCTGCGCCGCGGGCCCGATGTGGAACCCTTTTCACGGCTGTTGTTTGGTGATGATGCCACGGCCGGTAAGGTCTGAGGTCGGGGGCCATTGGCCGGCGGTTGCAAAACAACGCTGGCCTGTGGTCCCAT
>JANQYP010000009.1:72077-87401 GCA_030728785.1 Pseudomonadales bacterium
CCTAAGTGCAGATTCAGCCATGTGTCGTTTCAAAACAGCAGCCAGATAGAGGACAACCAGTGACAGACCAGACTTTTTCCATGCACGGCAAACATGTTGCCATTACGGGTGCCTCTTCGGGTTTTGGCGCCCACTTTGCGACCTTGCTGGCTGCCGCTGGTGCCAGGGTGGCGCTGGGTGCCCGGCGGCTGGACAAAATCAGTGAGCAGGTGGCCGGCATTAATGCCGACGGTGGCCAGGCCCTGGGTCTGGCGTTGGATGTGCGTGATGCGCAGAGTGCCAGGGCTTTTTTACAGGATGCGGCCACAGCCTTTGGGCCCATCGACGTGTTGATCAACAATGCCGGGGTTGAGTCAGGTGCCAAGACCTATGCCATGATCGATGAAGAGGATTGGGACTTTGTCATGGATACCAATCTCAAGGCGGCTTGGCGCTTGTCCAAGTATTACACCGAGCAGGTGCTGGCAAGCCAACAGGGTGGAGGCAATATCATCAATATCGCCTCCATCACCGCCTACCGGACCATCAAAGGTCAGTTTCCCTACGCTGTGTCGAAGGCTGCCCTGATCAAGGTCACCGAAGTCATGGCCCTGGAAGCGGCAAAATTTGGTATTCGAGTCAACGCCCTGGCGCCGGGTTATATTCTCACCGATGTTAGCCGAGTGTTGCTGGAGAGTGCCGGTTCAGATGAGTTTCGCAAAGGTATACCCATGCGCCGCTATGGCGAATTTGCTGATCTGGACGGACCTATCCTGTTGCTGGCGTCTGATGCCTCGTGTTACATGACCGGCTCAACCCTGGTTGTGGATGGCGGGCATATCTGCGCAGAGATGTAGCAGAAGCCGAACAGGGGGCGCTGGATTTTGTCAAAAAAAAACAATCACTTGCATTATGTCCGCAAATGAGAATAATTCTCATGCACATTCAACATGCGGCAAGCAAGTAGCAACTTATGACTCTGGCGGAAATGCAGCAAGCCAGTCACTGCCGGGTCTTAGGGGCAGCGGCAGGCATTGGCGAAATTCAAAGTCGGCTTTACGCCCTGGGACTCTATCCCGGGGTGACCGTGGAAGTGTTGCGGTTTGCCCCTGCGGGCGACCCCATGCAGGTGCGTGTCGGTTCAACCCTGCTGAGTATTCGCAAGCAGGAAGCCACACTGATTTCTGTCGAGTTGCTGTAAATGACCTCTGGCAGCCCTCGTACCTATACCATTGCCCTGCTGGGTAATCCCAACTGTGGCAAGACCACGCTCTTTAATGACCTCACGGGCGCGCACCAGAAGGTGGGTAACTGGCCGGGTGTGACCGTCGAGAAGAAGACCGGCACCATGACCCTCGATGGTCAGGTAGTTGAGGTTGTTGATCTGCCCGGCATCTACTCTTTGGAGCAGGACTACCTGGGACTCGACGAGCAGGTCGCCAGGGACTTTCTGCGTCATGAGAATATCGATCTGGTCATCAATATCCTCGATGCCACCAACCTGGAGCGTAATCTGGTCCTGACCCAGCAGTTGCTGGAGATCAACAGCAATGTCCTGATAGCCCTGAACATGTTGGATGTGGCCCGCCAGAATGGTGTCGAAATTGATGTGGCTGGCTTGTCCGCCAAGCTTGGCCTGCCAGTGGCACCCATTGTTGCCTCGCGTGGTACTGGTATCGCAAGCCTGCTGGCCCAGGTGCGGGAGATGCTGGCCCAGGAGCGCAAACGGCTGCCCGCCAGCGAGGCTCTTGCCGCCACGACAGCCGCCACAGCCGCCATGGCCGCAGATGTAAATGCCCCGGGCGAAAAACTCATTCGCCGCTATCACAAGGCCCGGCAGATGGTGGACGGCGTGGTGCAGATGAATCTGGTGGAGCATACCCTCACGGAGCAGATTGATCGCTGGGTGCTGAATCGCTGGCTGGGTATTCCGGTGTTCCTGCTGATGATGTATCTCATGTTTACCATTGCCATTAATTTTGGCGCTGTGTTTATCGACTTTTTTGATATCTTGTTTGGCGCGGTATTTGTCGACAGTAGTCGCTGGTTACTCGTCAGTATGGGCTTGCCTGAGTGGTTAGTGGTGTTGCTGGCCGATGGTCTGGGGGGGGGTATCCAGCTGGTGGCGACCTTTATTCCGGTGATTGGCTTTTTGTTCTTGTGCCTGTCCATGCTCGAAGACTCCGGCTATATGTCGCGCGCGGCGTTTGTGGTGGATCGCCTGATGAGTAAGCTGGGCCTGCCAGGCAGTGCTTTTGTGCCGCTGATTGTCGGCTTTGGTTGTAATGTCCCGGCGGTCATGGCGTCCCGCACCCTGGGCCGTGACAGTGATCGCCTGTTGACCATAGCCATGGCACCGTTTATGTCCTGTGGCGCGCGTCTGACGGTGTATGCCCTGTTTGCGGCGGCATTTTTTCCCGACAACGGCCAAAACATCGTCTTCCTGCTTTACCTGATTGGCATCGGCATGGCCGTGCTCACAGGCTGGATTTTTCGCAAGCAGATATTCTCCAATGAGATGACACCGTCCTTTCAGGAGATGCCCGCCTATCACCTGCCTGTGGCGCGCAATATCCTGCTCACCACCTGGTTCCGGTTGCGGTCTTTTGTGATGCGTGCCGGCAAGACCATTGTGCTGGTAGTGATTGGCCTGAGTTTTTTGAATTCCCTGAGTACCGATGGCAGCTTTGGTCACGCTGATTCTGACAAATCTGTGCTCTCTGTGATTGGCAAGACCATAACGCCGGTGTTTGCCCCCATTGGCCTGACCGAGGCCAACTGGCCGGCGACTGTTGGGCTATTTACCGGTCTGTTTGCCAAGGAGGCGGTGGTGGGTACCCTCGACGCCTTGTACAGCGGTGCCGAAGCGCCTGCCACGGACCTGGCGCCGGACCTGTTGGCGGCGGTCGAGGCTGCCCTGTTGTCTGTGGTGGTGAATACGGGTGATATGCTGGGTAACCTTGGCGACCCTCTGGGTATCAGTATTGATGTCATGTCCAGCCAGGAAGAGATTGCTGAGGTCCAGGGTGTCACTTCCAGTACCCTGAGCAATATGGCCAGTCTCTTTGGCAACCAGCTGTCAGCCTTCAGTTATCTGGTGTTTATCCTCTTGTATGCGCCCTGTGTGGCGGTGCTGGGTGCCATCACCAAAGAGGCCGGCTGGCGCTGGATGGCGCTGGTGTTCTGCTGGAGCACAGGCCTCGCCTATGTGACTGCCAGCAGTATTTACCAGCTCGGCAGCATTTTCGAACAACCGCTGTTTGCCAGCTGCTGGTTGCTGGGTTGTGTGCTGGTGATGACCATCAGCATTCGCTCATTGCAGCGCCTTGGTCAGCGCGCCCTGCCGGCGAACCAGATAGCCGTGGTGCAGGTGAGTTGAGGTACAGCGCCGCGGCCGATAGCAGCGCCGCGGCCGAGAGAAGCGCCCGCGGCTGATTAAAGGCCGCGGCCGGTTGCCTGTGCCCGGGCGTTTGCACGGCCACGCCAAGCAAGTTGTCTCGTTATTCCGCGGTCATGTGCTGGCTTTCGGGTAAACCCGGTCTGGTGATGCTTGCTGGAATTGCGCAGGCAAAAATGCAAAGATAGCCGTCTTCAAAAACGCCGTGGTACTTGTGGATATTCGAACTAAATTAGCCCTTGCACTTGTTTTTGTCTCCTTGTTGAGCATGGCGCTACTGGGCACTTTCGCTTACCACACGGCCGCGGGGTTACTCCAGGAAATATCTGTGCGCCAACTCGACGCCCTGGCCGAAGGCAAAAAACGCGACCTGGTGAAGGTTCAGGAAGGCTGGCGCGACCAGTTGCGTCTGATTCGCAGCCGCACGGACCTGCGCGAGAACCTGCAACATTTTTATGCTGATGGCAATGCCGCGGCATTCAAGCGGGTGAGCGAAATCATTGAGAATACGGTGACTGCCACCGACAACCTGGACCGAATTAATATTCTTGATTTGCAGGGCAATGAAGTGCTGGGTTTTGGCAGTGCGGAGAACCCCCATCCGCATCTTGTGCCTGATAACCCGCAGCAAGTCCTTTACGGCGGTTCCTACCTGAGCAGTAACGGCGGCCTGCGCGTGGCGTTCTCAAGTCTGTTGAGTTTTGACGGGGTTGCCGTAGGTGTCATTGAGGTGGTGTTTGATGCCCTTGACCTGTACTCAGTGACGGGTAACTACACCGGCCTTGGTGACAGCGGTGAAGCCCTGGTAGTGAAACAGGATGGTGATAGCATTCTGGTGCTGAATCCGGTCCGCTATGACGTCAGCGGCGCAGTGCGGCGATTTGAGAATGCCAAGGCCTCAATCCCCATGAGTCGTGTTGTGGCCGGCGAAGACATTATCTTTGCTGAGCGGGTCAGGGATTACCGCAACGAGGATGTGTGGGCGGCAACGCGTTATCTGCAAGATCTGCAGTGGGGCCTGATCGTCAAGGTTGACGCTGCCGAAGAAGCCAAGCGCGCTGATCGCCTGCGAGAGGCCATGATTGATATTGGCCTGGCCCTGTCTGCCTTTGCGATTATCGGTGGCACCTTGCTTGGCTTATACCTGGCGCGTCCCATCCACGCCCTGGCATTGTTGGTGGAGCGGGTCCGTGAAGGTGAAACCGAATTGCGGGCAGATGCCTCCGGAGATGACGAAATAGCCTACCTGGCTGAGTCGGTCAACGAACTACTGGATCATATGCAGGCCAAAGACCAGGCGCCAACGTCGGACAAACATGTCTGAGGCCGTGGATTTTCTCAAGCTGTTTGGTGGCTTTGTCTATCTGTTGATGGGTGGCGACCTGCTGGTCCGTGGTGCCCTGGGTCTCGCCCGTGAAAGCAAGATCCCGCCCATGGTGGTGGGCCTGACTGTGGTCGCCATGGGCACCTCAGCGCCGGAGTTAATGGTGTCTTCGGTGTCAGCCCTGTCCGGTTTTCCAGGTATTGCTGTCGGTAATATTATTGGCAGCAACATTGCCAATGTGCTGCTGGTGCTTGGTGTGCCGGTGCTGATCCACCCCATCGTCTGTGACCAGGCTGGCCTCAGCAAACAAACGGGCCTGATGGTGGCTGTCACGGTGTTGTTTATTGTGTTGTGCTTTCTCAGCCCAATTACTTTTATGGCAGGCGTGTTGCTGATTGCTCTGCTTTGCGGGTTTTTGTTCCTGGCGACGCGCGGCTCCGACATGGTGCCCGCCCTTGATGATGCTGAAGAAGAACTGGAGCGAGTGCTGGGCCTGCCTGGCACGGGTTTGACCATTGGTTTGTTTATCCTGCTGGGTGTGATTGCCTTGCCAATGGGCGCCGACCTGGTGGTCGAGGGTGCCGCTGGCCTGGCCGCCAACTGGGGTGTTTCAGAGGCTGTGATCGGCTTGAGCCTGATTGCCCTCGGGACTTCGTTACCGGAACTCAGCACCACTGTCATTGCCGCCTTCCACAAGAGTTCCGATGTGGCCATTGGCAATGTTGTCGGCAGCAACGTGTTTAATATCCTGGCCATTTTTGGCTTTACGGCGCTGCTGACGGATATCCCCGTCGATCCTGATTTCATGAGAATCGATATCTGGGTGATGCTGGGCAGTGCATTGCTGTTGCTGTTGTTTGTGCTGTTCAAGGCGACCATCGGCAAAGTCTGGGGGGGGCTGCTGCTCGCCGGCTACCTGGGGTATATGTACTCTATTTTTTAGGTCGCCCAGCCGCTGCTGCACAAACCCCGCTGTTATAGGCTTGACGGAATGGTGGCGGGCGCCCAATCCTGGGAAGTCGCCGAGGCGGCAAGGCCATTGAGCTGCAGTTGCCTCCTAGTTTATCCTTCGGTACAAGCGTAACGCTGCTGGTGATGGGGCAGACTGACCAAAAACAAAAAAGAGAGGGATGGTATGGGTCTTGAATCATTTCGCGAGGAAGTCCGCAGTTGGCTGCAAACTCACTGTCCCGCCGCCGCGCGAGGGCCGGGTGAGGCCATTCCTATTGGCAGTATTCGGCCCATCGATGCCGAGCTGCTGGCCTGGCGCCACGCCCTGGGTAACAAGGGCTGGAGCGTTCCGACATGGCCCAGGGCCTATGGTGGCGGCGGCCTCAGCAGAGCAGAGAACCAGGTGTTGCAGGACGAATTGCGCGCCATTGACGCCCGTATGCCCATGCCTGGCATGGGTACCTCAATGATTGGCCCGACACTGCTGGAGTATGGTACTGAAGAGCAGAAACTGCGCCACATGCCCGGCATCGTGCTCGGAGATGTCGCCTGGTGCCAGGGTTATTCTGAGCCAGGTGCCGGTTCCGATCTTGCCAGCCTGCGGACCCAGGCCGTCGACAAAGGTGATGTTTTTGAAATTAACGGCCAGAAAATCTGGACCTCTGGGGCGCAGTTTGCCGACTGGATGTTTGCCCTGGTGCGCACCGACCCGAATGTCCCCAAACACGAAGGTATCAGTTTTGTGCTGCTCGACATGCACCAGCCTGGTGTGGCCATCAAACCCATTCGCCTGATTGCCGGCTCGTCACCCTTTTGTGAAACCTTTTTTGACAACGCCCAGGCGCGCAAGGATGACCTGATAGGCCAGCTCAACCGCGGCTGGGCTGTGGGCAAACGCCTGCTCCAACATGAACGCTCAGGCCAGGGTGGTCTGGGTGAGGGCGGCGGTCGGCCACTGGGTCCAGCCACAACCCTGGCGGATGTAGCGCAACGTTATGTAGGCGTGGATGCCAGCGGCAGAATTGCTGACCCGGAAACCCGTGAACGGGTCACGCGTTTTGCCATGAACACTCGAAGCTTCAAGCTGACCCAGCAGCGTGCCAGGGAAGAAAATACCTCAGGCAAGACCATGGGTGAAGCGATCTCCATTTTTAAGCTTTATGGGGCAACACTGACCCGTGATGGCGCTGATTTCCGGACCCAATTAATGGGCAGCCAGGGTCACGGCTGGGAAGGTGAGGGTTTTGCAACAGAAGAACTGGACGCCACTCGGGCCTACCTGCAGACCCGCGCCGTGACAATCTATGGCGGCACCAACGAAGTGCAGCGCAATATTATTGCCAAGCGCGTGCTGGGTCTGCCGGACTAGGGCTTAAAAAGCATACCTCAACCCAAGTCTTGCACTGCGCCCCGGTGCCTGAAACCCATAGACCTCCTCGTAGTTTTCAGCGAGCAGGTTGTCGAGGCCCAGGGACAGTTGCAGCTGGTCAGATAACTTGTGGCTGGCGGCGACATGCAGCAGGGTATAGGCGTCAAGGTTAACCCTGGCCTGGTAAGGCGGGAAGGGCGGAAAGAAGTCGTCAGACTGGCGGCCTGTATACAGCAGCGTCATGTTCAGCTGTGAACGGTCCCAGGCATAGTTGCCGTTCAGGCTCAGGGTGTGCCGCGGGCGTCGCACTTCGTCTTTGTCACTGCCGTTGCTGGCCACTTCTATCGCATCCAGGTAAGTATAGCTGCCGCGCAGTGCCAGGTTGTTGCTGACGGTCCAGTGGGCTTCAAGCTCAAGCCCCTGACGCCTCGAAACATCATTGCTGTTGGCGGCGGTAAAGGCGCCAATGTCTGCAGCATAAACAAAGCCATTAATCTCATTCTGCAGGGTCGAGTGGAACCAGCTGGCAGACAGGTCCAGGTCGGCCTGCAGCAGTTGCTGGCGGACGCCCAGTTCCCAGCCGCGGGACTGTTCAGGCTGCAGGTCAGGATTACCCAGGAAGGTATCGAAAAAGCCGAACCGCTCGGTAAAAGTTGGGTTTTTTACGGCTTTGCCCAGTGACGCAAACCAGGTGGTATGGCGACCGCTGTGCCAGGCCGCTGTGGTGCGCCAGCTCATGGCATTATCAAACTCACTGTTGTTCTCCTGGCGCGCGCTCAGGGACAGATCGACGCTGTCTGCATTCAACCGGTATTCAGCCGCCAGGGCATTGGTGCGACTTGCCAGGTCTTTGTTGGGGTCGCCAAAAAATGTCGCTGTCCCTCGTTGCCCATAGTCTTCGCGTTCGTGCTCCAGCAACACCGTGACGGTTTGGGCGCCCATTGTCAGATCCGTCTGCAGTGTGATCTTGTCGCGCAAACCGCGGCTGCTGTCGGGTGTTATCTGGCCAGCCAGGTTGACATTGTCCGTGTCGGCGCGCGCCAGGCTCAGAGTCTGATGCAATAGATCATCAAACAAACCATAGCGAGCAAATACCCGGCTGTAAGCCTGGCGCGACTCAGTACGAAAGTCAGCATCAACGGGCAAGCCAGTAACGACATAGTCAATATCATCATAGGCAGTGGTTGCGCCGGTATACCGATAGCTGAAACCCAGCTGCAGGTCAGCTGCTGTGGTGTATCGGCCATGGAGATTAACGCTGGTGTTGGCATAGCCGTCAGCTTCGCCACCCTGGCGTGAGATATTAGTGCCATCGGTGCTGTAGTCGCTGAGGCCCAGGCCCAGTTGGTAGTTTTCGCCGGCGGTCAGCAGGCTGGTGCCGTAGGCCCAGCTGTTAAATGAGCCGATTTCCATGTTGGCCTGCGCCTGCCCTGCAGGCTGCCCCGGCGTGTCCGCCAGAGTCTGGACATTGATGACACCCGCCAGAGCATCGCTGCCCCATAAAGCGCTTTGTGGTCCCCTGATCACTTCAATGCGCTGTATCTGGCTGGTCAGCAGGTGGGCAAAATTGAATTCGCTGCCCTGGGCCACATCATTGACCTCAATACCGTCAATTAACACCAGCACCTGGTTGGCTTCGGCGCCTCGCACGCGCAGCTGCGTGACAGCCCCTTTTGAACCTTGTTGGCTGAGTGCAAAGCCCGGGATCTCGCGCAGCAATTCGGCGATGCTGCTGGCATTTCGCTGCTGGATTTCGGCGGCGCTGAAAATGCTGACGGCGCTGGCCGTGTCGCTGAGGGCAAGGGGAGTGCGCGACGCAGTGACGATGATGGTCTCCATTTTGCCTGCCGCTACGGCAGTGGCGCTGACCACAGGTAACAGCAGCCCGGCCGCCAGCCCGAGGCTGCAGGCCAGGTGGTTGCTGGCGCGAGTCTGGTGAGCTGGGGGGTAAATCGCGCTGGCTGTGGGCCGGGACAGGTTCTGGGATTTTTGTTTGGGCATGCTTCCTCCACACTCTCACCCGAGTGTTGATGCGTTGACGAAAAACGCGAGGGCAAGCCTGTGTGATTGACCGGAAACGTGTGTGGCAGCCTGGGGCAACCAGGTACCAGAAGCATTTGCAAATAATCAGCACAATCGCCCGCCGCGACATGTGTTAAGTGGTGTTAAGTAGCGGGCCGGTCTCCGGACTCACGAGTGAATGACTTCACGTTCAACCGCCTTCCCATACCGACAAGGATACAGTGGCTTAATGGTTGGACTAACTCGTCTACCGTTGCGGGGGCAGTGCCAGGTTGTGACTGGCTTCCCGTTTCATCCTGTGCGTCATCTGTGACAGCGCTAAGGACACCTTCTACATAGCCTGTGCAGGATAAGAGCATCGGTACCATTGGGTCAACCAAGTTTTCTTTGCATTGGTGATGAATCGGCTGCATGCTCGGCGACCAAATGGTGGTGAGGCTGACTGGCTGCGAGGCTGCGACCACGGCTTTCCTTGTGTACACCAACTGTAAGATAATCCGCTGATGATAAAACGCTGGTTAACCCAAACGCTGCCCGTTATGGAATGGTTGCCCGCCTATACCCTGCACGCTTTGCGTGCCGACGTAATTGCTGGTGTGGTTGTGTTGTTTATCACCGTGCCACAGGTTATTGCCTACGCATTCCTGGCGGGGCTGCCGGCCGAGACCGGCTTGTATGCCGCCATCATGGCCTTGCTGTGTTATGCCGCGTTTGGCAGTTGCCGAACCCTGGCCGTCGGCCCGGCGGCCATCATGTCGATGATGACCCTGGAAGCGATGACCACCTTTGAGGTGCCGGGAACTCTCGCCTACGCAGTCCTGGCAAGCAAGCTGACGCTGATCACTGGCGGTATATTACTCCTGCTGCGGATCATTAATTTCGGCGCAGTGATCAGTTTTCTGAGTCATGCAGTGGTCACGGGTTTTATCACCGCTGCCGCCATATTGATTATTGTCAACCAGTTACCGCCCATTTTTGGCCTCGATTCACCTGCGGCTTCGGGTCTGCTGCCTGTGCTTGAGTACACGCTGCTGGGTCTCAGCGCGACAAACCAGGTGGCACTGGCCATTGCCGTGTCGGCCATGGTGTTGTTGTGGCTGGCGCGCAATTATCTTGAAGGTCTGTTATACCGGCTGGGCCTCAATGAGCTCTGGGCCAGCAGCCTGGTGAAGTCGGCGCCCATGTACGCGGTGGTTATTTCTATCCTGCTGGTCTGGTCCATGGGCTTGGCTGAGACTCGGCAGTTGGCCGTGGTGGGACTGATTCCAGAGCAACTGCCGAGCCTCGCCATGCTGAGTGTCAGTATGGCTGACGTGCAGCAACTGGCGCCCTCGGCATTGCTGATGGCCATGGTGATTTTTATGGAAAGCGTCGCCATTGGCACGGCGGTGGCGAGCAAACGCCGCGAGAAGATTGCACCCAACCAGGAACTGGTTGGCCTGGGTCTGGCCAATGTCGGTTCGGCCCTGGCAGGCGGCTTTCCCGTGGCCGGTAGTTTTGGCCGCACAGTAGTCAACTTCAGTTCCGGGGCGGTGACGCCCGTTGCCTCCCTGGTCACCTGTGCGCTGGTGGTGGTGACCCTGGTGTGGTTTGCGCCCTTGTTCTATTACCTGCCCAAGGCCGTCCTGGCCGCCATTATTGTCATGGCCGCCATGCAGTTGATTGACCTGCATGGCATTCGCAAAACTTTCAGCTTTAACCGCATTGATTCGGTGACCTTCACCTTTACTTTTCTGGCGGTGCTGGCGCTGGGGGTTGAGTCAGGCATTCTCACGGGCATTGCCATTTCTTTTGTGCTGTTGATTCGCAGCAGCAGCAAACCTCACATCGCTGTGGTGGGGCGGGTGGCCAATACGGAAAATTTCCGCAATGTACTGCGCCACGAGGTGCAGACCACGCCGCAGGTTTTGGCGTTACGCGTCGACGAAAGCCTGTATTTTGTTAACACTCGGCATATTGAAACCTTCATCTTTAACCGGGTTGCGGCTGCGCCCGTCATTAAGCATGTGGTGCTGATCTGTACTGCAACCAACTTTATTGATACCAGTGGACTTGAGATGCTCGAGCTGCTGCAGGACAATCTGGCTGAGGTTGGCGTCACCCTGCATCTGGCCGAGGTCAAGGGCGGGGTGATGGACAAGCTCAAAGGCACAGAGTTTTATGCCAACATGAAGGGCCAGGTATATTTCTCGACAGATATTGCCATGAAGGCCCTTGGCAACGTTTAGACACGCACTTCAGACCAGGAGCACGACTATGCAGGGCGCAACAAATGAGAGCAAAACACAGAGCAAAACCATTGAATACAAAGACGGCGAGACAGTGCTGGAAGGCTACATCGCCTGGGATGACAGCATCAAGGGCCCCAGGCCCGCTGTCCTGATTGCTCATGACTGGACGGGCCGACGGGACTTTGCCACCGCCAAGGCTGATGAAATGGCGCGCCTTGGCTATGTGGGTTTTGCCCTCGATATGTATGGCAAGGGCGTGTTTGGCAGTGATGACGATGTTGAAGCTAACAGTGCCTTGATGGGGCCCTTTGCCACAGATCGGGCCAAACTGCGGACCCGTATGCTGGCAGCGCTGGCCGCAGTCAGGGGCCTGGCCAGCGTCGACAGCAGCCGGGTGGCCGCCATGGGTTATTGTTTCGGTGGCATGTGTGTGCTTGAACTGGCGCGGGCCGGCGCTGATGTTGGCGGTGTTATCAGTGTCCATGGCATCTTTGCCCCGGGCGATGTGGCCAATGCCGCCATTACGGCCAAGGTCCTTTGCCTGCACGGCCACGACGATCCCATGGTGCCGCCAGCGCAGGTGCTGGCCTTTGAGCAGGAAATGACTGCGGCGGCGGCGGACTGGCAGGTTCATGCCTATGGCGGCACCATGCATGCCTTCACCAATCCCGGTGCAAATAACCCGGCCTTTGGCGTATTGTTTAATCCTGTTGCCAACCATCGGGCCAGCCAGTCCATTATCAATTTTATGGATGAGATCTTCTGCGCCTGACCCACCAGCAGATTGCGTCCGCCTGCTAAAGCGGCGGGCTGGTAGGCCGAAAACCTTGGGCAAACGGCGCGGCTGCGGCACTGGTTAGAGGCCACGGTGGCCGAGCCCAGGGTCAAGGTGTTGGTGCCGCAGTGACCTGCAGTGGGTGCAGGTCAGCGGGGTTGGCGCGGTGCCCTGGCCGGCGTCAGAAGCTGTCTTTCAGCTGTCGCGTTCTTGCAAACACCTCTACCCAGTCCGCATCAACCAGGCCAATGGTTCGCTGCAGGTCACCGCTCATGGGTCGCAGGAAAGGGTTGGTGGCTTTCTCTAGGCCCAGTAACGACGGTACGGTAGGTTTACCGGCCGCGCGCAACTGATCAATGGCCCTGGCCCGTGCCTGCAGATCGGCATTTTGTGGCTCGACGCTCAGGGCAAAACGCGCATTACTCTGGGTATATTCATGGGCGCAATACACCAGGGTTTCATCAGGCAGCGGCAGCAGTTTCTGCAGGCTGCTCCACATCTGCGCCGCCGTGCCCTCAAACAGTCGGCCGCAACCCAGGGCAAATAATGCATCGCCGCTGAACAGCACATGGTCATCAGGAAAATAAAAAGCAATGTGGCCGAGGGTATGGCCAGAGACGTCAAACACGTCAACCCGGTGTTCGCCGAAGTCGAAGCTGTCGCCATCACCAACAGTCACGTCGATACCAGGAATTCGCTCGGCGTCGGTCCTGGAGCCGACAATGGTGCAATGCCACTGATCCTTCAGGGCCAGGTTGCCGCCAGCATGGTCAAAGTGGTGGTGGGTATTGAAAATATGCGTCAGGTGCCAGCCTTGTTGCTGCAGGGCGGCGTTCAGCGGCCCAATCTCCGGCGTATCAATGGCCGCCGTCAGGTTGTGGACACTGTCGTGGACAAGATAGCCGTAGTTGTCCTGCAGGCAGGGAAATTGGTGAACTTGCAGCTTGTGCATGGAAACCTCACTGTTGTTGGGGTGATGTCTGGCCTGGCCAGGCGCCGTCAGTTGGCGTTGGCGTAAATAATCAGTGGGCAATTCAAGATGAACTTGCGTCCCTGGTGCTACCATACCAGAAATTGCCGAGGTGCATTCAGCAGGTCCGAGACCCTCGACTGCTCCCGCAGGGTGGGGAACAGCATGCCAAACTTGGTGCCGCTGTGCCTCTTCAGCCGTTATCGGCTGCCGTGCGAATTGTGATCTCGTGGTCCAGCATGTGCTCTTCAACAAAAGTGAATCTGCCCTGCACAGTGTCGCCCTGAATGACTGCGGGCAACCATAGCCGGTCATCATCCCACATTTCATCAAAGGGTATGGCGTCTATGGGAAACCACAGGGGAATGGCTTCCGGTGTCTCTGTTGGGGTGCCCGCATAATCCGTGGCGGTGAAGACAAAGCCATGGATGCGGGGCATGTCTTCGGCATGGAAGAATAACTCACCGCGGGCCTCGACATCTAATGGGGTGATCAGAAGCTCCTCCTGGGTTTCGCGGATGGCGCAGGCCAGAGGCGTCTCGCCCGCCTCAATGTGGCCGCCGGGACCATTGACTTTACCGGCGCCCAGACCGCGTTTCTTGCGAATCAGCAGGATCTGGTTCTGCTTGATCACAAACAGCAGGGTCGCTGTAACCTCTGGCTGCCAGTTGTCCCAATCTATATCTGCAACTTTCATCTATTTTTCCCCAATTCTGTGGTCAGGAGCCTGATGGACCGAGGCTTTCAAGACCAGTCGCAAAAGTGCCTGCCAAAGCCTGAAAGGTTAGTCTTACTGCGGGTCTGCAGCAAGCTTTGGCTATAGATACTAATGCTGGCAATCACTCTGGGGTTCAGACATTATTAGCCCCTGATAATAATAACTGGAGGTTGTATATGAGCGTATTCAGCGAAGACGACAACAAAACAGTAAGGTCCCTTGGTCTGACATTTGCCGCATTTATTGGCTTAACAGTCGTTCTGATTATTCTCTCGATCAGCCTGACTTGATGTCTCCTCGACCCTGCAGGGCCTGCGGCCTGAGGGGTGATGTGCGGCGGCGTTGATTGGCGGCAGCGCGTTTTCCCAGCTGCTTGAAGTTGCTAATGGCCTGAGGTTACCAGGGGCTTAAGCAACGCCGAGAATAACATCACCGCTGGCGCCGTTGGTCTGCAGGGGTGGCGAGCGGTGGAGTCGGCAAGCCGCGTTTGCCGGTGACAGGCAGGCGCCACTGCGAATATCAAACACATAACCGTGCCAGGGGCAGCGCACCTGCAGGGTTTGTGCGTGGATTTTGTCCGCGCGACCTTGCGCCGAACTGTCCAGCTGACTTTTGGCCAGAGGGCTGCTGTCTGAGATGCTGCTGTTTAAGATGCTGTCGTCGAGGATGCTGTCGTCGAGGATGCTGTCGTCGAGGATGCTGAGGGGGCCAAGCAGGTGCGGGCACCTGGCGGGATAGACCAGCAGTTCGCCTGCCACGGCGCAGACCTGATAGTTGTGCTGGCGAATGCGTACCTCCATAGGTAAGCGGGGCAGCAGTTCTTGCAGAGGGCCAAGGTTAATGCTGTCTGGCCCTGCGGGTGCCGGTGTCAATTGCTGCTGCCGGGCCTGCATCATCTCCTCGTCCTCGTCCCACAGGCGGCTGTAAAGGTCGAGGTATAACTGGCCAACGGCTGTCTTGTCAGCATCGGCAATATCCGGTACTGCAAAAGTCACGCTGATATGTGTCTGTGCACCTTCAGCCCGCAGACTGGTCCAGATCTCTGTAACCTGCTGTTGCTTGCGGTAGGATCGAGCGACATACCGCTGGGCCTGGGTATCAATACACAGTTCTACATGGGAGGTGTGTTTTTCCGAGGCCCAGGTGCGCCAGCCCCATTCGCCCTGGGTATCCAGGCTGACGTAACTGAAACTTGATTCGTGCAGCCAGGGCAAGTGTTCCCAGTCACGAACGTTTTCCCAGACGCGCTCAACGGAGGCGTTAATCAGTCGCTGATAACAAGCAACCTCCACCAGGTTGAGGTCGTTTGGGTTTTTTTGCAGCGAATTTTTCTGTAAGGCAGTCATGGCGCAATTGTAAACACAGTGCGCGAGGATGGCTATTACTCATCAAGCTTAGAATGGTTGGTGCGAATAAGTGACATGTATCAACATTTTTGGGTAATTGTGCTTGAAAAGCCAAGATATGGCCTCAGTTAAGGAAACATCAGGCGGGTTGGCACTCTAACGAACTGTTGGTCAGCGTTAGTCTTGCTGAAGGAGTTGCAGGCCATTCTTCAGAGCAGGTTGATTAATGCAGGTCGATTAAT
>JANQYP010000009.1:87501-99881 GCA_030728785.1 Pseudomonadales bacterium
CAGGTCGATTAATGTAAGTCGTCAAAAGCAGGCTGTCTAAGGAACCAAAAAGTAAAATCACAGTTCAGGAGACTGATATGAGTGTCATGACATACAACCAGCAGTTCCCAACCTTGAGTTCGGGTAGTTTGCAGGGTTACCTGGACTCCGTCCAACAGATACCTATTCTCAGTCGCGAAGAAGAGCGTGCCCTGTTCATTGCCTTCCAGGAACACAATGACCTGCAGGCCGCCCGGACTCTGGTGCTTGCCCACCTGCGTTATGTGGCCTATGTCGCCCGATCCTACGCAGGTTATGGCCTGCCGCTGGAAGACCTGATCCAGCAGGGTAATGTGGGTTTGATGAGATCCGTTAAAAAATTCAGTCTTGACCATGATGTTCGCCTGGTGTCTTTTGCAGTGCACTGGATCAAGGCAGAAATTCATGAATATATCCTGAAGAATTGGAAGATCGTCAAAGTCGCTACCACCAAGGCCCAGCGCAAACTGTTCTTCAACCTTCGTAAAGCGAAAAGCAGGTTAGGTTGGTTTAACCATGCTGAAGTGCAGCAGGTTGCCGACGACCTAGGGGTCAAGCCAGAAGAAGTGCTCGAGATGGAGGGTCGCCTGGGCAGTTTTGACGAAAGCTTCGAGATGTCTGCCAGCGACGAAGATGACATGCCCATGGGTCCTGTCACCTATCTGACCCAGGGTCAGGGTGCAGACCCGGCATGGGTTGCTGAAGACGAGGAAACTGCGCAGCGCAACACCCAAGGCATGACCCAGGCGCTGCACGCCCTGGATCCGCGCTCCAGGGATATTGTCGAAAGCCGATGGCTGGCGGATAACAAGGCTGGCCTGAAAGAACTCGCAGAGAAGTACGGTGTCTCCATGGAGCGTATCAGGCAGATTGAAGTCCGCGCCTTTGCGAAGATGCAACCCTATCTGCTGGCTGCATAGCGTCTGCGGCCCCATGCTCGGCGGGGGACGCCTCCCACCGAGCAACAGTCATGTGACCTTCAGGCAGCCCCAGTGGCTGCTTTTTTTCGCCTGGCTTTTTTCGCCTGGCTTTTTTGCTGGAGCGGCGGCGCGCTGCTGCCAGTCGCATCTTGGCGTTGACCGCGCTATTCTCGTTGCCAGGACGTGTCAGACACCTGCCTTTCGGCAACCCACATGGTCGGCGTCAACAGTCGACGTAAATCAGGAGCAACAATGACCCATTCAATCATTACTACTGACCAGGCCAACCTTGACCTGCCCGCCATTGTCGATGACCTGAACCGCCTGTTGCGGCTCCGCACCACACCCATTGGCATGAAGATGTTCAAGACCCGCGCAGAGATGGAAGCCATCCCGCGCATACGCCGGCCCAAGAATATCCACACCACAGACCAGATTGTTGGCCAGGCAAGTCGTAATGGCTGGACTGTTGGTATCACCATGGATGACCTGGTTGGCGCCCAGTGCGGCACCGTGCTGGGCCTGCACCCGCGGGATGAAAAATGGCTCTCCGGAGACAGGATGCATGGTGTCTGGTTTGGCAGCGCCGAAGGCGCCGCCGAACACCAGGCCGAGATGACAGTGGTAGATTATGGCTTGTATGAGGCCATGGCTGTCAGCCCTCTGGCCGCCGGCCGCCTGAACCCGCCGGATATCTGCCTAATATATGCTACGCCAGCGCAAATGATCCTGTTTATCAATGGCTTGCAATGGCTGGGTTAC
The DNA here is from genome assembly GCA_030728785.1 of Pseudomonadales bacterium. GTDB lineage: Bacteria > Pseudomonadota > Gammaproteobacteria > Pseudomonadales > Azotimanducaceae > UBA4582. The sequence goes on from JANQYP010000009.1 coordinate 89,202, forward strand.
AAAAAGCTGGACTGGAGCTGTGTTGGTGAATCGTCCTGCGCCGATTCCTGGGGCCGTGCCCTGAAGACCGGTGAGCCAAGCCTGTCGATTCCGTGTTTTGCTGAACGTCGGTATGGCGGCGTCATGGAAGACGAATTGCTGATGGCCATACCACCTGCGTTTCTACCGAAGGTGATTGCTGGTCTGGAGGCGCTGTCAAACAATGGTCTGCGCTATCCCATTGCCCAGTATGGCGTCAGCAACGACGTGCGGGCCGGCATGGGCGTCAGTTACTAAAGGCGAGTGTCCTGTCGGCATGGCTTAGAAAGCCGCGTAGCCTCCGTCGATGAGGAAGGTGTCTGCAGAGTGATAGCTGCTGGCATCACTCATCAGGTAGACGGCAATGCCGGCAAAGTCTGCCGCCTGACCCCAGCGCCGTGACGGAATACGCTGTTTGACGTTGGCAACAAACTTTGCATTGTTCATGGATCCCTGGGTCATGTCAGTTTCGATCCAGCCCGGCAGTATAGAATTGGCGGTGACGCCATAACGGGCATACTCCACCGCCAGGGCTTTCATCATGGCAATCAGGCCACCTTTAGTGGCAGCGTAATGTTCACCCCTGGCCTGGCCTGAAATGGCTGCCAGACTGGCAGTGCCCACCAGTCGCCCAAAGCTGTCGCCGTTCTCTGCGCGGCTCCGCATATGCCGTGTGGCGGCGCGAAAAGTGTGGAACACGCCGTGCAGATTAACATCCATGATGCGGTGCCATTCTGCGTCGGTCATGGCGTCAAAGGCCGTGCCGCGGCCACCAATACCGGCGTTGGCAAAACAGCCATCCACGCGGCCATGGGTTGCGAGGGCCTCAGCAAAGCTTGCGGCAACGGCCTCGCCGTCACTGACATCGCAGACCTGGGCCGAAACCCTGGTGCCGTGGACTTGCAGTTGCGCCAGTGCCGCCGCGTTTTTGTCGGCATTGGTGCCCCAGATGCAGACATCACACCCGGCAGCAGCCAGCCCCTCTGCCATACCCAGGCCAATACCACCATTGCCGCCAGTAATCAGGGCGACTTTACCGTGCAGGTCAAACAGGTGTTGCTGCATGTCAGGAGACTCCGGATCGCTAAAGTTTCGGTATTAAAACACATGCTCGACAAACCATAAAAGCCCTGCCACAAACCTGCCGCATTAGCAGCTAGCAGCTAGCAGCTAGCAGCTAGTAGCTAGTAGCTAGTAGCCAGTAGCCAGTAGCCAGTCCTGGCCAGTCCTGGCCAGTCTTCGCGGGCGATGCGCAAGACCCTGACGGCGAAACAACTGCAGGCGCTGCAGTAGATGCAGGCCCGGTAACGCGCTGCCGCTATGCAGTTAAGGCAAAGTTGTTGAGCATGACCAGGCAGTGCTGTTGTCTGCCGAAGAGGGTTGCTGTTCGGCAAGTTCTGGTGGCTCGCAAGCAGCGGCCAAGTCGCGGATGGCCATATCAAAGCGGTCACTTCAAAGCTGCTACATCAAAGCGGCCACATCAAAGCGATTGGTCAGAAATGTTTCGCAAATCATCTTCCGCCTGCTTGTCGTCCTGCGTTTAGGCGACGGGTAAACCCTTGGTAAACAGTTGTTGTGCCGCCGTCTTGTTGTCGAGTTTCAGACAGGCACTGCCCAGGCCAAACCTCAACATGGTGCCATCGCGGCCGGCGGTTAGCATCTGTTCCAGATTGTCTGGGATTGCCAGCGATTATTGCCTCGGCCAGAACTTATCTGGCGACTCTGCCGTGCAGGGTGGGTGGGGGCGAATGCGTGCCCGATTGATATGCGTCAATGGACCTGCAGGTAGGTGAAGGAATGATTGCGGACACCACCTGTCGCAGTATTGATCGCCGCGACAAGTGGGATACTCGTTCACCGCTGACGCCAGGATGCTGACCATGAAGCTTATTTACCAACGCCGTTTTACGTTGCTCGCCATACTAACAGGTTTATTGCTGCTGGGCGGTTGCGCGTCTGTGCCCCATAACGAATATGTCGAAGGTACGGACTTTAGCCGTTACCAGACTTTTGCCTGGGCGCCGCGAGATGTTCATACAGTGGACGATCCCATTCTCGATTCGCAGATCCTCAATCAACGGGTTGAGCGCGCCGTGCGTGGCGTGTTGCTCAGTCGCGGCTATACAGAGGTTAAGGACAATCCCGATATGCTGGTGACCTACCATGCCGCCAGCAAGGAGCGTATTCGTGCCGTTGGTTATGGCATTGGCCTGGGCTACCACAGTTACAGTGCCTACTGGCGTCACTCCATTCACTTTGCCGCACCCGAATATGATACCTACGAGGAAGGCGTGTTTATCATTGATGTTGTTGATCACCAACAAGACCGGCTGGTGTGGCGCGGCTGGGATACCGCCGTGCTGACTCAGGAAAATTTCTCTGAGTCACAGGTTTTATTCATGACACAGAAAATACTGAGTGGTTTCCCGCCACTGAGGTAGTGATGTTGATTTGAATCAGAGCCAAAAAAATCTGAGCTTTGATAATGTGCGCGTTCCACCTGCTGCTTCAGCTGTACCCTAAGTGTTATGTTCAGCTTTGCGAAGCGTTACGATGGAAGCCGTTCAGATAAGAAGCAGACTGATATCAAATTATTTTACAGGAGAGCCAAAATGACTAATGTTGTCGAAAAATCCGATAAAAAACCGCTGCAGGAAGCCGCCGTTAGCAGACGATTTCCTTCAACCTTTGAAATGTTTGATCGCCTCTTTGATGAAGACTTGCCGTCACTCTGGTCGAGAAAGCTGATGCCTTTCAGGGACCTGATGCAATTCGAGAGCAAGATGCCCATCGTCGATGTCATTGACCGTGAAGGTGAAATTCTTGTGCGTGCCGAGCTACCAGGGGTAGAGAAAAAAGATCTGGATGTGACCATGACTGATCACTCCATTACCATCAAGGGCGAAAAGAGCAGGGTGGAGGAAGATACAAGTGATGATTATTACCGCAAGGAAATCATCGAAGGCAAATTCAGCCGCACCATTGCCTTGCCCGCTGACGCGGGTGCCGAAGTGGTTTCAGCAAAGTTCAAAAATGGTGTGCTGGAACTGGTGATCAAAAAATCCGCCGAGGCCAAGCGTCGGCATATCAAAATAGAATAGTCGCAGTTCTCCCATATGGCCCAAAATAAATGGCCCGCGTTATGCGGGTCATTTATTCTGGCGAGATGGTTTTGGCATCGCGAGTTTTCTAGCGAGCGTAGGTCGAACCGCCATCACAGGTAATGACTTCACCCACGGTAAAGGCGCCTGCTCGAGAACTGAGGAAAATCGCCAGCCCGGCAATGTCTTCCATGGTGCCAACCCGGCCTCGTGGATTAGCCTTGGCCACAGCACTCCAGTCGATGTCCGTGTCACCACCACCGCCGACACCAGTACTCAACATCCAGGTAGGAAAGGGGCCCGGTGCTATGGCATTACAGATAATGTGCTCCTTGGTCAGGTGAGCCGCCAGCACTCTTGTCAGATGGTGTACCGCCGCCTTTGACGGGCCATAGGAGAAGGTATCGAAGGCGGGCTGTTTCAGGCCATCCACAGAGCCGATGTTGATGACCCGGGCTGGATCTTCGGCATTGCCAGACTTGCGCAGCAACGGCAGTAACTTCTGGGTCAGGAAAAACACCCCCTTGACGTTGGTATCCATGACCTTGTCCCAGCCTGTTTCGGGAAAATCATCCAGGCTTGCACCCCATGACACACCGGCGTTGTTAACCAGAATGTCCAGTTGTGGTTCGCGGCTTTTGAGATCCTCGGCAAAGGCGCTGATGCTGGCCAGTTCCGCCAGGTTGGCAGGTATGGAGATACATTCGCCGCCAAACTGCGCCATCAGGCGCTTGGCAGTGGCGTTGCAGGCATCGGCCTTGCGTGAGCTGATATAGACCTTGGCGCCGTGGGCGAGAAAGCCGGCGGCAATCATCTCGCCAATGCCGCGCGAACCACCAGTAACCAGGGCAACCTTGCCTTTGATAGAAAATAAGTCTTGCATGAACGGATCCTTAAGCTGACGTCTATGGGATAGGGTTATGTGCAGCGCCATTAAAACAAAGCTGTCGAACAAATGGCACTGGCGTGACTTTTGCCGCGGCTTGCGCGGGTATACCAGATGCTGTTCAGCAGTCGAATCTGTTGTCGTGGTGCACTCAGGACAATACCCCTGGCAGCAATGGTCTGTTGGACCAACTGGATCACTTCATACTTGCTGGCGAAGTGTCGATCAGCTCACTGCTTCCATTGGTCAGCACCCTATTGGTCAGGCGCGCCTGCAATTGCGCTGCATTGCCGTTCTGCAGGTAGAACCACAGGGCCTCAATGGCGGCGTAAACCTGCAGGTAGGGCCGCACTTGTTGTAATGCCAGTCCTTCAGCATAAGCGCCGAGCAGGGTGGTGGCCTGCTGCTTGTTCAGCCGATTGCTGTGGATGCAGACTGCCAGATCAAACAGGGCCTGGCCCGGGCTGCTGTACTCCCAGTCGATGACCAGCAGGCGCTGGTCGTTTAACAGCAGGTTGGCACCACTCAGGTCATTGTGGCACCACACCGGCGTCTGGCGTTCAAGTGCCAGGGCCAGGCGGACTTCTATTTCTGCCCGCAGTTGCCGATGCCGTCTGGCATGCAGTGCGCCGGCTGGTTTTGTGGCGCCAGCATGGAGCGCCATTTGCCAATAATGTTGCAGGTGTTGCTGCGGGTCGAGCGCCGACGCTGGCCCGGCATCTGGTGCCCCGCCCTGGCTTGGTGACAACTGGTGGATGGCATAAATACAATGGCCAATGCTGGCCAGTTGTCGGTGGTCCTGGCCGGGACAGAAGTGGGCGCCAGTCACATACTCAACAACGCTGAATTCCTGTTGCCAGTATAACCAGGCAGGCGCAATGCCTGCCTGGGCGGCACAGGCCTGGATAGAGCGCTCTGTGTGGCGGTTAACGCCCAGGTGCGTGTTGTTGTTGTGCAGGCGGACCACAGCCTGGCGGTCAGTGCCAGCGGTGGCAGCAGTCACCAGGATATTGATATTACTCAGGCCGCCCAGTTTTGCCTGCCACTGCGGCGCGCTGCTGAAGGCCGGTGACCACTGCTGCCAGGTCGCCAGGGCTTGGTTCAGGCGGCCTGTGTCTGCTGCTGAAAGCGTTGTCGCCATGTATACCAACCAAAGCCAATGATGAGGATATAAATGCCAAACAACAGGGCGGTAAAATACAAGGCCCGGTCGAGATACAGGTAAATAGAGACAGTGTCGATCACCAGCCAGTAAATCCAGTTTTCAAGGATCTTGCGGGTCACCATATAGGTGCTAACAATACTTGCCCAGGTGGTAAAGGCATCAATGTAGGGCAGGCGCGCATCAGTATAGGCCGCCAGCAGCACGCCGGTTATCCAGGCCAGCAGCAGGATGCTGCCAACCACCAGCACATGCCGCTGCCAGGGCCAGGTGCTGATCAGCAGCGCCTTTGTGTTGTCGTTCGGCTGCCGCCACAGCCACCAGCCATAGGCTGCCATGGCCAGGTAATAAACCTGCAGCACCGATTCCATATAGAGCCGCACATCCCAGAAGATCTGCAGAAAAATCAGAGTTGAGGCAAAGGCGGCATACCAGCACCAGCGGTGCTCCCTGACCGCCAGCAACAGGTAGGCGACCGCCAGCAGCACGGCGGCCAGTTCGAGGCCGTTATGCTGCTGGAGCTGCTGGTACAGAGTCGCCAGCACCCCTACAGGTCCTTCAGGCCGCGCAGGTCATCCGCCAGGAACTTGATCACCAGCACCCCCTTGCCCCAGTGTTCCCAGCTATAGCGGATTTCCACCTTGAGCAGGTCCATGATGGCGTCAAACTCGCCATACAACTGCGTGCTCAGGTCATTGCGCAGCACCTCAATCTGCGAATAGGCGCTGATGCGCTGGATAAAGTCGGCTACCGCGGGCAGATATTCATCCCGCAGGGGATAAAGGCTGATATCGAGGGAAGCCTTGAGTGTTATGTCGTCGCTCATAACTGGTACTCCGCGCTGAGACCCACCATCCGTGGCTCACCAAACTGTACGTATGGCTCGGTGATATAACCCTTGCGCGGGTCGTTACCAAAACTGCCAAAGCCGCGAATGGTGTAATCCTTGTTGGTCAGGTTGCGGCCCCACAAGCTCAGCCGCCACTGGGGCTGGATATAAGCCACGCTGGCATTCAGCAGGGTATAGGGGGTGCTCTGCAGGCTGTGGCGGTCGGAGAAGTAGAACTCATCCTTGCCATCTACTGACAGGTTGGCCTGCCAGTCACCCAGGTTCAGGTCAGCGCCGATGTTATAGGTGTAATGCGGCGCCTGGGCCTGATCGCGGCCCGCCAGGTCAGCGCCGGCGGCATTAATAAACTCGTCAAAGCGAGCCTGCAGCAAACCCAGGTTGGCAAACAGACTTAACTCGTCAGTAGCCGTCCAGCGACTCGACAGTTCCAGACCGCGGTTAGTGCCGCGGGCGGCATTACCCAGGTAGTCGATAAAAGCGGTGCTGCCATCAGCCCGGGGTCGCAGCAGTGAACTCTTGACCTGCTGGTCCTGGCGTTTGTCGATAAACACGGCCGCCTGCAGTTGCAGGGTGTCGTCCACCAGGCTGGCCTTGGCGCCCAGTTCCAGTTCCAGCAGATACTCGGCGTCAAACTGACGCAGGTCGGCGTCCAGGGAGCCATCAGCGTTAAAACCACCGGCCTTATAGCCGCGCGACAGACTCACATACAACATCTGCTGCGGGGCCGGAAAATACTGCAAGGCCAGCCGCCCACCCCAAAAATTTTCTTGGGGCTCAAAGGCAACACCTCGAGTATCCTGATAGTCAGACTGCCGGCGCTCGATGCGCAGGCCTGTGCTTAATTGCCACTGGGGGGCCAGTTGGCTGTCGAGTTGAGTAAACAACGCCAGATTGGTAAAGCCAAACTCACTGTTGAAATCTGCATCATAGGTATAGTGACGATACAGGCTTTCACTGCTGTCGAGGCCATAGACACCCAGCACCCAGTGACTGTCGATACCCGCCAGGGTCAAGGGTTCGCTGGAGATCAATCGCGCCTCCAGGCTGCGGGTCTGGCGCTGGCGCAGATAATTGTCGAAGGAGCTGTAACCATCCGGGTGAATGCCCGTAAAGGTCCAGTCTTCGTCATAGCCATAGTCGCTGTTGGTGTTGGCCAGGCTGGCGATGACTTGCACATCCATAGTGTCGCCCTGCCAGGTGCTGTTGCTGGCAAAGGAGGTTGATGTCTGCCGGTCATGGCCTGGTTCGTCCGACAGGGTAGTGCGGGAATTGTCCAGGGTAAAGCTGTCGTAGCCGTTATCAATCTCAGTCCTGGCCAGGGTCAGGGTCGTCTCCCAGGGTGTGGTGGTGCCCGCTGCCGAGATCAAGCGTAACTTGCCGCGCAAGGACAGTTCATTCTGGGCGTTAACATCGTTGCGCCCCAGAAAGCTGTTGTTGTAGTAGCCGTCACTCGTGTGGGATTCAGCCGCCAGGCGAAAACTGCTGGTGGCGCTGATGGGACCGGTGGTCGTCAGGCCCAGGGTGCGGTGGCCATAGTCACCGACATTGGCCTTGATACTGCTGGCGAATTCAGGCTCTGGGGCACGGGTCGTGATATGAATCAGGCCGGCCAGGGCGTTGGCACCATAACGTGTACCCTGGGGTCCACGCAACACCTCAACCTGTGCCACGTCCATCATGGTGGCCACCGAACCCACGCCGCTGAAATCGACATTGTCCATAAGCATGCCTACAGATGGGTTGACAGGTTCAATAAACTGGCTGCGTTCACCGATGCCGCGAATCTGGAAGAACCGACTGCGACCCGTACCCCCGGAGACATTAAAGTTGGGGATGGTATTGATGATTTCTTCAAAGTGCTGGGCGGCGCGCTGGCGAATGACATCGCTGGAAATCACACTGATGCTGGTGGCGGCGTCCATGACACTGATGCCGCGGAAATCGGCGATGACCACCACTTCCTCAATTTCAGTGGCGCCGACAGCACCGCTGCCCAGGCAGCCGAGCAGGGCCAGAGTGAGGTTGGATGCCAGCAGGGTTAAGCGATTTCTTGCTGTCTGGGGTGTCGAACAGAGGTAAAACAGGTGTTGATGCATGAGTCTCTCCACAAAAATGAAAAAGAGACCCGGTATGATGACGCGGTAAAAGCAGCTTCTCCTTTTCCTACGCCGGTATTAACCGGATCAGGTTCTAGGGTTTACCGCACATCGCGGTCTCTCAGGCACAAGGCCACCCCTAAGGAACAGGTCGATCATACACAGTTTATTTTGCGCCACATAGTCTATTCTTCACCTGGTCAATGTGGCCCAGACAGGCATGGGTTAACGACAACACCGACACCTGGCCACAGTCGAGCAGTTGCCGCTGCGTCACCGCGGTACAGCTGCGCAACTCAGGGATCTTGTTGGGTAGGTTGACCGTGGCTAAAGCCTTGCACCTTCGCCGCTTGGCATCAGGCCGCGGGTGGTGCGCACAAACAGCAACAGGCTGGCAACGGTGAGCAGCGCCGCCAGCAAAAAGGCTGCGCCCGGCAGATAGACGGGCGCCTCGGCTGAGACAAAATAGCTGAAGCTGTGGGTCATCACCAGCGGGCTGATAATTGAGGTGAGGCTGGCGATGCTCGACAGGCCGCCCTGCAACTCACCCTGCTGGCTGGCACCCACCTGGCCCGAGGCGATACCCTGCATGGCTGGCCCGGCGAGGGCCCCCAGGGCGCCGGGAAGCATAAAGACATACATCATCCAGGGTGTGCTGGCAGCGGCATAACCGGTAAATGCCAGGACGGTAAACAACATGCCAATAATGCCGGCATTGCGCAAGCCGGTTGTGGGCAGCACCCAGCGGATCAGAAATCCCTGCACCAGCACCATACACACACCAATAAAGCCCAGGGAATAGCCAATCTCTCGGGGTGACCACTGGAACATTTCGATAGTAAAAAAGCTCCAGGTAGCGGGTAATACATGATGGCCAAGGTTGTACAGGAACATGACGCCAATAATGCCGATTACGACCGGGAAATGCCGCAGCTGTATCAGTGTGCCCAGGGGGTTGGCGCGGCGCAGGCTAAAGGGCCGGCGGTGTGCAGGGGTCAGTGACTCCTTAAGAACAAAAAAGCCAAACAGCATATTGGCAAAACACAGGGCTGCGGCGGCAAAAAATGGCATGCGCGGGCCGTACTCACCAAGAAAACCGCCTATCACCGGGCCTATGACAAACCCCATTCCAAAAGCCGCGCCCATCAGGCCAAAATTTTGGGCTCGTTGTTCGATGGGCGTGACGTCGGCGATATAAGCGTTGCAGGTGCTCATGGTAGCGGCGCCGATGCCGGAAATGAGTCGGCCGATAAACAACACCGCGAGGGAGGTGGCAAAACCCATGATGAGATAGTTCACACCGACTAACAGCAAGGAAAGCAACAACACCGGACGGCGCCCAAAGCGGTCGGAGAGGTTGCCGATGAGCGGCGAAAAGAAAAACTGGGTGACGGCAAAGGCAAACATCAGCAGGCCGCCATAACGTGCGGCAGCCGACAGGTCGGTGCCTGAGACATCCATCAGCAGGTCAGGAATCACCGGCATGATAAGGCCAAAGCCAATGGAGTCCAGCAGTGCTGTGACAAAGATAAACAACAGGGCAAAGCGGTTCGGCGAAGTGGCCACCAGCGCGACTACAGGTTGCGCTTGAACAGGGCAAACAGACGTTGCCAGTGACGTTCGGCTGAGGGTTTGTCATAAATCGTCCCACGTCCGGGAAAGGCAAAACCGTGATGGGCGCCGGGATACCATTCAATGCGGTAATTAATGCCGGTAGCGGCCAGATATTGGTCGAGCTCATCGATCATGGCGGGTGGTGCCCAGTCATCAAACTCGGCACAGGCAAAATAGATTTCGCCTTTGATCTGGTTGGCGATGAGGTGTGGTGAGTCGGCTGCCTCGGTAAGTAAACGCACACCGTAAATAGATGCGCTGGCTCGTACGCGATCTGACAATTGTGCTGCCGCAGTAAAAACAAAGGAGCCGCTCATGCAATAACCCACGACGCCGCAAGGGCCGCCCCTTGCCTGTGGATCGGCATCGGCGGTTTGCAGCAAGGCGCGGCAGTCAGCCACCACCATGGCATTGGTGAGGCTGTTCATATGCTCAAACATGACGGTCCGAGTTGCCGGGCTGGCGTCCATGACAAAGTCTTTGGTACGGCGGTAATAAAGGTTCGGCAGCATGACGTAATAGCCGACAGTGGCAATGCGCCGGGCCATGTCGTGGAGTTCTTCACGCTTTGCGGGGGCATCCATTAAAAACATGATGACGGGAAAGGGGCCGCCTTCGTCGGGGCAGGTAATAAAGGTGTTCATGGTGCCGTCGGGGGTCTGGATATCGAGTTCGGTTTCGAACATAAGCGGGGTACCTTGGTTGCAGCTGGTGATGGTGGTGGCTTCGGTTGCTGGAAGTATCTATGGAAAGGGTTGGTGATGGCAAGTGGGGGGGCGGAGCCGGGAGTTTTTAGGGTGGTCGCCGGGAGGTGGAGCGGAGCAGGGCCGGGAGTTTTTGGGGTGGTCGCCGGGAGGTGGCATTGGGGTTCTGGTCGGCGCTGCTCTGTGCGGCCCTCCGGGCTGCCCTTGCCGCCTCAGGAGCCCAAGGTCTCCTTCGTTGCGCGGCGCACG
>JANQYP010000009.1:99981-104629 GCA_030728785.1 Pseudomonadales bacterium
CCACTGCCACCTTCCGGCTTCTTGATGGGTGGTTGATGTAGTGGTCAAGTAATCCCGAGAAGTGAAACAGGTTGTTTGTCGGATTCAGCCGACACTAAATTGACTCTGGCACTTGGCTCTGACCCCTTCGTTGGCGATGGCCATTAGCCACCAGGCGCTTGACCTTGGCAATGGTTGTTGGGTCCAGCTGTTCTGGCAGCAGGCGCCAGCGCCAGTTGTTGGTAGAGGTGCCGGGAAGGTTAAATCTTGCGCTGTTGTCCAGCCCGATAAAGTCCTGCATCAGCACAATGGCAAGATTGGCCGCCGAACTGAATGCCAGGGTGATCATATCGTCGGCTACAGAATGGGCATTGCCGCCGGTTAGCCTGAGCAGGGTCTGTCGCGATTGTTCGATTTGTGCCGGGGTGCGTATCTCGCCAACACTGCCGCCATCGAACCAGCCTCGGCAGGTATCTGTGTCGTGGGTGCCGGGATAACAGATGCTGTTGGGCTCAATGGTGTTGAGGCTAAATGCCGGGTCTGCGAGTTTTTCCTGCAGCACCACCATGCCGGGAATCTGATGCTTCTGGCGCATGGCCTCGACTTCCTCGGTCATAAACCCCAGGTCTTCAGCTACCAGTGACGGATTGGTGAAGGCGCCATACAGGGCATCAAGCAGGTCATCGCCGGGGCCGGGCAGCCATTGCCCGGTTTCTGCCGTGGCCGAGCCAAAGGGAATGCTCCAGTAACTTTCGAGGCCGCGGAAGTGATCAATACGCACCAGGTCCACGGCCTGCAGTGCCTGCTGCACCCGGCTGATCCACCAGGCATAGTGGGTTCGGGCATGATAGTCCCAGGCGTAAATAGGATTGCCCCACAGCTGGCCGTCGGCGCTGAAGTCGTCGGGCGGCACGCCGGCCAGCGCCAGGGGGTTGTTGTTTGCATCCAGGTTCACCAGCGCCGGATTGGCCCACACGTCGCTGCTGTCGAGGGCCAGGTAAATGGGAATGTCGCCAAACAGCAACACACCGCGGCTGCTGGCATAGCTGTGCAGTTGCTGCCATTGCTGGTGGAACAGGAACTGCAGAATCTTGATGTGTTCCAGGGCCATGGCTGATTGTTCTTCTAAAGCCAACACCGCCGCAGAATGGCGGTGACGATATTCAGGCCGCCAGTTGACCCAGGCACTTTCCCCATGGCGGCTTTTGATGACCCGATACACCGCATAGTCGTGCAGCCAGGTGTGATTGTGGTGGGCCTTAAACGCCTCAAAGGCGGCCTTACTGGTGGCACTGGCCTGGGCCAGGAAGCGTTCGGCAGCATGGGCCAAAATGGTGGTCTTGGCGGGAACCAGGCGACCAAAGTCAACGTGATTGTGGGGCAGGGTGCGCAGTGCCTGTGCCTCACTCTCCAGCACCAGACCGGCGGTGATCAGTTGCTGGGTATCAAGCAGCAATTCATTGCCGGCAAATGCAGACAATGGCTGGTAGGGTGAGTTGCCATAGGCGGTCGGCCCGGTGGGCAAAATCTGCCAGACCCGCAGGTCCATCGCCACTAGCTGGTCGATAAAATCTACGGCCGCCTGGCCCAACTCGCCTAGGCCAAAATCACCGGGCAAAGACGTGATATGCAGGCAGACGCCGGCCTGGGGCCGAACCGGAAAAGCATTGCCCATGGTGACCCATTCCTGATTTTTGCAAAAATGAGACTATAGGCGCTTCAGGCAATACTGACAAACGGCGGGTGCCGCCTTACGCCACATAAAGCCGGTATTCCCAGGGTTCCAGTTCCAGCGTCAACCCGCCATTAATCACCTCAACGGTGCCGTCGGCAAAACGGCGATAACGCCCGTCGATCAGTGACTGGCGGAAGTGGGCTTGCTGCGGCTGCTTGGAAAAGTTGAATACGGCAAACACCTTGTGGGTATTGTTTTGGCGCACGAAGCTGAACACCGCCAGCGGTGCCGAGTTTACCGCCTGGATCATGGGTGCCCCCCAGTGGCCATTCCAGAGGGCCGAGTTGGCTTTTTTCAGAGCCAGCAGGCGACGGTATAAATCACCCATGGGGTGGGGTTGCCAGACAATAGGGTCACGTTCAAAAAACGCCAGGCGCTTGGGGTTGCCTGCCTCCTGGCCGTTATAAATCAGCGGCATCCCCTCGCTGATCACGGACAACACCACTGCTGCCTCTACGGCATCACCAAATACCTCATACTCTGTGCCTTCCCAGGCATTTTTGTCGTGGTTGGTTACTCCCAGCATGCGCATGCCGCCGATGGGAAAGGCGCCCTGGTTCTCGGCGTAATATTGAAACAGCGCGCCCACATCCGTCTCACCCTTGGCCAGGCGCTCCATGGTGGCATACCACTGCCAGCCATAACTCATATCAAAGGCCCGCGCGTGCAGGTCCCGCGCCTCCCATTCCGCGAGCATAAACACGGGTTTAATCTCATCCAGTTCGGCTCGGGCATTGTCCCAGAAATCCAGCGGCACATAACCCGCCACATCACAGCGATAGCCATCTATGTCAGCCTCTGTGACCCAATACTTCAAGGCTTCGGTCATATACTCGCGCAGGTCACGCTGGGCGTAGTCCAGGTCGATGATGTCGGTCCAGTCCCACCAGGGTGTGGGCCGAAAATTGCCCGCCCAGTCTCGGGCATACCACTGCGGGTGTTGCGTCACCAGGGGGTTGTCCCAGGCGGTGTGGTTGGCCACCCAGTCGAGAATTACATACAGCCCCAGCGCATGGGCGGCGTCCACAAAGGCCTTGAGGTCAGCCAGAGTGCCCAGTTCGGCGCTGACACTGTAATAGTCTTTGACCGCATAGGGACTGCCGAGCGTGCCCTTGCGGTTTTTCTCGCCAATCTCGTGAATGGGCATGAGCCAGATGATGGTGACCCCCAGAGCTTTTAATCGTGGCAGCTGCTGTTGCGCGGCCGCCAGGGTGCCCTCGGCAGTGAACTGGCGAGTGTTGATTTGATACATGGCCGCGTCCCGACTCCAGTCCGGGTGCTTAAGGCTGATGTAAGGCTTGGGCTTGTAGCGATCAATCATGGGTGGGTCCTGGGCTGGGGAATTGCAGGGGTCAGAGCCAAGTGCCACAGTCAATTTCGCAGAGCTTCTACCTGGCTGCGAAAATCTTCTGTGCCAAGGACGAGGCCCGTATTGAGGCAGTGCCTGATTTTTTGAATGACTTCGATAGGCAGTGTGTTGCTGATGCTGTCACGGTACGCTTGCAGGCGCTCAGGCTCGGTCTCTCCTAAACGCGAGTATTCTGGGTGCGGTGTCCACATCTTAGCTGGCCGGCCGAACGCATGTGATTTATAACTGGACCATTGATAATGGCCGGGGTCTGAAGTCATCCCTGCACGAACAGGATTTAGCTCAATGTACTGGATGCAGTTGAGGAGATAGTTACTGTCCTGCACGAGAGTTGACCTGAACCGCCCTTCGAACAGCGTCCCTGTTCTAGCGTACTTGAAATTAAAGGCCTGGACATATTGGCGCCCCAGGAACTGCATCAGTCGGGAGATACCCTTGTCCGTAGCGGGCGTGAGTAGTAGATGAATGTGATTTGTCATAAATACCCAGGCATGGACGGCAACTTCATATTTTTTTGTACCTTCAAATAGCCAATGTGCATAGGTCGCCATGTCTCCACCACATGCGAAGCAGGCATGGCGATTGTTGCCGCGTTGAACAACGTGTACGGCGTATCCCGAAGGGCAGAATCTGGTTGGACGCGGCATAGTCAAGTTCCCTGGCTATCGATTAATCAATTCTTTGATAATGCCGTGCGAGGGGATAACCTGCCTTGGGTTAAGCGCTAGGGTTTATGGGAGATTGAGTCCTCAAGCGCTGTCAGCCGGCTCTGGCACTTGGCTCTGACCCTGACCCTGCTCGCATTGATCGGCCATCCAGGAACCCAGACTACTTCCCACTGAGCCTGCGCCCAAAGCGGTTGCGGCGCTATAGGACCCATAACCAACCGCACCGGCAATGCCACCAACCGCAGCACCCATACCAAAAGCAGCTGTGATAGCACCTGCACCGTATCCAGCGGCGAGAGTGAGGCCGCCATAACCCACGCCGCCGATGGCACCACCGGTGGCGACTGCCCCGGCAAATCCATCGCCGCCACTAACTTCTTCAACTTCAATAACCGTTAGTTCTCGCATTGTATTATCCTTGTGTCGTTGATTGTTTTAGCCGCAAGGCGTCCCTTCCTTCTGAGCGACACGGGCGTTGTGTCATGAATCCGCTCACCACAACATCATCACTACAGAACCTGTCACTATCAGCAAGCCAGCAATAGCAAATGAATTGTGTTGCATGCGCTTGTAGTCGAGGAACATAAATAGGTCATAGTCGAGCTGCAAGATCCACGGGTTCAGATAGGCCCAGATAAAAATGAGCGTCAGGCCAAGTGACAGTACAACATCCGAAAACTTCCCATCCTGGAAAAGAACAACAGCGCCAACCAGAAAAAATGCTCCTAGAATAAGGATTGCTCGCTTTGCAGTTCGGTCACTTTTAAACATCAGTTTCTCACGGCATCACTCATTGCACCCACCGGCTTTAACAAGATTCAGGGCTATGTAGACCATGCAGGTCAGCTCAGCACCACGAGTTCGATATCACCTTTGAGGTCTGCAGATTTACCTTGA
>JANQYP010000009.1:104729-115224 GCA_030728785.1 Pseudomonadales bacterium
AGAATTTCAGGGGTCAGAGCCAAGTGCCACAGTCAATTTTGTAGTGCTTATGCCTTGCTGTGGTGTGCTGTGGGGGGGCTCAGTGTCCGCCTCCGTGGCTTACCTGCCAGCTTGAACCTTAACCAAATCACTTGATCTAATCACCGGTAGTTCGGCGCTTTTGGTTAACGCTTTATGCAAATTGGCGATCCGATCATTACCCCAGAACACTTGTTTGCTCTCGCCTTCGCCGCAAACAAAAAATGGCACGCCAAAAGTACCGTCAATTTCGCTTTGGCGGACAAACTCGGCCTGTTTGTCTGCATAGGTTCCAGCCTCATAGGCTGTTACCAGTTCAGTAGGATTAAGATCCAGCTGCTCCGCAATACCGCGCAGAACTTCTGGATCGGTGACATCCTGGCTTTTGCCACCGTGGAAGCTAAACCGTTCCGCAAATACAGCATCGGCGAACTCCCAGCCTTTACCGCGCTCCTGGGCATAGAGAAATGCATGGTGGGTAAGTGGCCAGTTCTCCGCTGGCATCTTCAGCCCAACTTTCTCTTTTTTGAAATCAACATCGGTCGGGATTAAAAAGTGCTTGGCCAATGCATGTAAGTAGTCGGCTGGCAGGCCGGCTTCCTCTGCTTGGCGGGCAGCATCTGCAAACACATAAGAAATCTTGAACAGATTGTCGGTGGGGTTATCCATGTGCCCGCCGAAGATAACCTCGGGCCAGGTGGGGATTAGCGCAATCTCAAAATCATTGAAAATTGCAAGTCGACGTATACGGTAGACCGCGATCGCCGCAAAGGGTGACCGAAATGAAAAGTAGAACTTGAATTTGGTCACGTTTGCCATAGGTGTATATCAACGTTTATCAGAACAAACTTTATAGTCAAATTCCCAGGCGCAGTCCAGCGCCAAAAAAGCACCAAATCGATGAACCGCTCAAATCAATCAGTGTCTCCCTTTTTTTGTGACAAGTTGCAGTAGTTTGCACCTACAGTTCTGGACGTTCGTGCCTCACATCGCTGAAAACATCTTCGGGTCAGAGCCAAGTGCCAGAGTCAAATGCCAGAGTCAAATTTGTAGTGCTTGCACTGGGCTGCGAAAATCTCCTGTGCCAAGGACGAGGCCCGTATTGCGGCAGTGCCTGATCATTTGTAAGTAGCAGATGAATGTGATTTGTCATAAATACCCAAGCATGAACGGCAACTTCATATTTTTGAACCTTCAAATAGCCAATGAGCATAGGTTGCCATGTCGCCATCACATGTGAAGCAGGCATGGCGATTGTTGCCGCGTTGAACAACGTGTACTGCTTATCCCGAAGGGCATTATCTAGTTGGACGCGGCATCATCAAGTTCAACGGTTATCAACTATCTAACGCTTTAATAATGCCGAGCGAGGGGCTAGCCTCCCTTAGTTTGAGCGCTGGAGTTTATGCGTAATTGAGCCTTCAAGCACTGTCCGCCGACTCTGGCACTTGGCTCTGACCCCTTAAATCCAGCTGCGCTCTTATCTTGTCGTGTGCCTGCTTGTTCAGGGGATAGCGTAGCAGCGCCAAAAAGGCCAGAAACAGACCGGCCGCTGTCCCTAGCGCATAGGTCACTAACAAGCCATCCAATGCTGGCTGAGCATTGTCACCACCCGGCACAAAGTCAAATACAACCTCCAGGATCGCAAAACTGGCGCCGACCGCCAGGGCCGCGCCCAACTTATTGGTGGTGGTGAGCAGGGCGAAAAACAGGCCGGCGCGTTGCTGGCCAGTCCGCAGGGTATCCTCGTCAGTCAGATCTGCCATCATCGAACGTAACAGCGTGGGTGCAGCCCCAAAAGCCACTCCAAAGGCGATGGTAAACCCCCAAAGAACCAGCACGTTGCCCTCTTCGGCCACCAGCAGTAAACCGAGGTTAATAATCACTGCATACAACAAGGCAATCTTCAGTGCTGTATCCTTGCCAACCACATAGGCGAGTTTCAGCCACATGGGCATTGCCAGGAAGCTGGTCAGAAAGTAGAACAACAAGGCAATACTGGCCTGCTCGGGTAATTTGAAGTAGGCGCTGGCGACAAAAATATACAAAGCACCAGACACCGCTGTGCCAAAACCCGACGCCAGATCTGCCAGCAGCAAACGCCACATCAGCCTGTTGCTGACCAGAATGCGCATCGCCTCGGCCCAGGGAACATGTGACTGCGCAGTTGTGTGACTGTCTGGCACCATCAGCAGGGTCGGCAGCACCAGCAACGGAAACAGAATCAGACAGAACCAACCCATACTGGCGACCTTCGAGGCCTGATCGTTGAGTCCGGCTAATTCAAGACCTGCCGGCAAGGCGAGCACGATAGTCATTCCGGCAATGCCAAAAATTTCGCGCCAGCCAAACAGGCGAGAGCGTTCATCGTAGGTGCGGGACAACTCGGCACCCCAGGACTGGTGGGCGATGGCCAGCATCGTGTAGCCAACATAGAGAACAATGAGCCAGAACAGCAGGTAGCCACCAGACACCTGTTCCTGGTTCGGCATAAACACCATATACACAGCAATCAGCAAGATCGGGATAGACAAGGCGATCCAATGCTTGCGGCGACCCCAGCGGGTATCGTATCGGTCAACTACCATACCCATGATCGGGTCGGTGATGACATCCCAGATGCGCGCCAGGGTAAACACCAAGCCGACTGTTACCAGGGACAAACCCATGCCCTCAGAATAGAAACGCGGCAGATAGACGGCAATGGGCATGCCCATCGCCGCCATCGGCAGGGTGACCCCTGAATAGGCCATAAGAATTTTTGGACTGAGTGCGCTGATGATGATGCTCCTGTAGCTATTCTTATTCTTCTGGTCGAGGCGGCTAGGCTGGCTTGACGTCCCTGGCCAGAAGATAACAGTTGCTGGCGGGCATGACAAAGGTCAGATAGCGGTTTACAGGGCCGGCTTATTTACTAACAATCCAGTCATCAGTCGCGGCAATTAGATGGATGTCCGGATTTACCTTCTATTTGTTGTTAAATGAATCCAGGCAATTTTTGCGAATTCAAAGGGCGTAAAATACCAACATGAAAAAAAATTGGATGCTTCTGGGTGCCGTCTTGTGTTCCGTCATGACCATTTTCGCCTACCAACATTGGTTCAGAAACTCCATAGCAGACAGGGGCCTGCAGGAAGTCGCCAACGGTGATGCACAGTTTTGGTTGTTCCAGGGTGCGCCTAACGACCGCCTGTTACCCTGCACAGTTTACTACCAGTTTGACTCGCCTTTAGATGAAACATTAGTTCGAGATCGCCTCCATGATCTCGTTGCTTCCTATGCCATGTTTAATCGCAATATAGTCGAGATTGATGGATTGCCGTATTGGCAATCAGTTGCAGTGGATAAAAGCGAATATTTACGTGTTCTTGACGCGGGTGAAGACATCGAGTTAGTTCGCAAACAGGCCGAAGTAGATGTCTCTCGGGCAGCCGAACTGAAGAAAGGTTTGCCACTGTTTCGCGCCTACCTTTCTGCTGATCAAAAGCAGCTTGTTTTCGTCTGGCACCATGTCATTTCTGACTTCGAGGGTATGTTCAACAAGCACGCCAAGCATCTGTTCAAACAGGAGGGCGAGCGCACTCTGTTCGGCTATCAGGTAGATAAGATCGCTGAACGAGGTGAAGATGAGCGATTGTCTGCACCTGGACTGCGTGTTCTGGATGTTCTGAAAGACGCTGACAGGCAGATCGGGTTTACAGGCGCAAATTATGCAGTCACTAAATTGGTGCTTCCCATAGGCGATAAAGCCCTAAACTCAATGGGCTTGGCCGCAGATCTGCCAATGAGCGACATCTTCTCTTTTATCGCTTTGCGCACTGCGACCCGCTATGAAGAGCTGGCAAAGAAAAATGGCGATAACACTATGGCCCTTCGGCCGCTGGCGAGCCCTATTAGCCTGCGCTCAAGTTCCTTGGATATGAGCGAGGGCAACAATCGAGCCGTAAGGCAGTTTCCTTTTGTATTTCCCCTTGAGAAACTACCTGAAATGCATCAGCGCATTGTCAGTCTCGAGCCTGTATCCAGCTCATACGATACGGCTGGCAAGTTGATGAAATTGGCGCGCAAGGCTGCTTTTATTGAGCCGACCCTGCGAAAAATCAGCATGCCTGATTATATTTCCAATTATTTTCCACTGGCCGATACGCCGCTTTTGTTAGGCGACGCGCGACTGGTAGCCCATCAACTGCGGGTGCCGATGGTACCTTACGAGCGGACAAAGTTCGCTTGGTCAAATTACAACGGTGAGGTGCAACTGTTTCTGCATACGGACCCTTTACTGATTGACAGTCAGCGTATGTATTCTGCATTTCAACAGGCTTCTAAAGAAGTGCTGGCATATTTGCTTGAAGGCAGTCATCTAACACCTGAAGCAGGTGGTGTCCCTGCTGCTTAGCGGTCAGCTATGGCGACAGTTAAAGAAATTGAAGCGATGGCTCTCAAGCAGAGTTAATCGCTAATATCAAGTTTACTGTCGGGTATGACCACGCGCCTTCGGCGCTGGCACATGCAACCTGAAGGAAGTATTGGACTGTTGTTGTAGTCAGGCTAACAGGGAGATTAAGCGATGGAATACATTCTGTTTATTCATAACAATACAGATGCACCAACAAAAGATGAAGATTGGTCTCACTTCTTCAATCTTGCCAAGAGCAGTGGTTTGTTTCGAGGAGGTAGCGAGATTGGGGCACAGATCCAGCTTGGTCGCAAGGAAGTAGCGGATACAACAAAAAGTGTTGCGGGATACATGCGTTTTGAGACGGATGACATTGAGGTTTTAAAGATTCTGCTGAATGAACATCCGGTATTTAAAAATGGTGGTACGCTGGAATTGTGCGAACTACCCACAAGCTAGTACTGCCAATCTGCATCATATTTGCGCTTGCACATACTCGCAGCACTGCCCTCAAGACTGCCATGAAAAAAATGTTCGGCGCCTTTGAAGAGTCTGGCGCTTTATCATCGCAATATGGTCTGCAGTGCTGCTCCAAATAAATCTGCACCAGAGAGAGAAGGGCATATCTTGGCGCAGACTGCCCCGGCACTGGCCATTCTTGCCTTGCCTTATGGATTCAGGATTTACTATCATTGCGCCGTGTTTCTTCGCGAGCAAAAACAATGACCCTGCCGACAGATATTGCTCTTATAGACTCAATAGAAGCCCTGACGGCGGTTAACGGCAAAGTCAGCCCCGCGACGCAAGCCAAGGTGATTTCCCGGCTGGAGCAGCACGCCAGCAATTTTATTGGCCGTTGTCCGTTTCTGGTGATTGCCAGCCAATGTGGCGGTGATGCTGATGCCTCGCCAAGGGGAGACACACCCGGGTTTGTCAAAGTCATTGACGATACAACCCTGCTCATACCAGAAAGACCGGGCAATCGACTGGCAGATTCACTGAGCAATATTGTCAAGAGTCCTGGTGTTGGTCTGATTTTCATTATTCCTGGCATGAACGAAACGTTACGCATCAATGGCAATGCCTACATCACCACTGATCCTGCATTGCTGGCAAAGTTATGCCACAACGGCGTGCCGCCGAAGTTGGCGATTCTGGTAGATATTAAACAAGTGTATTTTCACTGTGCCAAAGCGTTTATCCGTGCCAGCCTGTGGGACCCGGCGGCGCAGATGCCTCGCAATGAAATGCCCACCCTGGGCAAAATTATTCTTGAGCAGATCAGGGGCGAGCAGGTGACTGATGCGGAAAGCGCTGCCCTGGATGCAAGCCTGGCAAACAATATCAAAAACAGCCTTTACGACTGATTGATCAGATAGGTCAGTCCGCCAGTGATTGCCGCCACCTGGGCCGCGATGCAGAATTCAGGTGTGGCCCTGGGACTGTCGGGATAGACCTCTGTGGTGGTCACAAACCTGGCCGAGGTAACCCCCGTAGCTAAACCCAAAGCGCCCACGTCGTAGTCTATTACACCATGTTGCTGCAGGGTTTCGCCGATAATCATGCCGTCTGTGGCTGGTGCGATATGGGTGACCTTTGCAACTGATCTGATGATTGCCGCCTGGAAGTCAAAAGCGGGTCTGGCAGTATCGCCCACTGTATAGAAACCGTCAGGGATGTCCCACTGGTCCTGGACCACAGCGTCCCGCGCAGCAAGTGCTGGCCTGAACTCCGCATTGTCGGAGTCAGTGGTTTCATGTAAATCAAAATGCGCCAGGAAGGTGACTGGCAAGGTTTCGAGATAGCGCACAACCGCATCCGCCTCTTCAGCTGGACTGTCCCTGACGAAGGCGCGGTTGGGATCTATGGCAAGTGGATTCCAGCGATTGATGGTCTCATAACCCCAGGGGCTGATGCAGGGCATGATGACAAAGTTGAATTGCTCGGCAAAATGCTGCGCCTGGGTTTGTGCAAAACGAATTGCACCCTGCACGCCGCTGGTTTCATAGCCATGGACACCGCCGGTTACCAGGATGGCTGGTTTAGCGGCATGCCATTGCCGGGTCTTCAGCAG
Source organism: Pseudomonadales bacterium (assembly GCA_030728785.1). Taxonomy (GTDB): domain Bacteria; phylum Pseudomonadota; class Gammaproteobacteria; order Pseudomonadales; family Azotimanducaceae; genus UBA4582. Next base: position 111,218 of record JANQYP010000009.1, read on the forward strand.
GTACAGCGGATATCGCTCTGGCGCATAAGACAAGGCACCGTATTGCTCAATGACAAAGCGCTCCTGCAGATGTTCAAGTTTTGCCACCACTTCATCGCCATAGGCGCGTTTTACCCATTGTTGGGCAAGCCAGGCGGCCTTGTCGTTTTGGTCCCAGGGCTTGCCGGGTGTTCCTGTCAGCGTTTCGGGCATAAATTGATTGGTCCAAAAATTCAGTTGATGCAGCTTACCGTAGCTTGGCATGATCCGCTGCCAGCACTGCTTGCCTGCGCAGTGGCAGGCTGTTCACATGTTTTTTGCCCCATGCAGCGGGATGTCTTGAGTAAGCTGCCTGCGGATTGGCCTGTGGATTACATGTCCGCCATAATCGAGCGGAAGAATTCAAAACTCTCCAGTTCTCGGTAGGACGATTCATTATTTGTCAGGCCATATTTGGGGTTGGCAGACAGCTTGACGATGACAATATTTTTTTCCGGGTTAACAAACACAAACTGGTTATAAACACCAATGGCCGAAAACTCGCCAGCGTCACTGACGGGCAACCACCACTGGTAACCATAGGCTACGGGGAATTCAGGGTGGGCCGCAGCCAGCAGATGCGGTGCGTCGGCGGTTAACGAGTCTTTCACCCAGGCCTGGGGCACAATCTGTTTGCCCTGCCACTTGCCCTGCTGCAGATATAACTGGCCAAGCTTGGCGTAATCGCGGGCGGTCACCTGCAGGCCACCGGCGGCCATTTCGACGCCGGCATCATCGGTAATCCAGTAGGCGTTGTGCTCCATGCCCAGGGGTTCCCAGAGTTTGATCTGCGCATACTCCGACATGGACATGCCCGTTGCCCTGGCCACCAGCATACCCAGAGCCTGAGTATCGGTGGAATTGTAGTAGTTATAGGTGCCCGGTAGCTTTTGCCGTTCGAGGCTGGCCGTAAACGCATCAAAGGAGCTGCCGGTAGCCATCACCGCGCCATAACGCATGATGTCGGAATCCGGGTCCGAGTAGTCTTCGTTCCAGCGCGCACCCGATGACATCTGCAAGACATCCTTAATACGCACGCCGTCATAGGCCGAGCCTAGCAGCTCCGGCACATAGGTGGTGATGGGTTCGTCAACGCCTCTAATGAGTTTCTCATCGATGGCAATACCAACCAGCGCAGAGACAAAACTCTTGGCCACCGACATGGACATCCAGTTGACATCCACGCCACCCGTCAGCCAGTAATGTTCATAACGTATCTCGCCATCCTTGATGACCAGCAGCGCCACTGTCCGAGTGTCATCCATAAACTGCGCCAGATCGTGCTGCTGGCCAGCATAAGCGTAGGTTGCGGGCAGGGTCATCGCCTTACCCAGCGGAAATTTGTAAGGGTTGGGGCCGGCCGTGATGATGCGATGGGGGAAGACAGTCTTCAGGCGGTTAAAAAGCTCATATTGTTCCGCGCCAGTAAACAGGGCGCCGACAAAGGCCCCGCGGCCTTCTGCGGGGTTTTGCCCCTGGGCCTGGGTTATGAAGCCAAAGGCCAGGTAAACGCTGAGGCCAAGAATCGCCGCGCCAGTAACATGTTTCAACATCAATACACTCCCAAAACGATTATGGTTCGAACCCTGGTCCTGACACGACTATACCCATATTTGCAGCATTAGTGGAGTTGCTGTTTTGGGGCGCAGGCTCGAACCCCTGACTCCGGCGCCTGTGTTAAGCTGCTGCTTTCAGTAGTTCCGGTGCAACAAAAATGCAAGCTGTTAATAGGTGGACCGTTATAGCCCTGGTGGCCGGCACAGGGCTGTTGAGCGCCTGTGATAACACCAAATCCCCCCAATCTGCACAACAAAAAGACGACACCATGCCCAACACCATGACCAACATCATGCCCAACAAGAACACAGACGCAGATACAGATCCCTTGCTCTGGCTTGAGGAGGTTGAGGGTGAGGCAGCGTTAAGCTGGGTTCGGCAGCAGAACGAACGATCCCTGGCATTTCTCCAGAAGCAGGATACCTACGCTGCCAATTCAGCCCAGGCCCTGGATATCGCTACTTCCCAGGAGCGAATCCCTTACGGCGTGATTCGCGATGATAAGGTCTACAACTTTTGGCAGGATGAGATTCATGTGCGGGGCCTCTGGCGTCGTACCGCCATCGCCAGTTATGCAAGCCTCCAGCCTGAATGGGAGACAGTCATCGATTTTGACGCTCTGGCAGAAAGTGAGAGCAAGAACTGGGTGTTTAAGGGTTCGAATTGTCTCACGCGCAAGGGCGCCAAGACGACGCGCTGCATGATTGCGCTGTCTGATGGAGGTAAGGATGCCGTGGTTAACCGCGAGTTTGACCTCATCAGCAAGGGTTTTGTAGAGGACGGTTTTGTCACCAGCGAAGCAAAGCAGGATATCGCCTGGATTGATGCCAACACCCTGCTGGTGGGTACAGACTGGGGCAATGATGGCGCAACCCTGACCGACTCAGGTTATCCAGCAAGCGTGCGGTTGTGGCAACGTGGGCAGGCGCTGGCGCAGGCGCGGCAATTGTATGCCGGGCAGCGGACCAGTGTTGGCAGCTTCCCCTGGTCTCGCGAGCTGGACAGCGGCGAAGTCATTTATGGTGTGACGGAGGCGCAAACATTTTTTACTAACAGCGTCTGGCTGCTGGCAGAAACAGGCGCTGCGTTGCTCATGCCTGTGCCTGCCAAGTCCTCCCTGGGTGATATTTTTGCCGGCTACCAGTTTGTCACCCTGCAGGAAGACTGGCATATCGACGGCCAAAGCCAAGCCTTCAAACTTGGCGATCTTGTTGCGTTCAACATAGACCAGTTGCGCCAGGACAGAACCCTGCCGCTTGTCGAGCTGGTATTTCGTCCCACCGAGCAGCAGGCGGTAAATGGTGTGGCAGTGGCCAAAAGTGCGGCCCTGTTAGCCATCAACGACAATGTCGCCAGTCGCTTGTTACGCCTGGAGCGTGACGCTAGCGGTTGGCGGACCAGCCCTGTTGAATTGCCGGGTACTGGCCAGGCGAGCATTTATTTTGCGGCGAAGGAGCAGGACAGGGTTTTTATCAACTTTGAGGGGTTCCTCACCCCGGGATCTCTGCTTAGCTACGACACCGGCACGCGGCAGATTACGCACTTAAAATCCCTGCCGGCAAAATTCAATGCAGACGGTTTGGTGGTGCAGCAGCACGCAGCCGTTGCCAAAGACGGCACCCGGATTCCGTTTTTTGTTGTCCATCGCCAGGGCCTTGAGTTCGACGGCTCAACACCAACTCTGTTGTATGGCTATGGCGGCTTCGAAGTCTCAATGACGCCTGCATACTCTGCGGGTATTGGTCGGCTATGGCTGGAGAAGGGGGGAGCTTATGTGCTGGCGAATATTCGCGGGGGTGGCGAATTTGGCCCGGCCTGGCACCAGGCGGGATTAAAGGTTAATCGGCAGCGTGTCTACGACGATTTTATTGCCGTCGGCGAGGCGCTGCTTAGCATGCACCTGACGTCACCCAGACACCTTGGCATCATGGGTGGCTCCAACGGTGGCTTGCTGATGGGGGTTATGCTCAATCAGCGTCCTGATCTCTGGCGGGCTGTGGTGGTGCAGGTGCCGCTGCTGGATATGCTGCGTTATCACAAGCTGCTCGCCGGTGCCTCCTGGGTTGCAGAATATGGTAATCCTGACGTTGCAGAAGAACGCGCCTTTTTAAAGACGATATCGCCGTACCATAATTTTGATGCCACTGTAGATTACCCAATGCCATTTTTTGTGACCTCAACCAAGGATGATCGTGTGCACCCTGGCCATGCCAGAAAAATGGCCAGGTTGTTTGAGACCGCAGGCAAACCGTTCCTGTATTATGAAAACATTGATGGTGGGCACTCTGCTGCTGCCAATCAGCAAGAGTGGGCAAAACGCACGGCATTGGAGTATACCTATTTGATCGAAAGACTCTTTCCCAAGTCTGGGCACTGAGCAATCTTCGAGCGTTAGCTTGATCCACCCACATAATTAAGCAATTAAGCAATTA
>JANQYP010000009.1:115324-118363 GCA_030728785.1 Pseudomonadales bacterium
AATTAAGCAATTAAGCAATTACGCAATTACGCAAGGACATGACATGGCCAGCCGCGCGCCAACATCTAAACAATTCCTCGGTATCGCCCTGGCGGTGATTGGCCTGGGCCTGGAGTACTGGGCCTACAAACTGTCGGGCTCACTGACGTCGCAGCTCTCAACTGCCATCACGGGTTCCGACACGGATGAGGTCATCATGTACTACATCGGCGGTGCCATCAGTTTTGTTGTCGGCATCTTCCTGCTCAGCAGAAAATAAACGTGGGGCAGATATCCAAGGATATGTCTTTTTATTCCCAGGCGGTTGCAGGTTTCGCTTCACAGATCTCAACGCTAAAGAATCGGCGGTTTGGTCTGAGTAGAACGGCAAGCCCTGGTATTACCTCTGGATTATGCCTGGCACAGTGAGTAGTCTCATGGCATCTTTATGTTTCTTCATACAAACCACCTGCAAGGAGATTTTGAGCCGATGAACGTTATCCCTGCTGAATTTGATCCTGCCTCTGTGTTGGCCAGATCTGCGCCAGATCTGCAGATGTACCATGCGGAGAATACCTCCCAGGAACCCATGAAGTCGGTTCTCGAAAATAATCCGGAAATATACTTTGTGCCGCCCAAGCGCCGTGGCGACTGGGGCAAATGGGAGTTCAAGCCGGGCGCCTATTACGACACCACGGTTGGCGCAAAACATCCCTATTGGCAAGGTCAGGATCTGCCGCGGGCCAGCAAAGACATTGATCAACTGCGCGCAGACATGTTGAGGTGGGGTTATTGTAAAGTCGAAGACGCTCTTAGCAGCGACCAGGTTGCGGTGATTCGGCAGCGGGTTCTGGAGCAGGCAGAGGGAGAGAGGCGGGCTGGTATTGCTCAGCGGACGCCAAGCGGCCAGAACATCAACTGTTGTGTGAACAAAGGCCGGTGTTTTGAGGGCCTGATAGAGCAGCATCCACATATGGTTCAGGGTGGGCCCCTGATCGAGCAACTGGTGACCGAAGCCTTAGGCCCAGGCTGGATCTGTACTTCCCTTATCGCCGCCATCTCGCTGGAGGGTGGTGTACCCCAGGCCTTGCATCAGGATCAAAATAACGCCCTCGACTCGCGAACCCCCATGTCGATCAATATCCTCACGCCGATTACCGATGTTGATGAGACCAACGGTGGCACCCTTGTGATCCCTGGTAGTCATCTGGTTTTGTCTGAAGCGATGCGCGCCAACAAGCCCGTTGGTAAGTTGCCGCCTGCCATCAATATCGATGCCAGGGCCGGGACCATGGTCATCACAGATGGCCGCTTGTTACACGGTACGGGTATCAATCACACCAAGTCGCCGCGTATTGTCATGCTTAATGGCATGCAAAAACCCTTTTTGCGGCAACAAGAAAACTGGATGTTGTCCGTCAGCCCTGAGGTTTTGCAACGCGCCACGCCGAAGTTGCTGCACCGCATGGGTTATCAAGCGACCAATGCCGCACAGACAAACGAAGGTCATGGCTTTGGCGCGCGAGGTCTGGTGGATGAGGCGGCAGGTTTAACGGTCGATTTCAGGCTGGCTGCGGATCGCGGCGAATACCTGCGGGTTGGCCCCCTTGGGCCAAATTCTACAGCCCAGGAATTGAATGCAGCATTCACATTACGTGATGTTGTCGGTAAGGCCAGGGCGGGCGGGCAGAGCGCGCCCGTTGGTATTGGTAGTGTAAAAGGCCAATAGGGTGCGCTAAGCGTGGCAACCAAACGGTGCCTGCCGCGCAGTATTGCCGCTGGCACCAATGGAGTGAAATTCGGCAGCGGCTGCCAACAGGCGCTGCCGAATGTGCCTTACTTTAACGCGATGCTGGCAACACGATCACCATGGGCGCTACCCATATAGAGCCTGCCGTTATGGGGCAGCGCAACAGTGGCGTAACCCATGGGTTCCCCTTTATGCTGGAGCGCCACCTCAGATGTCATGTCAGCTGAATTGGCTTTGATGATTTGAAATTCCAGCAGGCAGGGCCCGGGCTGACCGTCTGCACAGCGATCGTTGATGGGGTCATGCAGGTGCGAGGCGATCCAGAGATTGCCATCAGCATCTATCACAACGTTATCCGGGCTGCGCACCGAGACTTCACCTTCAACCACCCCCGTCAGTCGATCCACCTTAATAGTTTTGTTAGCCATATAAATGTTGATAAACAACTTGGTGTTGTCTTTGTTAGTGGTAATACCATTCGGCATCAGCTCGTCTGAACCGGGCAGCTTGGTAAAGCCCGTCGCTGCCTGCCACTCCCAGACCCAGCCTACCTTCTCACCAGCCGTAAGCTGGGCAACCACCGTCTCAAACGGGGTGCTCTTGTTCCACATATGCGTGACAAAAAAGCCGCCATCGTTGAGGCTGGCGACATCATTCATATAGGCATCATTACCCGGCTTGGCACAACCCTTCCAGTCCAGGCGCGAATTGGCCCCCGCTGCAACCAGCTCAAAAAATTCTACTTGTTCGTCACCATGATTCACCACCAGCAGCTGGTGCCGACCATCTGCCCTGGTCATTAAGTCGATGCCATGGGGGCTGAATTTCCCTGCCTCCGGTGCGACACAGGCCGCATCACCCCAGCGTGGCTCGGTGGTTTGCCAATTGATTTGCAGTGGCAGCCGTTGGCTGTTGGCGATATCCAGCAGCGCTATGGTAGTGGGTTCGTGAGTCATAAAGGCACCCATCTCACTTACCAGCAGAAACTCGCCACCGGGTACTACTGCCAGGTCTTCGGGGTTGTGAAAGCCACAGATGGGAGTCATGCCAGCGACCGTGGCACAGGCGATTGGGGTGCTGGCCGGGGCCAGTGTCTCTGCAACAGGCGCCTGTTGTTCGACAGAATCCGTGGGGCCGCAGCCGGCAAGCAAGCCGCCGACCAGAAGAAGACAAACGAGAGATTTAGGCATCATAAACAGTCCCGAGGCGTTGTTATTGTTGTCGCCCAGAGTACGCCATATACCATGGCCTTTACCAGCGGTGTGTGGCCAGGCCGGCAGGACCAGATATTTGGGGTCGGAGTAAAAACT
>JANQYP010000010.1:0-20795 GCA_030728785.1 Pseudomonadales bacterium
TTTTTGCCTGATCTACTGGGCCTGTGGTTGCCAGATTGCTACTAGATTGCTACTAGATTGCTACTACAGGTGTGAACCCCTGACCAGGATACAGAGAAAATGTTGCGCTTCTGTGTATCTTGTTGCAAATAGGGGTTGCAACACAGCGACGCGCTCTATAATATTCGCGTCCTGAATTTTGAACTATTACAGGGCCTCGATAGGAGGCCAATGTTCGCTAACCGACAGAGAAACAGCTGTCGGCAAATGCGAAGGGCATGAATTAATGCGCCATCCCACGGTCGGGTATGGGGCTTTCTTTGCCTTAACTTTTTGTTAATTCGCTTTTTGTTCCGGCAACGGATAACTCTAAGCAACGGCAGGAAATCGACATAAGTCGAATCGGTACACTGGCTAACTTCAGTACGCAGGTTGCCCAGGTACACTGAGTAGGTAATGAATCGTCGCGGCCCAGGGCCGAGGCGAGGAATCCGGGAGACGGGTTGGATGCAAAACCAAAGAATTAGAATACGACTTAAGGCGTTCGACCATCGCCTAATCGATATCTCGACACAAGAGATCGTGAACACCGCTAAGCGCACCGGCGCTCAGGTGCGTGGCCCGATTCCGCTGCCGAGCCGCATAGAGAAATTCACGGTATTGATCTCTCCGCATGTCGATAAGGATGCACGGGACCAATACGAAATCAGAACTCATAAACGCCTGCTCGATATCATCGAGCCCACAGAGAAGACTGTGGATGCCCTGACCAAGCTCGACTTGGCGGCCGGTGTTGAAGTTCAGATTAACCTGGGTTAATTGGAGCGAACATGACTATCGGTATAGTGGGCGTCAAGCGCGGTATGACGCGAATATTTACAGCAGACGGTGTTTCAATTCCGGTGACGGTTATTGAAGCAACGCCTAATCGGATCGTGCAGCGTAAGACCGCTGAGTCCGATGGCTATGAAGCCATTCAAGTGACCTTTGGTGCCGTTAAGGCCTCCAAGGTCAATAAGGCCAAAGCTGGCCATTTCAGCAAGGCAAATGTGGATGCTGGACGTAAGCTTCTGGAGTTTCGTTGTGATGCTGAAGAAGCCCTCGCAGTAGGCGATGCGCTGACTGTTGAGCGCTTCGAAGTTGGTCAGATGATTGACGTCACAGGCCAGTCCAAAGGTAAGGGCTTTGCTGGCGTTATCAAGCGGCACAACTTCGCCATGCAGGACGCTACCCACGGCAACTCGGTTTCACACCGGGCGCCAGGTTCAATTGGCCAGTGCCAGAGCCCGGGCCGCGTCTTTAAAGGCAAGAAAATGGCCGGTCACATGGGCGCAGCCCAGGTTACATCTCAGACCCTTGAAGTTGTAAGAGTCGATCAGGAAAACAATCTGCTGCTGGTTAAAGGGGCAGTACCGGGAGCGAAGGGTGGCGATATCATCGTCAGACCTTCTGTTAAAGCCCGGAACTAAGTGGAGTTGGAGCCTTGAATCTCAATATATCAGAACCAGGAACAGGGTTGTCAGGTCGGGAAGTCGCCGTATCTGAAACAACTTTCGGGCGTCAGTTTAACGAGGCGTTGGTTCACCAGGTAGTGGTTGCTTACATGGCAGGTGCCCGTCAGGGTACTCGCGCCCAGAAAACCCGCTCTGAAGTGAGCGGTGGTGGTAAGAAACCCTATCGTCAGAAAGGCACTGGTCGCGCGCGAGCGGGTACCATTCGAAGCCCAATCTGGCGCGGTGGCGGCGTTACTTTCGCAAACAAGAACCAAGATTTCAGCCACAAGGTCAATCGCAAGATGTATCGCGGTGCCATGCAGTCAATCTTGTCAGAGCTGATCCGCCAGGATCGTCTTGTGGTCACAGAAGACTTTGCGGTTGACTCTCCCAAGACCAAACAGGTACAGGCTCGATTGAAAGATCTGGCATTAGACAATGTGCTGATTGTGGTTGAAGAAGTTGACGACAATTTGTATCTCGGTACCCGTAACCTGCGCAACGTCGATGTGATCGATGTTCAGGGTGTCAACCCAGTGAACCTGATCGGGTTTGACAAGGTCCTGTTTACTGTCGGCGCACTGAAGAAAGCCGAGGAGATGCTGGCATGAACGAAGAACGCATGTACCAAATTTTGCTGGGTGCCCATATCTCAGAGAAGGCCACAGTAATTGCCGAGGCGGCCAACCAGTTTACTTTTAAGGTAACAAAGGATGCGACCCGGCCGGAAATCAAGGCAGCGGTAGAAAAAATCTACGGGGTAGTTGTTCAGGGCGTAACGACGCTGAACGTGAAGGGCAAAGTAAAGCGCACCGCGCGTGGCGTCAGCAAGAAAGCCAGCTGGAAGAAAGCCTATGTGCGCCTTGCTGAAGGCCACGAAATAGATTTTGCCAGCTGATTCATCGGTTGAGGGAAAATCGCCGAGGTTTTTGTGGTCAGAGCAGCAGTAAAACAGACATTGAAGAATTAGGTTGATATAACATGCCAGTCGTTAAAGCCAAACCTACATCACCGGGACGACGATTTGTCGTCAAGATTACGAGCCCGGAGCTGCATCGCGGTGAGCCGTACCGCCCGTTGCTGGAAACGAAAAAAAGAACCGGTGGTCGTAATAACCAGGGTCGGATTACAACTCGTCACATTGGTGGCGGGCACAAGCAGAAGTACCGCATTATTGACTTCAAACGCGATAAGGACGGTATCAAGGCAACAGTAGAACGTCTTGAGTATGATCCCAATCGCACCGCGAATATCATGCTGCTGAAATACGCCGACGGCGAGCGTCGCTATGCGATCGCCCCAGCGGGTGTCGCGGTTGGTGACTCGATTGAGTCCGGTGTCGGTTCGCCGATCAAGCCAGGCAATACCATGCCACTGCGCAACGTGCCCATGGGTAGCGTGATTCACTGCATCGAACTCAAACCCGGTAAAGGTGCCCAGTTAGTGCGCAGTGCCGGTACTTCGTGCCAGTTGATTGCCAAAGAAGGCGGATATGTCACGCTGCGACTGCGCTCCGGCGAGATGCGAAAAATTCTGGCAGACTGTCGCGCTACCCTGGGTGAAGTCAGCAATAAAGAACATAACCTGCGCTCCTTGGGTAAGGCCGGCGCCAAGCGTTGGGCGGGTGTTCGTCCAACTGTACGTGGTGTTGTTATGAACCCGGTTGACCACCCACATGGTGGTGGTGAAGGTAAGACCTCTGGTGGTCGGCACCCTGTATCACCCTGGGGTATGCCAACCAAGGGCTACAAGACCCGCAAGAACAAACGCACAGACAATATGATTGTTCGTCGTCGACGTGCAACTCGCTAGGAGATAGAACGTGCCACGTAGCTTAAAAAAAGGTCCATTTGTTGACCTGCACCTGATGAACAAGGTGCAGAAGACTATTGAAACCAACGACAAGCGTCCTATCAAGACTTGGTCTCGTCGGTCGCTGATCACACCAATATTTGTTGGTCTGACTCTGCAGGTACACAACGGTCGGCAGCATATCCCCGTGTTTGTCACGGAAGATATGGTAGGTCACAAGTTAGGTGAGTTCGCCCTGACCAGGACATTTCGCGGTCACGTGGCCGATAAGAAAGCGCGGCGCTAGCAATTAGCTCTCGAATCGCACAAACGCGATGCGGGTATTGGGTAGAGGATAGAGAAATGGAAGTTGCCGCTAAATTAAAAGGCGCAAAGATTTCAGCACAGAAAGCCCGGCTGGTTGCTGACCAGATTCGTGGTCAGGGCGTTGGTGAAGCGCTGAATATTCTGAACTTTAGTACTAAAAAAGGCGCTCACCTGGTGCGCAAGTTGCTGGAATCAGCAATTGCCAACGCAGAGCACAACGAAGGGGCTGATGTTGACGAGTTGTCAGTTGCCAGGATCTTTGTTGACGAGGGTGTCACCATGAAGCGGATTCGTCCACGCGCCAAAGGCCGCGCGGATCGAATTATGAAGCGAACCTGCCATATCACGCTTGCAGTCGCCGACAAGTAGTTTGTCGATGACAAGTTAGAAACCCGCAAGGGTTTGTAACACTGAAGACGAACAAATGAGCGGGCTGGCAGCAGCCTGGCAGTCAGCAGCGATAAGGCCAGTAGGAGACCAAAATGGGTCAGAAAGTACATCCCACGGGAATGCGTCTTGGGATCGTTAAGGAACACACGTCCATCTGGTACGCCGATGGACCCGCTTACGCCCAGAAGTTACATATCGACCTGGCCGTACGTGAGTTTATACGCAAGCGTCTGTCTGCAGCGTCGGTCAGTCGAATCGAGATCGAGCGGCCTGCCCAGACTGCCCGCATCACCATCCACACGGCTCGCCCTGGGATTGTGATCGGCAAGAAAGGCGAAGATGTCGAGAAGCTGCGCAAAGAAGTGGCGAAGCTGATGAAGGTACCTGTCCACATTAACATTGAGGAAATCAGGAAGCCTGAGACCGACGCCTTGCTGGTAGCGCAGAACGTTGCCCAGCAGCTTGAACGTCGGGTGCAGTTTCGCCGGGCCATGAAGCGGGTCATGCAGAACGCCCTGCGCTTGGGTGCTGAAGGCATCAAAGTGCGCGTCGCAGGCCGACTTGGCGGTGCAGAAATTGCCCGCTCAGAAAGCTACCTTGAAGGGCGCGTACCATTACACACCCTGCGCGCAGATATTGACTACGCTACCGCAGAGGCGATGACGACCTACGGAATTCTTGGCGTCAAGGTCTGGATCTTCAAAGGTGAAGTGATCGGCGTGCGTGAAGAGGAAAAACAAAAAGCTAACATACAAAGTTTCGGATAAAGACAATGTTACAGCCCAAACGAACCAAATTTAGAAAAATGCAGAAGGGTCGTAATCGCGGTCTAGCCCATCGGGGTAGTTCTGTGAGCTTTGGTGAATTCGGACTCAAGGCTACGACACGTGGACGTTTAACCGCTCGCCAGATCGAAGCCGGCCGACGAGCAATGACACGGCGTGTGCGTCGTGGTGGCCAGATCTGGATTCGCGTCTTCCCGGACAAGCCAATTACTAAGAAGCCATTGGAAGTTCGCCAGGGTAAAGGTAAGGGTAATGTCGAGTATTGGATTGCCCAGATCAAGCCGGGCAAGGTGCTCTATGAAATGGAAGGGGTTACTGAGGAAGTAGCGCGGGAAGCCTTCAGGTTGGCGGCGGCAAAATTGCCATTCGCGACAGTGTTCGTCAAACGTACAGTCATGTAATCGAGTCGGAAGATCGAAATGAAAGCAACAGAATTACGAGATAAGTCAGCCGAGGAGCTCCAGCAGAGCCTGGTAACCTTGTTGAAGGACCAATTCTCCTATCGCATGCAACAGTCAACAGGCCAGTTGAACCAGAGCCATTTGTTGAAAGCCGTTGCCAAGGACATAGCACGCGTACGTACAGTGCAGACAGAAAAGCGCAAGGTGAGTAAATGAGCGAGACAAATGTAGGCCGAATAGCCAGCGGTACGGTTGTTAGCAACAAGATGGACAAGACAATCACGGTTTTGGTTGAGCGCCGGGTTAAACACCCTCTGTACGGTAAGTACATCAAGCGTTCGAACAAGTTCCACGCCCATGATCCGGAGAATGCGTGTCAGGAAGGCGATAAGGTGACGATTGTAGAAACCCGTCCTATTGCCAAGACCAAGACCTGGAAGTTGACGTCTATCGATCGCAAGGCACCCACTATCTAACGAATCGGCAGTTGTCGATTGTCGACGATTGTTTTTGGAGTAGTAAGACATGATCCAGACACAGACATATTTGGATATCGCAGACAACAGTGGTGCGCGCCGTGTCATGTGTATTAAGGTGCTCGGCGGCTCACACCGACGTTACGCTGGCATCGGTGACATCATCAAGGTCACTGTTAAGGAAGCGATTCCACGCGGCCGGGTGCGTAAAGGCCAGGTAATGGATGCGGTAGTTGTTCGAACCAGAAGCGGTGTTAGGCGTCCCGATGGTTCACTGATCAAGTTTGATGGTAACGCGGCAGTTTTGTTGGACGCCAAGAAGCAGCCGATCGGTACCCGTATCTTTGGGCCAGTGACACGCGAGTTACGCAACGAAAAATTTATGAAGATAATCTCTTTGGCGCCGGAAGTACTTTAAACGGCTGACAGGCAGGCGTTTTAAGCAGCACGGCACTCGGGCGATAGCTGAAAGGGTTGAAGGGCATGAGTAAGATCAAGAGAGATGACGACGTTATCGTCGTTACAGGTAAAGATAAAGGCAAGCGCGGTACCGTCACGCGGCTTATGGCGGACGGCCGGGTTTATGTGTCTGGCGTCAATATGATAAAGAAGCATACCAAGGGCAACCCGCAAATGGGCCAGCCAGGTGGCATCATCGAGAAGGAAGCGCCCATTCAGGCTTCGAACGTCGCCATATACAACGGTAAGACCAGCAAAGCAGACAGGGTTGGTTTCAAGATACTGGAAGATGGAAAGAAGGTGCGAGTCTTCAAATCTACCGGCGAAGAAATAGACTAAACGGGACAAGTGCCCTCTTGGGGTGATGGTTAAGAAAAATGGCAGATCTAAAAGCATTATATGACAACGAGTTAAAAGCCCAGCTGCAAGCAACGCTAGGGTTAGCGAATGTCATGGAAGTACCAAAGCTAACCAAGATTACCCTGAACATGGGTGTCGGAGAGGCAATTGGTGACCGTAAGCAGCTGGACAACGCTGTTGCGAATATGGAACTTATCGCCGGCCAGAAAGTGGTCATTACCCTGGCACGTAAGTCAATCGCCGGTTTTAAGGTTCGCGATGGCTACCCCATTGGTTGTATGGTGACTCTGCGCAAATCAAGGATGTACGAATTCCTTGATCGCCTGATCAATATCGCGATTCCGCGGCAGCGTGACTTTCGTGGTATCAGCCCCAAGTCTTTTGACGGTCGCGGTAATTTTTCCATGGGCCTGACAGAACAGATCGTGTTCCCGGAAATCGATTACGACAAGATCGATAAAATACGCGGGATGGATATAGCGATCGGGACAACGGCTAAAAACGACGAGCAGGGCCGTGCACTGCTACGTGCCTTCAATTTCCCCTTTCGGGAAGCAAGTTAAGAGCGGGCTGAGACTACTATGGCTAAAACATCAATGATAAACCGTGAGAAGAAGCGCACGGCACTCGTCAAGAAGTACGCGGTTAAACGCCTGGCTTTGAAAGCGATTATCGCCAACCCCAACGCCTCTGATGACGATCGTTGGGACGCGCAGCAAAAGTTACAGGCGCAACCCAGAGACGCAAGCCCAGTTCGACAGATGCGTCGTTGCACACTGACAGGCCGGCCACACGCGGTATATCGAAAATTTGGACTGGCTCGTACGAAGTTACGAGAAGCGGCTATGCGCGGTGACGTGCCTGGTCTTGTCAAGTCGAGCTGGTAAGCAGGAGCATTTGAAGCTATGAGCATGCAAGACCCAATGGCGGATATGTTGACCCGTATTCGTAATGCACAAAACGCCAAGATCAAAGTGGTATCGATGGATTCTTCCAAGATGAAAGTCGCTGTCGCTGAGGTCTTGAAGCAGGAAGGCTACGTTAAGGAATATCGCGTTGAAGGCGATGTGAAGCCAACGCTGATTATCGACCTGAAATATCATGCAGGCCGACCTGTTATTGAAGAGATCAAGCGCGTCAGCCGCCCCGGTCTGCGTCAGTATAAAGGTAAAGACGATATTCCTGTGGTGAAGGGCGGGTTGGGCATCATCATCCTGTCTACCAACAAGGGAATGATGAGTGATCGCGCCGCACGCAGCGCCGGTCTTGGTGGCGAACTGTTGTGCTCAGTATTCTAAAGCTGGTAGGCCCGCGCTGAAATGCGCTTGCCGGTTTGCGCTTAGGTTTTAACTCGGTACACCAGACTCGTTGCCAGGCTAACTTGCAGAGCAGGTACAACGGGTTCGGTATTAAAGATTATCAGGTGATTTGCCTGGCCTTAAGTTTTCAAGGTTGATTGATTATGTCACGTATAGCTAACAGTCCTGTCGTCATACCCGCAGGGGTAACGGTCACTATGACCGACGCATTATTAAATGTGCAAGGCAGTAAAGGAACAATGGATCTGGACATGCATGACCTGGTGGCTGTAACCCGGGAAGAGGATGTACTGAATTTTGTTGCGACCCAAGGCACCAAGTTGTCTGGCGCTCTGGCAGGGACCTTCCGCGCCCTGGTGGCGAACATGGTGACTGGTGTCTCAACGGGCTTTACCAAAGAATTGCAACTGGTGGGCGTTGGTTATCGCGCCCAGGCACAGGGTCGGGTTTTGAATCTGAGCCTGGGCTTTTCCCACCCGGTTGCTTACGCAATTCCTGACGGGATTGAGATCGAGACCCCAACCCAGACCCTGGTTGTGGTCCGGGGTGTGGATAAGCAGAAGGTTGGGCAGGTTTCCGCTGAGATTCGGGCTTACAGGCCACCAGAACCCTACAAGGGTAAAGGTGTTCGATATGCCACCGAGATCGTCAAGCGTAAAGAAGCCAAGAAGAAATAGTAGGACTTAGTGATCAGGTTGGTTGCCAACCCACAAATTTCGAGGCAGGTATGAGTAAGAAAAACGACGCTCGACTCAGAAGAGCAAGAAAAACCCGGAAACACATTTTGGAACTCAGCGTTCCAAGACTGTGTGTGTATCGGTCACCCCGGCATATATACGCGCAGATCATTTCTGCGGCAGGTGATCAGGTGCAGGCGGCAGCGTCAACCCTGGAAGCGCCACTGCGAATTGGCAGCACCGGGAATGTCGACAGTGCATCCAAAGTGGGCACCTTGATCGCAGAGCGAGCCAAAGCCCTGGGTGTCGAAAAAGTCGCGTTCGACCGTTCGGGGTATAAATACCACGGCCGAATTAAAGCATTAGCAGATGCGGCCCGCGAAGGCGGCTTGCAGTTTTAGGGGATAGAAGATGGCTTACAACGACCAGGAAAATGAAGAAGGTATCCAGGAAAAGCTGGTACAGGTCAATCGCGTAGCCAAGGTAGTCAAGGGCGGGCGTATTTTCAGCTTTACCGCGCTGACTGTGGTTGGCGACGGCAATGGCCGGGTCGGCTACGGCCGCGGCAAGGCGCGCGAAGTGCCTCTGGCTATCCAGAAGGCAATGGAGTCTGCACGGCGCAACATGATAAATGTTGACCTGAACGGGACTACCATCCAGTACCCCATCAGTGCGCGCCATGGGGCATCAAAGATTTTTATGCAACCCGCGTCCGACGGTACCGGTGTGATTGCAGGTAAGACAATGCGAGCCGTGCTTGAAGTAGCTGGTGTGCACAATGTCTTGGCCAAGTGTTATGGCTCCACCAATCCGGTCAACGTTGTCCGTGCAACGTTCAAGGGCTTACAAACGATGCGGGCACCTGAGTCTATTGCTGAAAAGCGTGGCTTGACCGTTGACGAGATAATGGGCTAGTAGAAGATGGCGAACGATAAAACAATCAAGGTGACGTTGACCAAGAGCATCATTGGACGCTTGAAGGACCATAAAGCCTGTGTAGCAGGCCTTGGTTTGACGAAGATCCACCAGACCGTTGAGGTCATCGACACACCGGCAAACCGCGGCATGATCAATAAAGTGTCGTATATGGTTAGTGTCGAAGGCAATTAGGAGCTTCGCAATGCGTTTAAATACATTAAAACCAGCTGCTGGCAGCAAACATGCTGCTAAACGAGTAGGTCGTGGTATTGGTAGTGGCACGGGTAAAACCGCTGGTCGCGGCCACAAGGGCCAGAAATCTCGTTCGGGTGGCGGCGTGCGCCCAGGCTTTGAAGGCGGTCAGCAGCCTTTGCAGGCGCGCTTGCCGAAGTTTGGCTTTACGTCAAAGATTGCTGCCGTAACAGCCGAGGTGACCTTGTCTGAATTGGCAAAAGTAAATGCTGACGTCATCGATTTGCAGGCTTTAAAGGATGCAGATTTGATTAAAGAGAGTATGATGCGCGCCAAAGTCATGCTCTCCGGCGAAATTACCAAAGCAGTGACGCTGAAAGGCATTCGTGTTACCAAAGGCGCGCGGGCAGCTATTGAAGCTGCCGGCGGCAAGATAGAAGAGTAAGCGGCGCCATATGGCCACATCACCAGCCAAGAAAACCAAAGCTGCAGCCAGTACAGGCGGTGGCCTGACGGAACTGCGTCAACGACTCTGGTATGTGTTGCTGGCCATTATCGTCTACCGGGTTGGCAGCCATATTCCCATACCGGGAATTGATCCTGACCGGCTGCGATCGCTGTTTGACCAGAACCAGGGCGGCATCCTGGATTTGTTTAACATGTTCTCCGGTGGTGCGCTGGAGCGCATGAGTATATTTGCTCTGGGTATCATGCCTTATATATCGGCATCGATTATCACACAGCTGCTGGTGGCAACCACGCCATCATTACAACAGCTGCGTAAGGAAGGCGATGCCGGGCGCAGAAAGATATCTCAGTACACACGGTACGGCACTCTGGTACTGGCAACGGTGCAGGGCCTGGCCATGAGCAGCGGCCTGGCATCACAGGGGCTGTCATACACCGGAAATTTTGGCTTCCATTTTGTGGCAGTCGCGACCCTGGTCACAGGCGCCATGTTTTTGATGTGGCTCGGTGAGCAGGTGACGGAAAGAGGCGTAGGTAACGGCATTTCGATCATTATTTTCGCCGGCATCGTCTCGGGATTCCCTGGCGCTATTGGGCAGTCTTTTGAGCAGGCCCGCCAGGGTGAGATCGCGATTATTGGTTTGTTAGGCATTGGCATTCTGGCGATACTGGTGGTGGCGTTTGTCGTGTTTGTGGAACGTGGCCAACGACGCATTACGATTAACTACGCGCGGCGTCAGCAGGGTCGCAAGTTGTATCAGGCGCAGACCAGCCACCTGCCCCTGAAAGTGAATATGGCGGGTGTCATACCGGCAATTTTCGCCAGTAGTTTACTGCTTTTTCCAGCGTCTATAGGCCAATGGTTTGGCCAGACGCCAGGTATGGAGTGGTTACAGGATATAAGTTTACAGATCGCACCGGGGCAGCCGCTGAACCTGATTTTGTTTTCGGCAGGTATCATTTTCTTCTGCTTCTGGTACACAGCGATCATGTTTAATCCGAAGGAAGTCGCAGACAACCTGAAGAAGTCCGGGGCTTTTATTCCCGGTTACAGGCCGGGCGAGCAGACGGCAAAGCACATCGACACCATACTCACACGTCTGACGTTGTTTGGTGCCTTGTATATGACCAGTGTGTGTTTGTTACCGCAAATTTTGGTTGTCCAGTTAAATGTGACATTCCAGCTAGGCGGCACAGCACTCTTGATCGTTGTTGTAGTGGTGATGGATTTCTGGGCCCAGGTGCAAACACACTTGATGTCCCATCAGTATGAATCGCTGATGAAAAAGTCCAATTTACAAAATTTCGGACGTCGTTAGAAGCGATTGGAGCAAATAGATGAAAGTACGAGCTTCAGTAAAGAAAATGTGTCGGAACTGCTCAGTGGTCCGACGTAAAGGTACTGTCAGAATTATCTGTTCAGAATCAAAGCATAAGCAGCGTCAGGGTTAGTTGGCGCTATACGGTATTTGATAGGAGCGTTTGAATGGCTCGTTTAGCAGGGATTAATATTCCCGATAACAAGCATACAGAAATATCCCTGACTTACATTTTTGGTATAGGTCGTAAGACCGCCAAGGACTTGTGCGCGGTCACCGGCGTCAGCCCAACAGCCAAAGTACAGGATCTGTCAGAAGATGAGTTAGACAAGTTGCGTGCTGAAATCACGAAAATCTCCGTCGAAGGTGATTTGCGCCGTGGTATTCAGTTGAACATTAAGCGGCTCCTGGATCTC
Source organism: Pseudomonadales bacterium (assembly GCA_030728785.1). Lineage (GTDB taxonomy): Bacteria > Pseudomonadota > Gammaproteobacteria > Pseudomonadales > Azotimanducaceae > UBA4582. The sequence continues at coordinate 11,771 of JANQYP010000010.1, forward strand.
GGTTGCTATCGCGGTATTCGCCATCGTCGTAACTTGCCGGTCAACGGTCAGCGTACGAAGACAAATGCGCGTACTCGTAAAGGTCCAAAACGACCGATCCGTAAGTAACCCGGCATCTAGCAGGCCTTATGTCCTTGAGTACAAGGATCAACATAGGGGCAGTTTACGCGGTTAGCGAACGATCAGTGTTACCACAGTAAAAACAAATTTATAGCGAAGTGACTGAATATGTCTGATACAGCAACGACTCCAGCTCCGGCCAAGCGCAAAGGTAAGCGCCAGGTCGTCGATGGTTTGGCTCATATCCATGCATCTTTCAATAACACCATTATCACCATCACGGATCGACAGGGCGGCGCGCTGTCCTGGGCGACTGCCGGTGGTTCTGGTTTTAGAGGTGCACGAAAAAGCACGCCATTTGCCGCGCAGGTCGCTGCTGAACGCGCCGGTACTGCAGCGCTGGATTATGGCCTGCAGAATCTTGAAGTATTTGTTAAGGGGCCAGGGCCCGGTCGGGAAGCAGCTGTTCGCGCGCTGAACTCGGTGGGTTACAAGATCACTAATATTACGGATGTGACCCCTATCCCCCACAATGGTTGCAGACCGCCCAAGAAACGTCGGGTGTAATTGAGGAACTAGAGAATGGCCAGATATATCGGACCAACGTGTAAGCTTGCTCGGCGAGAAGGTACAGACCTTTACCTGAAAAGCGGCGTGCGCCCCCTTGAGTCAAAGTGCAAGATGGAAAGTACGCCAGGTATGCACGGTGCACGCCGTGGCCGGCTCTCGGACTATGCGGTCCAGTTACGTGAGAAGCAGAAAGTCAGGCGAATTTACGGGATTCTTGAGAAGCAGTTCAGGAACTACTACAAGCGCGCAGACCGACAGAAAGGCGCCACAGGTGAAAACCTGCTGCTGATCCTCGAGCGTCGTCTGGATAACGTGGTGTACCGTATGGGATTTGGTTCAACCCGTGCCGAGTGCCGTCAGTTGGTCTCCCACAAATCTATTCTCGTCAATGGCAACGTGATTAATATCCCGTCCTACCAAGTCGAAGCCGGCGATACAGTGATGGTGCGCGAGAAGGCTCGCAACCAGTTGCGTATCCAGGGAGCTTTGTCCCTGGCAGCCAACCGGTCGCCGTCAGAGTGGGTCCAGGTGAATGCTGAAAAGATGGAAGGTGTGTTTAAGTCTTACCCTGAACGCGAAGAACTGCCGTCAGAGATTAATGAAAGTCTTATTGTGGAACTGTATTCCAAGTAAGCATTGTTCAGGTGGTCTTGGGCAGTCTTGCTCGTAAGCAGATTTAACGTGTCCAATTAAGCAAAGTTCTTTAAAAGGTGTATTTATGCCACATTCGTCATTAGAGTTTTTAACGCCTAAACATATTCAGGTTGAACAAACCAGTGACACCCGCGCCACCGTGACCCTGGAACCGCTGGAACGCGGCTTTGGGCATACGTTGGGCAATGCGCTGCGACGCATACTGTTGTCGTCCATGCCTGGTTGTGCCATCACCGAGGCCGAGATCGACGGCGTGTTACACGAGTACAGCACACTGGATGGCGTTCAGGAAGACGTGATTGAGATTCTGCTGAACCTGAAAGGCGTGGCTATTCGACTGCATACTGCCGATTCTGCGCGGTTGCATCTGGATATCAAGGGCCCAGGCATTGTCACAGCGGGTGACTTTGTACTTGATCATGACGTTGAAATCACGAACCCGGGGCATGTGATTGCGACCTTAAATGAGAGCGGTCATCTGAAGATGACCGTGAAGGTGGGCCGCGGTCGTGGTTACGAGCCAGCAGATGTGCGTATTGCTGACGAAGACCGCGAACGTGTTATTGGCAGCCTGATGTTGGATGCCTCTTACAGCCCCGTTCGACGTGTAGCTTACAAGGTCGACAGCGCCCGGGTTGAACAGCGGACTGACCTTGATAAATTGATTATTGACCTTGAGACCAATGGCACCATTGATCCTGAAGAAGCAATTCGCCGCGCTGCGACGATTCTGCAGCAACAGGTGACGGTGTTTGTCGACCTTGAGAGTGACAGCGAGCCAGTAGTTGTCGAGTATGAAGACGAAATCGACCCGATCCTGTTGCGCCCGGTTGATGATCTGGAACTGACAGTTCGCTCTGCTAACTGTCTGAAAGCGGAAAATATTTACTACATCGGTGATTTGATCCGACGTACGGAAGTTGAGCTGTTGAAGACCCCAAACCTGGGCAAAAAGTCTCTTACGGAGATCAAGGACGTACTGGCCTCACGCGGCTTGTCACTCGGTATGCGTCTTGAGAACTGGCCGCCATCCAGTCTGCGCGGCGACGATCGCCTGCTGGGCTAGGACGTCTTGTCAGGTCGGTTGCAGTCCCACGCAACTTGCCTGTCGAAACAGCATTGGAATGTAGCTGCCGCACGAAGGTTGTAGTTAGGCAGCTGCAATTATTAAGATCGAATTAGAAAGCTATTCAGGAATCAGGTCATGCGCCATAGAAAGAGTGGTAGACAACTAAACAGGAACGCTTCACATCGTAAGGCGATGTTTCGCAATATGTCCTGTTCTTTATTCGAGCACGAAGTCATCAAGACAACCTTGCCGAAGGCTAAGGAGCTCAAGCGTATCGCGGAGCCGATGATCACCCTTGCGAAGGTCGATTCAGTGGCTAATCGCCGTCTGATCTTCTCACGCACCGGCAGCAAGGCGATGGTTGGCAAGCTGTTTACTGATCTGGGTCCACGTTACGTCGAGCGTCCAGGTGGTTATACCCGTATCCTTAAGTGTGGTTTTCGTGCCGGTGACAAGGCGCCCATGGCTTATGTTGAGTTGGTTGATCGGCCGCTGCCCGATTTTGACGATGTCGAAGAAGTTGACGACGACGAGTAGACCCGAGCGAATCATGTGAATCAGCAAAAGACCGGGTTATCCCGGTCTTTTTGCGTCAGGAGCAAGCCTATGTTCAAGTCATTTGTACCCACCGAAAGAACCTTGATGGGCCCGGGCCCGTCAGATGTTAATCCGCGTATATTGACTGCCATGGCGCGCCCGACCATCGGTCATCTGGACCCCGAATTCATCCGCCTAATGGATGAGATCAAGCAGATGTTGCAATTCGCCTTTCAGACCCGCAACGAACTGACCATCCCCGTTTCAGCGCCGGGCTCCGCGGGTATGGAGACTTGTTTTGTCAATTTGGTAGAACCAGGCGACAAAGTGATAGTCTGCCAGAACGGGGTTTTTGGCGGGCGTATGGTCGAAAACGTCACCCGCGTTGGTGGCGTTGCTGTGGTCGTGCAGCAGACCTGGGGCCGGGCAGTCGATCCCGAGCAACTTGAGGCCGCCCTGAAGCAAAATCCCGATGCAAAAATTGTTGCCTTCGTCCATGCTGAGACCTCCACCGGTGTCCAGTCTGACGCTGCTGCCCTGTGCAAACTTGCGCAGCAGTATGGTTGCCTGACCATTGTCGATTGTGTGACATCCCTTGGTGGTATCGAAGTCGCGCTGGACGCCTGGGGTGCCGATGCAGCCTACAGTGGCACGCAGAAATGTCTTTCTTGCCCGCCTGGCCTGTCGCCCGCGAGCATGAGCCCCCGTGCCTTGGAAAAAATCAAGGCCAGAACCACGCCGGTCACATCCTGGTTTATGGATCTTAACCTGGTGATGGGTTACTGGGGTCAGGGCCAGAAGCGTAGTTATCACCACACGGCACCGGTGAACAGTTTGTATGGCTTACATGAGGCGTTGCTGATCCTCGTCGAGGAAGGTCTTGAGCCCAGCTGGCAGCGGCACATGAAAAATCACCTGGCATTAAAAGCCGGTCTTGAAGCCATGGGTCTGACGTTTGTGGTGCCCGAGGCGGAGCGCCTGCCGCAGCTGAATCTTGTCAGTATTCCTGATGGTGTGGATGAGGCCAGTGTGCGTCAGCAGTTGTTGGAACAATACAACCTCGAGATTGGAGCCGGCCTGGGTGTCCTGGCGGGTAAGGTCTGGCGTATTGGCCTTATGGGTTATGCCAGCAACCCAAAAAATGTCCTGCTCTGCGTTAATGCTCTTGAGGCTGTGCTGTCGCAGTACAATGCGCATATCAATCGCGGCGTGGCAACGGCGGCGGTACAGGCGGTTTACAGCGGGTCTTAGGGTAAAGTGGCTGCTGGCTGCTGGCTGCTGGCTGCTGGCTACTCGCAACCCGCAACGCTACCCGGCAGCTACCTTGGCGGCATCACTGTTTAACACTTCGCGGAGAAATTGGCCGGTGAAAGACTGGGCGCAGGCTGCCACTTCTTCCGGCGTGCCGGTGGCAACAATCTGGCCGCCACCCGAACCGCCTTCCGGACCCAGGTCGACAATCCAGTCGGCGGTCTTGATGACATCAAGGTTGTGCTCAATGACCACAATAGTATTGCCGTGATCGCGGAGCTTACTCAATACTTCGAGTAGCTGGCGAATGTCATGGAAGTGCAGGCCGGTAGTGGGTTCGTCCAGGATATACAGGGTCTGGCCCGTATCTCGCTTCGACAATTCCCGCGCCAGTTTGACCCGTTGGGCCTCACCACCAGACAAGGTGGTAGCACTCTGGCCAAGGCGGATATAACCCAAGCCAACATCCATCAGGGTCTGCAGGCGGCGCTCGATCATGGGTACCGCATTGAAAAAAGTGTGGGCGTCCTCGACGGTGAGGCTCAGTATCTCGTGAATACTCTTGCCCTTGTACATGACCTCAAGGGTTTCGCGATTGTAACGCTTGCCTTTACACTCGTCGCAGGTGACATAAACGTCGGCGAGAAAATGCATCTCCACCTTGATCAGCCCGTCACCCTGGCAGGCTTCACAGCGTCCGCCTTTGACATTAAAGCTAAAACGTCCCGGTTTATAGCCTCGCGAGCGCGCCTCTGACGTCGCTGCAAACAGTTCCCGTATGGGGGTGAATATATTGGTGTAGGTAGCCGGGTTGGATCGAGGCGTGCGGCCAATGGGGCTCTGGTCAATGTCGACGACCTTATCCAGATACTCCATACCTTCAACGGCCTCAAAAGCCGCTGTCTGCGGATTGGTAGCGCCGTTCAAGGCCTTGGCTGCGATGGGATACAAGGTACTGTTGATCAGGGTTGATTTACCGGAACCAGAAACGCCGGTGACACAGGTCATCAGGCCAATAGGAATGGTTAAATTGACCTTCTGCAGGTTGTTGCCACTGGCGCCAAGAATGCGCAGTTGTCTAGCCGGGTTCTGCGGCAGGCGGCGAGTGGGAACGGCAATACCCAGTTTACCGGACAGGTACTGGCCAGTGATGGAAGCCTCGCTGTTGAGAATATCCTCCAGGCTGCCCTGAGCAATCACCTGGCCACCATGGACACCGGCACCAGGGCCAATATCGACAATATGGTCAGCAGCGCGAATAGCCTCTTCATCATGTTCTACGACAATCACCGTGTTGCCGATATCGCGCAGGTGAGTGAGGGTGTTCAGCAGCCGCTGGTTGTCCCGCTGGTGCAGGCCAATGGAGGGTTCATCAAGAATATACATGACTCCCACCAGTCCCGCGCCTATCTGGCTGGCAAGGCGGATACGCTGGGCCTCACCGCCGGACAGGGTGTCGGCGCTGCGGGACAATGACAGGTAGTTGAGGCCGACATCAATCAGGAAGTTCAGCCGCGAGCAAATTTCCTGGAGAATTTTGTCAGCTATCTGCTGACGCTGGCCCTGCAGTGGCAGGTCAGCAAAATAGGCCAATGCGTCACTGATAGACCAATGGGTGATTTCGGACAAGGACCTGCCGTTAATGGTGACGGCCCGGGCGTCGGGGTTCAAACGTGCACCCTGGCACAGGGGGCACTGCCGAGTGCTGAGATATTTGGCGAGGTTCTCCCGCACGACGGCAGACTCAGTGTCTCTGTAGCGCCGCTCCATATTTGGGACTATGCCCTCGAAGGTGTGTGCTCGAGTGTAGGCGTCCCCCTTGTCGTTGACATAGCGGAACTTGATCAGTTCAGCATCATTACCCTGCAAGATAGTCTGCCGGTGCTCGGCAGACAGTTCGCAAAAAGGTGTGGCCATATCAAAGCCAAAATGTTCGGCGATGGAACAGAGCATCTGGTAGTAATACACATTGCGCCGATCCCAGCCATGAATAGCGCCTTCTGCCAACGACAACTCTTCGTCAAAAATCACCTGGCTGACATCAAAAAATTGTTTGATACCAATGCCATCACAGCTTGGGCAGGCGCCTGCCGGGTTATTGAAGGAGAACAGCCGTGGCTCCAGTTCAGTAATGGAGTGGCCGCACTCAGGGCAGGCAAACCGCGATGAAAACACCAGGTCTGGTGCATCACTGTCGGGGAAGGCAATAGCTGCCAGGCCTTCAGCAAGATTGACCGCCGTCTCAAAGGAGTCTGCCAGGCGGGTGATAACTTCCTCGCGGACACGAAAGCGATCAACCACCACTTCAATAGTATGTTGTTTGTTTTTATCCAGGTCCGGCAGGGCATCGAGGTCTGTGACAATGCCGTCGACCCGGGCCCGAACAAATCCCTGGGAACGCAGTTGGCTGAACAGGTGCAGGTGTTCACCCTTACGGGCTTTTATGACGGGTGCCAGCAGCAGCACGCTGGTGCCCTCTGGTATCTGCATCACCTGGTCAACCATCTGGCTGATGGTCTGGGCCTCAAGGCGAATACCGTGTTGCGGACAATGGGGTTCGCCGACCCTGGCAAACAGCAGGCGCAGGTAGTCATAAATTTCGGTGATGGTGCCCACTGTCGAACGTGGGTTGTGGTTGGTGGATTTCTGCTCGATGGAAATCGCCGGTGACAGGCCGTCGATATGGTCGACGTCCGGTTTTTCCATTAACGACAGGAACTGGCGGGCATAGGCTGACAACGATTCCACGTAGCGGCGCTGGCCCTCTGCATACAGCGTGTCAAATGCCAGTGACGATTTGCCCGAACCGGACAGGCCAGTGATAACCACGAGTTTGTTTCTTGGGATGTCCAGGTCGATGTTAGCCAGGTTATGTGTCCTGGCGCCGCGGATCGAAATCATGTCCATGAGGGACTTATCCATGAGCGAAGTTTACTCAGTAGTGTGTGGGTGACAGGCCAGCCCGCCCGCGATAAAAATCGTCAGGCGCATCACGTGATGGGATTAATCGAGTGTCGGTCAGGAATGGATTTTGCTATCATCGTCGGCGTTCGAATTGTCCTATGTTTGACCTACCCACCGCAACACTCACAGACGCTTTCGCCAGGCGAATGCCTATTTACCTATGAATAAACAGGAATTACTCGCCGCGTTCGCCGTTGGCCTGCTCTATATCATCAGAATGCTTGGCTTGTTTATGATTCTGCCGGTCCTGCCAGTGGTAGGGGTGCAGCTGGATCTGGCCACCCCTTTGCTGGTGGGGCTGGCGCTGGGGGTCTACGGCCTCACTCAAGCCATTCTGCAGATACCCATGGGCCTGTTATCAGACAGGTACGGTCGAAAGCCGATTATTCTAACTGGTCTGATCCTGTTTATCCTGGGTAGTGTGCTGGCCGCCAGTGCAGAGAGCATTTATGGCGTTATAGCCGGCCGCTTGCTGCAGGGTTGTGGTGCCATTTCCAGTTCTCTGCTGGCCCTGCTGGCAGACGTCACGCGCATTGATCAGCGCGCCAAGGCCATGGCGATTGTGGGTATCAGTATAGCGACGTCCTTTGGGCTGGCGCTGGTGTCTGGCCCACTGCTGCTGGGCCTGGCTGGCCTGTCAGGTATTTTTGTTTTCAGTGCCGCCACGGGTGTGTTTGGTATTATCGTTCTGTACACCATGATCCCGGCACCACGGCTGGCAGTGCGCAGCGCAGAGACCAGCCTTAAGCCTGAGCGCCTGCGAGATATTGGCCGTAACCCGGACCTGCAGAAGATGATGATGGGGGTGTTTATGCTGCACTTTCTGTTGATGTCAGGGTTTCAGGTGTTTCCGCACCTGTTTGTTGCCACTGGCGAAATCCAGGTCAGTGACCATGCCATGCTGTACTTCATGCTGCTGCTGGTGACCTTTATCCTTATGGGGCCCTTCATGTGGCTAGCCGATAAGCCGGCGCACACCAAACCCATGCTGCTGGTGATGATTGTCGTCTTTGGAGCATCCCAGTTGCTGTTTGCCAATGTCGTCAGTCTTTATCCCGTGCTGGTCGGCATGGTGTTGTTTTTTATGGCCTTTAACTTGCTTGAGGTGATCATGCCAACCCTCTTGAGTCGCTCGGCGCCAGCGGGTGCTCGAGGTACGGCCATGGGTGTTTATTCCACGGCACAATTTGCCGGTGCCTTCGCCGGCGGCGCCATAGGTGGATTGCTGCTCTCCGGTGGGGATATATCCCACCTGCTGTACTTTAATGCCCTGGCCTGTGGCGTCTGGTTGCTGCTGTCAGTGCGGCTGAAAAAAACCGGCAACCTCGGCAGCAGGGTGGTTCATTTGGACCGTAACCAGGTTCTCAGTGCCAATGAGGTGGCAGACGCGTTATTATCCGTCGGTGGAGTTATTGACGTGGTGTTTCTGGAGGCCGAGCAGCTGGCTTACTTGCAGGTTGATAAGGACCGGCTGGACGAAAATGCACTGACCAGGCTTGAGCAGGGTGCAGCATAAATCATGAGGAGAGAGTAATGGCTAGAGGTATCAACAAGGTTATTTTGGTTGGCAATCTGGGTGCCGATCCTGAAACGCGGTCCATGCCCAATGGCAATGCCGTTACCACCATCAATATCGCTACCAGTGAGTCCTGGAAAGACAAGAACAGCGGCCAGCAGCAGGAGCGTACTGAGTGGCACAGAGTAGTATTTTTCAACAAGCTAGCTGAGATCGCCGGCCAGTACTTGAAAAAAGGCTCCAGTGTCTACGTTGAGGGCTCGCTGCGCACCAACCAGTGGGAAAAAGACGGTCAGAAGCACTACTCCACGGAAGTGATCGCCAACGAAATGCAGATGTTGGGTGGCCGCGGTGACGGTGGTGGCAATTCAGGCGGTCAGTCCGGTGGTAGCTATGGTGGTAAC
>JANQYP010000010.1:20895-39446 GCA_030728785.1 Pseudomonadales bacterium
GGTGGTAACAGCGGTGGTAACAGCGGTGGCGGTTATGACCAGTCCGGCAGCGGCGGTAATCGTGGTCGCAGTCAGGGCAATGACCAGAACAGCGACCGAAACAACGACTACCAGCCAGCGCCTAAAGATGAGTTTAATGACGATATTCCGTTCTAGCGGGTACTTAAGGTAATAATGTCAACAAAGACTCGGACCAGTTGATTTAATCTGGACTTTTGTTGTCGCCAGGAGCGTTTAGACCAGCAGGGCAATTAATACCGCACCAAGCAACAGGCGGTAAATCACAAATGGCAGGAAGCCCATGTTGCTGATGACATTCAGGAACAGGCGAATACACAGGTAGGCACTGATGGCGGCTAGGCCGCAACCCAGGCCAAGGGTGGTCCAGTCGACGCTGGCTGCGCTGGTAACAAGATCATAGGTCTTCAGGGTGGCAGCGCCGGCGATCGCGGGAATTGCCAGCAAGAAAGAGATTCTGGATGCGCTCTCGCGGTCGAAGCCGCAAAATAACGCCGCTGTCATGGTGACACCCGAGCGTGAGGTGCCGGGAATTAAGGCAAAACACTGGGCTCCGCCAATAAGCAGCGCCTGGCGCCAGGTCAGCTCGCTCTCGGTGCGGACGCGCTGTCCTTTGACATCGGCAAGCCAGAGCAGCAGGCCAAAACTGATGGTGGTAAATGCAATAACGCCAATGGCGCGAAAATTTGACTCAACCATGCTTTCGAGCAGCAGGCCAGCGGGGATGATGGGCAAACTGCCGATCAACAGGTTGATGGCAAAGCGACTGTCGTTAGTGCTTTTACCGGAGAAAGTGAAGGCCAGGGTGGCAGTGATCAGGCGGTAAAGATCAACGCGAAAATACCAGAGTACGGCAAGCAGTGAACCAAGGTGTACGGCCGTATCAAAAGCCAGGCCCTGGTCGGGCCAGCCAAGTACCTGGAATGGCAGGATCAGGTGAGCAGAGCTGGAAATTGGCAAAAATTCAGTCAAGCCCTGAATCAGCGCCAGGCTGATGAGTTGCAGATAGTCCACTTTTTAGCACGCCGCGCCAGAGAAAGGCGGAGTGTAGCCACCGCCAGCAGTCGGCACAATCATACTTCGCAGAAAATCCCCAGGGCCGACAATAAACCACCATCACCCAGAGAGCAGTGCAACTGATTATGGCAGAAATACCTCTATTTCCCCTGCCGCTGGTGTTGTTTCCCGGCGGACGTATGCCATTACAGATTATTGAGACCCGCTATCTGGACATGCTGACCCAATGCCTGCGCCAGAATACGGGCTTTGGTGTGGTAATGATCGAAGAAGGCCGGCAGATGCTGCGCCATCGTGACGAACAGTTACCGAGTGTGGCTTTTACCGGCACCCTCGCCACCATTATTGACTTTGACCAGAGTGCTGGGGGCACGCTGGATATCCTCATCGAAGGCCAGCAGAAGTTTGTAGTCCGCGACCAGTATGAGCAGGCTGACAGGTTGATGCTGGCAGAGGTGGAGTTTCTGCCCGAAGAGGCCGCCGAGCTGGTACCCGAAGACAAACAACATCTGGCCAGCCTGCTGGCTTCGCTGCTGGAGCATGAGGCGGTGCAGGGCCTGGACCTGGTGATTGACTTTGACGACGCCACGGCAGTTGGCGGCCGGTTGACCGAATTATTGCCGCTGCCCAAGCATTTCAAGCAACGCATGCTGGAGATGAAAAATCCCCTGGCACGACTCAGTGACCTGGAGAGCCTGATCCTGCAGATGCAGGAATCTGCACCCTGAGGAGTGCCGGCAGGCTGGTCACGGAATACAGTTGCTGGCCTTGGCAAGCGCGCTGATTCTGGGTTAGGGAGACTTCCCGTCATCAGTTACAATGCGCACCTGGGTCAACTCCGCGCAACTCTGCACTGCATCTGTTGTCGAACGGCCTGACGCGCAGGTTTTTGAGTGAGTACTTTGCCAGAATCGCCAGAATTGCCAGAATTGCCATTTCCTACACCAGCCAGGCAGGCGCCGCACGGGTCAGGGCTGGCGGTGTTTGGCGGCACCTTTGATCCGGTACATTTTGGTCATCTGCGAACCGCCGTGGAAGTGCGCCAGGCGCTGCGCGTCGGGCGCGTTAAATTGGTGCCCGCAGGTGTCCCGGCCCACCGGCAGATGCCTGGTACCACAGCGGCGCAACGGCTTGAGATGTTACACCTGAGTGTTCAGGGATTGGCCTATCTTGAGGTCGATGACAGAGAGATTCGGCGTGGTGGAACCTCTTATATGATTGATACCCTGGCCTCAATGCGGGATGAGGCAGGGCCGGATGTACCAGTGTCGCTGGTGCTGGGAGTTGACGCTTTTGCGCTGATCCATGAGTGGCATCGCTGGGAGGGACTGCTGGCCCTGGCTCACCTGGTGATTCTTGGCCGGCCTGGCGCTGGCCTGGTAATGAACAAGGCGGTGACAGCCTGGACCCGGGATCGCTGGGTGGCGGCTGAGCAGTTGCAGCACCAGGCCGCTGGCCTCGTGTGTGAGCTGCAACTCACCCAATTGGCTATTTCAGCCACCGCCATTCGGCGGTTGCTCAGGGTCGGTGAGTCCGTCGATTTTCTGCTGCCGCAGGCGGTGATCGACTATATTCGCCGTGAGGGGCTATACACCTCGGCGGGTGCCTAACCAGCAGTTACCCTGGCTGTTGACGGTCAGCAAATTACTGGCCCTCGAGGGCCATAAACAATCACAACATAAACAATCACAACATAAACAATCACAACATAAACAATCACAGCAAAACAGGCCGACCCAAGTGCTGAAAGACAGCAGGAGCAACACAGAACCCATGCAAGCAGATATAAACAATATTGACCTGAAGGCAAAGGCCATCGCTGCCCTCGAAGATGTTAAAGGCATCGACATCACGGTTATAGATGTTACAGCGCAGACCGACGTCACCGATTACATGATTGTGGCCACCGGCACGTCGAACCGGCACGTCAAATCCCTGGCTAATAACGTTGTTGATGAGATGCTCAAAGTGGGTATCAAACCCCATGGCGTCGAGGGCCTCACCGATGGTGAATGGGTGCTGGTAGACCTGGTGGATGTGGTTGTCCATGTCATGCTGGCGCAGACTCGAAAGTTCTATGAGATTGAACGGCTCTGGAGTATGAGTGCCGAGAGCCGTGCCGCACGGGGCGATCAGGCATGACAGGCAGTTGGCGTTGTTAATCGAAGTGCTGGCGGCAGGTACTCGGCCGCCAGAGTGGACCAAAGCAGGCTATCTGGAATATTCAAAGCGCCTGCCTCGAGACTGGCAATTGCAGGTTCGAGAGATCCCGGTGGCGCACCGGGGTAAGAACGAGCCGGTCGCCAAATTGAAACAGGAAGAGGGTAAACGCATGTTGGCGCTGCTGAAGCCTGAGGCGCGGGTCATAGCCCTGGACAGCGGCGGCAGCAACTGGAGCACTGAGGATCTGGCAGGCAACATTCAGCAGTGGATGCGCGAGACCAGCCACCTGCAATTGCTGGTGGGTGGTCCCGATGGCCTGAGTGCTGAGTGCCTGGCACGGGCCGATCATTGCTGGTCTTTGTCGCGGCTGACGTTTCCACATTTTGTGGTCCGAGTATTGCTGGCTGAACAGGTCTACCGGGCCTGGTCAGTAATTAACAACCATCCCTATCATAAGTAGCCATAAGTAGCCGTAAGCAGCCCAAGACCCATCAAAGCAGGACAGACAAGCAGTTGAGCGAGGCATGACAGAACCACTGGCGTTAAAGAATCACTCGGGCGAGAGCCAGATCTTTCTCGAGCGAGCGGTGTTAGGCTTCGGCATGCTGATTGTCCTGACCCTGGTGCTGCTCGCGCGGATGTTTTACCTGCAAATTGTCCAACACGATCTTTATGCCACCTTGTCTGACCGCAACCGCATTCAGGTGCAATCGGTGCCGCCTATTCGTGGTTTGATCTACGATCGCCACGGCACGCTGATAGCCGATAATGTCCCGTCCTACACCTTGACGATCACCAAGGAGCGGGTCCGAGACATGGATGCAACCATCGACCAACTGGATGCCATGATTGGCCTCAGCGATGATGAGATCGAGAGCTTCAAAAAGCGCCTTGCCCGTCGTCAGCGGCCCCTTGAGTCGGTTCCCATGCTGCTGCGCCTGACACCCCAGGAAATTGCCCGGGTCAGTGTCAATCGGCACCTTTTGCCTGGTGTTGAAGTGGAGGCTCGACTGGTGCGGCATTACCCGCTGGGTGAGTTGATGGCCCATGCGGTGGGTTCTGTGCGTCGTATCAACGAAGAAGATGCCCGCAGTATCGATACGGTGGCCTACTCAGGCACCAATCATCTGGGCAAGATTGGTGTTGAGCGTTTTTATGAACATCAGTTGCTGGGTAAAGTTGGTTACCAGCGGGTTGAAACGGATGCTCGAGGTCGAGTCATGAAGGCCCTTGATGCGACACCGTCGCAACCTGGTGCCAACCTGGTGTTGCATGTCGACGCCGGCCTGCAGCAGATCGCCAGCGAAGCCCTGCAAGGCAGGCGGGGTGCGGTGGTGGCGATTGAACCTGCCACCGGTGGCATCCTGGCGCTGGTCAGTAACCCGTCCTATGACCCTAACCTGTTTGTTGCCGGAATTGATGCCACAACCTATGCCGCCCTGCGCGACTCAGTTGATGTGCCCTTGTTTAATCGGGCCATCCAGGGCCAGTATGAGCCCGGCTCAACACTCAAACCCTTTATTGCCCTGGCGGGTCTTGTTACCGGTACCGTAACGCCTGAATTCTCTATTGAGGACAGTGGTTCGTTCCAGCTGCCCAACAGCTCACGGCTCTATCGCGACTGGAACTGGACCAAGCAGGGTCACGGCGGGCATGGTACGGTGAACCTGCAGAAGGCCATTTACCGGTCCTGTAATGTTTATTTCTACAGCCTGGCGGTAAAGCTTGGGATTGATCGTATTCATGAAAATCTCAGTCTCTTCGGCTTTGGCCAGAATACAGCCATCGATCTGCCCGAGGCTCGCGATGGCCTGCTGCCGTCCCGCAGGTGGAAGGAAACCAGTCGGCGAGAGCCCTGGTACCCAGGCGATTCGGTCAATATTGGTATTGGCCAGGGTGATATTCTGGTGACCCCTTTGCAACTGGCCACCGCAGTGGCGGTGATCGCCAATCGCGGCAAGATGCTCGCCCCAAAGATGCTCAAGTCGAGCAATGTGGAGATACCGATGGCCGCGGTCCTGACCCTGCCGGATGTTGACAAAATCTCGCCTGAGGATTGGCAGCTGGTCATTGAGTCCATGGGTATGGTGGTGCACCGCGGCAACATGGGTTTTGGCGAAAATGGCACTGCCTGGGCTTACATTGGCCGTGATGTGCCCTATCGTATGGCGGGCAAGTCTGGCACCGCGCAGGTGGTAGGTATTGCTCAGGGAGAACTTTATGATGAGGACGACCTTACTGAGCGGCAGCGTAAAAACGCCTGGTTTGTGGCATTTGCGCCCGTCGAAAAACCGACCATTGCATTGGCTGTGCTGGTAGAGAACGGCGGTGGTGGCAGTGAGTTTGGGGCGCCCATAGCACGCAAGGTTCTCGACTACTACCTGCGCGACTACCAACCCGAAGTCAGCGCGATGGCGCCCGCGGGCAAACCCGCTGGCAGCCAGGTGCGAGTGCTGGCAGCAGGGCCGAATGGAGCACAGCTATGAGTCAGGACTTTGTCAGGCGCATGCCCTATGGCAGTTCTTCGCTGCAACGCAAGTCAATGATTGGCGAAAAACTGCATCTTGACGTCGCGCTGATCCTGCTGTTGGTTTTGATCTGCAGTTTTGGCCTGGTGGTGTTGTACTCAGCGGTGGGGCGCGAAACTGCCCCCCTGATGTCACAGCTGGTCAAAATCGGCATGGCGACCCTGGCGATGCTAGTGATGGCCCAGATAGCGCCCGTCTTTTATCTGCGTACGGCACCCTGGCTCTACCTCCTGGGACTGGTCATGCTGGTGCTGGTGCTCTTCTTTGGTTATGAAGTGAATGGCTCGGCGCGCTGGCTGCGAGTGCCGGGTGTATTTACCTTTCAGCCTGCTGAAATCATGAAACTGATGGTGCCGATGATTCTTGCCTGGTATTTCCACGACCGGCATTTGCCGCCGCGTCCCAAACATCTGTTCTGGGCCTGCGTCATGATAGCCATTCCGGTGGTGCTGATTGGCGTGCAGCCAGACCTGGGAACCGCTCTGCTGATTGGTGCTGCCGGCCTGCTGGTGATTCTGCTAGCGGGTATTTCCTGGCGTTATGTGTTTGCTGCGCTGGGGCTGGGACTCATGTCTTTGCCGGCTCTGTGGTTTGTTATGCGCGATTACCAGCGGCAGCGAGTGCTGACCTTGCTCAATCCTGAGAGTGACCCCCTGGGATCTGGCTGGAATATCATCCAGTCGAAGACCGCCATTGGTTCAGGTGGATTGTTTGGTAAGGGCATTTTCCAGGGCACTCAGTCGCATCTGGATTTTCTGCCCGAGAGCCAGACAGATTTTATTATCGCGGTACTGGCGGAGGAGTGGGGCCTGATAGGGGTTGTAGTGCTGCTCACCCTCTATACACTATTGACTGCTCGTGGTGTTGTGATGGCGGCGCAAGCGCAGGATACTTTTGGCCGTTTGCTGACAGGCAGTATCACATTTACGTTTTTTGTTTATGTGTTTGTCAACATCGGCATGGTCAGCGGCATTCTGCCGGTGGTTGGCGTACCCTTGCCGTTGGTGAGTTATGGTGGCACCTCTATCCTGACATTGTTTGCAGGCTTTGGCATCATGATGTCAATTCACACTCACCGCCGAATTACCCTTTAGGCTACAGATGGCTGAATTTATGTTTGTACAACAAGACCTGCTGACTTCCTATTCCACCATTGCTGCGCCGGCGCGTGCCGCCAGGCACCTTGGTAGCTGGCCGCTGCTGGTCATGCTGGTGTTTGGGTTGGGTTCGTTAAGCACTGCCAAGGCAAATTACCTGGCTCATGACGAGGTGGCGGCCTTTATCCAGCAAATGGTCAGGGAAGAGGGTTTTAATGCCGCGGAGCTAAGCCCGGTATTTGCCGATGCCAGTTTTAAGCAAGGTATTGTTGATGCCATCTCGCGACCGGCGGAGCGGGTCCTGACCTGGGAAACTTACCAGGATATTTTTCTCACAGAGCGCCGTGTGCGTGAGGGGCGGGCGTTTATGCAGGAGTATCAAGCCACCCTGGCACGCGCCGAACAACAGTATGGGGTACCAGCAGAGGTGATTACGGCCATTATTGGCGTTGAAACCATGTACGGTAGTAACAAGGGCCGCTATCGAGTGATTGATGCACTGGCCACACTGGCCTTTGACTATCCGCCACGCAGTGCGTTTTTCCGCTCGGAGCTCAGACATTTTCTGCTGCTTGCCAGGGAGGAAAACCTGAATCCGCTGGCCCCTCTGGGTTCTTATGCCGGCGCAATGGGTTACGGCCAGTTTATTTCCAGCAGCTATCGTGCCTATGCCGTTGATTTTGACGCTGATGGCAAGCGTGATATCTGGGAGAATCCCATAGACGCCATC
Organism: Pseudomonadales bacterium; assembly: GCA_030728785.1. Classification (GTDB taxonomy): domain Bacteria; phylum Pseudomonadota; class Gammaproteobacteria; order Pseudomonadales; family Azotimanducaceae; genus UBA4582. The sequence continues at coordinate 28,449 of JANQYP010000010.1, forward strand.
GGCAGTGTCGGCAACTACCTGAGCCGGCATGGCTGGCAGGCCGGGACCCAGGTGGTCCTGAGTACACCCGTGCCAGCAGGCGCCGGCAGCGTCGCAGGTGCGGCTGTGTATAATGTTGAGCTGAAACCCAGTACTGACCTTGGCGCCTTACGCCGCTTGGAACTGGTGCCAACTGCAATCACCCTGCCGGACTCTACTCGAGTAGCGCCCATGCGTCTCCAAGGTAAGCAGGGCGACGAATATTGGCTGGGTTTAAAGAATTTTTACGTGATTACCCGTTACAACCATAGCGAGCTATATGCCATGGCGGTTTTTCAGCTCAGTGAGCAGCTTGCCCAGGCAGCAGATGGATCTCGTTAGAGATGAAAGTAAAGGCTTCGAATTGACCAATATAATGTTCAGGGGGTTTGCAGGCAGAGTGCTGGTGTTGCTCTTGCTCAGCGGCTGCGCTGCGCTGCAGATGCCAGAGCAAATGCCAAAGCCAAAGCCAGGCTCGCCCACTGTCAGCCCGGCACCGGCACGGGTTGTCGACTATGGTCCGCAGGCGCGGCCGGCACGGGGTAATAAAAGCCCTTATGTGGTATTTGGCGAAACCTATGAGGTCATGCCCGGCAGTCTGGGTTATGTGGAAATTGGAATCGCCTCCTGGTATGGCGAAAAATTTCACGGCAGGCTCACCTCTAATGGCGAGGTCTATGATATGCACCAACTGACTGCCGCTCACAAGGCGCTGCCGCTACCTACTCAGGTCCGTGTCACCAATCTTGATAACGGCCGTAAGGTGATTGTTCGGGTCAATGACCGGGGCCCCTTCCATTCGGATCGAGTGATTGATTTGTCGTACGAAACTGCCGTGCAACTGGGTTTTGCCGAGCAAGGCACGGCGCCGGTGGTGATCGAAGCCATCGACGCCGTGAACTATCCGCAAGAGGAGAATCTGCCTGTCCATCACGAGTCGCATTACCTGCAGGTTGGGGCCTTCTCTCGTATTGCCGGGGCAGAACAGCTGCTGGCGGCAATTACTGGCCTGGCAGGTCAGCATGGCTGGGTGGTAGATGCGCGGATTTTGCAGAGTGAGTTGGCTGACGCTGTGTTGCACAAGGTCTGGCTGGGTCCCATCAGCAGTGCCGCCACCCGCGATGAGATTGCCCAGTTGGTGCAGGCCAACAACCTTGGCACACCCCTCAGGGTACAAGTGGATTGAGTCCTCGACCCCTGCAAAATTTGCACAGTAGATCTAAAAAAAGGAATTTCATGATTCAAAAATATGTAACAACCCTCGTTCTGGTGCTGCTGGCACCGCTGCTGTCAGCAGCTACCATTGACCCGATTATCCCGGCACCCCCACAACTGGCCGCTACTGGCTATCTGTTGATTGATGCGGACAGCAAGCAGGTGCTGGTTGAGTTCAACAGCAAAGAGCGCCTGCCACCGGCAAGCCTGACAAAGATCATGACCAGCTACATTGTCGCTGAGGAGCTTGACCTGGGTGTCCTCAAGGGGGAGCAGGAAGTTGACGTCAGCGTTAAAGCCTGGCGCACGGAGGGCTCAAGGATGTTTATCAAGGAGGGTACCAAAGTTAAGGTAGGTGATTTGATGAGCGGCGTTATTATCCAGTCAGGGAATGATGCCAGTGTTGCCCTCGCCGAACATATTGCCGGCAGTGAAGCGGCGTTTGCTGATGTCATGAACCAGCAGGCCAAGCGTCTGGGCATGGTAGATTCACACTTCGTGAACGCCACGGGCCTGCCCCATGTCGACCACTATACAACTGCCTCTGACCTGGCAAAGTTAACCATCGCCCTGATCAAGGATCATCCCAGTCACTATGGGGTGTATTCTGAAAAATACTTTACCTACAACGATATTCGCCAGCCCAACCGCAACACATTATTGTGGCGCGACAAGTCAGTAGATGGTGTCAAAACCGGCCACACCGAAGAGGCCGGCTATTGCCTGGTGGCTTCGGCCGAACGCGATAACATGCGTCTGGTTTCAGTGGTGATGGGTGCTCAGTCGGAAGAGGCGCGGGCCGCTGAAACCCAGAAATTGCTCACCTACGGTTTCCGCTATTACGAAACTCTGCGCCTCTACCAGGCCCGTGAAGCCCTTAATGAAGTGCGAGTCTGGGGCAGTGCCAGGCCGAGTGTCAAATTGGGCCTGGCTGGCGAGGTGGCGATTACCATTCCCCGTGGTGCCAAGGATAGTTTGACTGCGGCGATGGATATTGGGGGTGTATTCAAAGCGCCCATCAGCGAGGGTGACGTTATGGGCCAATTGACCGTCAGCCTGAATGCTAAAACTGTTTATCAGGGCCCGCTGATCGCCTTGGGTAACGCTGCTGAGGCGGGTCTGTTGCAGCGCCTCTGGGACTCGCTGATGCTGTTTGTGTTGCAGCTGTTCAGCGGCGATCCCCTGAAAGTGGTGTAGCCGTTATGCCAGATGAGTCCATGTCCGCCCCTGTGATTGTCTTTCCCTGCGACTACCCGATTAAGGTTGTTGCGGACACACACCCGGAGCTGGTGAGCCGGGTAGTTGCTGTTATGCAACGTTACGACGCCGCGGTTTCTGCTGCGCGTCTGACGCAACGACCCAGTCGCAAAGGCAACTATACGGCCTTGACTGTCAGCTTTCGAGCCACTGGTGAGCCGCAGCTGAAAGCCATGTTTGAAGAGCTCAAAACCCATGCCTGGGTTCGCCTGGTGTTATAACTCAAGGCCATAGTCACGGCTCGACAACTTATTGGAAGGCAGCTCATTATAAGACAGCTCATCATAAGGCAGCTCATTGTAAGACAGGGCCTGGCTGCCGGACTGCAGGATTATGCCAGCACCTGGGCTGCCATGCGCGAGTTTACTGAGGGGCGGCAGGCAGACACTGCTGACGAGTTGTGGTGGCTTGAGCACCGGCCGGTGTTTACTCTCGGCCAGGCCGGCAAAGCCGAACATGTGCTGGCTGCGGGAGATATTCCTGTAGTGCGGACAGATCGCGGTGGTCAGGTTACTTATCATGGCCCGGGCCAGTTGGTGGGTTATCTGCTGCTTGACCTGCGGCGCTCAGGTATGGGCGTGCGCGACCTGGTGACGGCTATCGAGGCCGCCATCATTGATCTGTTGGCCGACTATGGCGTCGCGGCCGTGGCGCGCCGTGAAGCCCCCGGTGTGTATGTGCAGGGGCGCAAAATAGCAGCCCTGGGCCTGCGAATTCGCAAGGGTTGCAGTTACCACGGGTTGAGCCTCAACGTTGATGCGGCGTTGGCGGCATTTGAGCGCATAAATCCCTGTGGTTATGCCGGCCTTGAGGTAACCAGAACGCGTGATCTGGGTATAACCGATGGCATGGCGAGTATCGCTGACAAGCTTACTGGGCACCTGCTGCAACGCTTTGGCTACGATTCTGTTCTTACTGCAGCGCTTCAAGGCGAACTCTAAGGGGGCGATAGTGCGCAGTTTGACGGCTCGGAACTGTCATTTGTGCCACAGGTGCGGCAGGCCGGATTGCGCGCTAATCTGAGTTTCCGCCAGTCCATATAGCGAGCATCAAACACCAGCAGGTAACCCGCCAGGGACGTGCCAAAACCGACCAGCAGCTTAATGGTCTCCATGGCCTGAATGGTACCGATAATCCCCACTACCGGTGCCGCCACGCCGTTTTCGGCACAGTTAAAGGCCGCGTCACTGGCATCCTGGTACAGGCAACGATAACAGGGCGCGTCAGGCAGTTGTGGATCATAGACCAGCACCTGGCCCTCCAGCTGCACTGCAGCGCCAGATACCAGCGGTGTTGCGGTACTGACACAGGCGTCGTTAATAGCAAAGCGGCTGGCAAAGTTATCAGTGGCATCAACCACAATGTCGACATCAGCCAGCAGTGCAGTGAGGCTCTGCAGGGTCAAGCGCTGGCTGATCTTGGTGATATTGATGCCGGGATTAAGGCTGAGCAGACTCTCTGCCGCTGAGTCGACCTTCAACTGGCCGATGTTGTTGGTGCCATGGGCAATCTGGCGCTGCAGGTTACTCAGGTCAACCTGGTCATCGTCAGCGAGAATCAAATGGCCAACACCCGCAGCAGCCAGATACAGCGCGATGGGGCTGCCCAGTCCGCCCAGGCCAATAATCAGGACCTTGCTGGCTAACAGCCGTTCCTGGCCCGCGATGTCGATGTCCGGCAACATGATCTGGCGATTGTAACGCAGCAGTTCTGTATCGTTCATGGTGACCTCCCGTTCGGGACTGTTAGTTCGCTCAAGGCTGTTAACCTGCTCAAGGCTGTTGCGCCATGATAGCCCGTGGCTGGTGGTTCAGGTCGGCGAAGGTCTGGATCTGGGTAAATCCCTGCTTCGACAGCAGGACCTGCAATGGCGTTTGTTGCTGGTAGCCGTGTTCCAGCAGCAGCCAGCCGCCAGGGCGCAGGCGGGTTTTTGCCTGGTCGATGATGCTCGCCAGGTCGGCATAACCATCGGCTGCAGCTACCAGGGCGGCTGTGGGTTCAAACTGCAGGGCGGCCAGATGATGGTCCTGTGGGTCAATATATGGGGGGTTGGCAACAATCACATCGAAGCTTGCAGGGCTGAATGGCCGCAGCCAGTCAGTCTGGATAAAGCGGATGGCGGTAGGGCTCCAGCGCTGGGCATTGCGGCGTGCGACACTCAGGGCGGCAGCGCTGGTGTCAGAGGCATACTGATCCCAGTGGGGCCGTTCGCGGCTGGTGGCTATGGCAATGGCGCCACTGCCGGTGCCCAGGTCTATGACCTTCAAGGGCACTTCTGCCGGCAGTGTCTGCAACAGCTCGATCAGCAGCTCGGTTTCCGGGCGCGGTATCAGGGTCGCCGGATTGACTTCCAGGTCCATGTCCCAAAAACCCTGGGTGCCCAGCAAATAAGCCATTGGTTCACCTGCGGCACGCCGTGCCAGCAGCGTTGCCAGTTGCTCTTGTTGGCTGGGTTGCAGGTATTGGTCGTCATGGGCCAGCAGCCAGGCACGGCTTTGCCGAATGATCGTGCCGAGCAGTAGTTGGCAGTCAAGGGTCGGGCTGCTGCTGGTCGCAAGTAAGGTGCGGCCCTGGACTAAGGCCTCGGCAATGCGCATTGGCGCCGCAGCCGTGGCGGCGAACTTAGGCATCACCGTCGGTGCCCAGGGCGCTTAGCAGGTCCGCCTGATGCTCCTGCACCAACTGATCGACGATAGGCGAGAGGTCCCCTGCCATGGTTTGTGCCAGGCGATGCAGTGTCAGGTTAATACGGTGGTCAGTGACTCTGCCGTCAGGGAAATTGTAAGTACGGATTTTTTCTGAGCGATCGCCACTGCCCACCAGATTGCGGCGGGTGGCGGCCTGAATATCGTCCTGTTGCTGTTGGGCCTGGGTCATGATTTTGGCCTGCAGCAGGCTCATGGCACGGGCTTTGTTCTTGTGCTGAGAGCGTTCGTCCTGGCACTCTACCACTATGCCTGTGGGCAGATGGGTGAGGCGCACCGCAGAGTCGGTCTTGTTGATGTGCTGGCCACCGGCGCCAGAGGCGCGGAAGGTATCGACGCGCAGGTCGCCGCGGTTTATTTCAACCTCGTCCAGAGCCTCTACTTCAGGCATCACGGCAACGGTGCAGGCAGAAGTATGAATGCGGCCCTGTGATTCCGTTTGTGGTACCCGCTGGACTCGATGGGCGCCGGATTCAAACTTGAGTAAGGCAAAGACATTTTTGCCTTCAATGCGACTGACAATCTCTTTATAGCCGCCGTGCTCGCCGCCACGTTCGTTAAGGATTTCAGTCTTCCAGTGTTTGCTCTCTGCAAAGCGCTGGTACATGCGAAACAGGTCGCCGGCGAAAATGGCCGCCTCATCGCCGCCGGTGCCGGCGCGGATCTCAAGGAAAACGTTGTGTGAGTCCATGGGATCGCTGGGCAGCAGCAAGGTCTGCAGCTCCCCGTCCAGCCTGTCAATGTTCTCGTGCAGGGATTCCAGCTCGTCCTCTGCCATGGCCCTGATATCAGGATCTGCATCGCGAGCCAGCAGTTGCGCTTCGGCGAGTTCCGCCTGGGTCTGCTCATAGCTGCGATAGCACAACACCACGGGTTCGATCTCCGCATACTCTTTGGAGTAATTGCGGAAGGTTTCCTGGTCGGCAATAGTGTCGCTGTCGCTGAGCAGGGCTGCCAGGTCGTCGTAACGCTCGAGCAGTTGGTCGAGTTTGGCTTTTAAAGATGCTTTCATGGCTTCGGGCTCTGTTCGTCATCGCCGAGTTGAAACAAGTCTTCAACCGCGGTGAGCATATCGTCCCGACCTTCGGCGCTGGCCTGCTTAAGCTGAATGCTGGGTGTATGGATGATTTTATTGGTCAATTGATTTGCCAGGCTATTGAGTACCTCTGCTGGGGCGTCGCCCTTCTTCAGGCGCGCCAGGGCTTTTTCCAGCTCAATGAGCTTGATGGTTTCGTGGCGCTGGCGAAAACGCTTCACCGTATCCACAGCCCGCCGGGACTTGTGCTGTTCCTGGAACTCGCGGACCGCCTGCTCGATGATGGCCTCTGCTTCCAGAGCGGCTTCCTGGCGGCTGCTGAGATTGACGGAAATGATCTTTTGCAGATCGTCAATGCCGTACAGGTAAATATCCTCGAGCTCATCTATTTCCGGCTCAATATCCCGCGGGACTGCCAGGTCGACCATAAAAATGGGTTTGTGGCGGCGCAATTTCAAGGCGCGTTCGACGCTGCCTTTACCCAGAATGGGTAATTCACTGGCCGTTGCCGAGATAACGATATCGGCAGTGGCCAGTTGTTGGGGGATAGCGTCCAGCTCGACGGCAGTGGCTGTCGGCGACAGGCTGGCGGCCAGTTGCCGGGCATGGCTGATGGTGCGGTTGGCGATCACTAGCTGCTTGATGCCGGCATTCTGCAGATGCCGACCCACCAGTTCGACGGTTTCGCCAGCCCCTATCAACAGGGCGTTACAGGTCTTAAGGTCGGCGAATAGCTGGGCGGCCAGGACGACTGCTGTGGATGCCACCGACACCGGATTCTGGCCAATGGCGGTGGTTGAGCGAATCTGCTTAGCGACGCGATAAGTGGTCTGGCACAGTCGGTTAAGCTCTTTGCCCATGACCCGCTGGTCCTGGGCAGAATTGAAACAATCCTTCATCTGCCCCAGAATCTGTGGCTCGCCCAGGATCATGGAGTCCAGGCCCGCAGCCACGCGCATTACATGTTTGACCGAGCTGTGGCCCCAGTAGGTGTAGATACTGTTACTGAGCAGGTCGAGCGGCACCTGGTGATATTCCGCCAGCCAGGCAATGATCATTTCTGGTTGATTATGCGCGTGGACCGCATAGATCTCGGTGCGATTGCAGGTTGAGAGTATGGCCAGTTCACGCAGGTCGGCGCCAGACTTGAGGGTCGTCAGGGCCTCAGCCAGCTGGGCCGATGTAAAGGCAATCTTCTCCCGCAGGGCAACAGGTGCCGTTTGGTGATTGATGCCGACAATCAGTAAATCCATGGATGAGTCGCCAGGTTCCGTCAGCTTGGCGTGATCAGAGTCGCTGCAGCACCGGCACCAGCCAACCGGGGCGGATTTGGTGCTCAGGTAAAAGTAAAATGAACCCGATACGCTGTTTACGTACTAATTAATCTGTCAAAGTGCACAGTCTCGCAGTGCGCCCGGCGCGAGCTGGAATGGCCGGGCCGCCTATTGTACGTTGGTTATGCTATTGAATATAGGTATTGTCACGATGTCAGATGGTCATTTGTCAGGTCTGTGGCTGCAGTTGCAGCCAAAAGCACTTTAATCCGGGAAAAACTAACGTGACTCATGCGAATGTATTGTTGCAGGCCGTCAGGCCCGTGGCTGCCGTTTTGGCAAAGCTGTCAACAGGGTTGTTGTTGGGGTTGCTGGCCAGTTGTGCAACAACCCAGCAAGACGTTGTGGATGGGCCGCCGGCCAGCACTGCGCCAGAACAGCTGGCACCCCTGGCGCTCGTGCTTGACCAGGCACTGGTCGCGGCCGCGCCGCCGGACTACCCGGTAGCGGCCTTTGAGCGCGATGCGCTGTACCAGCTGTTGGTGGCTGAGGTGGCCGGTCACCGTGGTGATTATGCAACAGCATTGAAAAAATACATGGCAATGACCGTCGAGACACGCGATCCCGGGGTGGCTGCCAGAGCGACGCGCCTGGCGGTGTATGTCAAGAATGAAGCTGCCGCATTGCTGGCTGCCCAGGTTTGGAGTGAGGTTGAGCCAGACAATCTGGATGCGCGCCGTTATGCGGCAAGCCAGTTGATTAAAGCGGGTGACCTGGAAGGTGCCATTGTCCATATGGCAGCAATCAAGGCGCTGGGTGGTTTAGCAAATTTTGATATTTTTGCCTATCGCTCGGCGGAACTCGAACCGCCAGAGCGGGATGGCTTGCTGCGGGCTATCACACGCATGCTTGAGGATTATCCTGCAGACCCGCAATTGCGCTTCTCGCAGGCGGTGCTGCTGGAGCAAAGTGGCAGGAATGAGGCGGCCTTGCAGATAGCAGACCAACTGCTGGCTGACACGCAGAACCTTGAGCAAAATATCAATGTGGTGATTCTCAAGGTTAATATCCTGAAAAATCTTCAGCGGCCTGCCGCGGGTCTGGCATTTCTTGAGGCAAGCTTAGGCACAGCCACCGACAATCGCCGGTTGCGCCTGATCTATGCTCGCATGCTCTTCGAAAACGAGTATCTGGCAGAGGCTCGGGCGCAATATGATCTGGTCCTTGCGGAGGTGCCCAATGATGGTGATATTCTGTTTGCGCTGGCCCTTATTAGTCTTGAGCAGCAGGATGATGAGGCCGCCCGAGGCTATCTGCAGCAGATGCTGAGGTGGAATCTGCGGGTTGGTGAGGCGCATTTCTACCTTGGCAATATCGCCGAAAGACAGGAGGATTTTGTGACTGCGGTGCGCGAGTATCGCCAGGCTGGCCAGGGTTATGAGTATCTGCCGGCCCAATCGCGGCTGGGGGCCTTGCTGATTGGCAACGGCCAGGTGGCGGAAGCCCGTGGCCATTTTGAGAGTGAGCGCAGCGACCATCCCGAGCGCCATGACCAGCTGGTTCTGGTCGAGGCGCAACTGCTGAATGAACGCGGCTTGAGTGATGAATTGTTCACTCTGCTTGATCAGAGTCTCGCCGCGGATCCCGACAACATTGACCTGCTTTACTATCGGGCAATGGCGGGCGAACGTTTTGACCGGATCGATATTCTAGAGCGCGACCTGCTGGCTGTGCTTAAGCTTGACCCGGCTAATGCCGATGCCATGAACGCCTTGGGTTATACCCTGGCGGATCGTACCGACCGTTTTGCTGAGGCGCTGCAGTTGATCCAGCAGGCGTTGGCGATTAAACCTGATGAGGCGGCGTTTATCGACAGCCTGGGTTGGGTTCAGTATCGCCTGAAAAATTATGCGCAAGCCGCTGAACATTTACGCCGGGCCCTGGCGTTGTTGGATAACGACGAGGTGGCCGCGCATCTGGGTGAAGTGTTGTGGGTGATGGGTCACGAAGCAGAGGCGCGCGCAGTGCTGGACAAGGCCCTGGAAACAGCGCCCGACAGTCTCAAGCTGAAACAGGTATTAGAGCAATTTACGCCATAGCCAGGCGGCCAGTTCTGCTGCTGGTGTTACTGGCGCTGGCCGGCTGTGTCGGCCGCGCGCCGCAGCCAGGTGACAGCGGCGCAGCCTCGCTGCAGACCGCCCAGCTGTGGTCGCTGGACGGCAAGCTGGGGATTAAGTCGGCGGGCCAGAACGGTAATCTCAGCGTTCGCTGGGAACAGGATCATGATGCCTACAACATTGGCCTGTTTGGTCCCTTGGGCGTGACCGTGGGACGAATTTCCGGTGACGGGCAGAGTGCGACACTGGCCTTACCTGACCAGCCTGCCAGGCGGGCAGACAGCGCCGAGGCGCTGGTGCAGGCGGCGCTGGGTTATCCCCTGCCGGTGGCGCCCATGCAATATTGGGTCCGTGGCATGCCGGCACCAGACCTGGCCATTGAAATAACCAGCACTGGCTTTCGCCAACTGGGCTGGGACATTATTATTCGTCAGCAGGGCCCTGCCGGGCCGGTGAAGATCCAGCTGCAGCGCCCGGAAGTCAGGTTGCTGATGGTGATCAAGGAGTGGCGCTTTTGAAATTTTCCCTGCCTGCCCCCTGTAAGTTGAATTTGTGCCTGAACATTACCGGTCGCCGTATTGATGGCTATCATGAGTTGCAGACCGCGTTTCAATTACTCGACTACGCCGACCAGTTGGATTTCAGTACTGCTGAGACGCTGCAGGTCAGCCCGCTGGCGGGTGTGGTCACGGTGGATAATCTGGTGCACCGCGCGGCAGTAGCTCTGGCCCGAGCGACAGGCTGCACCGCTGGTGCCGCGATTCGCCTGCACAAGCGAGTACCCAGTGGTGCGGGGCTCGGCGGCGGCAGTTCAGACGCGGCAACCACGCTGGTGGGTCTCAACCTCCTCTGGCAGACGGGCCTGAGTTTGACGGAGTTGGCGGCGTTGGGATTGCAGCTGGGGGCAGATGTGCCTGTGTTTGTGCACGGCCAGTCGGCCTGGGCGGAGGGTGTTGGTGAACGCTTACAGCCGCTGGAATTACCGCAACGCTGGTATGTTGTGATCCAGCCCAACTGTGAAATCAGTACGCGGGAAATATTTTCACATCCGGGTTTGACACGGCACTCAACTCCGATCACAATAGCGCGCTTTTTAGAGGCAGGCTCTGCGAACGATTGTGAGCAGGTTGCCAGGGCGCTTTACCCCGAAGTGGATGCCGCTCTGCGGTGGTTAAGCGACCGGGGCCTTGCTAGAATGACCGGCACCGGCTCTTGCGTATTTACCGATGTAGACACGCGAGCACAAGCTGAGGTAATTTGCGCAGCAGTGCCGGCTCAGTGGCAAAGTTTCTTTGCTGCAGGCCTCAACCATTCCAGTCTGCATCAGGCAGTGGCTGGTCTTGGAGCCCTCAGCGGGTAGAGAGCCCTCAGCGGGT
>JANQYP010000011.1:0-28488 GCA_030728785.1 Pseudomonadales bacterium
ACCCCAAATTCTTACTCCGACCCCAAATTCTTGGACCCCAAATTATTTACCCCAAATTTCCCGGACACCAAATTTTGTCAGCGCGCGTGCTGCTTGAGAAACGCTGAACAGGCAGCGATATATTGTTCAAACTGATCATGGTGCAGCCAGTGGCCGGCCTGGTCGATATCGAGTATTTCACCTTGCTTGAAAAATTGCAGGGTGTTGTCCTGACCGGTGCGATGGGGGAAACCCTGCCTGGCGTTCATCAACAGGGTGGGGCAGGCGATTTTTTCCCACAGCTGAGTCATGTCGTTAAAATCCATGCCCAGTGGCGAGCGCGAATGGGTGTAGTTATCAAACTTCCAGGAATAGGTGCCGTCTTCGTTGCGGTTGCTGCCGTGGGCGGTGAGGTGCCGGGCGCGTTCTTCGCTGAGGTGCGGGTTGGATTTCTGCATGCGCTGAAACGCTTCGCTGAGATTGGCATATTTGCGTGGCACGCGGCTGGACAGCTGCCGAGTGCCATCGACCCATTCACGTATACGGGTTTGCGGGTGCTCATCGGTGCGCATATACCAGAATCCTCCAACACCCTCCACCGACACCAGGCTGCTGACTTTTTCCGGGTAGACACCGGCAAACAGGCAGGCAACGGTGCCGCCCATGGAGTGTGAAATGACATTAACCGGATTCAGGTTCTCCTGCTCAACCAACTGCGCAATGTCGTAGACATAGTCGAGGATATTGTAGGGGCTGCCCTTGACCCACTCAGAATCGCCGTGGCCGCGCAGGTCCGGAACAATGACATGATAGTCCTGGCAGAGTTGCTCGGCGGTCCAGTCCCAGTTGTGGCAATTGTCCTGCGAGCCATGGATAAGTAGGACATCTGGCGCATCGGGGTTGCCCCAGTCAAGGTAATGCAGTTTCAGTCGCTCCGAGAAATAGGTGTGCGACGTTGGGCTGGTTTTATGCTGTGGCATAGACAGAACTCAGGTAAAGGCTCAAGCAAAAGCACAGGCAACTTAATCCATCGCCATGAGTCATGTCAATTTGCACAGGGTGCCGGTCAAGGACAGCACTTTGCCGGCGTTGCCACCCCCTGGACGGAATCTGCAACCTGTCCTTGACGGCACTGTCGGCCGTTTGGCTGGGGTCGATGGCATGGCAATCCAGTGGCGGTTCCGCTAGCATCAGGTGCAGTTACCGATGACAATCCAGCCTTACCAGTTACCAGGGTACGCAAATATGCAATACACCGGAAGTTGCCACTGCGGGCAGGTGCAGTTTGAGGTAGAGGCACCTGCTGAAATGGTCTGCGTTGACTGTAATTGTTCCATCTGTGCCCGCAGCGGCTACCTGCACCTGATTCTGCCTCTGGCGAACTTCAAACTCCTCAGCGGCGCAAATTGTCTCACCACTTACACTTTTGGCTCTGGAATTGCCCAGCATACCTTTTGCAGTAACTGTGGTATCAAAGCCTTTTATACCCCCAGGTCGAACCCCGATGGCATTGATGTGAACGTCCGTTGCCTGAACCCCCAACCCGAGCAGTTGACCATTGAGCCCTTTGATGGCCAGCACTGGGAAGATCATGCCGCGACGCTGACCCACCTGAGTGCGGCCAAAAACTCAACCCCTGGTTATTAACCCATCAAAAGGATAGGGCATGCAGGATTTTCCCCACCATTATCTAGTCTCAGCAAGTGGCCGGCCCGAAGGCGAGATTGCCATCAACAGCGACGGACTGCCACGTATCAGTACCGCTCCGCCAGCCGCTTTTGGTGGCCCGGGAGACAAATGGTCGCCAGAAACCCTGTTGGCAGGTGCCGTTGCTGATTGTTTTATCCTGACCTTTCGCGCCATTGCCGGTGCGTCCAAAATGCCCTGGGTTTCTCTGGATTGTGCTGTCGAAGGTACTCTCGACCGGCTTGACGGGGTCACCCGTTTCACCGCCATCGAAGTCCGCGCGAAGCTTAAGGTCGGTGCCGATATTGATGCCGCCAGGGCCACACGCCTGCTGGAAAAAGCCGAAAAGAACTGCCTGATCACCAACTCCCTGAGCGCCGCGACAACCTTGGTGGCGAGTGTTGAGAATGCAGTCAGATAAAGCGCCAGATAAAGCGCCGCTTGCCCCTCCGCCCGATGTGTGGTGCTGGCGCCGAGTGAATGTTGTGGGTACCAGTGGCAGCGGCAAGTCTGCCTTCAGCTGGCGCTTGGCAACGGCGCTGCAGGTGGATTATATCGAAATGGATGCGCTCAACTGGCAGCCTGGTTGGCAGGAAGCCAGCCGGGCGGACTTTGATAACAAGCTGGCAGCAGTGATTGCCGCAGATGCCTGGGTGCTGGATGGTAATTACAGCAGGACAAATGCCCTCAAATGGTCACGCACCGAAGTGGTGGTCTGGCTCGACTATGGGTTCTGGCGCACCTTCAGCCAGATCCTCAAACGCTCCCTGCGCAGAGCGGCGAGTGGCAAAGAGATCTGGGTCGGCACCGGCAATCGCGAAACTTTCTACAGAACCTTCTGTACCCGTGAGTCGGTGGTCTGGTGGATGTTGACAAACTACCGGTTGAACCGCAAAAGGTACACGGCCCTGCTGCATGCCGACGGTCCGAACAACCCCTATGCACACATGGCGATTGTCCAGCTGCGCAGCCATCGCCAGGCAAACGACTTCATAGAGCGCTGCAGGATCGAGCGCTACAGGTCGGTGGGGCAAGTATAACCTGCCATCGCTGCGTATTGATAAGGTCTGTCTATGGAACCACATATCCCTGATGCTGAGTACGACAATGTCGCCCAATGGTGGCACGACCAGCACCACAACTCCCAAGATGGCGTGGCGGCCTTCGACACAGCCTCGGGCTTGTGCCCCGCTGGTGACCGAGCGCTGGCTGATTACCCGCAGCGTCATGTTTATGTTAGCGCCGCAAGGTTTTGAAACCCATGCCTGTGCCAGCTTATGTGTTATGCCTGCTGCTGACGAGTGCCCTCAGTGGCTGTGTACAACAACCGCTGGCGCCAGTCACTGCCAACTGCCAGAACCTGTTGGCGGCTTGGCAAGCACAACGGCGGGCCAGCGGCGTGGCTGATGCCCAGGTGGTGCCTGTTGACGCTGCTGGCCTGTTTGCCGTGGACCGCCTGCTGGCCAGCCTTAAGCCAGCAGCTGGCGCGCCTGATCAACAACGAGAATGGCTGGTGCAGGCCTGGCAGCTGGCGTTTGCGCAGCGCCAGATAGAATATATGAACATGGCACCCGCCGTTGCTGAGGCGCAGCAACAAGCCATCGAGGCCTGCGCCCAGCAGGGTTTGCAGGCCCAACTGGCCGCGGTTGCAACCAGCGGTGTACCGCCGACCATCATCAGCCAGGCCAGGGTAGATGACAGCTACAGTCTGTGGCGCCGGATTCTTGGTGTTTATCCCGTGGCAAAAATGTTTGTGTTACCGCGTATCCGTGCGGAGCAGGAGAAGTTACGTGCCCAATTCCAGCACACACAACTGCCAGCCAGCACGCGCTGGTACCTGCCAGCATCTGGCCCTCGCCTCAGTGCCGCCGCTATTGCTCAACTGTTAGCTGCAGCCAGCAACAATAATGCCCTGGGCCTGCCACAATTGCCGGCTGCGGCGCTGGCACAGCTGCAGCAGCAGTTTGCCCCAGGCTGGGCCATTGCCACCGAGAGCCGCAATGATATGCCCGGCCAGCCTATCTGGCTGCCAAGTCCGCAGGGCGTCCGGCCAGACGTGGATGAACACCAACCCAGCCAGTATTTTCGAGCGTCCTACACCCGCTTCGAAGGCCAGCTGTTATTGCAGCTCAACTATTTCATCTGGTTCGCGGCAAGGCCCGCAGAACATTGGCTGGATCTTTACAGTGGCGCCCTGGATGGCCTGGTGTGGCGAGTGACCCTGGCCGCTGATGGTCACGTGCTGGGCTATGACAGCATGCACCAGTGTGGTTGTTATCATCAGTTTTTCCCCGTTGACCCGCGCCTGCGCGCGCGGCCCGCGACACCGGGTGAAGAGCCACTGCTGGTGCTGGACGAGGCCCTGCCCGATGCTCTGCAGACGCGCCTGGTGGTGCAGCTCAGCGCCGTGGATCATGCTATTCAGGGCCTGGCTGCGGCGCCGCAGAACATGGCGCCATTAACAACCCTGGCGCTGCAGGATTACGCCAGCCTGCGGAGCCTGCCAGTGGCTGGTGGCCGGCGTAGCCTGTTCGACCAGCGCGGTCTCATCCCCCAAAGCCGGCGCCTGGAGCGCTGGGTCTTGTGGCCTATGGGTGTAGTGTCAGCAGGTGCCATGCGCCAGTGGGGGCATCACGCCACCGCCTTTGTCGGTCGCCGCCACTTTGATGATCCCTTTTTGCATGAAGAGCTGTATGAAGAGCTGTATGAAGCGCCGTATGAAGCGCTAGATGAAGAGCCGTGGGAAACCCCCGGGCCCGGTCTGGGGCGGCAGTCCCCAGAGTAATCTGGCATACTGGGCCCTTTGCCACAGCAGCAGCCAGAGGTAACCTCGCCATGGCGAGCCCCCGGAGTCTTGTTTCCCAGTTGCATCGATACTGGGACGTTGTCGAAAGCCTGACCCAGGCCTCTCGAGAGCTGCCCGCCTTTGACGAAAGTCAGGTGCTGGCCATCATTGCCAGCCACCATCCCCAGTCGACAGTCGATGAGCAGGGGGCGATTCTACGCGCCCTGTGCCATGCCGACCTGCTGCTAGTGTTAAGCCGCAGCGGCAGTCTGCAGCTTAATCCCCTGGTACTCGATTTTGTCCGTGGCCTGATCCGCGAGCACGAGTTAGGGCTGTCGTCAGTCCTCAAAGCCAGGGTTGAAGCCCTGCGGCAAGCCACTGTACAGGTGGGTGAGGGCCTCAATCGCCACGACCCTGACCTGATGCGACGTGGTGCAACCCGACTCGCAGAGCTGTTCCGGCAGATCATCCAGCAACTCGACCAGGACCGGCATGCCTTGCTGAACCTCGCAGAGCAAGCCAAGTCCAGTGATACTGCTATGCCAGTGGCGCGCCGTTACGAAGCCGTGCTGGAAGCTTACGATCAGTATGTAGAGCCGATGAACGAGATGATGGATAGTGGCCTGGGTGGCAATTTTTATCCCTATCTGGCTGCGGCTGAGCAGGCCCTGGACAGCGCGGTCGAGACACTGTCGGTGCGGGGTGCCCTCTACACCCACCGCCTGCAGATGCGTTATGTTGCCTATCAGGCCAAGGAACTGCGCCATCTGGGCCGCATCGTGGCGCAGCAGTGCGCAGATACACTGTTACCCCTGCGAGAAGAAGCACGGCAGCACAATGAACTGTCAGCTGCCATCAGTTATCTGCTGGGGCGCGTGCGCAAACAGGGTTTGCAACGGGGCCTGAGCGAGGCTTCAGCCAGCAGTCGACTGCCAGTCTGGCAGCGTCAGCGCCGCAGTCGCCTGAGCCTTGGCGATGAGGTGCGCAGCCTGATGGCAGAAGCACGGGACTATGTACCTCAGCAAGTCCGCTTTCCTCAGGCCCTGGCTGGTGACCCCCTTGACCTGGGGGCCTGGGTCGACGAGGCTGCTCTGCGGCGCGCCCTGCAGGCGGACCTGCCCGTCGACAATCTGCTGACCTGGCTGCAGCAGTATTGCCGCGGGGTGCCCGATGCGGTGTTGTTGCGACTCTATGACGACCTGGTTCGTGAATCCCTGTGGGTCACGAGACTGCAGGCGACAGCCGTGGCCACTGACCTGTTGCAGGTCAGGGTTCGGTATCACCCTCACCAGTTGTTGCCACTTCCCAAGGAGGCCCGCAGTGACCGATAACAACCTGCCACTGGGGCGCCTGTCGCAGTTATCCCTGTTGTTCAAGGAATTCAGCAACGGCAGGCATATCAACCGCCTCGCAGATCCGCAGTTATGGGTCGAACTGGAGCGCGAGGAAGAATCTTACCAGCGCTTGTTTGCGGCGCTGGGTTATAACCTGCAGATTGATGGTCGCGGTTTTGCCTGGTTTCATACAGAAGACGTGGGCAGCAATGTCAGTAAAGGTTCGCGGCAGCTGGCGCTTTTGTTTATGGTGATTTTTGATACCCAGGCCGATGCCGGCAGACCCCTGTTGCGCTTCAGCGACTGGGCCATAGACCGCGCCTTGCTGGAGACGGTGCATGAGCAGCATGAGGAACTGCTGCTGGCTGAAGATCTGGATGTTGATGGTCTGCAGGCGCTGCTTGATACCGCTGCACGTTTTGGGTTCAGCCAGCAACACAGTGGCCACTGGCAGTTGTTACCGGCGGTCTGCCGCTACCTTGACCATTATGAAACACTGGCTGCTGCCGGCCGCGACAGTACCGGCCCGGCGATCGAAGCTCAGAAAGTTCAAGAGCAGGATGAAGAGCAGGATGAAGAGCAGGATGACAATCAGGACAATAAGGCCGGCGAGTCTGCACAGACAGGGCCTGGCGCAGCGGGTGACTTTGTATGATGCAATACGGCTTTCAACGGCTTGTGCTGCTGGGCAGCGCTGGCTACGCGCGTGCCGAGTTACCCCTGGATGCTTCAGTCTCACTGATTGCGCCCAACAATACCGGTAAAACCAGCCTTATTAATGCCCTGCAGTTCCTGCTTATTATCGACCGCAACCGTATGGATTTTGGTGCCCATGCCTTCGACAAAACCCGGCGATTCTATTTTCCGGGAAACAGCGCTTATATACTGCTCGAAGTCAGCCTGCCCCAGACTGGCACCGTGGTGCTGGGGTGTGTTGGCAAGGGCGTCAGTCACGAATATGAATATTTTGCCTACCAGGGCCCGTTGCTTGTCGACGACTTTCGCCTAGCCGACGACACCCTTGTGGCGCAGCCGCAGCTGACCAGGCATCTGGCACAACGCCAGCGATTGGTTTTTAAGTATAACGGCACGGAGTTTCGCAACCTGATTTATGGTGGCCAGCGTGCTCGAGGCAGCCAGGAACCAGACTTTACAGTCTTCAAGCTTGAACACGCCAGTGATGCCCAGGCCTTCCAGCGGGTGCTGACGCGTACGCTGCGCCTCGACAAACTCAAGTCAACGGATGTAAAAGCCTACCTGCTGCAGATTTTCAAACGTGATCTGCCCGATGCCAACATCGACTTCAAGCAGGAATGGGACAAGGCATTTGCCGAGGTGAATGCCGAGCGCGCGCAATATGCGGCTGCGGTGCGCCAGCTCAGCCGGATCAGAAGCATCGAACAAGAGTACGAAGAGCGGCGGCAATTACGCGGCAAGCTTATCCAGTACCGGCCCCGGGTTGATCAAGGGCTGGTTGCCTGGCAGGCACACTTTCAGCAGCAGGCGCAGTTACTCGCGGCCAGAATACTGCAGCTCAACGACGCGCAGCGCCAGCAAACTGCGCAGGATCGCGAGTGTGTCGTTCGCCGCGAGCAATTGCGCGGCGCCCTGGATATTATCGAACAAGACAATGCGCACCAGGCAACGCTGGCGCAGCGTTTTGCCCTCGTCAGTGCCCGCAAACAGCTGGAAGACGAGATAGCTGCCGTCCAGCAGCAGCTTGACCGGCATACCACACGCCTTGGCCAGGTGGGCAGTCGCAGTGAGGCAACCATCCTGCGTGAGCAGCAGCAGCGGCAACTGGAGTATGACCAGCTGGAGCAGCAACGGCTTAACCTTGGCGACAACCTCTATCGCCGCCTCAGCGAGGCACTGCCAGCGGAGCAACTCGAGCGCCTGAATCGCGTGCTGAGCCCCCAGGTGATGACCCTGGCGCCAGCGTCTGTGTTGCTGGACAGCCAGGCATTACAACAGGCGCTGCGCCAATCTGCGCCAGGCCAACTGCAGCTGCCTGGCCTGGCTGTGTCCCTGGCGACGTTGCGGCCACTGCATGAACAGCTGACCAGCAGTGAACTTGAGGAGCGGCTCGTCGACTCTCGGCAGCAATTACAAGGTTTGGCCGAACAGCTGGATATCGCCCGCCAGCTGGCCCAGGCGCAGCAGAAGAAGCTGCAGCTGGAACAGCAAAAACGTCTGCGCGAACAAGACCTGGCTGATTATGACCAATGGCAGCTGCTGGTGGCGACGGCACTGGCAAGGCAAACGCAACAGGCTTTGCTGCGCCAACAACTTGACGAGGTGCAGCAAGCGCTGGCCGAGGCGACGAATCGAGCAGAGGCGTTACTCGAGCAGTTGGATCAGGTGCGCCAGCAGAGTCAGCAGTTAACCCAGCAACACAAGATTATTGAGGGGATTCGCAACCAGCGCGGCGATGGTACTGAACAATTTACCTTTCTTGACCAGCTGGATCATGCCGTCTGGCTGGCGGACCCGGAGTGGCGGCTGGAAGATCTGGCGGAGCGCTTGCAGGCCTACCAGCGCGATTGCCGGCAATTGCAGGAACTGGATCGCAGCCTGCACACGGGCCTGACAGAGCTGCATGGGGGTGGACTGACCAAGTATCAGTACAGTGACAGCCCTGACCGAGAGCTGCAGGCCATTATCAGCTTCAGCCAGCAGTTGCCGCAGGAACAGCAGGCGCTGGAGAAAAAAGCCCGCAGTGCGGTGGTCAATGTGACAGCAAGCCTGCGGGAGCTGCGCGATGGCCTGCTCGCCTTCAAGGGTAAGATGCGCGAGTTTAACCGCCTGCTTGGCCACCGCCAGCTTTCCGACTTGAAAACCTTCAAGATTGAACCGGCAGACGAGACGCACCTGGTGGAAGCCATTGAGAAACTGATCTCGACGGCGGCGCAGGTTTCTGCCGGTGACAGTTTTGAGCTTTTTAACCAGGCAAGTGTGCTGGATGATACGCAGCTGGAGCGGGCCAAACAGCTGTTAATTGATGAAGGTAATGCCCGCAGTGGTTTAAAAGTGGCAGACCTGTTTCGGCTGGAGTTTGTCGTCGCCAAAGTTGACCAGGCGCCAGAGTCCTTTCAGGATATCGACAGTGCCGCCTCCAATGGCACAGTACTGATGGCCAAGCTGGTAACGGGCCTGGCCATGTTGCACTTGATGCAGGACCAGCGCCACAAGGTGCGTGCTATCTGTTACCTGGATGAGGCGTTGGCCCTTGATGCCCGCAACCAGACCAGCCTGATTGATACCGCCAGTGAGTTTGGCTTTGCCCTGATTTTTGCCTCACCGGCACCGCTGACAACTGTGCGTTATTGCGTGCCGATCCATCACCACCAGGGTATGAACCATATCAGCGCGCAGAACTGGCAGGTACTTGAGTCCTTGGCTGAGCCCATACCATGAGCCGCAGGTTGAGAGCCGGTTTGGGTAAGTTGCGAGCGGCAGCCGGCCAGCTGCCCGGCTCGAAACTCAGCCAGGCGCAGCGTGAGGCGTTGGCGGTATTTGCCCGGCAAACGGGCGCCGTTACCATCGAGCCCAGTGGTCGAGGCGTGATTTATCGCATTGCTGAGGCCTCGGTGGTCGAGCAGCACTGGCGTAATCTGACACCTGATGAAGCCGCATCCCAGGATACAACTTTGCCGCTTCGATCGGTGAATATTGCCCAGGCCCGAGGCAGCAAAAGTGCCCGCCACGGCCACGATGTTCATTACCTGTTGTTAAAAGCGGCAGGGCCAGTCATCTGGCAGGACCACAATGGTCAGCGCCTCAATCTGCAGCAGGCAACGCAGCAGCAGGGGGCCGCCGTCCTGGCCATCCACAAAGGGCCGCAAAGGGACTCGGGCTGGTATACCAGTGACACCCTGTGGCTGGTAGAAAACCAGGCGTTGTTTGATCGGCTGGATTGGTTGCCTGATGCGTCACCCCAGACCGTCGCCTATTATGCCGGTCATGTCCGCGATGATCTTCTCGAATGGCTCGCGGCCAGGCCGCGCGCCGCCACCATTAAGTTCTTTCCGGACTATGATGGCGTTGGCCTGCTCAACTTCGCACGGGTAAAATTGCGCCTCGGTGAGAGTGTCAGTCTTTGGTTGATGCCCCATTGGGAAAGTCATTTAAGCCGTTATGGCAATAACCATCTCTGGCAGAAAACTGCCGTGGCGTTTACTGCAGCCCTGGGGCAGCTGGCACCGGTGCTGGCGACAGAGCCGGAACTGCGCCGCCTGATTGATGCCATGCAAACGCAGGGGCTGGCCCTGGAACAAGAGGCAGTATGGCATGGTCGAGACTGGGAATAAGTCAACATATTATCCTGCCGGCGGTTTTTGCGCCGCCAACTATTGTCAGGCCTGACGAGTATGGCTGGAGATCCTGGCGCCGAAACGCCATGTCGTTATAAAGTATTTTCAAAGATGAGGTGGACGTCAGACCTCCAGCACAAAATCCTTGCGGCCACGGGCCACGCCATTCACCACAAGTTCAACCTGATGTTTGCCGGGATGCAGGGAGCGTGTGGTAATGGCTTTGAACGAGATGGACTTGTTGATGGTGAGGGTTTGTCCTGCTGCCGTGTCCAGGTCCCTGACGGCAAAAACACGTGGTGCCAGGGTGCCATTGGCCTTCTGGTAATAAACCCGCAGGGCTACCCGCAGAACCTGTGCCGCGTCGGAGTGCAACCGGCACTGATAGGCTATCGACTCACCAACTCGCACTTCAGCAGGAATCCGGATGCCTGACACGCGGAACGCCGGTGTTGTGGGATAACCCAACAATTCCAGTGCCCCGGCATGATCCTTTTTAACCAGGGTCCGCAGGGCGTGCCTGATAACCCACTCGGTTTCTGCCGATGGTTGCTGCAAGCGCCATTGCTGCAATACCTGCACGGTCCTTGTCGGGTCAATTTTAGATATGTCGTTGATGGTGTTGGCCACTGAGCGCGTTACATACCGGGTCCTGTCAGCAAAAAGTTGTTGCAGCACGGTGAGGATATTCTCAACGGGCAGGTTGACGCGTTCTGCCCAGGGCAGGAAAGGTCGAATACCTTCAGAGGCAAGGCGCCGGACGTGATAGTTTTGATCTGTCGTGCAGCTCTGGACAAACTCAAGGGTTTCTTGGGAAAAGTGTTTTAAGAAGGGTCGAATGGCGTTCTCCGCCGAAAACCGCTGGGTTGATTCGCGCAAAAACGCCAGCGACAGTGCCAGCCTGGCGGTTGTGCAGCCATGCCGGGCGACGTATTCAGCGGGTACACTCCAGATAAACTCGCCAAAATCATCGTCAGTTTTTGCCGGGTCCAGGGGGGCAGGCAGCGCCGCTGCCAATATTGAGACTGCCGTTGCAAAATCTGCGGGCAGGTGGGCCTCCAGCACCGTCACCATCCAGTTGATGCGTGCCTTGAGTTCCAGTTCCGGGAATTTCTGCAGGACTTGCTGCTCAAATGCCTCGGCATTAAAGGCGGGTAATCCCTGGGCAATACCCAGAGACAAGCGGCGCACCGAGTCTGGATTAAACAGGGCGTCTTTGAGGGAAAAAGACGCTGTGGCTTTGATGGCCATAACGTTATTTCAATCTCAGGACGATACCTTCGCGGCGTTTGTCGGCGGCGCCGTCGAGACCTTCCGGGTTTACCACAATAAGGTGCAGGCCGGAGTTTTCACCCTCGCGCTCCTGGACCACATACCCCCGTGCTGCCAGATCATCAGCAATCACCTTGCCCTCGGGTTCAGCGATCTCAACCCTGACCTTCTGACCACGGGCAATAATATTGGGGAAGTCCGCAGCGCCCTGGGCGTCCAGGCCCCAGTCGAGCACGCCAAGGATGGATTTGGCGACATAGGCAGGGATTGAGTTGCCGCCCGGTGAACCGGTAACCATCAACAGATCGCCATTGGCGTCAAACACCATGGTGGGCGACATGGAGGAGCGTGGCCGGCGGCCCGGTGCAATGGCATTGGCCTGGGGTTTACCATCGGCAGCTACCTCGCGGGCAAAGTCGGTCATCTCATTGTTCAACAGAAAACCATGCACCAGACGGGCGGAGCCAAAGGGTGCTTCCACGGTAGCCGTCATGGAGACCGCATTACCCATGCCATCAATAATCGACAGATGTGTGGTGCCAGCTATTTCTGTGGTTGTGTCCCTGGCCCAAACACCGGCGAGGGGCTTGCCCCCCAGCACTTTAGTTGGATCGCCTGGGGTTGGGGTGGCGTCGGGGGCAAATCGCTCTGTGGCACGTTGCTTAAGATAAATGGGGTTAAGCAGATCATCCAGGGGCACAGCCACTGCGTCAGGGTCGCCGATATAGTGGTCACGGTCGGCATAAGCCAGGCGCTGGGCATCAACAAATGCCGCCAGTTTGTCCGCCTGTGATGACGCTGGCTGCACCATGTCGGCATACATGGCGGCTATCATGATCTGCATGGCGCCGGAAGACGGCGGTGAGGCTGTGCATATATCCATGGCCCTGAAGTCGCCACAGATCACTGGTCGCTCCAGCACCTGATATGCCGCCATGTCAGCCACCGTCAAAGTGCCGCCATTGGGGCCGGCCTGGGCGGCAGTGCTGATAGCGGCGGCAATTTCACCGGTATAAAACGCCTTTGGCCCTTCGCTGGCAACTCGCCTGAGGGTTTCCGCATAGGCCTTGTTGACCAGCAGGTCGCCGGCCTGCAGGGCTTTGCCGTTGGGATAGAAGTAGGCGGCGCTGGCAGGATTGGTGGCCAGTTGGCTGATCTCGGCCATTCTGGGCAGAAACTCTGCCAGTCTTGGCGAGACGATAAAACCTTCACTTGCCAGTTTGATGGCCGGTGCAAACAGGGTTGCCCAGGGCAGGCTGCCGTGGGCATCGTGGGCGTATTTGTACAGGGCAATGGCGCCCGGCACGCCGACGGCCTTACCACTCTGCCAGGATTCAAAAAAGCTCATGACTTTGCCGTCCTGCATAAACATGTCGACAGTGGCGCCAGCAGGCGCCATTTCTCTGCCATCAAGGAAGGTCAGGCCCTGGCCAGGTTCAGACACCAGCATAAACGCACCGCCGCCGAGGCCGGAACTCTGGGGTTCCACCAGCCCCAGCACGGCGTGGGCCGCTATCACCGCATCCACCGCGTGGCCGCCCTGTTCAAGCATGGCCATGGCGGCCTGCACTGCATAGGGGTTGGCCGCAGTGGCCATGGCGCCGTGTTGCCAGGTGCTGGCGGCCGGTTGTGCTGGCGTTGTTTGCCCTGGATTTGGCTGTGCCGAGTTCTGGCAGCCGGCCAGAAAAAATACTAACAGGGTCAGAGGCAGGGTAAAGCTATGGCGATTTTTCACAGTTGGGATTCCTGGCTGCAAGGCTTAGCGTTCGTAATAGGTATAACCCCGCATGCTAGCGGAAAAAGCCGACATGATGGTGCTGCGTTCCTTGGCGGTGATGCGACCTTCGCCAACAGCCCGTTCGGCAATGCGGCGAAACCTGTCCTGCATCTGTTGCGGGTTGTATTCCACGTAGCTGAGCACATCGGCAATGCTGTCACCCTGGATCTCGTGGATAAACTCGAAGTTACCATCTGCCGTGATACGGACGTTAGCCACGTTGGTGTCGCCAAACAGATTGTGCAGGTCGCCCAGGGTCTCTTGGTAGGCGCCTACCAGAAACACACCAATGTAATACTCATCATTATCTTTGAGGGTATGCAGGGGCAGGGTCCGCTTGGTGTTGTGGGTGTCGACAAATTTGTCGATCTTGCCATCACAGTCACAGGTGATATCGGCAATGATGCCCTGGCGTGTGGGTTCTTCCGTCAGGCGGTGAATGGGCATCACCGGGAAAATCTGGTCAATGGCCCAGACATCGGGCAGGGACTGGAAGAGGCTGAAATTGCAGTAATAAATGTCGGACAACAGCTCCCGCAGCTTCTCCATCTCGCGGTGCTCACGTGGGGCGTCATCTGCCAGGTCCAGCAGTTGGTGCATGATCTGCAGGAACAGGTTTTCGGCCAGGGAGCGGGAGCGCAGGTTGACCTGACCGGCTTTGAACAGTTCTCGAGTCTCGTCGCGATAGAACAGAGCGTCGTTATAACACTCCTGAATATTGCGCACGTTGGCAGTGCCCTGCAATTCCCAGAGCTTCAGGATCATGGGGTTCTCCTCAGGGCTGATGGTCTCGGGCAAAGGCCCCGGCTCAAAGTTTGCCACGTCGAGGACGTTAAACAGCAATACCGACGAGTAGGCGACAGTCGCTCGGCCAGACTCGGTTATCAGGGTAGGGTGGGCAACACCGCTCGGATCAAGGGTCGACATCACCACGTCGATGATGTCGTTGCAATATTCATTAATAGTGTAGTTGCGCGAATGCAGGTAATTGGTTTTGGAACCGTCGTAGTCAACCGCCAGGCCGCCGCCCAGGTCGAGATAACCCATACACGCACCCTCAGTCACCAGGTCGCGATAGACCTGGCAGGCCTCCAGTACACCTGTGCGGATATCCCGGATATTAGGAATCTGTGACCCCAGGTGATAATGCAGCAGCTGCAGGCAGTCGAGCATGTCTTCGGCCTTGAGGGTGTCCAGCAGGCTCACCAGCTGGGCAATGGTCAGGCCAAAAATGCTGCGGTCGCCGCTGGAAGCATTCCAGTGACCGCCGACCATCGAGGCCAGTTTGACCCGCACGCCAATTAAGGGCTTGATACCCAGGGCGCGGCTGCGCTCAATAATAATGGGCAGTTCAGTCAGGGTCTCTATGACAAAAAATACCCGGTAACCCATCTTCAGCGCCTGCAGGCCCAGGTCAATAAACTCTTCATCTTTGTAACCGTTGCAGACAATACAGGCTTCCCGCGACTCCAGGTGGGCCAGGGCGATGAGCAGTTCTGGTTTGGAGCCGGCTTCAAGGCCGTGGCCATATTTGGCTCCTACCTGGGCAATTTCTTCAATGACCTGGCTTTGCTGGTTAACCTTCACCGGAAAAACGCCGCGGTAGGGTGCTTGATAACCGCCATTGGTGATGGCGCGGTTGAAGGCCTCATTGAGGCGGATAATCTGCTGCGCCAGAATATTTTCCACCCGGATCAGCACGGGCATGTCCATGCCGCGCTCCTTGATCTCTTTTACCAGGCTGAGCATAGAGACACTGGAGAGTTTGCCGTCAGTGCCCTGGGCAGTAATACTCACTTCGCCATTATCGGCGACACCAAAATAGCCGGCACCCCAGTTGTTGATGCCATAAAGTTCAGCCGAATGGGCGGCAGTCCAGGCGTGTTTTGATAATTTCTTCAATATAGGGTGCTCAGTATAGGGTGCTCAGTGGAAGGCGGTTGCAAGGGGCCGCGGGCGGCCGCACACAGGGGGGCAAGAATAACCGGTTTGCCTACCTATAAAAAGGCCGGTGTCCGGTGGTGCTCGGGCATCACTTAGGCATAAAGTCGATCGATATCGGCCAGCAGCTGTGCTTTGAGTGGCAGGCGGTCAAGCCAGGCAGCGGGAATACCCTGAGCGCCGTCAAAACCAAATTTTGCGCCACAGGCGGCACCAAGCATGATGGCGCGGCCGCAGTTATCGCCGCCCGCCAGAATGTTGCGGCGGATGGCATGGACAAAAGACGTGGCTGAATTCAGGTTAAACAGCAGGCTGGCCATGCCGCAGCCCAGATCGCAGTTCAATCCATATTTGCTGGTGACCTCCGCGACGGTCATATTTTCACCTAGTGCGGCCTGCAGGTGTTCGCGGGTGGCAGCACTGGCGGCACCCAGGCCCGCGTCGATGGCCGCAGAGACAGACTCGCCCAGCACCAGTTCGCGCAGGGTAGCGGCACACACCTGGCCATAATCGATGGCGCGAGGGGCATTGTTGGTGACCTTGACGGCGCTACTCACCAGGTCGGTAAGAGCCGTTGCAGTAGCATGGCGAGCCACCAGCACGGGCAGTTTGCTGATGGCCGGCAGTTGTTCGTCGTTGGCGCCGGGGTAATCGCTGGCGCTCTGCAGGGCGCCCACCAGTGCCAGGGCGTAGGTCAGGGTGGCTTCCGGGTGGGGTAGAGACTGGGCCATACGGGTCACTTCTTCTGTAAGCCTGGCACCGCTGTAGCGTTTGGCGCTGGACAGTACTCGGGTCAGTATCGTCGCGCGCTGTTTGTCCTCGCCAGGAAAGGGAATCTTGCTGGCCTGAGTAAGCTGTTCATTTTCGCTGCTGTAGAGGGTGTCCAGGGTCTGCCGGGTCGGCCGGTCGATATACCCGGAGAAGGTCCCACCGTAGCCAAAATGCGCCCTGAATGCCTCCTGGTAATGCATTCGGTCATACTCGCCGCGGGTTGCTGCCATGGACATCAACATAACCCGGGCCTGTTCGCCATAGTGGGAGAGATCCCCGGGGTGTTTGCCGCCGTGGGCAAAATAGCCGACGCCGCCGGCAAAGTCGGCAGCCGCGGGTAACCTGAATTCCGGTACCTCTGGCGCCAGTTCGTTGAGCCGTGGCTGGCTGTACAACCAGTGCAGGCCCATGGTCGCCGCATCAGCAACAAAGGCGCCGAGAATCGCGTTTTTACCGCGCTGGATAGCTTCCTGGTTCATATTCTGGCCTCGCTTCATGTTCGTGGCTGCAGGTGTGACTCGCCTACAGGCCGGGGGGAAACTTTATGCGCCGCCAGTGTCAGGTGTACTATCCAGCCACAGTTCACTCATGCCGCGAAAGCTCGGAATGGCATGATAGGTGTGGCCCCGGGCACTGACCCGCAGGTTTGGGTAGCGGCGCAACAGCCCCAGAATGGCCTCCTGGGCTTCAAGTCTGGCGAGATGAGCTCCCAGGCATAAGTGCCTGCCGCCACCAAAGGACTGGTGATGGGTATCGAGTCGCTCGATATCAAATTTGTCTGGATCCGGATAGACGGCCGGGTCACGGTTGGCCGCTGCAAGGGAGGTGTTCAGCGATTCGCCCTTGGCCACCGGACAACCACCGATGTTGATGTCGCGGTTGGCGATGCGCCCGGAATTCACCACCGGCGAGTCATAGCGAAGCATTTCCTCGACGGCATTTTTGATCAGGCTTGGGTCGGCGCGCAACTTTGCCAGCTGCTGCGGATGATCAATTAATGCCTTGATGCCGTTGCCTATCAAGTCTGTGGTGGTGACGTTGCCCGCCACCAGCAGCAGGTTGGTCTGGCGGATCATCTCCTGTTCGGTAAGCCGCTCACCGTTATCCTCGGCGCGGATCATGTCGGAGATCAGGTCCTGCCCGAGGTGCTGGCGGCGAGTCTTGATCTCGCTGGCAATAAACCCTTCCAGGGCAGCGCTTGCGGCATTACCGGCAGCTTTTTGTGCTTCTGTAGCAAAAGGATTAAAGGCGGTCTTGACGCTCTCATCTGACCAGGTCTTGAACTGGTCGTGTTTGGCAGGGTCAATACCCAGTAGTTCGGCAATCACCACCGTTGGCACTGGCCCGGCAAAGTCGCTGATGAGGTTGAATTCTGTGGTCTGGATACCATCAAGCACCCGTTCTACTACTTGCCGGGTGCGCTCGCGCCAGCGCTCCACCGTGGCGGGTGTAAACGATGCACTGACCAGCGAGCGAAGGCGGCGGTGGCCGGGTTCGTCCATGAGTAACATGGAAGGTTCTTCGTCAGCACGGCTGTTGCTGCCAAGTATCTCGCGCATAAAGGTCCCCGGATTGCCCTTGCGCGGGTCACTCCAGAAATCCTTGTCCCGCAGTATGTCCTTAACGTGATCATGGTGGGTGTAGATAAAACGTTTCAGCTGCCGGTCTTCATGGACACTGGTCTGCTGCTGGATACGCCGCAGGATACCGTAAGGGTCTTGCCTGAAACCGTCGCTGAGGGGCGTCAGTTCTATGCCTTCTGGCAGGGTTTGATCAACTGTAGATTGCTCGCTCATACAACTGCACCTGGGTCGACGTTTGCTGGTCGCAGAATCTTAGCATCAATGTCGGCCAAGCAGAATTTAACCCGGCTGCCGGTGGCGTCATAACTGCCGGTGGCGTCGGTGCTGGCCGATGGCGACTCAGCGTTTATCGATGATGGTATGTTCTTTACCCATCCAGATGGTCGAGCGGGCCATATCAATAAAGTTGTGTTCATCCTTGATAAAGGTCTTGCTCGCCAGTTTTGCCTCGTTGGTGGCCGGTGCCCGGCCAAGATCCACCCAGGCTTCGGCATGGCCAAGATAGGACTCAACCCGAGTGCCGCGGGCCTCCTGCAGCGCAGCATCCAGAGGGGAGTTGGCCCGGTGCACCTGGCGGTAGCAGAGCATGCCCGCAGCGGCGGCAGAAGCGCGGACGATAGGCCCATGTTGGGTCAGCCAGTAGTGGCAGGCCTGGGCCTCGGTGAGGTGCGTCTGCTGGCGTAAGGGAAAAAACACCCGTTGGATATTCGATTTGACCCTGGCCTCGATATTCTCTGGTGTGGGATTTACCTGTGGGTATTCGTAGGCAAACCACAGGGGGGATTCGGGCAGGTCGATAAAACGCGCCTCGTCAGCCAGCAGGGCAGCACCGGCGAGTTTGCCTGCGTCACTCTGCAGGGCTGTCTGCAGATCAGCTTCTGTCGACCACCAGAGTTCAGCAACGCCATCGTAGTGGGGCTCCATCTCGCCGCGGGCCTTTTGCGCGGCGAGGTTGGCCGGACCGTCAAGAGTGTGGGTCTGTACATACCGCAGCAGCTTCAGGTCGCTGCTGAAACTGGCCACCAGCGGTCCGTGGCGATTCAGCCAGTCGTCATGAAATTCAGCGAGGCTCAAGCCGGGCCGGCGGCGCAGGAGAAATACGAGTCGAATCATGTTGTGTTACCCCGTTTTTGTTAGTGGTGTTTAGTCAGTCGCCAGCGCGGGCTAAATGTCTTCAATGGTGCGCAAAGTAGCAGGCGTAAGCCGGCGCCGTCTATCACCAGTGCCGCAAAAATCACTGGCGACGGCAGTTGATTCTGTGTAATTTCGACCCTTTCTTCGGGTCATGACCCGCCCATGCATCAGCGAGGATGTCATCGTGTTCGACGCAAGCCAGAAATCAAAACAAGAGTTTTCACCTGCGCAGGTCCGCGCCCGGCGCATGCGCGATTGCGCGCTGGGTTACCGCTTGCTGGCGGCGCAGCGTTGGGGTGACCTGGGTGACGGCCATATCAGTGCTCGGGACCCGGAACGCACCGACTGCTTCTGGATGCTGCGTTATGGCGTGTCGTACCACGCCGCCAAGGTGTCTGACCTGGTGCTGGTAGGCCCCGATGGTGGGCTGGTGGAAGGTAAGGGTTTTGTCAATATTGCCGGCTATTACATTCACCAACCTATTCTGGCGGCTCGGCCCGATGCCGTCAGCGCCGTGCATGTCCACACGGGCTGGGGTACACCTTTCTCCGCTGAGGCGCGGCTGTTTCAGCCCATTACCCAGGAGTCCTGTATCTTCTTTGAGGACCATGCGCTGTTCGATGATGAGGAGGTGCAGGTCCAGAGCCTTGAGGCCGGCGGCCGCATTGCTGCTGCCCTGGGCAAGATGCGCGCCATTATTCTCCGCAGTCATGGTCTGCTGACAGTGGGTGACAGTGTCGCCGAGGCAGTGGGCAGTTTTGTCTCCATGGAGCGTGTTGCCGAGTCTCATATGAAGGTCCGTGACGCCAAGCCTATTTCTGCCGCGGCAGCACGTTTTGCCCAGGCCGACCTGACCCGGCTGGGGATTGGGCGCTCGGGTTTTGCGGCACTGGTGAGCCGTCATATTGGTGACCCGGAGATTGTTAACAGCTGAGGTTTAACCCGCTGCAGATCAGGTCGGCCTGGTGCTGGAAGGTGACCACGGCAACCCGGCCTGGCACGGCTTTGCCTTGTGCGGCTTTGATTGGTTGCTGGACCTGCGCGAGCATTTTTTTGCGACGACCGAGGGGCGCCCTGCCATGATGGCGGCTATTGCTGTTCTGGCTGGTGTGAAAAAATCACCACGACGAGTGGTTGCCACAGAGGCCGTTTGTTAGAGGTTCTTGGGCTAAACAGCCAAAATCGCGCTGGGCGACAATCTCGCCGTCAGCATAAATAACATTGGCCGGCCCGAGAGGGGACCAGACCTTCAGCAGTGAGTTGAGGCCTAGGGTTGAGTGCTCAAACATATAGGGGGTGATGAGAGGACTCAATGGTTCTTTTGTTGTCCCAGCCATTCCGGGCCCAGCGCCTGGCGGGTGACGTTTAGCCTCGCCGGGCCAAAATCAGCGCCTGGCTGAACCCCTTGGAGCACGGTGGCAAAGACCAGCACCTGATCGCCACGCTCCACCCAACCTACCCACCACCCCGTGTTCTGGTTGCCCTCTAACACCGCCCAGCCGGTTTTGGCGCGCAGGATGTAGTGCGGGTCGACTTCCATGGCCATCAGCGTTTTCACCGCGTTTATGCTGCTGCTGGAGAAAGGCAGCTGGCCCTGATAAAGCCGGGTCAGGAATTTGACCTGTTGGCGTGGCGAGATGCGCAGCTTGCCCGTCAGCCAGAATGTATCTGTGTCGCCGCTAATATCCTGGTTGCCATAACCTGTGGCATCAATATAACGCTGCATCTGCGCGGCACCAATTTGTCGTACCAGGCCCTGGAAGTGGGGCACGGCTGATAGTCGAAAGGCACTCCTGAGATCCAGGTCGCGGTTGATCTCAACGCGGTCGCGGCTTACCCCGTCCCATTTGATGACCGTCTCAATATCGCTAATCACGCCGCTTTCGAGAGCCACCAGGGCGCTGAATATCTTGAAGGTTGAGGCCGGGATAAAAGCTTCATCCACCAGTGCCGGGTCTGCGGCGCGCCAGGTTTGCCCTGCGATGTCATACAACAGCACATTACCCGCATAACCGCTGGCTTCGACGGCAGCCCGGGCGCGGGCATCTGCTGCGGGTTGGTCCTCGGCCCGAGCGGTAAAGTGCAGGCTCAGCAGCAGGCCGGCCAGCAGCAGTGCCAGCAACCGGTGCAGGTGGCCGGTGTGGGCCACCAGCGGCTCATGGCGATAAGCCTGAAAAGCTGTCAGGTCCTGCGGTTGCAGGCGACGCAGGGTAATGCGGCGGCAGGCAAGGGGCAGCAGGGGTGTTGCTGCGGCCGTTTGTCGAGGGCCAGGAGGCGGGGCGGCTGCGCTTGGCGGTTCGGCGTCCATCGGGGGTATATGTGGTCCTGTTGGGATGAGTTGGATGTTGTGTGTTCTGGACGTGCCAGTAATGCCTTTAAAAACGCCGGATTATCCCTCACTGGCGGGAATCATTCACATCCTGGTTGTAAGCAGTGTTTCAGTCCAGCAGTATCTTCAGGCCAGCAGTATCTTCAGGCCGATAACAATCAGCACAATACCACCAAACAGCTCAGCTTTACTCTCCAGCCAGGTGCCGCTGCGTTTACCGATATAAACCCCTGCAGCACTGCAGACCGCTGTGGTCAGGCCAATGATGGCGCAGGCGGCGAATGGGTCGAAGTCGAGCAGGTTGAGGGCAAAACCGGCGGCCATGGCATCTATGCTGGTTGCCACCGCCAGCACCAGCATGACTCGGTGGGTGACCTGTAGAATGTCCGCCTCCGCGTCCTCGGTGAAAGACTCATAGATCATCTTGCCGCCGATAAACGCCAGCATGCTGAACGCCGCCCAGGGTGCATAGGCGGCAACCCAGCCGAGCAGACTCCTGCCGCCAAGATAGCCTGCCAGGGGCATGACTGCCTGGAACAGACCAAAGTAGATGGCGGCTTTGGCCGCTAACGGCAGGGTGATATGCCGATGCCGGGCGCCGAGGCCAATGGCAACTGCCAGGGCGTCCATGCTCAGGGCGATGGCAAGCAAAAGAACTTCAATCATAGTTGGTGCTGCTGTCGTTAATCAGTCGTTAATAAGCCGTTAGTCAGTCGTGAAGCGCAGGCAAAGGTCGGTTTATGGCAGCAGGCTCGCCAGTCGGTGTAAACCCAGGCCCAGGGTTACCAGAATGACCAGCAGCCCAAGGCTGTTGCTGAGTGTTGTGTTCTTGTAAGTGCCGAGAATTGCGTCCTGGTTCATCACCCATAACAGCGCCATGGCGATAACCGGCAGCAGCATACCGTTGGCAGCCTGAGCGATGAGTATGGCGGCCAGGGGCTGGGTTTGCACCGCCGCAAAACCAGCACCAAATACCATGACCGTCAGCCAGATGGCCTTGAAGCGGCGGTCATGCATATCGAGGGGCCAGCCCAGGGCGCCGCACACGGCAAAGCTGGCCGCCAGGGGGGCAGTGATGGCACTGGTTAGGCCGGCGGCCAGCAGGCCGCTGGCCACAAAATATCTGGCACTGTCACCCAGCACCGGTGCCAGTTGACCGGCAATAGACGCGGCGTTGACTGGGCCGTTGCTGCCGAGGCCAAACAGGGCGCTGGCGGCAGTGGCCATTATCGCCAGGGTAATCAGGCCACCGACACTCACAGCCACCCCCAGATCAACGCGGGCCTCGCTCAGGGCCTGAGCCTTATCCATGCCTGGTGGCCATTTATGTTGCACCGCATTGGCGTGCAGGAACAGGTTATAGGGCACCACGGTAGTGCCTATCAGGGCGATCACTGCCAGGCTGGCGCCGTCTGGCAGTCTTGGTGGGAACAGCTGTTGTATTACCAGCGCCGGGTCCGGTGGGGCGATCAAAAATGCAGCGACAAAAACTGTGCTCATCAGGCCTACCAGCAGCACCAGCACAGTTTCTACCAGCCGATAGGTGCCGCTGGCCAGCAGCAGGCTGGCGACCAGGGCAATGGCCGCGGCCAGCCAGTTTGCGGGCAGGCCGGTGATGATCTCGGCACCGATGGCGGCGCCGAGCAAATTCCCGGTCTGGTAGGCGCCGTTGCCAAAACCAATGGCGAGCATGATCAACAGCAGGGTTGGCCACTTTATCCAGGGATTTTGCAGGCTGGTGCGCAAAGCTTCCGCCAGGCCCAGGCGCGCGACGATACCCAGGCGGGCCGCCATTTCCTGCAGAATCATTGTGGTTGCCACCGAAAACAGCAGGGCCCAGAACAGCGCCAGGCCAAAATGTGCACCAGCAATGCTGGCAGTGGTGATGGTGCCCGGGCCAATAAACGCGGCGGTGACCAACAGGCCTGGGCCAAACTTACGCATCAGCTGCCTGCGCCTAAATGGCTGGCAGGGCAAGGCGCAACATGCTGGTCACCTGGGCGGCGATCTTTTCCAGCATGGCCTTGTCATACACCGGCATACGTGGGGTGTGCAGGTGACCTGTGGGAATGCCGGAGCCAAGCTGGTTGCGCAGGCGAATGCTGCGGTAGGAAATTTCGTTGGACAGATAGCCGCCGCCACCGCCACGCACTGCGGTGGCCCAGCGCAACTGTTCAAGGTTGTCGGCGCTGAAGGTCTTTTCGAGGGTGGTCACCAGGCGCCGGTCATTGATTGCAAAGGCACCGGGGGCGGTCTGCATGATCTGTATGGGCAGGCTTGACTGGACAAATTCCGGGCCTGGCAAGGGGGCCTTATACAGGCTTGGGATGATGGGTTTGGTGTCGTTGCCACCGGCAAACACGTTCAGGTTGTCAGGCGCCGCCGCGCTGCGTCTTCGGCCCGGAAAATGCTCAAGATCAAAAGTATCCCGACCCATGGAAATGGTGATGATCATATCCACACTGTTGAGGGCATAAAAAGCAGCCAGCGCGGCTTCCACTTCGCCGGCATCAAAGTCGGCATAACGCACAGGGAACAGCAAGGTATTAATCTCCGCGCGGTTGTCTCCCTGCGCAATCATCTGGCCGTCCAGTAACAGGGCCAGCACACCCGAGGGATTGCTCTGGCTGATATTCTGGTCGAGCAAAAACGGATCAAAGCCCGTCAGCAGAATACGCCTGCTGGTGCTTGTCCCGGCGGTGCCTGTCTCGGCGGTGCCTGTATAGTC
The DNA here is from genome assembly GCA_030728785.1 of Pseudomonadales bacterium. Classification (GTDB taxonomy): domain Bacteria; phylum Pseudomonadota; class Gammaproteobacteria; order Pseudomonadales; family Azotimanducaceae; genus UBA4582. Next base: position 23,633 of record JANQYP010000011.1, read on the forward strand.
CAGGTCAAGATGACCACGGCTGCTGTGCTCGAGGGCTTCCAGCAGGGCCAGGCGCTCGGCTGGTGTCAGGGCAAAGGTAAATGTCTGCTGACGCAGCCACTGGCTTAGCTGCAGGCGTGACCAATACAGGCTGCGATCATCAAGGCTGCCCTGGCCGGCGACGGCAGCTTTGGCGGCTTGCCAGAGTTGGTCGCCATGGCTGTGCACCTGCTGGCGCAGACTGTTGAAGTCAGCCGCCTGCAGCCAGGCCTGGCGGCTGGCTGCCACCTGGGCCTGCAGGGGCAGCAAAACGCCCGGCATGGCTTCTTCGGCGGCCGGCAGGCGAAGCTCTTCAACGCTGGCCTCGGCTTGGCTGTTGGCGTTACTGGCCCAGACCGACACCGATAACAACAGAGCTGGCAATAACGCGGCAAGTTGTTGCAGCGGCTGTCGCGGCAGGTGCATGTGACGAGGCATGGTGATTCCTGATACAGCAATTGGCCGCCTATCTTAACTGACGACCGCGCCACGAACGAGTACCATACAGGGGTCCGTCGCCAAAGGCTTTTGCGCCAGGTATGCAAACACACCAGGAACGCCGTATGAGTAACAGTCTGTGAGTAACAGCACCCAAGCTAAACTTGATGCCAGCTGGCTTACCCATCTTGGTGCTGAGTTCCAGCAGCCTTATATGCTGGCCCTGAAAGAATTCCTGCAGGCGCAGAAACAACAGGGCAAGGTGATTTACCCCGCCGGTAGCCAGTATTTTAATGCCCTCAATTCGACCCCCCTGCAGCGTGTCAAGGTGGTTATTCTGGGCCAGGACCCTTACCACGGTGAAGGTCAGGCCCATGGCCTGAGTTTTTCCGTGCCGCCTGGTGTACGTATGCCACCGTCGCTGCTGAACATCATTAAGGAGATCCAGGCTGACTTGGGACTTGATCAACGCCAATTTCCTGACGGCTGCCTTGAGTCCTGGGCCCGCCAGGGTGTGTTGTTGCTCAACAGCGTCCTGACGGTCGAGCAGGGCCTGGCGGCTGCTCACCAGGGGCAAGGCTGGGAGCAGTTTACTGACAAGGTGATTGAGGTGCTGTCAGCACAACGTGAGCATTGTGTGTTCCTGTTGTGGGGCAGTTACGCGCAGAAAAAAGGTGGAAAAATTGACCGCAACAAACACCTGGTATTGGCGGCGCCACACCCGTCGCCCCTGTCTGCCTATCGCGGCTTTTTTGGTTGTCGACATTTTTCCCAGTGTAATGCCTACCTGGCGGCCCACGGCGAAGCCCCTGTGGACTGGCGAACAGGAAAATAACTGCAGTAAAAACAAGAGCTTATAGAATCAGCAGCAAGCAGATTGTCCGCCCAATATCCGCCCCAACTCCTCTAACAACCCGGTGTATGCCGATACCGCCGGTAACAGGTTTGTGGCAGTGGTAGCGTGTGGGCGCAGGCTTATGTCAGCGGTCAATTCAAGCCAGTGGCCTATTATCGGCCAGATGTGGAAGTCCGGGCCCTAACCACGTATCACCCCGGGTTCAAATAAGTCCGGCGCCGGGGCGGCAAACCTCGGTTACCGCTGGCGCGCATAAACCCGAGCGCTGGATTGAAGCAGCACGCGTTGTAGCAATCAGTTATAATCGCCGACTTCTTCCAACGAGGTAATCACAATCCTATGACCGCGGCGCTGCGAATTAAAGATTTGACCAAGGTCTACGGCAATCAGGTCCACGCCCTCAAAGGCATCAGCCTGGAGGTTGAGCGGGGTGACTTTTTTGCACTGCTGGGTCCTAACGGTGCGGGCAAGTCCACCACCATTGGCATTCTGTTTTCACTTATCAACAAGAGCAGCGGTACAGTGGAAATCTGCGGTGTGGACATTGATAAGGATTTTCCCGGCGCCAAAAAACATGTGGGCATAGTGCCGCAGGAATTCAATTTTAATATGTTCGAGAAGGTGGAGCATATTGTCGTGACCCAGGGCGGCTATTATGGCCTGTCGCGCGAGGTGGCGGCGGCGCGGGCCGAGAAGTACCTGAAGAAGCTCGAGTTGTGGGACAAGCGTAATGAAGTGGCCAGGTCCCTGTCTGGTGGTATGAAGCGGCGCCTGATGATTGCTCGGGCGCTGGTCCACGAGCCAGACCTGCTGGTGCTCGACGAACCTACCGCGGGTGTTGATATCGAAATGCGCCGCACCATGTGGGACTTCCTCAAGGAGCTGAATGAGCGTGGTACCACCATTATCTTAACCACCCACTATCTTGAAGAAGCGGAAAACCTGTGCCGCAACATCGCCATTATTGACTCCGGCAGAATTGTGCACCATGGCAGCATGCGCGACCTGTTGCGCCAGTTGCACACTGAAACCTTTCTGCTGGACAGCAAGGTCGTCTTGCCAGCCAGCGTTGCTATTCCAGGCTTCAGCACTCGGCGGCTGGACGATCGTTGCCTTGAAGTGGTGGTCGACAAAGACCAGGGGATGAATGACTTGTTTGCCGAACTGTCCCGCCAGGGCATTGAAATAGACAGCCTGCGAAATAAAACCAATCGCCTTGAGGAAATGTTTGTGAGTCTGCTGTCATGAGTGCACTGGAACAATGGATTGCCTTTCAGACCATTCTGGTGAAAGAAATTCGCCGTTATATACGTATCTGGCCCCAAACACTGCTGCCGCCAGCCATTACCATGACGCTGTATTTTGTCATCTTTGGGGCGCTGATCGGCAAGCGTATTGGCGAGATGGGTGGTTTTTCCTACATGCAGTTTGTCGTCCCCGGCCTGATCATGATGGCCGTGGTCACCAATTCTTACTCCAATATTGTGTCATCGTTTTTTGGCGCCAAGTTTGGCCACAGTATTGAAGAACTGCTGGTGTCACCGGTACCCAACTGGATTATCCTTGCCGGCTTTGTGGTCGGCAGTGTCAGTCGAGGCCTGCTGGTGGCATTGATTGTGACTGTGTTATCGCTGTTTTTTGCGGACCTGCATGTGCAGCATATGGGTGTGACCATTCTGGTGGTGTTGCTGACAGCCATCTTGTTTTCGCTGTTTGGATTTATCAACGCCGTGTTTGCCAACAGTTTTGATGACATCTCCATTGTCCCGACCTTTATCCTGACACCGCTGATTTACCTGGGCGGCGTGTTCTATTCCCTCGACCTGCTGCCGGATTTCTGGGAGGGTGTGTCGCGCCTTAACCCGCTGGTGTATGTGGTAAATGGCTTCCGCTATGGCGTGCTGGGTGTGTCCGATGTCAACGTTACTTTTGCCCTGGCGATGATCTCCTTGTTTACTGTGGTAACCCTGGTGTATTGCCTGCACCTGCTCAAGTCTGGCAAGCGCCTGCGCGAGTAACCTGCTCCTGGTCGACCTCAGCCGGCGATGGCGTAACTTAGGCGTTTGAAGTCATGGCTGAAGGGGTGCAGAAAGCCGGGCATACGTTGGGTCGCACAAATGCCGGTGATGCCAGCCTGCGGCGCCATCCAGGTGTGCGTGCCGGCCATACCGCCCCAATGGTATTCACCCTTGGCACCGGCCGGATCATCAGCCTGCAGGGTTTCGTGCAGGGCAAAACCCAGGCCAAACACCGTGCCCGGCATCTGCCACATGGGAAATGCCACACCCACACCCGGTGCCAGCTGGTTGGTGCGCATTAATGCCAGGGTTGCCGGCTCGAGCAGGCGTACACCCTGCCATTCACCCTGGTTCACAATCATGCGGATAAACGTCAGATAGTCGGGGATGGTGGATACCAGGCCGCCGCCACCCATTTTCAGGACCCGCTGGCTGTTGTATTGACCAGTCACGGGGTCATCGGCCTTGACCATGCCGGGCTTCATGGGGTCGAGCATATCTGTGGGCGAGTACATGGTGATAAAACGATGGGCCTTCTCTGGCGGTACCCAGAAGTCCGTATCGACCATGGCCAGTGGCGTAAAAATACGCTGCTGCAGAAACACATCAAAGGCCTGGCCCGACAACACCTCAACCAGGCGCGCGCAGATATCTGTGGCGACAGAGTAGCGCCAGCTGGTGCCTGGCTGGTAGGCCAATGGCAGCTGGCTGACCCGGTGGCTGAACTCTTCCAGGTCAATGCTGAAGTCACCCAGCACATTCAGCCCACCGCCATTATAGGCCTGGTCGATAATGGAGCTGGGCTCAATAAAACCGTAACTGAGGCCGGCGCTGTGGCTCAGCAGGTGGCGGATTTGAATGGCTGAGGTGCAGGCCTCAACATCCTCGGCCGACTTGGCATCGGCGCGTAACACCCTGGGGTCGGCAAAGTCGGGCATAAATTTTGACAAGGGATCGTCGAGGCCAAATTTGCCCTCTTCATACAACATCATCAGTGCCACGGAGGTGACAATTTTGGTGTTGGAATACATGCGGTAGATGGCGTCCTGAGTCAGGGGTGCGGCGCTGTTTTTGTCCATATAACCAAAGGTGCTGTAATCCAGCACATCGGTGCCACGCATCACCAGGGTGCTGATGCAGGACAGAATATCTTTGTCGATATAATGCTGCATCCGGCTGTGTAGGGGGGCAAAATCCAGGTCATGGTCGACAGTGGCAAGTTGGGGTACGTCACGGGTAGTCGCAGTAATGATAGATCTCCTTGCCTGATGGTTTTTCTATGGCTGCAAGGGAATAGACCACTTTTTGCTGAGACTGTCAAAAGCCAGATTGCAAAAGTGCTGATAAAGACGCCTGCCTGTCACGCCTATTTCCGCGGGCTTTGAATTGTGTGACTATCAGGGTCGTGGCAGCCATGGCGCAAAACTTTTGTTTGGCCGTGTTTGCTTACTGAATTCTCTGCACTAATTGTCTGCATTAATAGTCAGAATCAATAGTCAGAATCAATAGTCAGAATCAATAGTCAG
>JANQYP010000011.1:28588-37797 GCA_030728785.1 Pseudomonadales bacterium
CTGCATTAATAGTCAGAATCAATAGTCAGAATCAATAGTCAGAATCAATAGTCAGCAGGAAGGCCAATCTTATGACCGACACCGGACAGCCAAACACGCCAGCAGCAAAAGCCAGGCAACCCAATATCCTTTTTGTTATCACCGACCAGCACCGGCCGGACCATACAGGATTTGGCGGCAACACCGTGGTGCAGACGCCGCACCTCGACCAGCTGGCAGCAAAATCCATGCGCTTTGATCGGGCGTTTGTTGCCAATCCCATCTGCATGCCCAATCGCTCGTCCATTTTCACCAGCCGTATGCCTTCCCTGCATGGCACTCGGTTTAACGGCATTGCCCTCGACTGGGGGGTGCAGACCTTTCCGCGGCTGCTGAAAGATGCCGGCTACCATACGGCCCATCTGGGTAAGTGCCATCTGCAGAACATGAACATCATGGGTTCCATTGCCAAACGCATCACTGACAAGATGCCACCAGGCGATGCCCGGCGCCAGAATCTGTATGCCGCTGGCTGGGATGACTATGAGAACCTCAGTCGCCACGCTCGCGAAACTGTGGTAATGCCCGACGATTATTATGGCTTTGCTGAAGTGGACCTGGTGGTAGCGCACTCGGACCAGTGTGGTGGCCATTATTACCAATGGCTGCTGGCCAAGGGTATTGACCCCAAAACCATTCAGGGTGAGGCGGGTACCCTGCCTTATGAGTCACCGTCCCATATGACCAGGCGGACAGCGACACCCGTGGAGCTCTACCCCACCCACTATGTCACGGAGGTGACACAAACATTCCTGCATAAAAGAGCCGAGACGCCAGATGTGCCGTTTATGGCAGTGGTTTCTTATCCCGACCCGCACCACCCGTTTACGCCGCCGGGAAAATATTTTGATATGTATTCGCCGGCAGATTATGTCATGCCCGCGACTTACCATGACCGGCACCTGCATTCAGCACCGCACTACCAGCAGGCCATAAAGGAAGGCCCGGCGGGCCTGCGGCGCGGCGTAAATATGTTTGCCCCCACAGAGATCGAACTGCGCGAGATGGCCGCCAAAGAGTACGGCATGATCACCATGATTGATGACAGCATTGGCACCATCCTGCAGACGTTAGAACAGCTGGGAATGAGCGATGACACCATTGTGGTGTTTACCAGTGATCATGGTGACATGTTCGGTGACCATGGGGTGATGCTCAAAGGTGGCATGCACTATGAAGGTTGTACTCGAGTGCCGCTGCTGGTGCATGTGCCCGGTCAGCAGGCTGGTGTGTGTGGCAGCCTGGTGTCATCCCTGGATATTGGCCCCACTTTGTTGGCGCAGGCGGGCCTGCCCATCTTCAATGGTATGCAGGGATTTGATATGAGCCCGCTGCTGGCCGATCCAAAGGCCAGGGTGCGCACCGAGATATTTATTGAAGAGGACCAGTTGAGCGATATGCTGCACGTCGGTACTCCCCTGCGGATGCGTACCCTGGTAACTGAAGAGGCACGCCTGACCATGTACCAAGGTTATGCGGGGGTTGAACTGTTTGACCTGAAAAATGATCCCACTGAAAGCCACAACCAGCAGGACAACGCCGCGCTGCGGGCGCCCATGACTGAGCGCCTGGCGCGGGCCATGATGGCCAGTGATGATCTGTCACCGAAGCCCACGGCCTTTGCCTGAGGCGCGCCTGCTGGTCTCTGTCAGCCAGTCTGCAGCGACAGCTCGCCCCATATTGTCGCCTGGTGCTTCAAGTTGAAAACGCGGCCCGATCCAGGAATGCGTCCAGCGGCCTCGCCTTAAGAGGCGGGTGCGTCAATGGCGGTATTAACCGGAGCGGGGGTTGGCTGCAACTGCCTGTGATGGTTGCCCATGGCAAAAAAACAGGGACTTGAGAGACGCCGGCGAGAGGGCTATGTTAGTGCTCAGCGATTAATAACACCGCGGGTAACTTGAGGAGCGACATGAAGACCGACGTGCAGGCAGGCAGCAAAAGCTATCACAATAACGGCAGTTACTGGTTTGATTCCCTCGAAACGTCCCTGTTGCCGGCGCCCGTAGAAAAGCTGCCACAGTCAGTGGATGTGGCGATTATTGGTGCCGGCTACACGGGTCTGTGGACCGCCTATTATCTGCACCGGCATGCTCCCCACCTGAACATTGCCGTGCTGGAAGCGAACACCATCGGTTTTGGTGCCAGTGGCCGGAATGGCGGCTGGTGTATGGGCTGGGCCACGGGTATTGACCAGATGCTGGCGCAGCCGCAGCGGGCGGCAGCCGGCTTGGCGCTGGCTCGTGCCATGCAGGCGACGGTGGATGAGATCGCGCAGGTGTGCAGCCGCGAAGCCATTGATTGCCACTTCACCAAAGCCGGCACCCTGACAGTGGCCACCCGCCCCTTTGACGAGCAGGTGATGCGCGCCAGCATTGAACATTACAGAAACCTCGGTTTTGACGCTGAGGACTTTGTCTGGCTGGACGCCGCAGTCAGCAAACAGCGCCTCAACATGGACCCTAATTATGGCGCCTCCTACACACCGCACTGCGCCACTATTCATCCTGCCAGGCTGGTCAAAGGCCTGGGTCGAGTATTGCGCGAGCAGGGTGTCGAGATTTATGAGCAGACCCCGGTGCTGGGTTTTGCGCCGGGTAAGGTCACCACCAGCCGCGGTGTGGTGCAGGCCCGGCATATTCTGCGCGCCACCGAAGGTTATACCGAATCCCTGCAGGGCCAGGCGCGTAAGCTGCTGCCGCTGTATTCCATGATGGTGGCCACCGTCCCTCTGTCTGCCAGCATGTGGGACGAGATAGGCTTGGCGCAGCGCGAGACCTTTGGTGATGCCCGGCGCGTCACCACCTATGGCCAGCGCACGGCTGACGGCCGGCTGGCCTTTGGTGGCCGGGCAGGGTATTACTTCGGCTCGCAGCGCAAACCAGTGATTGACCCGAATGACGCGGCGTTGCTGAATGTCGAAAAGACCTTAAAAGAATTATTGCCCATGCTTGCTGACACCCCCATTGCACATCGTTGGGGTGGCCTGATGGGTGTACAACGCCATTGGCGACCGACAGTGACCTTCGACAAGACTACCGGCCTTGGTAGTGCCGGTGGTTATGTGGGTGAGGGTGTTGGTGCCTCGAACCTGGCGGGGCGCATACTGGCGGACCTGGTGCTGGCGCGCGACACGCCCGTCACCAAGCTGGCCTGGGTGGATGACTTCGCGCGGCGCTGGGAACCCGAGCCGCTGCGCTGGCTCGGCGCCGGTGCCATCCAGTGGTTTGGCGATCGGGCCGACCGGCATGAGTTTGCCACGGGCAAGCGGTCACGATTCTGGGGTGGGCTGTTTAACAGGTTTGTGGGTTAGTGGAGGTTAGGGTCATCAAAGGCAAAACTATCCTGGCTGGCCAGCCTGTGGCCAATTCCACCCAAGGCTATTAGTTTGACAATTAACAGGCAAGTATCGACACTGGACGGCTCTTGCTTCACTGGAATTGCTTCTAATGGACACGCCTATGTCAGCCACTGGTTTGCCGCCTGCCAATGGCCTGAAGCCCGCCGGCCTGGCCTTCCAGTGCCATGGTGACCGACGCCAGCCAGCGTTGATGTTGCTGCACGGGTTTTTGTCGAGCAGTGCCCAGTGGCTGCCGAACATTGCCCACTTGGCGCAGGACTATCATGTGGTGACGGTGGAGCTTTGGGGCCATGGCGACTCGCCGGAGCCCAGCGACAAACAACACTATTCCATTGCTGGCTACATCAATGGCTTTGAATTGATCCGCCAACAGCTGCAGATTCCCCATTGGGGCCTGGTTGGCCAGTCTTATGGTGCCGGCCTGGTGCTGAATTATGCGGCCCGCTGCCCGCAGCAATGCAGCAGTGTGCTGGTGACCAACTCGCGCTCGGCCTTTGGCAAGATAGCACCACCCCGGGCGGCGGATGCATCTGCGCCGCCTAAGCCGCCACGCGAGCTGCCGTTTCACCCCATCCATGCCCGGCGTTTTCCGGAACACATTAAAGCCGCGCTGGTGGCCAGTGCCGACAGAATGACCGCCAGTTGTATTGCCGACAGCGGCGACCTGGCGCACCAGCTGGCTTTCAGCCATCGTCTGCATGAGTTAACCCAGCCGCTGCTGCTGGCTAATGGCAAATTCGAAAAATCTTTCCAGACCGACCTGCAGCAGCTGTTGGCGCTTTATCCGCAGCTTGATGTGGTGAACCTGGATGGTGGTCACTCAGTCAATATTGAAGCGGCAGAGGCCTTTAATCAGGCGGCCAAGGCATTTTTTGACCAGCATCAGCGGGCCGCTCAGCCGGAATGACGACCACTATGCTGACTTTGTCCCATGTCTCGAAAACCTATCACCAGCCAGATGGTGATATCACCGTGCTCGCCGATGTGAACCTGCACCTGCCTGCCGGCAAGACCGCCGCCCTGCTGGGTGAAAGCGGTAGTGGCAAAAGGACCCTGCTGCATCTGGTGGCCGGCTTGGTCAAGCCGGACAGTGGCACCATTGATATTGCCGGCCAGCGGGTCACAGACTTCAGCGAGTCCCAATGGAACACCTTGCGGTGCCAAACCTTAAGCCTGGTGTTTCAGCAATATCATCTGGTGCCTACCCTCAGTGTGCTTGATAACATTTTGCTGCAGGCGCGCCTGGCGGGGCGGGTGGATGCCAGCTTGCAACAACGGTTGGTGGACGCGCTGGGGCTGGGTGCATTGCTCAAGCGCCTGCCGTTCCAGCTTTCGGGTGGCCAACAGCAGCGGGTCGCCATTGCCCGCGCACTGATGCACCAGCCACGCCTGATACTGGCGGATGAACCCACGGGTAATCTGGATGAAGCCACCGGCCAGGATGTTATGCGGTTGTTTGTTGAGCTGGTGCAGATGACCGGCAGCAGCCTGTTGATGGTGACCCACAGTCGTGAGATGGCCAGCTACATGGATTGCCGCTGGCAACTGCATCATGGGGTGATCAGCAATGTTGCCGCTCTTGATACAGTTGATACAGGTGATACAGGCAGCGTGACAAACCATGAAGGCTGAAACCCCCAGGCAGTTTATCTGGGTGTTGCTGACCCTGCTGAGCCACTATCGGCGCCATCCCGGCCAGGCCCTGGCCATGATCGTTGGGCTGGTGACTGGCGTCGCGCTGTGGGCCGCAGTGCAGCTGATCAACGACCATGCCCGCGCCAGTTATGCCGAGGCCGACCAGTTGTTGGGCGCCGAGGCCAGCGCCTGGATTCGGGCACACGATGACAGTGGCGTTGCACCGGCAGACTATATCGAGCTGCGGCGGGCGGGTTTTAGCACAGTTTATCCTGTGATTGATGTACGCCTGCGCTCCAGCAGTGGTAGCTTTATCACGCTGGTAGCCACAGACCTGTTGGCGTTGCCGCTATTGGCAGGTGGTGGCAGCACCATGGCTAACCCGTTTGCGGCGGCCAGTTGGCTGCCCATGATTCAACCGCCTTACCAGGCCTGGTATCCATCGGCATTGGCCCGGCAGTTGGATATAGCCCCGGGGCAGCAGCTGCAACTGGCCAATGGCCAGGCCTTGCCGCCAGCGCTGATCCAAACCCAGGCCCAGCAGGGCCAACGAATTTTTATGGATGTGGGCGCGGCCATGGCCGTGCTGCAGCGCAGGCAATTTTCTTATCTCGCCGTTGGCCATCTGCCGCCAGCAGAGCAACAACGCCTGGCAGCCAGCCTGCCACCCCACTTACAACTGGTGCCTAATCACCAGGCCATTGATCTTGCCCAGCTGACCGCCAGCCTGCATACCAACCTGACTGCCATGGGCCTGCTGTCTTTTGCCGTGGGGCTGTTTATTGTTTTTAACGCGGTGCGTTTTTCCCTGCTGGCGCGCCAGGGCAGTCTGACCACATTACGGGAGATGGGTGTCTCAACAGGCTTGTTAGGTTTGGCCATTGTCGCCGAGTCATTGTTGTGGGCGCTGTTGGGCACTGGCCTGGGTCTGCTGAGTGGTTTTTTGCTCAGCCAGCAGCTGTTGCCCGCTGTGGCCACCAGCATGCAAAGCCTGTTTGGTGCCAGCCTGGGTGCCACCGTCAGCCTGCAGCCGGTGCAGGTATTGGTGGCGTTCAGCCTGACCCTCGCCGGCGTTGGGCTGGCGCTCGCCATGCCCCTGTGGCAGCGGGCCAGAACCTCCATCCGGCACAGCCGTTCGGCCCCGGCGCAATGGCAACAGGAACATGCCGGTGTTAAGCGTATGGCGGCTGTGGCACTGGTGTTATTGTTAGTGGCGGGTCTTATCTATCCGCAGATTGACAGTGTGGTAGCGGGTTTTGTGGTGCTGGGGCTGGTGATGTTTGGTGGCGCACTGCTGTTGCCGCTTTTGGTGCAGCTAAGCATTGCCGCTGTGGCGACACTGCTGCCACAACGCCATTGGCTGCTGCGCTGGTCCGTGTCGGATGCTGTTGCCCAGTTGCCGCACCTGCGCATTGCCCTGATGGCGCTGTTGTTGACACTTACCGCCAACATCGGCGTGACCACCCTGGTGGGTTCATTCCGTGCGGCGCTGGGTGACTGGCTGCAGACGCGCTTGTCGGCCAACGTTTATGTGCAGAGCAATACATTGGATTTGGCCGCTCTGGGCCAGGCACAGTGGCTGGCCTATGCTGCCGAACGTTTTGGCAGCAGCCAGCGCTGGCAGGACCGACCCACAACTGTGCGTGGCCTGGATGTGGCCGCGCCTGATGCCCAGGCACTGCTGCTGGCCCAGGGTAACCCGGCAGATTTAGCGTTATGGCGCCAGGGTGATGGTGAGCCACAAGCGATTCTTGCTAACGAGCAGGTCCACTTTCTTGGCAACCAGCTTCTTGGCAGCCTGGTTGAGCTGCAGACGGCGACTGGCCTGCAGACCTTCAAACTGGTGGGTTTTGTGCATGACTATGGTAATGCCAATTTTCAGTTCTACCTGCCCAACGAGACACTGTTGAAGTTGTGGCCTCAGGCCCGTCGCGAGGGTGTTGCCCTGTGGCTGCAGGGTGACACCCAGGAGCAGGCCACAGCGGCCTTGCTGCAGGCCGGCGCCAAACCGGGCGAGTGGTTGTTGCAGGATGAGATCAAGCGTGTGTCGTTTGCCATCTTTGATCGCACCTTTGCCATTACTGCCGCGCTGAATACCTTAACGTTGCTAGTGGCCGGCCTGGCATTGCTCGCCGCCTTGCTGGCCGTACACCAACAGCGCCTGCCGGAATACAGCCACTGGCGCGCCATGGGGGTGGGCTTTCGGCAATGGTTTTTGATTGTTGCCTTACCCCTGTTGTTGATGATAGTGGTGACCCTGGTGCTGGCGGTACCCCTGGGCCTTATCCTGTCGTGGTTGCTGATTCATGATCTTAATGTCATTGCCTTCGGCTGGACCATGCCCCTGCGCTGGACCTGGGTGCCCGTGTGGCAATTGAGCGGCCTGACCCTGGTGATTGTTTTTGCCACCCTGGCTGTGGCTGTGCTGCGCGTCCGCCAGACGCTGCCAGATGCACTAAAACAACTGGCCGGGAATGAGGGATGAGCAGTGCCGGCAGCAGATTGTTGGTGACCAAAGGTTGGTTGCGGCAGAAGCTGCTGATGTTGTCTTGCGCCTGCGGTGGATTGTTAGTCAGTGCTGTTGCGCTGGCCGAAAGCCAACAACCCTATCAACTCCTGCGAGGTAACCCTGCAGGTTATGGCGCCGTAGTGCCGGGCAAACCTATTGAATTGCCGGCGGACCATCTGCCACACAAGGACTATCGTATCGAGTGGTGGTACCTGACGGCAAACCTGCAGGACGCCCAGGGCAATGATTATGGTGTGCACTGGACGCTGTTTCGGCAGTCATTAAGTGCGGCAGCAGACCCCGGCGGCTGGGCAAGCAACCAGGTGTATATGGCCCATGGCGCGCTCACCACACCCGCTGGGCATGTGTATGAACAACGCTTTGCCCGTGGCGGCATTGGCCAGGCGGGTGTGGTCTTGGATGAACAGGGCCACTTTGCTGCGTGGCTGGATGACTGGCAGCTTCGCGGTGAGGCAGATGGACCCTTGCCGGGCCAGTTGGTGTTTACGGTGGCAGGCGCCAAGGTAGTGCTGGACCTGCAAGCCAACACTCCCTGGGTGCTGCAGGGCCAAAACGGCTACAGCCAAAAATCGGCCCAGGGCCAGGCCAGCTATTATTACAGCCAGCCGCACATTCGCATCAGCGGCAGCCTGCAACAGCATGATGAGTCTTTGGCCCTTGACGGTGTGGGCTGGCTCGACCGGGAATGGAGTTCACAACCCCTGGCACCAGACCAACCCGGCTGGGATTGGCTGGCATTACATCTTGATGATGGCAACGCGCTGATGGTGTATCGCCTGCGCCAGGCCAATGGTGAGCACTGGATCAGTGGCAGCTGGGTTGACCCCCAGGGGCAGGCCATCACGCTTGGGCCAGCAGAGGTTGTGTTTGAACCGCTGGCGACAAACCCAGTGACCAGTGCCGCTGGCCGTGTGCGTGACCTGCCGCTGAGTTGGCGCGTGGCGTTACCTGCCAAAGGCTTAAGCTGGACTGTAAGCTCGGTGGCTGCGGATCACTGGCTGGATACGGCGTTCCCCTATTGGGAGGGACCGGTGCGGGTGCAAGGCAGCACCACAGGCCGGGGTTATCTGGAGTTGACCGGTTATGAGTGAGCGCTTAGTCTGGGGCATCTATTAGAAGCAGGGAATCACTTATGCCAGCCAGCCGCGAACACACAGTTATCAACAGTGCTGAAGACCTGGTGCCCATCATCGACTTGCAGGCCGCAGAACGCGATGCCAGTGTGCTGGTCCCCCTCGATAAAGCCTGCCGTGATCATGGGTTTTTTCTGCTGAAGAATCATGGCATGGACGACGCCATCAATGCCATGTGGCAGGCCAGCGCTGAATTTTTTGCACAACCCATGGATAAAAAGCGAGAGGTACAACGCACCGACAAAAGTCCGCTGGGTTATTACGACCGCGAACTCACCAAACGTAAACGTGACCTCAAAGAAGTGTTTGACTATATGTTGCCGCGCCCCGATGGCTCTGATGTGAACCAATGGCCCGTGGATGATGTGCGTTTTCGGCAGACGTTGGTGGACTTTTTTAACGCTGCCAGCGCGGTTGCCGAACGCACTCTCGCGCTGGTCTACCGTGCCTTGGCTGGTGCTGCGGCTGATGGCGCCAGCATGCCCATTGGCGACCCGCGCACCAGCACCGTGCG
>JANQYP010000012.1 GCA_030728785.1 Pseudomonadales bacterium
AGCATAATCTTCGCGACAGCTCAAAAATATGCTGCCGTACTTTGGACTCAGGATAGGGATTTTGAGGGCTTGCAGAATGTCAGATACATGGCCAAGAAAAGCACATAACAATTCCAAGCAATCGGACGCCGGCTCTGCCGGCGCCGTTGTTGAAGGGCGTTAGGCCGCACGAGGAAGCTATGTTTGCCGCACCACGCGTCAAAATTTGCTGCATCTCTAGCGTTGAGGAGGCGCAACTGGCAGTCCAGCTGGGCGCGTCGGCACTCGGTCTCGTTTCGCACATGCCCAGCGGGCCCGGCGTCATCGCTGATGAGCTCATTGCTGAGATCGCGAAGTCAGTTCCTCCGCCTGTCGCGACGTTTTTGCTAACGTCGCGGAGAGAGGCGGACGGAATCGTGCAGCAACATGCTGTGTGCCAGACCTCAACGATTCAACTTGTTGACTCAGTACGCCCGATTGAACTCCAGAGGCTGCGCCGCCAGCTCCCGGGAGTGAAGCTCGTTCAAGTCATTCACGTTATGGGAGACCAGTCGCTAGAGGAGGCCAGAGCTGTGGCCGGGCTCGTCGATGCACTTCTGCTTGACTCAGGTAACCCCACGCTGGAGGTCAAAGAGCTGGGCGGCACCGGGCGAGTTCATAACTGGGAGGTCAGCCGGGAGATTCGTCGACAGGTCGAATGCCCAGTCTTTCTGGCAGGTGGTATCCGTGCGTCCAACGTCCGGAAAGCCATACAGGCGGTCCAACCGTTCGGACTAGATCTCTGCTCAAGCGTGCGGCACGAGAGCAAGCTCAGCGCAGAGAAGCTCGGCGAGTTCATGCAAGCGGTGCACAGTGCGGCCTAACCATTCGCTCAACCGGACACAGCGCTGAATGCCGCGCTGTGTCCGGTTAGCTCAAACGTTATGTCACTCGATTAACAGCAGTGTCAGAGTAAAGTCGCTGATAACGCCAGCATCAGATTATTTTGTGTGTAGGTCAGAGCCCGTCGATGGACGTCCTGGAATTTTCGGAAATTTTCCGACTTTGATCCGGTTCTGGCGCTGCGTCTGTCATTCACCAGCGTGACCGTGTACCGCAACAGCCGGATGCAACCCTGCCACACGGAGTTTTTCCAGCAAATCCGGTAGCGCCTGCCTTGCCGCATGCTCACCGGCATCCTGTGCCTGCCTGAAGTAACTGGCGCGAGGACCCGCGGCGTAGTCCATGTCTGGGTGAATAAGGAAATCCGCTGTGCGCGTTTCCCTGTGTGTTCACCCGCTCACCATTGCGACGCGTAATGGTACTCGTATGGCGCTTTGGAGTAGTAACGGGGTCACAGGGTTCGAAGCACCGCGGCTCTTTCGCTAATGATACTGGAATCTCTTGGACTGATAGCACCCCAAAAAATTTGAGCAAAAGCCTCAGCCGAAATGGGGCGGTGAGACAGGTTTTACAGAGGCGATTGTGCAGCCCAGCGAGCAGCGGGGCTGCGCCCAGGCTGGCGCAGATCAGGAGCAGATCAGGCGCAGATCAGGCGCGGATCAGAGGAGAGTACTCTCGTTGGGCTCACCTTCCCTACAGGTGTCACAATCACGGTCACTGTAAACCTTTGGACGCTTGCCAGACAGATATAGCTTCTTATCTGGCCAGCGTCCTTTTGCCCTGTTAGCAGCCAGGGTGGTTACAGTGTAAAACTCGCATCAACGTAATAATATCGGCCAAGATCCGAGTGCTGATCGGCAAAATAGCCGAAAGAATCATCTGCCAACGGCGCACGTTCATTAGTGACATTGTTGGCGCCAATCTTGATGCGGGTCTTGATATCAGCAAAGGCAGTGAACCTGTAGTCTGCCGACAAGTTGAAGGTAGACATTGACGGAATCACATACTGGGTACCATCTGCCAGAGTCAAATCGGTCTGGACAAAGTCACCATAGCGAATACCTGTCAAGGCAGCGCCCCAGTTGTCCTTGCGCCAGCTCAGGCGCAGGGTCTGCTTGGTCTCCGGATTACCGTCCTGGCGTACCAGGTCAGAAAAACCGACAATCGCCACAGTATTCGGCAATGTGCCGGCGGCCTTTGCAGTCAGCAACTGGGCGGCACTGCCCCCAGCCTCTTGCTCATATCTGTCAAGCCAGGCACCGACCAGGCGCATATCAAAATTGCCCACTGCTGTGTCAATGTCATAGTACACGGCGATATCATGGCCGCGGACGGTGCGGGTATCGAGATTGGTATAGTTGTCGTCAACCCGCTGGATCTCGCCACCCGGGCACACGCCGGCAGCCAGCCAAAGGGCTGTAACAGCCGGATCTGTCACAGCATCACGGACTACTGCCGCCGTTCCTGAGCTGGCTGAACAACTGCCAGTGCCTGCCTGGATACGACTAAGCAGATCGAGGGCTATGAGGTTTTCTTCGCCAAGCAGGCCGATAGTATTGTCCTTCTCGATTTCCCAGAAATCGATAGTCAGCATGAGGTTTTCCAGAGGTTCAATCACTAAGCCAAAAGAGGTGCTCACAGACTCTTCAGGCTGCAGGCTCTTACTTCCCTGAGCGGTTCGCTGAATGCCATAGTTGCAGTCGAGCAATGCCTGGGTCGGGTCAACAAACAGACAGCTGATATCGTCCAGGGTATTGGATCGAGCTACTGAGGATTCGTTGACGGTGACCAGATTAGGTGCTCGGAATGACTGTGACCAGGAACCACGCACCAGTATTGGTTCAACTGGCCGGTAGCCAACAGCTACCTTACCGACAGTTGTGCTGCCCACATCTGAAAAATTCTCATAGCGCAGGGCCAGCTGCACATCAAGATTACTCAGTACCGGCACCGCCAGTTCACCAAACAGGGAAGTAACATCCCGCTCACCGTTGCTGTCGGCCGAAGGGCTGGAATTCACCACATCAGAAACAAACGGAAAGGTGTTGCCGCTGTTATCCGTAAAGTTGATGGTACCGTCGAGGCGTGGGTCGCGATCGTCAATAAAGGCTTCGTTGCGGAACTCAACCCCCGCCAATAGGCCTACGCCGCCTGCTGGTAGGTCAAAGACGCTAGGGTTTGAGATTTTAAAATCGACCATCCACAGGGTCTGCTCGTTGGCCCGTGAGACATCAATCAGCACTCGTTCGATATTGCTATTGTTTTTCCCCGAAAACGGATTGAACGCCGCAGGCGTCGGATCATTCAGGGCGGCCTGTAACAGGGTGTTGGAAATTCTGTTGTGGGTAATATCCTCACGTTCGGCCTTTGACCAAGTGTAAGCGCCTTCCCAGTTCCATGCGCCCATGTCGCCACGCAGACCGGCGACGATACGATAAGTATCACCAGTCACGTCAACAAACCGTGGCACCTGGTTATAGCGGTAGTTATCTACCAGCAGCTCAAGGCCGCTGCAGGGTACTCCTGTGCCAATCACGCTATCTGGCAGGCGATTTGGCGAGGTGCAGGGGCCCAGTGGATTGTAGTAGTTAGCTGCACCAACGCGCTCAGCTGCCACGGCGCTGAGGCGGGTTGCTGACTGGCGGATGGTGTTGGTATCAGAGTAATACCAGGAGTATTCAGAAAAAGCCTGCATGCCATTATCAAAGTCATGGGTCACATAACCATAGATGTTGAGGCGCTCCAGTTCAGAATAAAGGTCGCGGTTCTCATTCTGGTTGTAACGATAGGTACCCTGGCCATCAACGGCACCACAGGTGCCATAGCCAATGGCGAACTGGCAGCGGGAGTCGCCCTCAGGATAGGTCTCAAACTCGCCGGCACTGTCTGTAATGACCCCGCTGAGTCCCAGGGAGGCAACACTGGAACGGACATCAAACTGGCCATATTCCGAGTTGGCACTGGTATTGTTGAAGGCGCTGGAGCCAACAAAGGCAGGGTTGGTCACCAGGTTGCGGATATCGCTGTTAGCCCAGCGCGGATCATCCTGAGAGTTAACCCGGTCGCGCTGGTAATGGTTGAGCGACAGGCCGACGTTGGTGCGCCCGTCATTAAAAGCCTTGCCCCATTCGACGGTGAAGCGCAGATCTTTGCGCGGCAGGTTGTCGTAGCTGTCGCCGCGGACACCAATCTTAAGTCCCTCGAAGTCAGACTTCATCACATAATTCACTACCCCGGCGACCGCGTCAGCGCCGTAAATCGCGGATGCGCCATCACGCAACACCTCAGTACGACGCAGGCCGGTAACCGGCAGGGACTGGGCATTGACCGTATTGACGGGCACAAAACTGCCCCCCACAGATTCCGTCTGGTAGGCAGCGGCATTAACCAGGCGGCGGCCGTTAACCAGTACCAGCGTATTACCTGTGCCGAGATTCCGCAGGTTAAAAGCACCAATATCGCCGCGCGCCGAGTTGACACCACCGCTGATGTTTTCTGACTCACTGAAAAAATTCTGGCCCTGCTCTGCTATATACTCGAGTAATTCGTCACCGGAGTTGACCCCCAGCGCCTCGATATCTGCGGCGGTGATCACAGATACGGGCAGGGCATCAGCGATACGCGCACCCTTGATCTGCGTCCCGACTACCACAATTTCTTCCATACTGGCCGTTTCTTCTGCCACGACAGCAGTGCCACCCAGCACAGCCATACTGATCATCACGGATGTAATTTGTTTTTGCATTCAGCCCCCTTAAAAGCTTCCTTAAAAGCCTTGTTATCAGTCACGGCCGCAGTATTGCTGCTGCCAGCAGGTCAAATTAACAGTCGTGCGACCACCCAGCAAATGTTAAGAATTAGCTATACCATAACCTCAGGTTATGGTATCTATGCATGGTCGATTGATTCAGATCCTGCAACGTGCGCCTACGCCATATAGAAGTTTTTCATGCCGTATTTATCAGTGGTTCTGTGACCCAGGCGGCATTGATGCTGGACGTGTCCCAACCCTCGGTCAGCAAGGTGCTGGCCCATGCTGAGCTGCAGCTGGGTTTTAAGCTGTTTGATCGTGTCAAGGGCCGACTGGTGGCTACTCAGGAAGCCAAAATCCTCCACCAGGAGGTTTCCGAGCTGTACCGCGGACTCGATCGCATACGCCGAGTTGCCGAAAATCTGGCGCAGGCAAGGGATGGCGGCATTCGCATTGCTGCCACACCCGCGCTTGGTGTCGGTCTTATGCCGGCCCTTGTAGCGGGTTATATGCGCACCAACGCCGCCGCTTACTTTGACCTGGTCACTCGCCAACTTGACCAGATTGAGACCGATCTGCGGGAGTCAAAAGTCGACCTGGGCCTCGCCTTTGACGCGCCGCCCCTGCCAGGCATTGAGATCAGCCATTTAGGCAGGAGCAAACTCGTGCTGATTGTGCCTGCCAAGCACAGGCTCGCAGGTGCCAACAGCATTGCTATTCGCGACATGGCGGCCCTGCCTTTTATCCAGATGACAGACCGCGGGCCCCTTGGCCAATTGCTGGCATTGAGCTTGCAGCGGGCAGGCCTGGCTTTCACCAGTGTCGCCAGCGCAGAAACCTATCAGATAGCCCAGGCCCTGGTGGCAAAGGGTGTGGGGGTCGCCATCGTTGACGAATTCACCGCCAGGTCAGACCGCGATAAGGCAACTGCGATCATCCAGCTGGAGCCGGTCATCGCCTTCAATATCTCGTTGCTGCGGCTGCAGAACACCCCCCTGCCCATGCTCTGCAAACACTTCATAGCGGGCTTGAAGCAGCAATTTGCGGAGATCGATCTCTGCGCCGTTGATAACGTCAGGTTATGACCTGATTAAATTTGGAGGAGTGGCACATGCTTAAAATCCGCCTGATGGCCATTGCCTGGCTGATCAATCTGAGCCCGCAGGCAGCTGTTGCCGAAGACCTGGACATGGCACAGGTTTTCAGCGTCGAGCATGCCAACAAGGCAGTACTGCAGGTCGAGGCGGCACTGGCCTTATCCCAGGCTGAGTTTGGTGTCATTCCTCAATGGGCCGCTGATGAGATCAAAGCCAAGGCCAGTCTTGACTACCTGCCGGCAGCCGATCTTGTCGCTGAGTATGGTCTGGTGCGTCATCGCATGGTGGCCCTGTTGAACGTCTGGAGCAGGGAGCTGGGGGCGGCGGCACAGTATGTACATTTTGGCGCCACTACCGTCGACATCTACGACACAACCCTGGTGCTGCAACTGCTTGATGCGACGGCGCTGCTGGAATCGCGCTTGTTGTCGATTGAGGCCGTGTTGGCTCGCCGGGCGCTGGAGCACAAGGCCACGCCGATGATTGGCAGAACTCTGGGGCAGCATGCTTTACCCATTACCTTTGGCAAAAAACTCAGTACTTGGCTTGCCGAGAACCGGCGTAATATCGAGCGCCTGCGAAGTGTCCGCGCCAAATTGCAGAAGTCGGCAATCCTCAAAGGTGCTGTAGGCAGCTATCTTGGTCTCGGGGCCAGCGGCATCGCCATCGAACAACGCTTTGCCTTCTATCTGGGCTTGCAGGAACCCTATCTTGCCGATTGGCATGGCACGCGGGATGTATTTGCTGAGTATGCTCTGGTGTTGGCTCTGATCAGCAGATCCTATGGCAGAATAGGTCAGGAATTATTCCTGTTACAGTCGACTGATATCGGCGAAACAGTCGAACGGCGGTCGCCCTCGGCGGTTGGCAGCAGCACGATGCCGCACAAAAACAACCCAAACAGATCCGAGGCACTCATACAATTTGGCCGGTCAATTCCCAGACTGGCCGAAGTAGTACTGGATGATGTCGACAATTTTTTTGAGCGGGACAATACCAGTCGCCCGAATAAGGTACTCGAGCAAATCAGTCTGGAGTCGGACCAGATGTTAGCCCAGGCAGAACCGTTGCTGGCTCGACTCGAGGTCAAGCCGCAGAGAATGGTGCAGAATATGGCCCGTACCAACCAACTGATTATGTCCCAGCGCCTGGCTTTTGCCCTGGCCGATCAAATTGGCAAGCAAGTCGCTAACGACCGCTTGCATGTACTGGCCAACCAGGCGCTGGCAGACAATGTGTCTTTGCGGGAAGTATTTTTAGCGTCAGACCTGGGTAGGCTGATCAGCGTGGCGCAATTAGATGCGCTGCTAGAGCCAACCACCTATATTGGCCTGGCTATTGAACAGACTGAGGGTGTTGTCGGGCAGATTGAAGCACAACGCCAACGTGATGGTGTACCCAGCGCTATCGAGCAGAATCGCCGAGGTAACTGACCATGCAGACTCTTAGCAAGATGGTGCTTGTTACCATTTGCCTGCTGTATCTCGCAGGCTGCCAGACCATCGATCGCGCTGGCCATACAACGGCACAAACCGCCAGGTCAGCCCAGGGTATGGCGGCCACGGCGCAGCCCATGGCCACCAGGGCTGCGCGCAGCATCCTCGAAGCCGGTGGCAATGCTGCAGACGCTGCAATTGCGGCGGCCTTTGTTTTGGCCGTCGTTGAACCAACCATGAGTGGCATTGGTGGTCGGAGTCAGATTCTGGTGCGAACCCAGACGGGTGTTTATGCTGTGTATAACGGCATGACCCAAATTCCCGCTGCTTATGTCCGGCCAGATACGCTACCCGCAAATGGCTACGGTACTATTGCTACGCCTGGCGTCATAGCGGCGTTGAATCGCCTGCACCGGGAGCACGGTTCACTGAGTTTGTCGACCCTGATGGCGCCGGCCATTGAACTTGCCGAAAAGGGTTTTGAGGTGTTGCCAGGTGAAGCTGCCCGGCACCTGGCTGGCCTCAAGGACTTCAAAGACAATCAAGGTTTTCAACAGTCTTTTCTGAAGCCGGACGGTACTACTTACCTGGCGGGTGAGTGGTTACGCCAGCCGGAACTTGCCAGGACCCTGAAGCGTCTCAGCAGCGCTGGTCTTGAGGATTTTTACAGCGGCGCAATCGCTGCCAGTATAGTCGCAGACCTGCAGGAAAATGGTGGCTATGTGACCGCGCAAGACCTGTTGGACTATGTGGCCGCCGATGCGAGGTATGTCAGTACTCGCTACCGGGATTACGAAATTCATTCGATGGCGGCCCCAGGCGGCGGTGGCCTGGTAATAAAAGCTCTGAACATTCTTGAAAACTTCGCTGCGGGCAGCCTCACCAACCAACAATGGGGCGCAGTGCTTGCCCAGGCTGTCGCCATGGCCATTGATTCAATGCGCATGGATTACACGGAAACAGATCTTGAATTAGTCATGAGTAAGGAGTGGGCCAGTGTCCAGGCCAGCCAAATCATCCTGCCGCCAGCGGCTGAGGAAGAGCTGGCGCCGTTAGTGTCTGACACCAAGGTTAGTATGGATTGGACGGGGGCAAGCTGGGGTGAAGAATCACATCACACCACGCATTTTGTTACGGCTGACTGCAGCGGCATGCTGGTCTCGGCGACGCAAACGGTTGGCCCCTTGTTTGGCTCCAAAGTCATCAGCCGTGACCTCGGCTTTGTCTACGCGTCAACCATGGGCACCTACCTGTCGGCTTCGGCGCAAGCACCAGGTTCGCAGCCCCGCACCACCATTGCACCCACGCTGGTGACAAAAAATGGCGAACCGATTCTGGTCTTGGGCGCTGCCGGCGGCCTGCGGATTCTATCGGCAATTGTGCAGTCGATCTCCCGCCATGTGGACCAGGGACTGCCGCTGGCAGAGGCCATCGCTGCGCCGCGAGTACACCCGGTTTATGAAAATGACCCCAGGACTGGTGAACGCCTGATTCAAATGACAAAGTTTCAGGCAGAGACCAGCCCTGGCATTGGCTGGCAGCCGGCAGATCTGCAGGCCTGGGAAGCTCAGGGTTTTACCGTCACAGCTAACGACAAGACTGGTGCGTTCGGGCGTGTCCATGCCATTCTCAAAAGTGACGGTGGCTGGCTGGGGGTTGCTGATCCTGATTGGGAAGGCACCGCGGAAGGTGCCTCCCGGTCCAAATGTGCAGCAGAAAATCACTGAGCACTGGCATTCTAAAACGCGGTGGCGACATGCCGCGGCTGCAATGGAGCAGTGGGGTAGGCGGGCGAATGCTCGGGCAAGCCATGATGGCGTTTATTCTTCTTAACCCCATATTCGACTTCCATAGGTATACCCGCCGTGTAAACTGAGTCCATCTGACTCAGGACGTAAGTCAAGTGGCCGATGTATTTATCAGCTATGCCAGGGAAGACATGATCCGCGTCAAACCTCTGGTAGAAGCACTGGAAGGGGAGGGATTCTCGGTCTGGTGGGATAGCGAACTGTCACCAGGTGACAAGTTTGATGACCTGATTGACGATGAAATTCAGGCCGCTGCCTGCGTGGTTGTCCTGTGGACTGAGGGTTCTGTAAATTCACGCTGGGTAAAGAACGAAGCCCTTGAGGGCATGGACCGGGGTATTCTGGTGCCTGTCCTGATGGACAATGTCAGATTGCCGGTCGCCTTCAAGCAAAGCCAGATTGCTGACTTCGGCCACTGGCCCGAAAGCGTGCAGACGGATCAATACGAAAGCTTCATCCAGTCGGTCAGCATAAAAGTGCGTGGTGAGACGATAGCTGAAGTCGATTTCTCTGGCGTCGCAGGCATGCAGGAGCGCGGTAGAAAAAGGTTTCGCCGCAAGAGAGATTTCGCAGTTCCTGCGCTGACCCTTGCAGTCATCGCGCTCTCGGTTTTTGTGGTCTTTCAGTTCAGTCGCGCACCCGACAATGCAAGGCAACTCGCCCGAGTCACCGTCGGTCCCTTTAACGCCGAAATGGGTTCCGACTCACGGTTTTATGCAAGCAGCCTGACACGTGAACTGCAGCTTGGCCTGGATGAGATTGAGGACATTGAACTTGTCCAGCTGGGTGGTTTTTGGGACATCGACGAGCTGTATTCTGCCGGCAGGAAGCTTGAAAATCAGGTGGATTACGTGCTTGCAGGCCAGGTGCAGGCAGGCAATGACCTGATCGAGATCAGTGCCGAGCTGCGCAAGTCCGATCGGGATCGACCCGTCTGGCAGGAGAAATACACCACCAGCGGGGATGATTTTCTGGAGGTCCAGAACCGCATCATTCTTGCAGTGATCAGTGAGCTGAAGATGGCCGCAAATAACCGGGAAGTTCCCACGCGCGCCATAACAGATAACAAGGCGGCCTACCGGGATTATCTGATCGGCCAGGATCTGATGCGGCGTGGTGAAGAAAGTCATCTTCGGCAGGCAATTAGTCGGTTTCAGTCAGCACAGGACAAGGACGCCGGATTTACTCTGGCGCTGGCATCGGAGTGTCGCTCCAACCTCGAACTCTTTCGGCTTACTAAAAACGCTGAAGACTATCAGCGCGGCAAGGAAAACTGCACAAGACTGTCTGCGCTGCAGGACCAGGGTATCGAAGCCAACCTTGCCATGGCCGAGCTTTACGATACCGGGGGCGAACTCGAGGCAGCAAAATCACACTTCCTGCAAGTACTCGAGCTGGATGCCAAGAATCCCGACGCCAACATGGGTCTGGCTGATATTCTGGTCAGGGAAGAAGACATGCAACGCGCCCATGCTTTCTATCAGGCGGCCGTCAAAGCCCATCCCACCTACTGGCAAGCCCAGAACGCACTTGGCGCTTTCTATCTTCGATCCGGCATGTATCACCAGGCCATAGAAAGTTTTATTCGTGTAACTGAGCTGGTAGACGACAATGCCACAGCGTTCAACAACCTGGGTGCCGCGCGGTTGTACGGTGGCGACTTTGCTGGCGCTTCGCAAGCCTGGCAGGTTTCCACCAACCTCGACCCTAATTCAGCCTCCTTCTCAAACATGGGTGCGGCGCTCTTTTATGCCAGAAAGTATGCCAACGCCATACAGAGCTACCGAGCCGCACTGGAACTTAACCCGGAGGATCATCGCGTCTGGGGTAATATGGCAGAAGCCCTGTTGCTGGATGGCACCGACCCGAAGGAAACCAGGCACGCTTACAATACAGCGATTCGGTATGCAGAAGCCGTTATCGCCGTCAATCCTGCAGACGCCTTTACCCTGTCGCGCCTGGCTGTTTATTACGCAGCTATCGATAACGACGAGAAGGCGCTGAGCATCATGAGCAGCGCTCAAGATATTGCTGGCCTGGATATCGACGTGTTGTATGATAGAGCAGTCGCTTTAACGTTGATGGATCAACTTCCCGATGCCAAGGAAGTGATAACTAAAGCGATAGAGGCAGGTTATCCTGCGGTTCTTATACAGGCTGACCCGCTACTGAATCGACAATAGAGGAGCTTTTATAGGGGAGCTTTTATGAAAACTGTATTAGTTATTCTGCTGCTCAGCATTTCGTTTCACGCCAGCGCTCTGCAGGTCATCATGGAAAACGGCTGCCCGGTCAGGGTAGACAACGGCGGCTCTGCCTGCCCAGGCAACTCGGCTGCCGCCTGCGTCAGTAACGGCTCAGTTGTGCGCTGGAGCGCCGATGGAATCATCGATGATGTCTACAAGAAAAGCGGTTCTGCCGATCTCCATAACTGCAGATCAGCCGGCCCTCAGGACTTTCAGTGCGTGGTGCAGGGGCACAGTGGTGACAACGTTGACTACGGCATCATCGTCGATGGTTGTGACCTGGACCCGAGGATTATCATCAAATAACGATGAGGCGGCTGGTGCCTCGCGGTTACCGTCTATCGCATGTTTCATGTGATGGACGTCGAGCCTTGCTGTCACAATCGGCAAGCACTCTGTTGCGTTCAGTCCTGTTTCAAAGGGGTCAGTCTTAAAGGGTCCAGTGTTGTGCCCGGCGGGTAGTTGTCGGCAAGCTGGTACATGCCATCGAGCGTGATCTCCGCATCCATGGTGATGCCAGCATTCGGGCAATGCGTCACTGGGCCCAGTTTGGCGATCGTGCAGCGGCCCTGGTTCATTGGCGCTTCCATTGCGGTCAGGAAGAATCCATCGACCCCCACCTCCAGGCGCAGATCGGTCAACGTTGCTTTGAGCATCCCGCCGTGGGCATCAAAGGTGATTGTGCCCTGGAATCCCATCGCGCCCGTGGCGCTGCCGTCTGCTGCGATGGCCAGATCGCCTCCAGGTATGGCCGTGAAGACAAAACAGCCATCCGCAGTGCGGGTCGCGCCATCACTTAAGTTGATGGACCCACCGACAGCCTCAACGTAATTCCGAAAACTGGCCTTTACGCCCCAGATCAATTCACTAAAACCCATGGTTGCTCCCCATATGTATCGCCCCAAGAATGGCGTAGTCAGTGACAAATTGCACCATTATTCTCTTCGCGTCTTGCCAGGCTGGTGAGGCTTCAGCCAAACCTGATGTTCGCCTGCCTGGGTTTTTGCCTGCAGCCGCTGCACACCACATCCACCACCAGTTGGTGGCCGCAGGGTGTGTGGGTCAGTTCAGACGCCGACCCAGGCGCTGACCAATCCGCTGCCCACTGCCGAACAGCCATCAAAAAGGGCAGCAACGACAGGCCCTTATCAGTCAGCTGGTAAAGATACCGCAGCGGATGGCTTTGGTATGGTTGTTTCACCAAGACATTATTCTCAGTCAGCATCTTCAGGCGCTCAGCCAGAATGTTAGTGGCAATGCCCAGCTGTCTGACATAGTCATCGTGTTGGCGGATACCAAACAAGGAGGCAATAAGGATCAGCAGGGTCCAGCGATCACCGATCAAGTCGGCGATGTGGGCGAGGGCTGAGTCCCGCCCCGCCAGTTTGTTCACCTTGATGCGTCGTTGCCGATTGGCCGACTTTATCGCCGTGAATTGGGCGTCAAGGGCGCTTGTTGCATGCCGCCATGTGATATCAGTGTGCCTGATAGCAGCCAGGCAATGTCGGCAGATGGCAACAGGGTTCAATGGTTTGGCGCAGGGTGTGTGTTGCAGTGCCGGCGGCAGGGTGGGTTCGGCGGCATCTTTGGCCCATTCAGTCTCCCATTGCCAGGCCAGCAGCGAAGTATCAAACAGCGCGAGGCCCTTGTTAGTGAACTGATATTCAAAGCGGTTGGTGCTGTAGGCGCGCCGATAGAGTACATCGTTGGCGATGAGTTGGTTAAGTCGCCTGGTGAGGGTGGCCCTGCCTGCGCCGGTATGCTGTTGCAAGGTGTTGAATGTCCGTCTGCCAAGAAATACGTCACGCAAGATCAGCAGGCTCCAGCGATCGCCGATAACATCCAGGCCAGCCGCTATAGCGGCGTTGATTACGAGTCGTTGCATGGCCCGATGGTAACCGCGCAGCAGGCTAACGGGAACAGCTGTGGCCAAAATACTATTGGCTGAAGCCCAGTCCAGTTAAGTTTAAGTTGACTCAAACCCTTGAATCTACTACCTTGCGGTTAAGTTCCATAACGCAAGTGACCCATGAAAATTACCCGCCAGCACAAGGTGCAGCATTCCCTGAAGCCCAGTGTACATCCCTACATGAACGGCGCCTGGACGCCAAACTTTACCGAATATGATGCTGAGGATATGCAGGTGATAGGCGTTATACCTGCTGACATTGACGGGGTTTACGTGCGCAATACTGAAAACCCGGTGCAGGAGCCTATAGGCAATTATCATCCTTTTGATGGTGATGGCATGTTGCATGTGATGGCGTTCAAAGATGGCAAAGCGAGCTACAAAAACCGTTTTATTCATACCCGTGGTTTTCTTGCCGAGCAAGAGGCCGGGGCGGCCTTGTGGACGGGCATCGCCAATAACCCGGCGCTGTCGAAACGACCCGGCATGGGTGCCCAGGGTGGCGTAAAAGATTCCTCATCGACAGATGTTGTCATCCATGCGGGAAAAATACTCACCACCTTTTGGCAGTGTGGCGAAGGCTATCGGCTGGACCCGTATACCCTGGAGCAGGAAGGTGTAGAAGGGTGGACACCCATTGACGGCATTTCAGCTCATCCTAAGGTGGACCCGGCGACGGGTGAAATGCTGTTCTTCAACTATTCAAAATACCCGCCATACCAGCATTACGGCGTGGTGGATAAAAACAACAAGCTGGTGCATTACACGCCCATTCCAACACCGGGGCCCCGTCTTCCCCATGACATGGCGTTTTCAAAAAACTATTCGATCCTGATTGATTTACCCCTCTTTTGGGACCCTGAGTTGCTCAAACAAGGGCGGCACCAGGCAACTTTTTACTCGAATGTGCCCACGCGCTTTGCAATTTTTCCGCGTTATGGCACTGCCGAAGACGTGCAATGGTTTGAGGCCGAGCCAACCTATGTGCTTCACTGGGGCAATGCCTATGAAGAGGGCGATGAACTGGTGCTGGATGGTTATTTTCAGGAAAAGCCCGACCCTGAGCCGCTGCCAGGCTTGCCGCCCATGGTGGGCAAGTTGATGGCTGGCATTGATATGAACTCCTTCAAGTCGAAGCTGCATCGCTGGCGCTTTAACCTGAAAACCGGCGAGGTCAAGGAGCAGCACCTGGATGAGCGTATCTTAGAGTTCGGTGTGTTCAACCAGCAGTATGCCGGCAACAAAGCCAAGTACCTGTACTCCGTTACGGGCGAGCCTGGCTGGTTCCTGTTCAACGGGTTAGTCAAGCACAATCTGGAAACCGGTGAGTCCTGGCATCTGCCCTTCGGCGAACAACGGTTTGGCAGCGAAGCGCCGTTTGCGCCCCGAGTGAATGCCCAAGATGAAGATGATGGCTACTTGGTGAGCTTTATTACAGATATGCAGCTCGACCAGTCTGAATGTATTCTGGTGGACGCGAAAGACATTGAGGCGGGCCCGGTGTGCCGCATCATTCTGCCGCATCGCATCAGCAGCGGCACCCATGCAACCTGGGCCGATGGCGGCAGCTTACGCGCCCGGCAGGGACAATAACAAGACCCTCGGACGACACTCCCGTCATGGGTTATTTGCGCATGCCGGAAAAGCATATTCGGCACCCTAAAGGGCTTTCTGGCTGGTTTTGAGAGTCGGTATGATGTCAGCTCTGTGTAAATTCTTACGATCAGCTAACAGGAAAATATTACTACTGAGTCCAGTACCAACTGGTCACGTTGTAGCGATAGGCGCAGGTATACGCAGGGTTTAGCCTCTGTACCCAGTGTTCAGCACCCTTGGAGGCAGGGTCGAAGAGAATACACCGGTTAAATACGGGCGCATAACGGATCTTTTCTTCAAGCATACCTGTAAACGTGATCTCACCGCCTGCATTGCTGTCCCAGTTCTTATTCAAATACAACAGCATGCAGACTTCTCTTGCGGGTGAGTCATCAGCATGTTGTTTGACAAAGTCCTCAGGGCCGAGGCGGAAGTAATTGGTATTGATATCAGGATCGGCGACATTCTTATCCGTTAGGGTCACGCGGTATATGCGCGATAACAACGCCAGAAACTCGTCGCCGCGCAGAAACTCCAAGAATTCCCTGGCCGTACAGCTATTGGAGCTAGCCCCGCCAACGGCCTGGCGTTGCCAGATATCTCGCTGCACAAAGCGGGATTTTTCTCTGGTCTTTTGCCACTGGGTATTGTCTGCATAGAGGGTCGAGTAGGTGTGCTTCTGAGTTTGCCAGGCCTGCGATTGCTGCAAAATATCGACAACTTCATTGAGTTTGGTTGCGTCGAACAGGTGGTCAATCACAATATGCCTTGGGCAGGCACTTGTTAATGCCTTTTGATAGGCGCTTATAGCCGAATCTGTTATCCGTTCATCATTCAGCCACATTCGAACAGCCCCTTTAGAGTTCTGGTTACCGTAGAAAATCAAGATCGAAGCCTATACTGCATTAACCAGGCCATGCCGGTAAAGTTCCCAGCCAGTTTCATTGCCGGCGAGTTCAGCTAGAATAGCCGCCACCTGTATTCTCCCGGCAAAAACACCAGGTGGTACCTATGCAAACATTCAACACCCAATTTACCTTATCCCGCGAGTACCTTGCTGAGTGCTTTGATCAGTCTTTGCCTTATGGTAAAAATGCCCGGCCCAATTACCTGTTTCCCGCGCTGTTGTTTGGTACCGGCTCAGGGCTGCTGTTTTTTACCGATCAACCGACCATCGCCGGGGTCATGTTAATCGCCTTGTGTGCCGTCGAGTTGCTGCATATGCGGTTCAGGCGAGCCTGGTGGTTGGCGCGACAGATGTGGGGGCGAAGCGCCAATAGTGAAGTTCTGTTGACAATAGATGAGGAGGGGGTCAAAACACAAAACCCCTATACAGAAACCGCGCTGCGCTGGGCAGATATCGAACGTATCATTGAAACCGACTTAGGGCTTATTCTGGTGGCTAAATCCGGCGCCCAGCAATATCTGTCTAAATCATTGTTCACAGCGACGCTGATAAGCGCAATTGTCAGTAAAACTTTTCACCAGCAATAAGGCTGCGCTGCTGATTTGTGTGGGTGACCAAAACGTCACTTGTCTTGTTGAGAAAATTATTGAATAACGTTTATCTGATTGCCAGTAACTGGGTGTGGAGTTTATATGACTGCTCGTATGTGTCTTGTCTTGTTAAGTGTGGTGTTACAGTCCTACAGTGCGGGTGTGTTTGCCTGGGGTGCAACGGGACACCGAGTGGTCGGCAGTATTGCGCAAACCTATCTGTCGCCTGCTGCACACACTGCGGTGCAAGGCATACTTGGTGTTGAAGATCTTGCCGAAGCAGGGGCCTGGGCAGATGAGATGCGTTCGTCGCCAGAGCCTTTCTGGCAGAAACAGGCCGGGGCCTGGCACTATGTGACGGTGCCTGAAGGAAAAAACTACCTTCAGGTGGGCGCGCCGCAGGAGGGTGATGCCTATACTGCCCTGCAACAGTTTGCCAGGGTGCTGCAGAATCCTGATTCAGATCTGCCAGCAAGGCAGTTAGCCCTGCGTTTTGCGATCCACCTGGTGGGCGACCTGCATCAGCCGTTGCACGTCGGCAACAGCCTGGATCGTGGTGGTAATGACATCAAGGTGACCTGGTTTGGTGAACCCACCAACCTGCACCGGGTCTGGGATGCCAACCTGATTGACCAACAGGCGTTAAGCTATTCGGAGCTGAGTCACTGGCTGGGGCGAAAAATTACTCCTGCCCAGGCCAGCCTTTGGCTTGAAGCCGACCCGCTGGTGTGGATTGCCGAGAGTGCGGCCTTGCGGCCAGGAGTGTATCCGCCGCACAACAGCCTGGGCTATGACTATATCTATGCGCATTCAGCGCTGCTGGAAACGCGCCTTAGTCAGGCCGGTGTGCGGTTGGCAGCCTGGCTGAACCAGGTTTTTGCGCAGTAGCCAAGCACTGCAAAATCTTTGGCATAGGTTGTGGGTTAACTAACGGATTAACCCAATCTTTACCTTTAGCAGCGGCTAAATGAGTAGACTCCTCGAACGATAGTCACAACCCGTGGCACAGCTGGTACTGCGACGATTGCAGCCGATGCCAGATGGGTGCTCAAACCGCCCTGCTACAGCGCCAAGAGGTCTGCCATTGATTCTGCAAAAACCCGACAATACCAGTCTGTTTTTTGGCGCTTTGCTGCTCAGCACGTCTGCCTTCTTCCTGATCTGGGGTTTTGACTATCTGCAAGGCAGCCACACGCTGGTGTTTTTGCTGGCGTCGTGCTTTGGCATTTTTATGGCGTTTAACATCGGCGGCAATGATGTTGCCAACTCCTTTGGCACCAGTGTTGGTGCCGGCACCTTGACCATGAAGCAGGCCCTGGCTGTAGCGGCGGTCTTTGAGATCAGCGGTGCAGTGTTGGCGGGCGGTGCCGTCACCAATACCATTCGTGGCAGCATTGTTGACCTGAGCGGTATGACGGTGGAGCCCATGCAGTTTGTCTATGTGATGATGTCAGCCTTGCTGGCGGCAGCCCTGTGGCTGTTATTTGCAACCCGGCGGGGTTATCCCGTTTCAACCACTCACTCTATTATCGGCGGCATTGTCGGTAGTTCCGTTATGCTGGGTGTGCTGCTTGGCGGAGGTGACAGTGCGCTGGAGCTGGTGCATTGGGAAAAAATCGGCAGCATAGCTGCATCCTGGGTGATCTCGCCTTTAATGGGTGGCCTTGCGTCTTATGCGCTGTACTTCATGATCAAGCAGCACATCCTCATCTACAACGAACAGGCAGAACAGAAACTTATCGAGATCAAACAGGAGAAACGTGACCACAAGGAGAGCCATAAAACGGCCTTTGAACGCCTCGACGAGTTG
This sequence comes from Pseudomonadales bacterium, assembly GCA_030728785.1. Lineage (GTDB taxonomy): Bacteria > Pseudomonadota > Gammaproteobacteria > Pseudomonadales > Azotimanducaceae > UBA4582. The sequence goes on from JANQYP010000012.1 coordinate 18,012, forward strand.
CAGCAGGTCGCATATGCCAGTGCCCTCGCCAGGGACGGTCAGGTTTACCAGGAGGCTGACTTTGATGCGAGCGACCTGGAGTCAGACTATTTTCAGAAGTTGAAACAGATAGAAGATAAGAAAATCGACGTTGCCGCGCACCAAGCCCTGGAGAAGTGGGTGCCCCTCGCTGCAGCGCTGGGCGCAGTGGTTATCTCGGCCATGTTGTTGTTTAAGGGCTTGAAGAATCTTGAGCTGGGTCTCTCGACCCTCAATAACCTGCTGATAATGGGCATGGTCGGCACTGGCGTGTGGATGTCGACCCTGATATTTGCCAAAAGCATGAAGGGTGAATCACTAAGCCAATCGACGTTTGTGCTCTTCAGCTGGATGCAGGTGTTCACAGCGTCAGGCTTCGCCTTTAGTCATGGTTCAAACGACATTGCCAATGCCATTGGTCCTTTTGCAGCGATCATTGATGTACTCAAGAGTGGCGAGGTCAATTCTACGGCCAATATACCCACGGTGATTATGTTCACCTTTGGTATCGGTATGGTGGCCGGGTTGTGGTTTATCGGTCGCGAAGTGATTCTGACCGTCGGCACACATCTGACAACCATGCACCCGGCGTCCGGTTTCGCCGCAGAGCTATCGGCAGCAGCAGTGGTGCTGATGGCGTCGCTACTGGGTATACCCGTGTCAAGCACTCACATTCTGATTGGTGCGGTACTGGGTGTCGGGCTTGTTAATCGCCAGACTAACTGGGCTCTGATGAAACCCATCGCCCTGGCCTGGGTGATCACCTTGCCTGCAGCGGCAATGCTCAGTGCGGTTTTTTTGCTGTTGTTTCGCCTGCTTTAAGTTGTGGTTATGCCGCTCGCAGGCGTTGTGGTTTCTGGCTGGCAGGCGTGTCGCTGGCAGTTAGCTGGCGCATTTGCAGCCAGTCGATGACGCGCAGATTCCCCTCCAGATCTTCGGCCAGGGCAGAGCAATGTTCTACCCAGTCACCGGTGTTGTAATATTTGACACTGTCGTACTGGCAGTTGTTGGGATGATGTATGTGGCCGCAGATCACCCCCGCATAACCGCGGCGGTGGGCCAGGTGGGCCGCTGCGGCCTCAAATTTATCAATGAAGATAACAGCGTTTTTGAATTTGTATTTTATGTAGGCGGCAAATGACCAGTAGTTGTAGCCTAGTCGCTTGCAAATGCGATTGTAGGTCCGGCTGATGGCCAGCGCCACATCATACAGATTGCTGCCTAAGGCTTCGGTCCAGCGGTAGGTGCGAACAGTGTCGTCGAGAGCGTCGCCGTGCAGCACCAGCAACCTCTCACCTTTGAGGGTCAGATGCGTATCTTCCAGTTTTATCTGAATACCGTTGAAGTCAGTGCCGACAAAGTCTCGCAGAAGCTCATCGTGATTGCCGGGAATGTAGATGACCTGGGTGCCTGAGTTGGCTTTCGACACCAACTCACAGACAATGTCATTCATGATCCTGGGCCAGTATATGGCACTCTTCAGCTGCCACAGGTCGATGATGTCGCCCACGAGGTAAAGCGTCTCGCATGAGGTTGACTGGAGAAACTCCAGCAGTAATTCCGCCTGGCAGTCGGCGGTACCAAGATGAGTATCTGAAATAAACAGTGTTCTGCAGTGGTGGGTCTGGTGCATCGCTGGCAGTGGCCTGTTGCAGGGAGTTGGCTGATTTTATAGCCAGTGCATGTTAAGACAGGGCGTATGTTTTGCCTGGGATCTGTAAAGTTAGTGTAAATGTGTGCGTAAGAGTCTGTCCTCTCGGCGGCAGTAAGCCAGTGTTGCGGGAGCATGACCTGGAAAAACCACGCTAGCCGTGCCAACTGCGTTGCTAAAACATGGTGCGGCATGGACAATAGGCCCACTTGCATCTTGTTACGGATGCCTCTGGAGTTGAGTTGGAGACCCATGCAGAAAGGTAGTGCCAGACATAAAGCCATTCGCAGCCCGATAGAATATATGCCTGTTGACGTCCAGCCGTGGCCTCGAGAAGGGGGCTTGCTTGTGGGCCCGGATAATGACCAGGACGATATTTCGCGGCGAGATGTGCAGGCCTACACCAAAGACAAGATGTGGACCGCCAGTAGCAGAGTGGTGTATTTTTTCTGTGATATCCACGCTGATGCTGATGCGTTTTTCCTGTCGCTGCTGGCTTCCGGCGGAGTGATTCGAACGGGTGCGAAAGACGAGGATTTTGAACTCACTAAGGAGGGCCGCGACGCGCTGTTTATTATTGGCGGCGATTGTTTTGACAAGGGGCCTAACAACCTGCGCCTGCTGGAAGTCATTCACCAGCTTTACCTGAAGGGTGCTGCGCTTGAACTGCTGGCGGGTAACCACGATATCCGCACCTACCTGGGCATCTTTTTTGCTGAAAGCAAAGATCCGTTACTCGACCATTTGTTTGTGCGTATGGGTAAAAAAACCGTGCCATTGCTTCAGGAGATCTACGAGAAATTTGTTCGAGGCCAGGATGAGGCTGTTACTGACAATGATGCGCTGATTAATCAATTATTATTCCCCTCTGAGACCTGGTACGAACAATTTCCTACTGTCGCGCAGCAATGGATCAAGCCCGAGAAACTCGGCAAGGAACTGCGGCGCATCAGGGAGAAAACCATTGAATTTGAAGATCGGGCCAACAAACTCGGTATGGATATTCATGCGGTTTATGCGGCAATTCAACAATTCAGGGCGCTGTTTTTCGAGCCGGACGGCCGTTATTTCTGGTTTTTCGACAAAATGAAGTTGGCCCATCGAGAAGGCTCCTATCTTTTCGTTCATGGTGGCATTGATGACTCACTGGCGCACCTGCTGCACGGCAGTGACGTTGAGTGTCTCAACGAGATGTTTCGGCGGCAATTGGCTGAAGGTCCATTTGAGCTTTACCACGGGCCGCTGGGTAATGTTTTTCGTACCAAGTACAGAAGCTTTGATTATGATTTCACGGCGGCGGGCGTCACGTCACTGCACAGTTCCGGCATCTATGCCATAGTCCACGGGCACAGGAATATTCTGCAAGGGCAGAGACTGACAATTCGCCAGGGCATGCTGAATTTTGAGTGTGATGCTTCTGTCGATTGTAATACTCGTGAGGTTGAAGGATTGTTCGGGCCTGGTGGCGCCGTCATGAGATTTACCCCTGATGGCGCTGTACAGGGGATGAGTACAGACTACCCTTATATCAAGCGTTTCCATCCGGGTTGTATCACGATTTATAACAATACCTATAAAAGCACTGATAAAAGCCCGTATAACAGCACGAATGACGCAGCGACGATCGTGCAAAAAGGAGAGCACAGCGATGGCGAAAAAAATGAGCAGTAAAAACAAGTTCAGCTATGAACAAGCGGAAAACATTGATGCGGTCTTCAATTATCTGAGTATGGTTAACAAGGGCCTGAAGAATCGTCATCTGTCCTTGGGCGATGATGCGCAGTTGCTTGAGTTGGCACTGCCTGAGCAGGTCAAATTGACCATCAAAGCCCAGGTAAAGTCCACCAAGGGTTCCTTAGGGATTGAGCTCAGCTGGCAAATGCCTGAGGAGGAGCTGTTGCCCGGCGGTGCAGTTGACCAAGCGGCGACAGCATTGACCGATGACGTTAAAACACAAAAGAAGGCGGAAAAAAAGCGCCTTAAAGCTGCAGAGCAAGCACTGAAACTAGCGGAAAAAAACGCCGCTAAAGCCGCCAAAGAATCCAAGGACGCCGCCAAAGCTGCAGCTGAAGCAGCAAAGAAAAAAGATCGCGCGGCGCCCGAAAAAGCTGTCAAGCGATCAGTCAAGGTCGAAAAAATCGTCAGCAAAGCCACTAAAAACCAGCAGTCAGAGCAGGCCAAGACGCAGAAAAAGCCTAAGTTAGAGCCCGTCGCGGCAGTTCAGGCCGAGTAAAACGCCAGCCAGGCCCTGGTTTCTGGCGAGTGAGGGTTCTTGAGCTTTTTTTGTTGATTCTTTATTCATTCTTTATTAATTGACGCGCTGCTGCTAACTCGCGCGACGCAAACCGCCAATAAGGTCGCTAAATGCCGTTGGAACAAGGGTTAAATTCGGATCTGCAGTTTTTGATACTGGAAGTGAAGAAGCAGGGTCGAGCGTCATTGTCGGTCATTGAGAACCCGACAGCAAAAAAAATCGAAAAGATCAAATCTCGCGAATATTTTATTGATAATCTGAAAAACACCATTGAGAACAAAAGTTATTTCAGCATTCACCGTCAGGCAGACGGCGACATTAACCACTTCAAGGCCATTATCACCATAGCGTCCAATTTGGAGCGGTGTGCAGACTTTTTTGAAAACATCGCCAACCAGATGTCCCATGTTGCAGACCACCTGCTGTTTGTCGAGTTTGACCTGAAGCGTTATTACCAGGTCATCGACAAGGCGCTGGATGCAATCTACCCCGCGGTTATCCAGGAGAATCTGGAGCTCGCCCAGAAGATCTGCGATTACGAACAAACCCTTGATGACTACTATGCTGAAACGGCGGGTATTATCCGCAGAAAACTACGCCAGCGCGCCAAGCTCGATGACATGCTGACCCTGATGACGATCGCCCAGTATCTGGAGCGAGTTGGTGACAGCTTCCTGAATATTGGTGAGGCGATTCTGGATATTCATGTCGGTGAGAAGATGGGTATTCGCCAGTTCAGGGACCTGAAGAAGGGCCTTGAGTCACAGAGCATAGATATCAGCGACGAGCATGTGGAGTTCAAGGCAATCATGAATACTCGATCCGGGTGCAGAGTCGCTCGGGTGATGTCATCACCACCGGGTGTGCAGGGCCACTCAATCTTCTACAAAGAGGGCGCAGCAGACAAGATTGATGAAGAAGTTGGCGGGCTGAAGTTGTGGCAGAGAAAATACCCTGGCCGAACGCCAAAAATTCTTTGGCATAACAGTCGCAAAGATACCGCCACCCTGCTCCTGGAGTATATTGATGGGCAGGATCTGCTGGCGATTCTGATCAACACCAGCAGTAAGCTCGACAAGGCGCTGGAGATCCTCACCAGGTCAATGACGTTGGTATGGGAAGCAAATGTCAGGCACAAAAGCCGCAAGTCCGATTTTATGCTGCAACTGCTGAATCGGAAAAAGGATATTCAGTCGGTGCACAGTGGTTTGTTTGAGAAGGATCTTGGTTTTAACCAGCTGATTGCTCAGGGCAAGCGCATTGAAAGAGACCTGAGGGCGCCATTTACGACCCTTATTCATGGTGACTTTAATGCTGACAACATCCTCTTTCGGCTCGACGAGGACAGTGTTTTTTATGTGGATGTGCACCGCAGTTGTTACGGTGACTATGTGCAGGATATTTCCGTGTTCCTGATCTCAAACTTCAGGGTGCCGATTTTCAGTCCGGAAATTCGCCAACGCTTGAATCTTGCCAATCAGCGTATTTATGCCTGTGCGGCAGAATATGCCGCGAGGCAAAACGACAGCACATTTGAAGCCCGCCTGGCCCTGGGTTTATTCAGGTCGCTGGTGACCTCTACCCGCTTTGTTTTTGACAAAGACATTTCGAATCAATTTATTGAGCGCGCCTCAATTATTATGCACGAGTTAAACGCTCATAAAGACAATCTCAGTGAATTCAAATTGAACACCGAGTTGTTTCTGTACAGTTGATGGAGAGTCCAAGATTGAATATAGGTGTAATTGGTATTCGTGGCGCCTGGTCCACAGAGTCGCTTCGGCAACATTTAGTCAAGAAAAATGCCGGCGGCACTATCATCCAGCTGGATGAAATGTCCTATGATTTTGCCACCGGCAGAGCTGCTTTAAATCACCATGATTTGGCCGATTTTGACGGGTTTATCATCAAGAAGATGGGTAAACATTACTCCAGCAATCTGCTCGATGAACTGGAGTTGCTGGAATTGTTTGAGCGCCAGGGGGTGCGGTTTTTTTCCTCACCGAAGGCGATTAAGTCCATGATCAGTCGCCTGGGTTGTACGGTTCGACTCAGTGAGAATGATATTCCAATGCCTGCGACTTTTGTCACAGAAGATATCGACGACGCTGTGGCCTGGGTCACGGCAAATGCTCCGGTGATCCTCAAGCCGCTTTACAGCACCAAAGCCAAAGGCATGGTGCTGCTCACCGATGGGGCTGTGGCGCGCCAGCACTTTGTCGAGTTACAGGCGCGCAACGACAACATCATCTATCTGCAAAAGTACTACGATCTGTCCGGTTCTGATTATGGTCTGGTGTTTCTCGCTGGTGAGTATCTGGGTGCCTATGCTCGAGTGGGCGACGGGAGCACCTGGCACACAACGACCCGGCAGGGGGGTAAATATTGTTTGTATGAGCCCACAGCAGAGCTGATCCAGCTGGCTGAGCGGGCGCAAAAGCCCTTTGGTCTGGATTTTACCTGCGTTGATATCGCCATCACTCAGGAAGTCGGGCCCGTCGTGTTTGAGGTGTCCGCCTTTGGTGGCTACAAGGGTCTGTTTGCGAGCACCGGATTAGACGCCTCTGACCTGTTAACAGACTATGCCATCAGGAACTTGACCAATGACTGACCTGATCTCTCTACTGGAACAAAGTGAACAGAAATGTACTCAGGCGCTGCTGCTCGACCTCGGCGGTTTCCTGGTCTGTTTTAAGTCAAACTCGTCACGGCTGATTGATGATCTGCGTGACTATTACCAATATTTCCTTATGGACAGCGATCGTGTCACGCGAGAGCCAGACAGCATTGTGATTGGTTATCAGTGTGCAACACCTGCAATCGCCGGCGACTGGCAGGTCAAACAGCCGGATCCGGGCAAAACCAAGGTGAAAGAAAGCCTGTTACATCTGCGGCCAGGTGAGTTGGTGATCCACAAAGTGCTGACTGGCATTCACCTGTTGTTCGCCGGTAAGCGGCGCGTGTGTTTTGGGCCGCTGGAAGCCAACCCAAACCAGGTGGTGAATTTTATCAACAACATGCACCTGGATGCTCTCCTCAGCCCTGCTGGCCAGTTGTTTCATGCCTCGGGTGTCTGTGTCGGTGAACATGGACTGGGCATGGCGGGTAAGTCTGGCAAAGGCAAATCGACCTTGGCCTTGCGCCTGCTGCAGCGCGGCATGGACCTGGTGAGTAATGACCGGCTGGTGGTGATCAATAACGAACAACATCTTGGCATGCATGGCATCACCAAATATCCGCGAATCAACCCGGGCACGGTGATTAACCAGCCGGAGTTGTTGGATATCGTCAAGGCCGAAGATATGGCCCGTTATGAGGCGATGGATTTTCACGATCTGTGGGAACTCGAAGAGAAATATGATGCTTTTGTCGAGGCGGCGTTTGGCGTTGATTTTGTTCTGAACGCTAAGATGCGCATGTTTGTCGCACTGGACTGGGACAGGACACTGAGTGCGCCAACCCGCCTGGATCGACGTGACCCGAAGGACTATCCAAAGCTCGTAGAAACGGTCATGAAATCACCCGGCATCATGCTGCCAGCGTCGAGTACGCGAATTCCCGCAGCGGTGGTTGAACCCTACATCGCATTGCTGTCAGAGTGCGAGTTTTACGTGCTCAGTGGCGGTGTCGATTTTGATGCGGCTGCAGATTTGATCCAGGCGCGGCTGGCACGTTTCTGAGGTTGGCGGCGGCTGCTCGGCTATTGAATGAAGAGCGAGTCCTGCCAAACTGTGTCATCGGCCTGAAACGCACTGAGGTGTCGCAGCAGGTTATTGCCCTCAGTTAACAATCTTTCCGGGTTGCCCCTGGATTCCAGATTGAGGCGCACCAGGGCCTCGGTTTTTGAGATGCTCAGACTGAAGCGCCAGTCGCCAGGCATCTCAAAGCTTATGCCGTCGAAGTGATCAACTGCCTTGGCCCCTTGGGCATAACGCGCCTGAATTAGCGCAAAGGCACGCTCAACATCGTTGAGTTGCAAATTGATTTCTGGCGTGCAGCAGATTTTCTGCCGAATGCCGCTGACAACTTCCCCTAGTGACTGGCCCTGCTGGTTCAAAATTTCTATCACCTTGAGCCAGGCGATCATGCCAGAATCACAGGCAAAAAAATCGCCAAAATAATGGTGGGAGGATAGTTCGCCACCATAGGCTGCCTGGTTAGCACGCATGTGTTGTTTCATAAACGCGTGCCCTGTCTCTGAGCGCACAGCGCGGCCTCTGTTGCCTCGAATGACATCCAGGGTGTGCCAGCACAACTTGGTATCAAAGACGATGGCGGCACCGGGCCGAGTCTGCAGGTAGTGTTGGGCCAGCAGGCCAATGACAAAATAGGTGGGTACCAGCTCGCCAGCGCCGTCAAAGAACACGCAGCGATCGCAGTCGCCATCCCAGGCGACGCCCATGGAAAATGTCTGCTGCTGCATAAACTGGTGCATTTCTGCCTGCAGGCGTGGCTTCGACGGATCCGCGCCTTCGGCGGGCAGGGGCCCGGGTTGTCGTCGAAACCAATGTACGGGCAGCATAAAGTGACTCGCCAGGTCATGGGCGAGGGTGGCCGCTGTACCATTCAGGCCGTTTAATGCGATTAACCCATTGCCCGTTGGCATAGACTTGAAACGCGCATTGAGAAAGTGCAGATAGGCACCCTGGACATCCTGCTCAATCAATGTGCCGCGCCTGGCACTGTTTCTGTGGTTGCTGAGCATCAGGGTCATGACTTGCTGCAGGCCGCTGGCAAAGGTGACCGGCTGGCCATTGCTCAGAACGAGCTTAAAGCCGTTGAATGCCGGAGGGTTGTGGCTGGCCGTGACAACTACGGCGGCATCAATTGCCGGCAGGGATGAGGCAAAGTAGCCAAGTTCTGTGGCGCACAAGCCAAGATCTACGACGTTTACGCCAGACGCCAACAACCCTTCTATGAGTTGCTGATGAAGCACCGGGCTGGAATCACGGGCATCGTGCCCGACTGCAATGGTGCCTGTTAACTGAAAATAGTGGGCGATGCCATGGCCAAACGCCAGGGCAAAATCGGCATTCACATCCTCTGGGTACAGGCCCCGAACATCGCCAAGGCGGAATGCTTTTAGTTTTTTATCCATGTCGCGCATACTAGCATATACGACGCCCCTGCAGCCTGATGGGTGCAGGGGCGTCGTAATAAATTTCAACCAGGAAATAACCGCCAGCCAGTCTGCATGCAACTCTTTGCAGTAAATTTATTCAGAACTTATATTAATGCTAACGAAGGCGCGCATGCTCCGCAGATTTAGAAAAGAGGTTGCCATGGTCACTGAATCTTTTGCTACTCAGGCTCCGCTGCTTTCCTACACCCCAACTGACGACATGGGACTGAAGCGTTACGTCATCAATCGCCTTGAGGTCCTGTTTGGCCGCCAGCACCTTGAGGCTATCTACGCGCAGTTGCACGCAGAACATCCACCCTTGCTGCAGTTTTTTGGCCGAGCCCTCAGTCTTGGTGATGTTCGAGTGCAGTTGGATGGACAGCAGTTGGCCAAAATACCTCGCCAGGGCCCCGTCATTTTTATTGCCAATCACCCTTTTGGCGTGGTCGACGGGCTGATCGCCTGTGATATCGCCGCCAGAACCAGGGATAGTTTTAAGGTCATGTTACATTCACGCCTGTGTAAGGATGACTACCTGCAGCCGTGTTTTCTGCCCGTATCCTTTGATGAAACCAAGGCGTCTGTGCAACTCAACGTGGCGAGCAAAAAGACAGCAAGAAAAATCCTCGGGGAGAACGGCACCATTGTCATATTTCCCGCTGGCGGAGTCTCGACGCGCAGGCGGCTTGGGTTTGGCAAACTCGCCGACCTGCCCTGGTCAACATTTGTCGCCAAGCTGGCATTACAGTCGAACGCGACGATTGTGCCGGTATATTTTCACGGCGAAAACAGTCGCCTGTTTCATTTTGTCAGCGGCTTCTCCCAGACCCTGCGTTACTCGCTGCTGTTGTCGGAGGTGTCGAATAAGTTGGGAAAAACCATTCAGGTGTCAGTGCGGGATCCTGTGACTGCTGCCGACTATGCAAGTCTCACGCGCAAGGACCTGACAAGCTACCTGCACCAGTTAACCTTTCAGTCTGGTCCCGAGCATTTACAGCAGTCGCGACCTGCTGGAGTATTAAACACATGAGTCAAGAGCAACCAGACAACCCGCTGCATGATGTTACCCTTGAGAAGGTTGTGACCAGTCTGGTGGATCACTATGGCTGGGATGGCCTGGCGCAAAGGGTTGATATCAATTGTTTTAAAAGTGATCCATCCATCAAGTCGTCGCTGAAGTTTCTGCGCAGGACTCAATGGGCGAGAGTTAAGGTTGAAGACCTGTATATCGCCGCGATTGACCGGCAATCCCCTTGGGGCTCCAAGCTCCCTGTGGCATAACTCCCACAGCCGCTGTTGTCGAGCGCTGGCAGCCCATGGGGTGCAACTGCGCGGCTGCTGGTGTGTGTGGGCGTAGCGCTTCAACGTTCATGCCGCGACAGCAAGGCTGCGGCGGTGATATTTGCTGTGACATTTGAGGCGGTGATAAACATATCCACAATCAGGTCGATGGCAATCAGAATGCCAATGCCAGCAACGGGTAAGCCGAGGGATACATACACCGGCGCCATGATCAGCAGGCCACCACTGGGAATGCCAGGCGAATAGAAACTGAACAGGCCAATCGCAGCAGCGATAACGAATAACTCAAGAAAATTCAGTTCAATGCCGTAAAGACTCGCTACAAAATAGGTGCCGGCGGTGCGGGCGATGGGTGATGCAAACTTAAACAGGGTGACGGCGATCGGCAGCACCACCCCTGCTACATTATCTGAGATGTCCAGCGCCTTGGTGGCGGCAAAGGTTGCAGGCAGTGCGGCTAAGGATGAGCGAGTGCTGAAACCGATCACCTGGGCAGGCGCCACGACCCTGGCAAAATGCCGCAGCGGTACCCGGCCGATGATTGCTGCTGTGGGATACAACAACAGCGTCATAACCACAATCAGACCGCAGCCAATGATGATGAACGCTCCCAGCACATTTATCACCGTAACCCCCAGTGTGGCTGCCAGGGGGAATACCAGGCCAAAGATGCCAATGGGTGCCCACCACATGATCCAGTTGATCAGAACAAACATGGCATCTTTGATGGCGTTAAAAAAATTCACAATCAGGGCCCTTTGATCTTCGGCAATATGCAGCAAGGCGGCGGCAAACAAACCAGTAAAAATCATCAGTGACAACAAGGCATTATTCACCATGGCCTGAAAAGGGTTGGCAGGCACAAGGTTGACAAACCACTCACGAAAAGGTGGTAGCTCAGCGCCCCTGAACTCAGTTGTGTGAGTGGTCGCTAACAGTGCATCGCTGGCGGCAGGATCGATATCCAGGAATGCCAGGAAAATTGGGGCCAGCAGCAGGGTATAAAGACTAGCCAGGACAATCATGATGACAAACAGGGTGATGGTCCTGCTGCCAAGCTGCGCCACCACCCCGGTGTTGTGTTGGCCGGCGATGGCGGTGACCAACAGTGCCATCAGCAGTGGGATGACGGTCATGCGAATGGCATTGACCCAGAGTGTTCCCACGGGTTCTATGAGCGTCGGCAGCAAGCCCAGGGCGGGCAGCGGCATCACACTATAAAGGCTGCCACAGCCGAGACCGAGGCCCAGGCCGATAAGAATACGGGTTGAAAGGCTCATGTAAGCATCTTGTCTGGCACCTCGGCGCACTGCTCCAGTGGTTTAAGTGCATTAGTGTAGAGAGAAAAGTACTCTTAAGCGCGCTGTTTCTGCCTCTGGCCTGGCGACAGGCGTGGCGGCGGCAAATATGCACTGGCACGCGCCTGCCTGGCAGCAGTTGCCCGCTTTGAGGGCGCGGCACGGGTCTGGCGGTTCCGCGGGCGGCTGCCGGCCCCGCGCTGGACGCCGTCCCAGCTACCCCGGCAGCAACATCTGCAGTCTCAAATCTTTGGCCTGCTATTTGCATAACTTCAGCAATAAAACGACTGCAGTTGCGCAACTGCTGCAGACCTGACGAGTTGCTTGTCTACTGGCTGCACCGTGCGCAACACAAGTCGCTCTGCTGCTGGCGAATACGTGCCACTCACGACACTTGCTGATCAAAAGGATGTTATATGAAGTTTGCGCTTGCAGGGGCTGGGTTGATGTTGCTGGTCACAGGCTGTTCGCCCACTCCCATTCCCACACCAACACCCACACCAACACCCACACCCGAAGCCGCAGCACCGGCTATGGTGGTGGATCCCGTGGTTGCTGAACCCGCCGTGACGACCACTGGCGCCGCGCTGGTCGGCGCAGATTTTGTTGTGCCGACGCTGGTGCCCGCTGACGGTTTTAAGCTGGTGCCGCTGGGGCCCGATGTGGTCAAGATCGACTTTGACGCCTATATGTCATCCATTGAACATCTACAGACCACTTTTACCCGCAGCACCAGTTGGCCGCGAGAGGGTATCTCCGATGCCGACGCCATGCTTGATATGGAGACCGAACAAGGGCGGTTCAACAGGCGCGAATCTTTTGCTTATGCGGTGCTGACGCCTGAAGGCAGTCGAGAGCGTGGTTCTGTGTACGTCAAGCCCAGCAGCAAGGCGGGTTATGACGCCGAGGTGTTGTTGTGGGTCACCAAGGCCGAATTTGATGCTGGCTTTGACAGTCAATTGTTCGCTTGGGTGAGCCAATGGATAACAACCCAATGGCCCTTCCAGAAGGTGGCTTATCCTGGCCGGGAAATTCCCTGGGATGTCTGGGATGTCTTACCTGAGGCCGGGGACGCCGAACTGCTGGCGCAGAACTTAAAAACCGCAGAAGCATTTATCGATGCGTTTTATTCTTTTGATGCCAAGCGTCTTAGTGCATTGCTGAGCCAGGCTGATGAGACAGCCGGGGCAATACTCTACTATCAGGGCTGGGCAGAAGGCGGCAACTATAAAGTCCTCAACCGCGCCGCGTGTGCGCCGGACTCGGCGCTGCAGTTGCGCTGTGCGATTACGGTGCAGGACGATCCGGTGGTTGCCCTGCAGACCGGCTTCAACGTCACCGACACCTTTGCCTTGACCTTTGAGGGGACCCATATCGCATCGGTCAAGACCAGTTCTAACGACCAGCCAATCTATTATGAAGCGCGGCGCTGGGTAGAGGAAAATATGCCTGAGGTCATGACCGGGCCTTGCCTGGATCGCAAAGCCGGTGGCCTGACGCCCGGGGATTGTGCCAGGGCGATGACGGCCGGCTACGCACGCTTCTATGCGCAAAAATCCAAGGCCAGCCCCGGCGGTGCCTGATAATCAGGCACCGGGCAGAACCTGCTGATTTTTACCGTGGCGCTGCGCCTGTTTGAAAGTGGGTGCAGGCTCCACGTCATCACCAATATGACTCAGGCGCATCATATTCAGCTCGTCCTCGTCGTCCGCCATGGGTGGATGAATAAGGGCACTCACATGCGCTCTGGCGGCCATAAAGGGTGCCTCTGCAAACTGGGCTTCAGTGCGTGGCCGGCTGACAGGTACTGGCATAAACTCGCGGATGCGCCCGGGGTGGGCATCCAGCACCAGCACCCGATCGGCGAGATACAAGGCTTCTGTCAGGTCGTGGGTGATAAACACGATGGTGATATCGATGTTGCGCCAGATTTCCATCAGGTAGCGTTGCATTTTTGATCGTGTCTGGGCATCCAGGGCGCCAAAGGGTTCATCCATCAGCAGAATTCGCGGTTGTGCCGCCAGCGCCCGGGCGATGGCGACGCGCTGTTTCATACCACCGGAAAGCTGGCCGGGATAGGCGTCGGCAAAGCGGTTCAGACCCACCAGGTCAATCCACTGCAGCGCTTCACTCTCTGCTCGGCTGGCAGTGGCATGTTGCATCTGCAGGCCAAACAGGATGTTTTGTTTTACTGTCAGCCATGGAAAGAGGGTGTAACCCTGGAATACCATGCCCCGGTCTGGACCCGGCCCGGCCACGGGTTTGCCGTCGAGCAGGACACTGCCTGCAGTGGCCGTCTCGAGTCCGGCAAGTATGCGGATCAAGGTGGATTTACCGCAACCAGACGGGCCTATCACGGTGATGAACTCACGGCGGTGGACTTTGAAATTAATGTCGGTGAGTGCTGTCACCGGATTGTGCCTGGCACCAAAGGTTTTGCCCAGGCCGCGCACTTCAAGCAGCACGTCACGGTTGTTGATGGCGTCAAATTGCCCCTGTCGAGCGGTATTCATTTACTGATCTTCTCCCATCGAAACAGGCCTTTGCCCAGTCGCGCTAGCAACATATCGGACAACAGGCCAATCAGGCCAATCATGATGATGGCTGCAAAGACGTTGTCGAAATTGCGGTACCGGGCCTGCTGGGTGATAAACCAGGTGATGCCGGAGCTGCTGCCTATGAGCTCGGCCACAATCAGGTAGGTCCAGGCCCAGCCAAGCAGGATTCGAGTGTCGCGATACAGGTCCGGCAGAATGCCGGGCACCACCACCTTAAACAACAGCTGCAACCGCGATGCGCCCAGGGTCATGGCAGCATCTATTAAGGTCATATCCAGTTTGCGAGTGGTATTGGCAACAATCAGCACCTGCTGGAAAAATGTGCCGATAAAAATAATGGCAATCTTTGGGCCGTCATGGATGCCGAGAATGGCCACTGCCAGGGCACCAAAGGCAGGTGCGGGGAAATAACGGAAAAATTCGATAAACGGCTCATGGACCCGCGACACAGCCGCATAGGCGCCACACAAAATGCCCAGGGGAATGCCGATGACAGATGACAGGGTGAAGCCCCAGAAAATGATGCTGATACTGTGCAGCAGGCTTGCATGCAGCCACTGTTCACTGCGTCGAGTCGGTGCGGTGGTAAACGCCGTATAGAAGGCTCGGGCCACTTCGTGGGGCGCGGGCAGATACACGGGGTTGACCCGCTTGCCGGTTGGCGGTGCCAGCTGCGCTGCCCTGGCCTTGTCGGCCTCAAGGGCAAAAGCCTGCCTGTCGATGCGCATGTTCGGCTGGAAATAGGTCACGCCACCCGGGTCCACTATGACGACTTCAGGGTGCCAGATAAACGGCACATAACTGATGACACACCACAGCAGCAGCGGCAGTGCAAATGAGCAGGCCGTCAGCAGCCGAACCTGGCTGGCAGTTAAGGTATCTCTGGGTGAGAATCCGGCGCCCACGTTGACCCTACTGCTCAAGCATCAGTGATGTGTCGATGTAGTTGTTGACATTCTGCGCCGTAGAATACACCGCGTGTTTGGTGTTGAACGCATCAGACACGCGACTGGAACCGTAGATGGAACCATAACCATCACGGGGTTGCAGGTACTGCGCAACCTCTTGCCGAGACAGTATTTTTGTCCCTGCCAGCAGAGGTTCATAGGCCGCAGGTGACAGCCCCACCCGCGCGGCCATAATCGCCAGGGCGTTGTCTTTGGTTGCCGGATCGGCAAGGTAGTCGACAACCCGGTACCAGACGTTGACCACCTTCAGCCATGCCTGCCTGTCAGCGGCAAGACTGGCAGGTTTGACGGCCAATACATCGTAGATCAGGCCCGGTTGGTCACGGGACGTATAAATGGCAGTTGAACCTGGCACCAGGGCCAGTGCCTGGGACGAATTTGGTTGCCAGGCGACAATGGCATCAACCTCACCCGAGGCCAGCACCTGTGGTGTCTCGTTGGTTGGGACGTTCACAAGTTCAACATCTGCCTCGGCTAAACCCGCCGCTTCAAGGGCGTTCAGCAACAACAGGTGGCTGACAAAGCCAACTTCCACGCCAATTTTTTTGCCACGTAACTCAGCTGTTGAGCTGATGCCAGGCCTGGCGACAATCATGTCGTTGCCATTGCTGTAGTCGTTAATCAATATCATGGTGCCCATAGCGCCAGAGGCACCGGTTACCAGAGTATCGCCGTTGGTCATGGCGACGGCATCCAGTTGGCCGGCGGCGAAGGCATCCATGGAGGCGACATAGTCAAACCACTCAAACCGGACATCAACGCCGGCCTCCTGGAACCATTGTTTCTCGATGGCTATCTCCCAGGCAACCCAGCCTGGCCAGTCGCTGTAGCCTATGGTTAAGGGTTGTGCGACTGCGCCACCGGTCATCAATGTCAGTAGCAGGGCAATCAGGGTCAGGCGTTTGCCGGGCATTTAGTTATTCCTCAGGTCAATTGGTTAGCCATATCAAAGGGTGCGTTTGCTGCCTGCATATCAGCGTCTGCGGGCCTGGGCAAATCTGGCTGGCGAGTAGCTTGGCCAACCGTGGTCGCGGGCGCCTCGGCCAACGCCGTGCATGACAATAAAGTCATCATAAATGCGGATATCTTCCCGGCCATTGATGAGGTGGACAATGTTGTAGCAGGTAGCCAGGGATTCTGTGTACAGCGCCAGGCTGTGTTCGTTAGGCCTGTAGTTGGCGCGCAAGCGGTAATCTTCACCGGGAAAGTTCGACATCTCAATGCGACCGCCGAGTACCATTGATACGGGATTTGCATCGGCCAGCGACAGCAGTCGCTGGAGTGAATCTTTATAGGCGCTGAAGTCGCGGATCACGAGGCGCCCGGGGTAGAAGCTGTTACCTGTGAACAGCAGGTCTGACCAGGGATCATACAGGCTAATGGCTTGCTTGCTGACGCCGGGTGTTGTCATGACCTGCAGCACCCGGCCACCAAGGTCGAGTTTGCCGGTCGCGGGGTTGCCGGCTGCCAACGCCAGATAGTTTTGCCGAGCCTCAGGGGTGGGTTCAACAATGCTGGTGTTGGGTCTGCCGTTGAACTGCGCCATACCTTGTAGCTGCGAGAAATCAGCGCCGCTAGGCAAGACAAATAACTTGATGTCAGCCTTATTGTTCTCGTCCAGCCAACCCTGGATGACCGTATCGACAGTATGCCGCAGGGGAAAATACTCAGCTTCAGCAGTTGCGCCGGTATCAATCAGCACGGCGCTGTCGTTGCCGAATACCAGGTACATAAAAGGCGCCTCCCAGTGAATGGCCGGGTTCTGGCGCAGAATATAGGTATGGGCGTTGTAGCGATGCACCTGCACGCGGACATCGGTGTTGGCCTTCGCCGAGATGCTGCCATGTATCCACTGAAAGCGCATATTGCCCGGGGCCGGACCTTCACGGTCAAAGTCGATGGCGGTGTTGGCTGGCAGGGGTGTTGATGCCAGTGCGGTGCCGCTCTGCAGAGCCAGCAGCAGGGCCAGGGAGGCGTGCAGAAAAATCTGTTTCATTGTTGCCCTCGATCTTACTTGGCTGAGTGAGTGTTTGCCTGTCTGGTCAGGTGCAGTTGGCAAATCTGGCGAATCTGGCAAATCTGGCATGGTGGCCTCCTGCAGGTTCAAGGGTCAGTGGTGTAGGCCCAGGGAATTTCGTTGTAGATCAGGAATGTGTCAAAGCTGTAGATTCCCGGCCCGGTCACCTTGGTAGTGGCCTCAACGGCTGTTTTTAGCATCGCCACGGTCATTTGCATGGGGGGTTCCTCGGGCTGCCAGGTGGTGCCGATGGGATAATCGATACCAGGCTTGTTGGTCATTTCAATATGGTTATTGATGAGGTGGGAGACAGGGTAGTCTGTCGCCATGTCATCCAGACGTTTGATGCTGGCCTTCCAGGCTGCCCAGTCCTCGAGGTACAGGCGACCGCGATAGAACATATCGCCCGTGTACAGCAAATCCGTCCAGGTATCATAAAAGGCAATTTCTGAGCTTTGGTGCCCCGGTGTGCCGGTGACAATTAATTTCCTGCCCCCCAGGTCAAATGTCAGGCGTTGTGCCGGATAGTTGCTGAAACCCCAGAAATCCATCACCTCTTCGTGGGTCAGGCCAACCATCAGGGTGTTGGGACGGCCAACAAACTGATTCCAGGCCGCGTAGTGATCGCCGTGGAGATGGCTGTTGGCGACAATCAGCTGAATATTGTCCTGCTTATGTTTGGTTTCCCAGGCGGCGATAATGTCATCAACCACTTTGCGTAACGGGAACAACACGGGCGAGGAGGTTGAGCCCTGGTCAATCAGCATGACCTTGTTGTTGCCAAACAGCAGGTACATAAAGGCGCCCTCATAGTTGATGGCCTTGTTCTCGCGCAATATCCAGGTGTGGTCGTTGTAGGCATGGACCTGGACCGCAGGATCAGTATTGTCCATGGCAGATTTTGAACCGTGAATCCAACTCTCTGGAAAAGTCCCGGCAGCCCGCTGGTCCGCAGAGAAATTGATGGTTGGCATAGCCAGTGAGGTGGCGTTTTCTACCCCAAAAAGCAGCAATGTGACAAAGCCGATGCCCAGCATGGTGGTGAGAGGTTTAGGCATGTGGGTGCTCCGTCTGAGATGTCGGTAAGTCGTGTATTTTGGATCTGTGCGGCATCAGAACAGGGTCCTTGTCAGCAGCCAGTAGGTGCCTGTGCCGGCAATGGCGACAGTTGCCGGATGGGCCACCATGGGCTCATACCAGCTTCTGCGGCGAAACCAGCCCAGCAGCATAAAAGCCACCAGCAGAACCGTCAGCTGGGCCAGTTCAACACCCAGGTTGAACAGTCCCAGGGCCGTCAGGAATTGATCCTCCGGCAGCTTGAAATCGCGCAGCGCGGAAGCAAAGCCGAGGCCGTGGAGCAAACCAAACAGGCAGACGACGCTGAACCGAAAAGGCGCAAGTTTGGATGCGTACAGATTGTCGACGGCCACATAGATGATGGATAACGCAATTAATGGTTCGACGATATTCGCCGGGGCGGAGATAAGGCCATACATGGACAGGCCCAGCGTCAGGGAATGCGCCAGGGTAAAGCCGGTGACCTGCCAGAGCAGTGGCGTCAGGCCCGTTGCCAGAAAGAACAGGCCAAGAATAAACGCTATATGATCCAGTCCCTGAGGAATGATGTGCTGAAAGCCAACGGCAACCCAGCTTAAGCCAGGCAACAGCGCCTGGGTTTTATGGATTGCCAGCGCCAGCAGGTCTGATGTTGAGTTTATGCTGCCCGTCAGTTGCATGGGGCGCGTAATGCGGTTGCTGTCCGTGAGTAGTCGTGAAGCAGGTAAGGCCGCGCCACTGATGTCGATGCGCACCAGGCATGGCCACGGAATCTGCAGTGTGTCGTCAAGTTGAACACTGACCTGTTCGGCATCCTGCAGGTCGGCCCGATACACTAACGTGGCCATTTGCGGCGTCATGGTGTTTGCCACCGCTGCCAGTGACTCTGCCTCAAACTGCCAGCTGACCAACGTTTTGCTGAAGCTGCGATCACCCGCCAGCAGTTTGATGTGACGGTCAAGTTGCGCCAGCACCTCTGCCGCGAGGTGTTCCTGCTGCCCTGGGGGTGCCTGGCTAAGCGTCCAATAGGCTGCCGGTGTCATCAGGGACTGGCCAAGGTCTATCACCACAGTTAACTCAGCCATGCCGGATGTCTGGGTTTGCAGCGCCATGCGGGTCATGTTTAACATGTGGGCCTGGGCTGTTGTGGTAGACGCCAGGCTGAAAAGCAGGCACAGCAGGGCACCAAATCCGAGGCGAAGGCTTTTTGACAGGCTGCTTAGTGTGCGATGAGTTTCCACCAGCGGAACAAAGCAATTAATGTGCCGCTAACTCCCAGATGACCAATTGAGCCTGAATTCAAGGCGCGGAGCAGAGTGAGGCGCCCGCAGTTTGGTGCCAGGCAAGTGCAAATCATCCATTGCGCACCACATTACGGCTGCCAG
>JANQYP010000013.1:0-17646 GCA_030728785.1 Pseudomonadales bacterium
GCGCAACCTTTGCTGGCGCCAGTGGCGGCTGGAACAGACCGGCAATGCCGCCGGGCAGCCATGCGCCCCTGTGGCCGCAAGCAAACCACACCTGAGGGACTGTGCCGGCGTGAGCTGCAGCCCGTGCCGGGGCAGCTTTACAGGCACCAGGCTGGTCGATTTTCACCGACCACTTTATTGTTGTGCAGGCTCAAATCAGCGGCCATGACCGCGGGAGCCTGGCGGAATCAGGACTCATCCAAGCGGCGCAGCTTTAAGGGAGAGTCGAGAAGGGAGAGTCGAGAAGGGAGGGTCGAGAAGGTCTCAGTCATAATCTGCTTCAGCCTCACGCTGCCGCTCCAGGCGCTCCAGCTCTTCCATCTGCACGGCATCAATTTCGGCCAGCACTGCGCCCACATCCGCTAACTCGTCGCTTTCTGCAAACATACCAGTCAATGGTGTGCCCGGCTCCAGTTCACCCGCCTCGTAGAGTCCCCAGATCTCCTTGGCGTATTTTGTCTCCAGTAACGCCGGTGCATACAAGCCATAATAGCCGGTAATATTGTTCACATCCCGGGCCAGCATGGATTCGGCGTGGTTATTACCGGCAGCATCGACCGCCTGTGGCAGGTCGATGATCACCGGACCATTCGGGTCCACCAGTACATTAAATTCCGACAGGTCACCGTGGACCACTCCGGCACAGAGCATCAGCACAACGTAGCGCATCATCACCTCGTGGTCGCGCAGCGCTTCCGCCTCGGTCATGACCACTTCACTGAGTCGCGGCGCTACGAGACCTTCGGCGTCGACAATCATTTCCATCAGCAACACACCGTCGACACAGCTATAGGGCACAGGCACACGCACGCCAACACTGGCAAGCAACTTCAGGGCATCCACCTCAGCGGTCTGCCAGGTCTCTTCCTGCTGCTGGCGCCCGAATTTAGAGCCTTTCTCCATGGCTCGAGCACGACGAGTGTTACGTACCTTACGCCCTTCCTGATAAGTCACAGCCTGCTTAAAACCACGCTTTATGGCTTCTTTGTAGACTTTGGCACAACGCGTCTCGCCACCACAGCGAACAATAAACACGTCTGCTTCTTTGCCGCTCATTAAGCGGCCAACGACTTCATCAATTAAGCCGTCTTCCAGCAGGGGCTGGAGTCGTTTTGGAATCTTCATGCAACCTCTTAGTTTTGATTGTGACTACTTGCCCGATCCCGTTGTGTTTTGTTTGTTGCCCATCTTGCCCGGCATTTCAGCTGGCGTCGATGAACTTAAAATCTTTGGCATCCGGTGTACGGGTCGCTTCCCAGTATTCGCGCAACGTAAACGGCCAATTTTGGGTCACACGGCCCTGCTCATTTTTATACCAGCTGCGCACATTCGGCGCTCCCCAGGCCATCTCCTCGTTACCCGCATCAATGGTCTTGTTAAAGGCATCGTGTACAGCCTGCTTACAGTCGAGCGCCTGGTGCCCGGTTTTCAGCAACAGAGCCAAGCAGCCGAGGATATAACGCATTTCACACTCGGAGAAAAAGACAATGCTGCCATTGACGACAATATTAGTGTTTGGCCCGTACATGCAGAAAAGGTTCGGAAATTGTGGAATGGTAATACCCAGGTAGGCTCGCGGGTCACCCTGCCAGTGGCGCTGCAGGTCCAGCCCGCCTTTACCTTTGATCTGCATCGGTGCGAGGAACCTGTTGGCATAAAAGCCTGTGCCGTAAATGATAACGTCCACATCATACTGCACGCCACTGGCGGTTTTGATACCCGTCGGGTTGATCTCAACGATGGGGTCGGTGACAACGTGAACATTAGAGCGCTTCAGGGTAGTCAGCCAGGTGCCATTATCAATCAGCATACGTTTACCGGCAGGTGGGTATTTTGGCACGGTCTTTTCAAATAGGTCCGGGTCGTCGCCGACCATGGAGCGAATATACTCGGTAAGCATCACCCGCAGGTCGTCATTGGCCTGCCCTACTGACAGGTCACTCTGCCAGCCAGCATCTTTCTTAACGGATCCCAACAGGCCTTCTGAGGACTGCCAGAAGCTCAGGAATCGAAACCATTTGGCATAATAAGGCACCTTGTTCAGCAGCCAGTGTTTACCCTCGGGGATATCAGCGTGGTAATCCGCACGGGGCACAACCCAGGGTGGCGTGCGCTGGAAGACCACCACGTCGGCCGCATCAGGGGCTATTTTCGGAATAAACTGGAAGGCACTGGCACCCGTACCAATCACCGCTATGCGCTTACCCTGCAGGTCATGGTCATGTTCCCAGACAGCCGAGTGGAAGGCCGGCCCATCAAAGCTGCCAATGCCATTAATCTCCGGGTAACGGGGTCGATTGAGCTGGCCCACTGCTGTGATGACAGCGTTGGCCGTTAATGTGTCCTGGGTACCATCAGTCTTCTGCACATGTACCTGCCAATTGGCACTGGCATCCTGGTACTCGGCGCTGACAACCTCCGTGTTAAACAGAATATGCTCCCGGATTTTGTAGTCCGTGGCTATTTGGTCAAAATAGTTCAGCAGCACCTGCTGCGGCGAAAAATGCTGGGGCCAGTCCTTGGGTGCAAACGAATAGGAGTAGGTGTGGTTGGGGCTGTCTACTCGACACCCGGGATAGGTGTTCTGCAGCCAGGTACCACCGACATCGGCATTCTTTTCGATGATGGTGTAAGGCATACCCGCCTCCTGCAGACGGATCGCTGCAAGGATACCCGACATGCCACTGCCAATAATAATAGTCTTGAGGGTCGCCCGTTGCTCCCTGGGGATGGCATCGATGGCGGGTTGGCCAAATGGATCTTCGCCATGCAGGGACAACTCCGACGCCAGGAAGGGGATATATTCGCCGGGCAGGTCTGCCCCCACCAGAAAGTTCATCATTTGCCGAATGGCAGCTTCATCGGGCACTTTTGGCAGCAGCCCCTTGCCATCCCGGTACGCTTTCAGCACCTCCAGGGCCTGGGCTTTGACGCCGGCCTGCTGCGCAGCCGTCAGGCCACCCTGGGGCGCGGCCATAAAACCACCAACAGGACGAATGTCGCCACGGAGCCCACTCAGGTCACCGGTCAGGTGCACAAGCGCCACCATCAGTGTTGGTATATCAGCGTCTTCGAGCGCCGCGGCGATGGTCGCGTCGTCTTCAGTGATTGGCTGCCAGTGATCAAATGCCTGTTTCGCCATGATCCACACTCCCATTGCTTGTTGACACACCATTGGTGCCCCGGTGAACACCACTGATTATCACACAGTGCTGCGCTGGATGAGTAGTAAGGAACCTACGCAGACTATGCGCGCCGCTGCCCTGGGCGAGCCTCAGGCCTGGCGCCACCAGGCTACACCCTTGTCATCCTCCTCAACTTTCAACATGCGGCGCTCCAGGGCGCAATGCAGGTGAGCAATGGCCTCACCGGTCGCAGGAAAAAATGTCCAGTCGGTGATTTTGCTGCGGAATAACGCCGGGAAGACATCAACCGCCCTTTTGGGCTCTGCACACAGCTCATAGAGTTTTTCCAGGGCCACTTCGTGCCAGTCAATCAGTGCCGTCAAGCGCTCGTGTACACCGGTATAAATGCTCTCATGGGCCGGCAGGACCATGAGGTCCGGCGGCAGATACTCGCGAAACCTGATACAGGAATTAATCCAGTCCTTCAGCGGATTAGCCATGGGTTCAGAAGGCTGCACACCTACATTTGGGGTGATTTTGGGTAACAACTGATCACCGCCAATAATCACTTTCAGCTCCGGGCAATACAGGCAGACATGCTCCGGTGCATGGCCATGGCCAATCACGGCGCGCCATTCACGACCGCCAATGTCGATATACTGACCATCGGTGATGCGTCGATAACCCGCCGGTAACGGCGTAATGTTGGCGCCAAACTGGCCAAACCGGCTGCGATAACGCGCCAGCCGGTCTTCATCAAAGCCGGCCCGCCGGTAAAACTTAATAGCATCGTCAGGTACATCTGCTGGCCCATCTGCAGCCATCACTTTACACATATAAAAATCACTGCGACTCATCCACAATTCACAGCCCCAGTGCCGGCAGAGCCAGCCAGCATTACCCGTGTGGTCAGCATGCAGATGGGTTGCAATCACCCGGTTTACGGGCAAGCCATGCAGATGGTTCTTGAATATGGCCTGCCAGTCGGCCTGTACTTCACTGGCGTTCAGGCCGGTATCAACAATGGTCCAGCCCTGGTAATCGCGGAGCAGCCAGACGTTGATATGATTGAGCCGGCCACCCATCGGCAGGCGCGCCCAGTAAACGCCGTCGGCGACCTTAGTCACAGTGCCGGCGCCTGGCGCCTGGTCTTCAAAAAAATACGTCAGGGGGTCATAACCCCGGCGAGACATGTTATCAACCACAGTAGGCATCCTTTAGAGAAACTGGTTGTCCACCCCTTCAAATCACGGCTCAATTTAATTGCGCTGGCGCAGCTTGGCGAAGGTGACTAGGATAAGCGGGTCATTTTACGCGAACACGCGACTATTGACTAATTGCCCCGGCAGCCCGTGCAACGCCTTGCCTGCAGACACAGTCAAGGCCCATTTACAGGCTCAGCTACAGCACACCATTATTTGCAGGAGCAAACCATGGAGCCAGGTAAACTTGGTGTTTGGTATTACCTCGACGGCATGCGCGCCAATATAGCCACAGCAACGGCGCAGAGAATTGAGGCACTCGGTTATAGCACCCTGTGGATACCGGAATCCACCGGGCGCAACCCCTTTGCCCATGCCGGCTGGCTGCTGGCCAATACCACCAGATTGAATATCGCCACCGGTATCGCCTCCATCTATCATCGCGAAGCGGGGGTTACCCTGGCCGGCCAACAAACACTTGCAGAATTGTCAGACGATCGGTTTCTGCTGGGGCTGGGGGTCTCACACCAGATTATGGTAGAGGGTATTCGCAACCGCGAATACGCCAAACCCCTGGCGACCATGCGCGCCTATCTGCAAGCCATGGACGCCGCACCGTATACAGCGCGGCGCCCTGCCGTGCCACCGGCCCGGGTGATTGCTGCACTGGGACCAAAAATGCTTGAACTGGCCAGAGACACCTGTGCCGGTGCCCACCCTTTTTTTACTAGCGTAGAACACACCGCCATCGCCAGGAAAATCCTCGGCCCCAACAAGTGGCTGTGTGTGGAGCAGCGTGTCCTGCTCGATGCTAATGCCGATACAGCCAGAACAACGGCCAGGGCTGTGGCACAGCGCCATCTGGCACTGCCGAATTACCGCAACAACTGGCTGAGCCTGGGCTTTAACGAGGCTGATTTAGCCAATGGCGGCTCCGACAGGTTTATCGACGCCACCTGCGCCTGGGGATCTGTGGATAAAATCAAGGAACGAATTGCCGCGCAGTATGCCGCCGGGGCCAGTCATGTGTGCCTGCACCCACTGAACCCTAATGGCCGCATTGGCGACCTGCACTGGCCGGTGCTGGAGCAACTCAGCGACCTGGCCTAGGAGCCTGCCACAGCAAGGTCACGCCTTGCGGCCCTGGCGTCAGCGAGAAACCTGAGAATCCAGGCGCCTACCAGCACTTCATCGGTATTTTCCTGCAATGAGGCCATGCCCGCTGCGTAGAGTGACTCGCCAAGGGTTTCGCGACGCAGCGCCAGCAGGCCCTTGGAATAATCCTTAATAAACTCCGGATGGCCCTGCAATCCCAGCATGTGCTTACCAATCTGGAACATGGCATTTGGGCATGAATCACTGGTGGCCAGCACTGTGGCACCTGCAGGCAGACTGGCAACCTGGTCCTTGTGACTGTAGAGCAGGGCAAAAGCCCCTGCATAGGGCGCCATAAAACTGGCTGTATTGATCACCTGGGCATGATGGACACCCACCCGCCAGCCAACTGCCGCAGGCTCAGCCTTGCCTCCCAAGGCATGTGCCATCAGCTGATGGCCAAAACAGATGCCCACTGTTGGCGTTCGGCTGGCATCCAGCGCTCGAACAAAATCCAGCAACTGATGAACCCACGGCACATCATCATAAACACTGCTTTTGCTGCCGGTGATAATATAGCCATCACAGTCAGCTAGTTGTTTTGGGTACTCGCCCAACTCCACGTCATACACCAGAAACTCGAGTGTGTCGTTAGCAGCAAATTCTGCCGCGCGCTTCAGCACTCGGGTGATCATTGCCGGATATTCACCAAACTCCGGCTGTAGCCTGGGATTGACTCCGTCCGCTTTAAGTATGCCTATTCTCACCGCCAACCCACCTAGATAATTTCAAAATAACGTTGCAGTTGCCAGTCCGTAACATGCCGCTCATATTCCCGCACCTCCCAGTCACGACTGGCGACAAAGTGCTGAACAAACTCGGCACCAAACAGTGCCGGCGCTGCCTTCGACTGTGCCAGCGCCCTATTGGCATCACGCAGATTGCTGGGTAATTGCCATGCAGGCGGTAACTGATCCTGCACAGCATAGGCATCACCCAAAACGCGCTCACCAAGGGGCAGCTGTTCACTGATACCCAGCAAGCCGGCACCCAGAGTCGCCGCCGCCACCAGATAAGGATTAGCATCGGCCGAACCGACTCGGAATTCAACCCGCTGACTCTTTGCCGAACCAGGGATCACTCGCAGCGCCGTGGTGCGATTTTCCACACCCCAAGTGGCGGCTGTTGGGGCCCAGGCACCTTTGACAAGCCGCGTATAGCTGTTAATGGTTGGCGAGGTAACGGCCAGCAGTTCACGCATATACTTTTGCTGGCCGGCGACATAACTTCTTTGTACAGCGCTCATGCCATGCTCCGCGTCTTCTTCAAAGAAGGCCGAACTGCCATCCGACAGGTTCACCAGCGACTGGTGGCAGTGACCACTCTGGCCGGGATAATCCATAGACCATTTGGCCATAAATGTCGCCACAAATCCCTGACGCTGAAAGAAGGACTTGGCAAAGGTCTTGAACAATATGGCCTTATCCGCTGCCGCCAGCGCATCATCCACCGCAATCGCACCTTCCCAGACACCCGGACCCGTCTCACAGTGCAGACACTCAAGGGCAAAGTCATGGGCTTCACAATAGTCCATAAACTCGTTAAACAAATCACTGTGAGTGTTGGTCCTGAGCACCGAATAGCCAAAGTTCCCGGGCGCCAGCGGCACCAGGTTACGATAGTTCTTGTCGCGGATGGACTGCGGTGTCTCAGCAAAGATAAAAAATTCATACTCAAATGCCAGACGTGCGCCAAAACCTGCGGCTGTTGCCCGTTGCAGAACCTGTTTCAGGCGGCTGCGGGGACAGATGGGGTGCAGGCTCTGCTGGTCGCTGGTGACAAATTCACCGAGAAAAAATGGGATATTACCTTCATCCTGCAAACGCCGCTCTGTCGCCAGGTCAAGGCGGAACAGGGCATCAGGATAGGCCGTATGCCAGCCGGTAAAAGTGGCATTATCGTACAACTGGTCATTCACATCCCAACCCAGTACGCAGTCACAAAAACCTGACGTGGCGGGTGCAATGGCGGCAAATTTTTCCAGGCTGATGTACTTGCCGCGGAGCACACCATCAATATCACAGACCGCCAGCTTGATGCGCCTGACGCCCTCACTACGATATTGCTCGACGAGTGTCGCAGCCGTTGGCGGGCTAGTGAATCTGGTCATATGGGTACCTGCCTGTTGAGACTCTTGCCGCCATTAAGTGAGAGCATGCCGAGCCTGGGGCACGCGAATATCCTGCACCAGATCCTGAATATGCTGCGGTGGTGGTGGCGTCAGGTTCATGACCACAAATGCCACCAGAAAATTCAGGATCATGCCCAGTGTGCCGATCCCCTCAGGGGAAATGCCAAACCACCAGTGCGCAGCAGCATTGCTGGCGGGATCGATAAACTTGAAGTAGACAATATAGCCAAAGGTAAACACAAGCCCTGTGAGCATACCGCTGATGGCCGCCTCCTTATTCATACGGGTCGAAAATATGCCCAACAGGATCACCGGGAAAAAACTCGCCGCCGCCAGGCCAAAGGCAAACGCCACCACCTCGGCGACAAAGCCGGGCGGGTAGATGCCGAACAACCCCGCCACAGCCACAGCAACGGCGGCCGCCATACGAGCATAACGCAATTCCTGGCGCTCGGTAATGTGGGGCCGAAAGGTCTTTTTCATCAGGTCATGGGATATGGCTGTCGATATCACCAGCAACAGGCCAGCGGCCGTTGACAGGGCCGCGGCCAGACCACCCGCCGCCACCAGCGCCACTACCCAATTGGGCAGCTGCGCAATCTCCGGGTGAGCCAGGACAATAATGTCCCGGTCGATATACAGCTCGTTATCGTTGGCGGTGGGCTGGTTAGTCAGCAATCGCTCACCACTGACACCTCGACCCTCGGCAAAGGCCGGCGTTGCTGGCGACATGGCTGCGCCACCACGGTACTGAATCTCGCCATCACCATTCTTGTCAAACCAGGCAATCAGGCCGCTGTCTTCCCACTTGCCAAACCATTGCGGCGCCTCTGCGTACTGCAACCCATCCATGGCGTTAATGATGTTAATCCGCGCAAATGCCGCTACCGCTGGGGCGGTGGTATACAGCAGGGCAATAAATATGAGGGCATAACCCGCAGAGATACGCGCATCCCTGACCCTGGGCACGGTAAAAAAGCGCACAATCACATGGGGCAGCCCGGCAGTACCTGCCATCAACGCGGCGGTGATAAACAACATGTCAAGGGTGGACTTGTTGCCAGACGTAAAGGCGGTCATGCCAAGCTCGGTGGTCAGGCCATCCAGCTTGTCAAGGAGATAAACCGGCTCGTTGGCCATGGTGCTGCCGAGACCAAGCATGGGAAAGGGATTGTTGGTAAGGGCAATGGAGATATAAATGGCGGGCACCAGGAACGCAAAGATCAACACGCAGAACTGCGCCACCTGGGTATAGGTGATACCCTTCATACCCCCCAGCACCGCATAGAAAAACACAATACCCATGCCAATCACCACGCCGGTGTTGATGTCCACCTCAAGAAAGCGCGAAAACACCACACCAACACCACGCATCTGGCCTGCGACGTAGGTAAAGGAGATAAAAATGACACACACCACCGCCACCAGGCGGGCAGTTTGGGAGTAATAACGATCACCGACAAAATCCGGCACGGTAAACTTGGCAAATTTACGTAAGTACGGCGCCAGGCACAGTGCCAGCAGCACATAACCACCGGTCCAGCCCATCAGGTAACGGGCACCATCGGCACCCTCAAAGGCAATAATACCCGCCATGGACAGGTAGGAGGCGGCTGACATCCAGTCTGCAGCAGTGGCTGCACCATTAGCCAGCGGATGGACATGACCGCCAGCCACATAAAACTCCTGGGTGGTAGACGAGCGACTCCAGATTGCAATACCGATATACAGCGCAAATGACAGACCAACAAACACATAGGTTAACAACTGGGCACTCATTTGCTACTCCTGCTCGTCAACGCCGTGGGCCTTGTCGATTTGGTTCATGCGCCAGGCGTAAACAAAAATCAGGATAACAAAGGTATAGATAGAACCCTGTTGGGAGAACCAGAACCCCAGTTTGAAACCGTAAACATGAAACTGGTTAAGATCGTCGACCCAAAGAATGCCGCAACCAAAAGACACCACAAACCAGATCGTCAACAGGCCCGCCATGAGCCTCAGGTTGGCGTGCCAATAGGCATGGTTTGCGTCTTTTTTCTTGTTGTTCTGCGCCATGATAATTTCCCGGTTTTTGCAGTTTAGGCTGAGCACTGCTTGTTAAAATGCCAGTCAGGTCTCGCAGAAACTACCTGAAAAGCGTCATTATTGCTTGCTTATTCGTCTCTTCTGCTGGCGGTTTCGCCTACTATGCCGGCAAACGCCTGTTTCCTGGCCGTCGACTAGCGATTGATGTTGCGGCGCATCAGAGATGTCCACATTTTCTGTGGATAACTCTGGGGATAGTTTTTACTCTGTCAGACAAAACCAGACGTTTTTGCAGAAAAGCCTGCTGGTTATTTTTTGTACAGTTGCGTTTTATTGTTTTTTATCAATAGCTTGCGACACACAAATGCCGAGAGTTTTAACATTGGCACCTAAGTCACTCTGATTCAGCGGCTGGGTCAGGTTGTGAATAACTTATTTATCTGGTAAGCGCCTACCAACGCTGCAGTCCCCGCTTACCCTTGTCCTGCAGCCATTCATGCCATTTTTGGGGTCAGTGAATGTCCATGGTTGACGTAGGAAATGGGGGTTTTCAACGCCCAGGAGCGACTCCAAGCGCCGTCTTTGACAGTGCCTGCGGTAAGTCTGGCACTGGCTCTTCCAGCAGATGACCGGGCAGGCTCTTGGTCACTCTGGCACCCAGTTCGCGCATGTTTTCAGCCCGGCTTACCAAACTGCCCTGACCTGACACCAAGCGCTTGTGCGCCCTGGTATAAACGGCCTGAGCACCATCCAAACGGCCACCAATTTCCTCGAGATCGGTGACAAAATTCACAAACTTGTCGTACAGGGCGCCAGCCTTACCGGCAATCTCCTGGGCATTTTTGTTTTGCTGCTCATAACGCCAGATATTCTGGATGGTACGCAGCGTGGCCAGCAGGGTGGAAGGCGCCACAAGGACAATATTCTTGTCAAAGGCGTTGGCGAATATCTCGCTGTCTTGTTGCACAGCCAAAGTAAAGGCGGCCTCAACAGGCACAAACAGCAAAACAAAATCGAGGGTCCGGATATGTTCAAGATTCTGGTAATCCTTGGCACCCAATTGTTTCACATGCTGGCGCAGGGACAGGATATGCGCTTTCAACGCCTCGGTTTGCGCCGGCCCCGGCGCCGCACTGCAATAACGCTCATAACTCACCAGCGACACCTTGGCATCGATGATCACATCTTTGCCTTCGGGCAGGTGCACTACCACATCGGGCTGGAAGCGCTGGCCGGCGGCATTTTTCAGATTCACCTGGACCTCGTACTCACGGCCCTTTTCGAGACCGGACCTTTCCAGCACCCGCTCCAGAATCACCTCACCCCAGATACCCTGGGTTTTACTCTCGCCTTTCAGGGCATTGGTCAGGTTGACTGCATCCTGGCTGATACGAACGTTCAGTTCCTGCAGGCCTTTGACCTCCCTGGCCAGGGAGAACCGTTCTTTGCTCTCACGGTTATAAGTGTCCTCAACGCGCTTCTCAAAATCCTTGATTTTCTCCCCCAGGGGCTTCAGCAGGCCGTCCATCTGCAACTGGTTCTGCTCCTTAAAGCTCTTCTGCTTGGCATCAAAGATATCGTTAGCGAGATTCTTGAACTCCGTACTCAGGCGCTCCCGTGCCTGCTCGAGCAACTGCAGCTTCTCAGTGCCTTGCTTCTGCTGCTCCTGCAACGTCGTTTGCAGATGACTGATGCGCTCCCGATAGTCGGCGTTGGCCCTTTGCAGCTCGCCGGCGTTATGCAACGCCGATGCCAGGCGCAGCTCCAGGGCGGCGATTTGTTGCTGCTGGTGATCAACCCGAGATTGTAAACCAGCGGCATTTACCAGCGCCTGCTCCAGGGCCTGCACTTTGACAGTCAGTTGCGCCTGAATAAAACGCAGCTGCCCTGCCATGTTGTCGAGATCGCGTTGCTGCAGCGCCATGTCTGTCTCCAACAGGCCGCGCTGGCGCTGCAACCGCGCCCGGCCGAGGAGCCCAGTGAGCAGAGCGGCAAGGCTTGCCCCAAGCAGGCCGGCAGACGCCAGCAGGCCCAGCAATTCGATATTCATGTCCATGCTCATCACGGTACCAGAGACGCGGAAATCAACGGCAGTCTACCGTTTGACTGTGAATATATACAGCCAAATAACGCAGGAAATCTGCTTCGCGCTTTGGTAGGCTACGGCTTTTCTGGCAGGGTCAAACAACACATGAATGCTTCGCCAAACATCATTGAAGTCAACGCCAAAGAATTCCAGGCAGAAGTGGTTGAAAAGTCACGACTGATGCCAGTGGTGCTGGAGTTTTACGCGCCGGGAGCCGAGCCCTCAGAGCAGCTGGCACCCATCATGAGAAAACTTGCTGATGAGTTCAAAGGCAAGTTTCGTCTGGGCCGAGTAAACGTCCAGAACAACCAGCAGATCGTCCAGCAACTGAATGTCCGCACCCTGCCGACTCTGAAGATTATCTTTAACGCCCAGATTGCTCACGAGCTGGAAGGCCCGCAAAAGGAAAGCCAGCTCCGCGAGTTACTGGAAACCCTGACCATGAGCCCCATTGAGCGTATCCGCGAACAGATCACCATGTTGCTGGCCGCCGGCGACCGCGACGGCGCTATTCAGATGCTGCAGGAAGCGATAGTGCAGGAACCGCAGAACTATGCCCTGCAAGTGGAACTGGCAGACTTGCTCATCATGGAAAGGCGCATCAGCGAGGCGCAGCAGATACTGGCCAGAGTCCCTGCAGACACCACAGGCATTGCCAAACCTAAGAACCGTATTGAATTTATTGAACTGTCAGCCGCCATGCCTGATATCAAAGACCTACAAGCAACCCTCGAACAAACCCCCGCTGACCTGCCAAGCCTTTACCAGCTGGCAGTCAGCCTGGTTGCCGACGACAAAATTGAAGCGGCCCTGGAAACTTTGCTGTTGATGCTCAAAGCGAACAAAGACTATGAAGACGCGCTGGCCAGAAAAACCATGGTCAAGGTGTTTGACCTGCTGGGCAAAGGCGATCCGGTGGCCACGGCCTATCGACGCAAGATGTTTACCTTTCTACACTAGCTGCACCAGGTTTTTAAACCAGAGCAGGGAACCAGAACAGGGAACCAGAGCAGGGAACCAGAACAAGGAACCAGAACAAGGAACCAGAGCAGGAAGCCTGAATAATGTTCACGAGAAATAGCGAAAAACCTTACCCTCGCGGCGTAACACACCAGCCATAACACAAGGCGTTTTCCAGGGATTCAATTTCCCCTGGTAAAGCACGCGGTCGCCTTTGGTCAGAAGCCAGAGGTCCATCGATTGAATATGCTTGATTTTCACTGTTGCTGTACCCCCCCAGGTTTAGTTACCGCTCACCATAGCCATAGCCCAATATGCCTGTTAAAGCCCGCGCTCTGGGGCTAATCAACAACTTGGGAACTCCTGAAACGCGCCTGAAAAACTTCTGCAAAAGCGCCCGGTGCTTAAAGCAAAAGCGCTTGTGTTGTTGCCGGTGGCTACACCCGGCAGGCACTGTCATGAAGAGCCTTTACTGTATACGGGTACAGTACTGTATGCTTGAACAGTTAGCAAGACGGGAAAGAGAATTTATCCGGGGTTGAGCTCCAGCCAATCGAAACCGATATCCTGTTGGGCAACCCGCAACTGGCCTTGCCAACCACTGGCTTCGGCGTCCAGGACGGCATTGACGGCGTTCAGAGCCAGGTGCGGGGCGTTGTTTTTCTCGCTGATATGCGACACCACCAGATGTTGTAAACGCCGCAGGTCGACTTTACGCAGCAGTTCCGCGGCCTGCAAATTATTCAGGTGACCGCGGGGCCCGCCCACCCGTTGTTGCAGCGAGTAAGGATAAGGTCCGTCTGCCAGCATCTGCAGGTCATGATTACACTCCAGTAACAAGGCATCACAAGCCTCATAGTGACGTTCTACATGGGGTGTAATATGGCCGAGGTCCGTTAACACGCCAATGCTCAGACCACCTGAACTGATGACGTACTGACAGGGTTCACGCGCGTCATGGGGTACGGCCACCGGCTCAATGGCCAGACTACCCAGCACAAAGCTGCGATGACAATTGATTCTCACCAGCTTTGGCACCAGGCCCATACGCTGTTCATTGTAGGTGCCGGGTGTCAGGTAGACCGGGGTTTTATACTTACGCGCGAAGGGTGCGACGCCACTAATATGGTCGGCGTGTTCATGAGTCACCAACACCGCAGTGATATCGTCAGGCGAACGATCGACGCGCCGCAGGCGCTTTTCTATTTCTTTGAGGGTGAAGCCAAGATCCACAAGGATACAGGTGTCCTTGTCCTCTATCAGCGTACTGTTACCACGGCTGCCACTACCCAGGGATGTAATACGCATGACGGGGTCGGTTTTCCTAGCTGGAGTACTCTTTGATAATTTTCAACAGCCGCTCTGCTACCAGGGGATCAGCCAGATTCTCCTGGTCCTTGAGGACGGTGACATGAATACCATCTTCCGCACTGTCGAGATGGACAAGATATCTGTTAGCTTCACCTACCACTTGCTTGTCAGAGAACAGGCGACCAAAAAAGCCGGGCTCTTCGTAGTTAGCATCATCGTAATAGACGTAATAGTTAGCACTGCTGCGGTCCAGATC
Organism: Pseudomonadales bacterium; assembly: GCA_030728785.1. Lineage (GTDB taxonomy): Bacteria > Pseudomonadota > Gammaproteobacteria > Pseudomonadales > Azotimanducaceae > UBA4582. The sequence continues at coordinate 14,294 of JANQYP010000013.1, forward strand.
CTGTATCTTCACTTGAGCATTTTCCAGCGCCGCACCAACGGTGGCCCAGGTGCGGTCGAAGTCCAGCTTGTAACGCAATACCGGCCGGGTGTGGTCGGGCAGAATCTCAACGCGGCTGTTACGAATGTTCATGGCGCCCTGAGAGATAGAGAAGCCCTTGGGTATGGTCTCACCCAAAAAGTAAGCCAACTCGGTCAATACCTTGTTTTCCAGCGCCAGGTCATCTGACGAGCCGTTCCAGTTGGCAGTATCCGGCCTGACGGGAGCACCAAGGGTGGCCTGCTTGTGCTCCAGATGCACTTCTGAGCTACCAGAGCGGATGCCAGCCTCAATGGTTAAACGGAATTTGTTCTGCATGGTCGCCGTCGAGTCTGCCCAGGCGACGCCGCTCTTGAGACTGTTGAAGACCTTGCCTGGCTCGCCGCCCGTGGATCTCAGCCAGTTGGTTTCAATAATGCCCCGGCGTGGATCAGCGTATTGCACATCCATATTATTAACCTCCCAGAACAACCGAATTTTCGGCCATACTGCGGCTGGCGGCGTGTCGATAAACACCCAGTGGTTGTCACCAAGTTTACGAATCACAATCTGCTCAACACCAAAACTGGTGCTCAAGGGCTCAGGCAGACCAATGTCCAGTTTCTCACCTGACAGACCACGGGCATCATTCACCGGCGGGATGGTCAGGGCATCAAAAAAGGGAGGCTGGTCCAGAGTGTCTGGAACCACAACCCGGGGGATGGACGCGGACTTGAGATAATCATCACTGCTGTTGCTGATACCTAACCAACTACAGCCGGACAACAGGTATATCAACAGCAGCAGGCCAAAGGCTTGCGGCGTTTGGCAAAAGTTAAGGTGTTTCATGACTAGTTCAGTACTCCAGCTTGGCGCAGCGCATCGCGAACAGCCTGATGGTATTGCGGTGATAATTCTGTCAGCGGCAGGCGAATTCCCTGACTAATCTTGCCCATCTCTGTTAAAGCCCATTTTACGGGTATGGGATTGGACTCCAGAAACAGGTTTTTGTGCAATGCCAACAGGCTTTTATTCAAGTCATGAGCCAGTTCTGCATCCCCCGCCAGGGCGGCGGCACAAACTTTCGCCATCTGCACTGGTGCCACGTTGGCGGTCACACTGATGGTGCCACTGGCACCAAGCAGAACCAGGTCAACAAAGGTTTCATCGTCACCGGAATAAATCTGGATAGGTGTTCGACACAAGGCCAGGATCTCCCGAGTGCGTTCGAGATTACCAGTGGCTTCCTTGATGGCAATGACCTGGTCAATCTCTGCCAGGCGGGCGACGGTGGCTGGCAGCATGTCGCAGGCAGTTCGGCCCGGCACGTTATACAACACCTGGGGCAGGTCCACCGCTGTAGCAATGGCCTTGTAGTGCTGGTAGAGACCTTCCTGAGTAGGCTTGTTGTAGTAGGGAGTTACCAACAGACAGGCATCGGCACCGGCATCTTTAGCCGCCCGGGTGAGCTCGATAGCCTCTGCCGTGGCATTGGCACCGGTACCTGCGATAACAGGAATGCGGCCATGAGCGACAGCCACAACCCGCTTCACAATAGCGCAGTGCTCACGCACATCAACGGTCGCGGACTCGCCAGTGGTCCCTACTGGCACCAGGGCCGCCGTGCCACTGGCGATATGCCATTCCACCAACTCATCGAGCCTTTGCCAGTCAATCGCACCATCAGCATGCATGGGTGTGACGAGCGCTACAATACTACCTTGGATCATTATCTGGCCTATACGTGCCGCTCCAGTAAGGGACCCGGCAAAGGTGAAAAACGAAAACGAGCAATCTTAATGGTGTGGCTGGCCGATCACAAGGACGGCGACGGCACACGCTCTTTACGGGGCCAGGAAGTCATCACCGCCTTAACCAGGGTTGCTAGCGGAATCGCAAAAAACACGCCCCACAATCCCCACCAACTGCCAAACACCAGCACCGCCGTAATAATGGCGATCGGGTGCAGGTTAACAGCTTCAGAAAACAGTAAGGGCACAATTACCAGGCCGTCAATTCCCTGAATAATGGTATAACCCAGCATCACGTAGAAAAACGTCGGGCCCCAGCCAAACTGCAGATAGACAATAATAACCAGCGGTATGGTGACCGCCACCAGGCCAACATAGGGCACAATAACTGACAGGCCAACCAGAAACGCCAGCAGTGCCGAATACTCCACACCCATCACCTTAAAGAAAATGTAACTGACCACGCCGAGCATGATAATTTCTATGACCTTGCCACGCACATAATTTGCCATCTGCTGGTCCATTTCACGGCCGATGCGGTTCAGTAGTGGCCTGTCGCTGGGTAACAGCGACAGGCACCAGTTGATCAGCGCCTGCTGGTCCTTCAACAGGAAGAACACCAGGATGGGGACGAGCATGGCGTAAACCGCCACACCCACAACGACCGGCAACTGGGACAGGGAAAAGGATACCAGCCATTGGCCGATACCACCGGCTTCGGAATTGAGCATTTCAATCCAGCTGCTGACCTGCACTTCACTGACAAGGGAGGGATAATTCTTCGGCAGGGCCAACAGCAACGTTCGGGTCTGGTCAATCATACCGGGCAGGTTGTCAAACAAGGCCCGAAGCTGGCGCCATACCCGCGGTATCACAAAAAACAACAGCGAGACAAAGCCACCCATAAACAGGCTGAAGGTTATCAGTATCGCCAGGCCATTGGGCATGTGCAGGCGCTTCAGCAGTTTAATGGTGCCCTGCATGACATAGGCCAGCACAATACCTGTCAGCAGCGGCGCGAGGATAGTGCCCATAAAAATAATGATAATGGTTGAACTGAGGAGAATAGCACCCAGCAGCACGGCTTCTTCGTCAGACAGAAACCGATTGACCCACGACCGCATGACATCAAACATAGTTTGGCTTTCCTGTTTCCTTCCTGCCTGCAGCGCGCCTGCCTCTGTGCAGTGCAATGGGATCACTCACAGTGGCGCAAAATTCACGGCTTCTTTTGCAGCCAGTAATAATAGTGGTTCCCCTGTTCACGGGTTTGCAGCAGGCCATGGCCACTTTGGCGAGTAAAGACCTGAAAATCGCGCACTGAGCCCGGGTCGGTGCAGACCACCACCAGTATCTGATTCCCAGCCAGACGATTAAGGGCCTGCTTGGCCTTCAGCAATGGCAGCGGGCAGGTCAGGCCGCTGGCGTCCAGGTATTCGCCGACGACAAGACCGGTGTCGCCAACCTCGGCGCCAATGGCCGCCGCGGCCTTTAAGTCCGCCTCGAATCTGTCAGCGGATTTGGCGTCGGCACTACTCATTGAGCAATCTCATCAAACAATCTCATCAAACAATCCCATCAAAC
>JANQYP010000013.1:17746-24662 GCA_030728785.1 Pseudomonadales bacterium
CATCAAACAATCCCATCAAACGCTCTCATTAGACATTGCCATCGAACAATCCCTGGCCCTAAACCGTCCTCCTGAATAATCGCAGGAGTATAGCGGGAAAGTCCCAGGGAAACGAATCCGCGACGCCATTCTGCCATCAAGATGATCCTTGCCGGGAACGTATGGATGCTGATAGGGTCGAATCTGCCAACCAGCCGCATACTCAGGACCCAGCCCCGCCATGCTCAGAACCCAGAAAGTTACCCGGCAAACACCTGCGGCCAGCTTATGCGAATGAAGTCTGGCGTTGCGGATCATCGCCGTTACCAGTGGCAACACTGGTTGCTTGCAGTTCTGCTGGCAGCCAGCACCACTGGTGCTGGCGCAGCCCAGGAGCAGAACCTGCCCCAGTTTGGTGACACCACCTCTGCCATCATCTCACTGTCCGAAGAGCGCGTTCTTGGCCAGCAGTTCCTGCGCAGCCTTTATGCTCAGGCGCCGCGGGTTGAGGACCCGTTAATGCAGAGTTATCTTGAACACCTGATCTATCGCCTGGCTTCGCACAGCCAACTTGAAGATCGGCGCCTGGACCTGGTTGTTATTGATGACACGGCTCTGAACGCCTTTGCTGCCCCGGGCGGGATTATCGGAGTTAACCTCGGTTTGTTTCTGGTGGGTGAAACTGAAAATGAGATATCTTCTATTCTGGCGCACGAACTTGCCCACTTGAGCCAACGGCATTTTGCCCGCGGCCAGGAAGCCGGGCGTGGAGCGAGCCTGAAAAACCTCGCTGGACTGCTCGCCGGTATTGTACTCATGACCACCAGCGGCGGCAGCGCCGGCATTGCCGCTATCTCTGCTGGCCAGGGCGCGGCCCAGAGCGAAATGCTGCGCTACAGTCGATCTCGCGAGGCTGAGGCTGACCGGGTGGGCATAGATACGCTGGTGGCGGCAGATATGGACCCGCGCTCCATGGCCTATATGTTCGAACGCCTGGACCGCGCCAACCGCTTCAACACCACACGCATTCCTGAATTTCTACTGACTCACCCCGTCACTAAAGACCGGATAGCGGATTCCTATAACCAGACCCGCAACTACCCCCAAGGCACCTGGCCCCTGAGCCTGGATTTTCAACTGATGAAAATACGCGCCATGGTCATGTCAGCACCACCCAACAGCGACCAGACGGCAAGATTCGAAAATGGCTTGAATCACACAGACCCCGTCATGAAAACCGCTTATCAGTATGGCCTGGTGCTGGCCCTGCTTGAGGCTGGTGATGTTGACCGAGTGCAGCCCCTGCTGCTGGCCCTGCAAGCGGAGCATCCCGGCAAAATTGCTTTTATTCTTGCTGATGCCGAACGCCATGCCAAGGTTCAACACTATGATCTGGCGGTCGACCTGCTGTACCGGGCACTGCAGATCAACATAGATAATTACCCCCTGACCATGAGCTATGCAGATGCCTTGATGCGCAGCGGCAAGCCTGCTGAAGCTGCGGCAGCGCTGGCCAGACTGGCGAACAATCGCCCCAACGACGTGGATGTCTGGTATCTGCTGGCAGAAGCTTACGGCCTTGCCAACGATATTGTCGGCGTGCACGAGGCTCGGGCGGAATATTTTGTGCTGGTGGGCAATTTTGACCAGGCCATCAAACAACTGGGTTTCGCCCTGCCCCTGGCCCGCGACGACTTCGGCATGACCGCACGCCTGCGCCAGCGCATTGACGCCATCAACGACCTTCGCCGCGCGCAACGCAATTCATAAGCCTGGCCCTGGCTGGCCTCAGGTGGCGCGACGCAGCCGATAGGCATCCGAATTGGCAAATGACACCATACGCTCCAATGGCACCAGTGCCTGGCGAGCAATCTCCGGATTCACCTGGACTTCGTTGCTACCCGAAGCCAGGCTGGCATAGAGGTTCTGCAATTCATTCATCGCCATCCAGGGACAATGGGCGCAGCTGCGGCAGGTCGCACTGTGACCTGCGGTCGGCGCCTCAATAAAGGTCTTGCCAGGCGCCATCTGGCGCATTTTGTAAAAAATGCCACGATCAGTGGCAACAATAAACTGCTGGTTAGGCAGATCCCGGGCAGCATTGATAATCTGGGTAGTAGAGCCCACAACATCCGCCAGCGCCACCACACTGGCAGGGGACTCCGGATGCACCAGCACAGCAGCATTCGGGTAGACATTCATCATCTCGCGCAAACCCTGGGCCTTGAACTCTTCGTGGACAATGCAGGCACCATCCCAGAGAACCATGTCTGCGCCTGTTTCCTTCTGTATATAGCTGCCTAGGTATTTATCTGGCGCCCAGAGCAGTTTTTCGCCCTGGTCCATCAGGTGTTCAGCCACTTCCAGGGCAATGCTCGAAGTAACTACCCAGTCGGCGCGCGCCTTGACGGCAGCCGAGGTATTGGCATAAACCACCACAGTGCGGTCTGGATGTTGGTCACAGAAGGCTGAAAACTCAGCAACAGGACAGCCCAGATCGAGGGAACAGGTAGCTTCAAGGGTAGGCATCAACACCCGTTTTTGGGGACTGAGGATCTTTGCGGTCTCACCCATAAACCTGACCCCGGCAACCACCAGTGTTGTCGCCTCGACTCGAGCGCCAAAACGCGCCATTTCCAGTGAGTCGGCAACACAGCCGCCGGTTTCTTCCGCCAGCTCCTGGATCGCGGCATCGGTATAGTAATGCGCCACCAGCACGGCATTCTCTGCCTTCAGGCGTGCCTTAATCCTGGTTTTGTAATCCTGCTGCTCCGCCGCCGTCATGTCATGACGCTGGTGCGACGGTACATCAAATGTGAGATTGGTCATTTTTTTACACCCTGTCAAAGTCCGGATGGACGTAAAGCCGTCGATTATACTCAATTTGCCCGCAGATGAATCACAATCACCTCAGCCATCACTGCGACCATAGGCACAGCTATGTGACTGCGGGTAAACTTGGCCGCCCCAGCAGGACCAGATTATCATGCCAAGCATCGCCCTCCTCGTTGCCCACACCGACGCCATCGTCGATGACAATTACCTGCGCCTGGCCAATGAGCTGCTGGCCCGGGGTTATGATGTGCAACTGGGTTTTATCGACAGCCTCGCCATGGTGTCCTCAAAGGTAGTAGCGGCAGTTTTTCCCCTGGCAATGCCTCTGTGCGCCGGCGCGCCTTTCCCAAAGGCAACGGCCAGACCATTAGCGCACTTCGACACAGTCTGGATCCTGTCACTGGGTTTACGCCGCAACTTCCTGGATAAATTCCAGCTGCTCTATACCCTTGAGGGACAGTGCCGGTTGCTGAATTCATTGACGGCCATCATGCATTTCAAGAGCAAGTATTTTCTGGCCAATCACCCTGAGGTCTTTCAGCATCCTCAACTGTTTGCGTCAACTGACCCAAAAGCACTATACCAACACATGCTTGATGCCCAGCAACAGGATCCAGGCCAGCGCTGGATCGCCAAGCCTCCCGCTGGCAGCCTGGGCCGCAGTGTCTTTCTGCTGAACGCCAAGGATCCAAATACCCAGGTCATTCTCGAAACCCTGACAGGCAGCGATGCCGATGAGTACTGTCTGTTGCAGCCTTATGTGGCGGAAATTGAGCAGGGTGAAAAGCGTGTCCTGATTGCCGGTGGCGTGCCCGTCGGCCAGTATCTGCGGCGCGCCCGCAAAGATCACCGCACGAACCTGATGCAGGGTGCCGACATCAGCCCCTGCGAGTTAAGCCCAACGGAACACGCCTACTGCCTGCAGATTGGCCAGTTCCTTCTCACTCACGGGGTTGAGTTTGCGGGTATGGACCTCGCCTACCCCTGGGTCATCGAATTTAATGTCATCAACCCTGGTGGCCTGCATACCATTGCGCAACTCACCGGCCTGGATCTTAGCAGCACTATCATCAATCATATCTTCCCGGCCAACCTCGTTAGCCCGGACCGCCGCAGGAATATGTCGTTACTGGCACCAATAAAACCAACAAATAACCCAGTCAGACCTTGAGTTCTCGGCGCGAACAGGTATTATACCGGCTCTTCTTTTGGGCCGTTAGCTCAGTTGGTAGAGCAGCTGGCTTTTAACTAGTTGGTCCTGGGTTCGAGTCCCGGACGGCCCACCATTTCTTGTCATTTTTAGTACTGACAGGTGGATACCCCCTAAGAAGCTTCGCCTCCATCGAGGGGGCACAGCAAGATCATACCCCGACAGGGTCGATCTCATGCTTTGAGCGGACAGACTCGCCACTTCTATGAGTAGGTAGTGCCAACAGGTATTTAAGATATCTTGGCCGAGCATTACCCGTCCAACAACAGACTTTTCCATTGCTGCCTTTGGCCCGCTTGCGCCCCCCCATTCCGCTGGGGGCTTGTTCCGATAGCTCGGCAGCAAATGAAACCTATTCGAGTCACGTGGCCTCGGGCTTGACAGCCCCGCTAACCAGCGGCGTTGACATTCTCCAAACGTGACCACGCACTCTAACAGCAGTCACACACAGACTCATCGCCATCAACTACCAATATTGGCGTAGCGAGTCGGATCCTCAATACCAGCGCGTTCAAAGCCGGTCCGCCGAATCCGGCAACTGTCGCAGACACCACAGGCAGCGCCCTCAGAGTCCAACTGGTAACACGACACGGTCATGGCGTAATCCACCCCAAGGGCCTGACCCGCCTGGATAATTGCCTCCTTGCTCAAGGCGATCAGGGGCGTATGGATAGTCAGATGCGCGCCTTCAACGCCAATCCGCGTCGCCAGATTGGCCATGGTCTCAAAAGCCTCGATAAACGCCGGTCGGCAGTCCGGATACCCCGAGTAGTCGACGGCATTAACCCCAATGAAAATATCAAGGGCCTCCAGGACTTCGGCATAGGCCAGTGCGTAGGCCAGAAATACCGTATTACGCGCCGGCACATAGGTCACGGGAATACCCGGAGCCTCAGCAACGGGTACATCTATGCCCATATCGGTTAGTGCCGAGCCACCAAATCCCCCTATATCAACGGTGACAATCTTGTGATCAGCACCATGCTGGCGCGCCAGGGCGGCAGCAAACTGAATCTCCAGCCGGTGCCGCTGTCCATAATCAAAACTCAGGCAGTAACAACTGAAGCCCTGTGCTTGAGCCATCAGCAGGGTGGTAGCTGAATCCAGCCCGCCAGACAGCAGGACCACGGCGCGCTTAGGCGGGTTTTGCTTTTCAGACACCAGGCTTGTCTCCCCACAAAATTTTGTGCAGCTGCATCTGGAACCGCACCGGCAAATTTTCTGCCAGAATCCACTCAGCCAGCTCAGTGGCGGCCTGCTGGCCGACGCTGGGCGAGAACAGGACATCACCAACGCGCTCAAGCAAATTGTATTCATGCACTTTGAAGCAGGCCCAGGTAAAATCCTGACGGTCACAGATCACAAATTTAACCTGATCCTTGGCCGCCAGCAGCGCGATATTGGTATAAAGATTTCGACTGACTTCAGCCGAACCTGGCGTTTTCAGGTCGAGGACAATAGATACCCGCGGATCTATGCCGGCAATATCCAGCGCACCACTGGTCTCAATAGACACCTGGTAACCGGCATCACAAAGCTGCACCAACAATGCCAGGCAGGCCGGCTGAGCCAGGGGCTCGCCACCCGTGACCGTCACATAGCGAGGCTTATGGCTGGCCACCTGCGCCAGCACATCGTCCATCGGCAACATTCTGCCGCCGCTGAAGGCATAAGCAGTGTCGCAATACTGGCAGCGCAGCGGGCAGCCAGTAAGGCGTACAAAAACAGTGGGCAAGCCACTGGTCCTGGCCTCACCCTGCAGGGAGTAAAAGATCTCAGTAATTCTCAACATGACAGACTAGGCTTAGGCTTAAATGAAAAAAGAGCGGGTGTATCAGGGCTGGCAGTTGCTCATGTTGTCACGCAGGTAACTGCCACCAAGCTTCGCCACAGACTTACCCGGGTACTGCTCAACCACTTGAGTGAGCAATTCACGAGCTTTGTCGCAGTCGCCCATCAGATGATAGACCTTGCCCAGCTTAAAGGCCGCATCCGCCACCTTCTGGTGATCGGGGAAAAACTCAATTACCTGGGTAAGGGCCTGCCGTGCTTTTTCGTAGTTCGGTTCGGGTTTAGCCGCATAAACCTCGCCTAGCCAATAATAAGCATTGGCCGCATAAGTACCCGTCGGATAACGGTCAATGACAGCTTGCAACTGCGTAATGGCAAGATCGTACTGACGGTTACGAATCAGCTCAAGGGCTGTGTCATACAGGGCTTTTTCGCTCTGCCCGGTGATGGTCGGGAAGGCAATTTCGCCCACCACCGGCCCTTCAGTCACTACCACAGAACCGGGCTCTGCCGCCAAGGTACCGCTGGACAATTGGCCCCGCAGACTTTGGAAGCGACTATCAAGCTCCAGATAACGATCGTCCTGGGTTTTCTTCAACCGTTGCAATTGATGCTGGAGCTCCTCTACCAAGCCACGCAAGGTCAGCACATCCTGCTCCAGCAGCTGCAAATGATATTGGGTTTCAATGCCCTCTATCTCACCCTTATCGGCTCCGCCCCCACCCTCCGCGCCAGTCGCAGAGAGATTGTCTTCTACAGGCGCTTCAAAGGGCAGTTGTTGCACTGTTTGAGGCGTCGCTGCGTTGGTGGTCGCCGCAGCCATCGAGCCTGCTTGCAGCCCAACTGCCTCGACTTGAGGCTCACGTGTTCGTGAGTCCACCGTGCGTGATTCCACCGTTCTTGATTCCACCGTTCTTGATTCCACAAGAATGGCATCGCTTGGAGCCGCCATCACCAAGGGGGCGCTGGTCAACAGGCACAGACCGACCAGGCCTCGCGCGCCATGGCGATAACTGGACATTACTTTTTTAAAGGCAGCAACACTGCTTACCGATCTTTGCGACAAGGGTCGGAATAAAGCTGGCAATACAGCTGGCAATA
>JANQYP010000013.1:24762-27465 GCA_030728785.1 Pseudomonadales bacterium
AGCTGGCAATACAGCTGGCAATAAAAGCAGTGCTGACGAAAGACAGACTATCGATGGACGGGCCATAAGCTCTAAAGAAGTCATAAATGCAGCATCCGGTAACTAAAAAAGGCAGGTGTGCTTAACGCACACCTGCCAGATGCCGACGGGTCTATGCAGATTGAATCATTACCCGTTTCCGCATCTCTATGTATTTTCATTCACCAGGTGGGTAATACCCTGGCTACAGCGCTCTAGCGGTAGACCACTTCAACTCGACGGTTCATCGCCCAAGCGGCTTCATTGTGGCCGCCGTCAACTGGCTTCTCTTCACCGTAGCTGATCACTTCAATCTGCATCCGCGAAGCTCCCTGGGCTAAGAGGTAAGCACTAATAGCATTTGCACGTCGTTCGCCCAGCGCCAGGTTGTACTCGCGGGTACCGCGCTCATCACCATGACCTTCGAGACGAACGCGCAACGTAGAATCTTCCTTCAAAGCTGTGGCGTGACGGTTTAATTCAATGTGGCCGGCGCGCTTGACAATCGTCTGATCAAAATCAAAGTAGAAAAGGCCCTGCAACTCGACCATGCCCGCCGTGCCATCACTGGCTGGCAGGGATATCTTACCGCGGTTTACCACAGGCTTCCTGACTTCAACGACAGGCTCAGCGACGCTAACAGGGGCAGGCGCTACGGCTACGGGTGCTGGCGCAGGGGCTTCGATTTCTGTTTTTTTAGAGGCGCAGCCAACGAGCACAAAAGCTGCTAAACCAAGTGCGATGATACCACGTGTTGATGTTCTAACCATTTTGAACTCCTGTGAGCCGCTGGACGCAAGACGCGCATTAAACCACAAATTTGACTGCAATATCATGGGACAGTCGTCACATTCTGCCTAAAGATAACAAATAAGTTTACCCATATGTTCCCATCAGACTTCCTCTGTGATGGACAGTTAAGGGGAATTTAGTCCGACAAGGGTTTAAACATTCTGCGCTTTTGGGGCGACCAGGCCGGTTCCCTGACGTCACCCTCGCTTGAAGGCAAATTGAATTTTACGCCACCGTCAACAGATACAGCAGCCAATATTCCCTCACCGTCCGCCTGAGTCGCGTAAATTAACATACTTCCATTAGGTGCGATACTAGGCGACTCATCCAGTGAGGTTTCGGTTAAGACAGTCAACCTGCCGCGCTGCAGGTCGAGCATGGCTATATGAAAAATACCATCCCGGCGATGCACCATGACAATGCCACTGCCGTCGGGCAAGACACTGGCCTTCGCATTATAGTCACCTTCAAAGGTCAGGCGTTCGACCGACAGGTCAGCCAGCTGAATCTGGTATATCTGCGGCTGCCCACCGCGGTTGGAGGTAAATATGATGCCCTTACCATCAGGACTCCAGGATGGCTCAGTATCAATGCCATAGTGGCGGGTCACTCGCCGCAGGCGCCTGTCATCAAGATTAAGAGTATAGATGTCCGGATTGCCGTCCTTGGACAGGACAATGGCCAGTTGCTTGCCATCTGGCGAAAACGCCGGCGCGCCATTCAAACCGGGAAAGTTTGTTAACTGCTGGCGGGTGCCGTTGACCACATCGCGCAGGAAAATTGCCGGGCGGCTGTCTACCTCAAAAGATACATACGCAATATAACGCCCGTCTCGCGACCAACTGGCGGACAAAATCGGCTCTTTTGACTCGAGCATGGTCTCGACACGATAGCCATCGGCATCGGCGATATGCAGGCGGTAAATTCTGTTAGTGAGGGGCCCCGAGGCTGTGACATACATAATTCGAGTGGAAAACGCACCCTCGATGCCCGTCAGCAACTTGAACACGCTGTCACTGACAAAGTGTGCCAGGTCGCGCAGTTCGCCGGCATCACCCTCAATGGTCTGCTTGAGTTCCACTGCTTGTTTAAAAACATTGTAGAGGCTGTAACTGACCCGATAACGGTTGTCAGCAACAGCCATGACGCTGCCAATCACCAGATACTCAACGTTGAGCATGCGCCAATCACGATTAAATACCTGCTCCGGTTTGTGCGGCAGGCTCAACATCTGGCTGACGGGCAAGCTCTCAAACCGGCCGCTGAGCATCAGGTCAGAATCAATGATGTCACTGATACTTTCCGCCAGTGCACCACTGCCCTGCCACTCAAAAGGCACAACCGCAACACGCACGGCGTTATCCACGCCTTTGGTCACTTCGATGCGCAAATCGGCCCAAGTCGGTTGTACGGGCAAGGCTAGCAGAACGATGCCAAGCAGCGCAGTGGCAAGCAAATAAGGGCTATGTTTCATTAACATCCTTTTACAGTCGCAGGTCATCAGGTCTGAACAAGACCTCAAATTCACGAAAATTACGCTCAAACTGGGCGGATTCTGCCGGCACCACAAAACGCTCCGCTTTACGCACCGCCAATACGGCAGACCGGTCAAAGGCATCGTTACCACTGCCCTGAGTCAGGGTTACATTCACCACCTCACCTGTGGGCACCAAATATACTTTCAGCAGGGCCTGCATACCATTGCGAGCACTGGGTGGCCGGGACCAGTTTTGGATAATTTCCCGCTGAATCTGTGACACGTAGGCCATGGCCTTTTCATCGTCGGTTACTGCCTTGCGATCGTTCTGCTCTGCTCGAATGGCGCGCGCCAGACTTGTCTCCATGCCAGCCCTGGCACTAGCAGCCGCCGCTGCGGCACTGGCTGCAGCGGCA
>JANQYP010000013.1:27565-31481 GCA_030728785.1 Pseudomonadales bacterium
GCCCGCAATTTTTCCAGACGGGACAGATCCGCCTGTTGCTGCGCCTGGGCGGCCTTGGCCTTCTGGCGCAGTTCTTCACGCCTGGCCGCGTCACGTCGTGCCAGTTCCTGTTGGCTGGCCTGGCGTGCCAGCTCCGTCCTGCGCTGGTTCGCTGCCGCCTGCTGCTGCCTGGCTTTTTCCTGCTTAGCCTTGAACGGGTTTTCCTTCACCAGTGCCGCATCTATATAGTAATGCTCCACCGCCGCTACGGTGGGAGGCTCATGGTTGCCCCACTGAGCCAGCAGCAAAGTAATCACCACCCCATGCAAAGCCAGCGCCAGCGCCACCGGCAAAAGGTAGCCGGACAGCTGAAATCTTTTTAAAAGGGCCAGACTCACGGGGCTCACGGGCACTAACCCGGCGGCTCTGTAATCAGACCCACACTGCGCGCGCCGGCCTGTTGCAAAATGTTCATCAGACCTACTACCACGCCATAACTCAGGCTCTCATCACCTTCCACCAGCACCTTAATGTCTGGGTTGGCCTGGATAATTTTACTCGCCCGTTCAGCGATCAATGGCAAGGCGACGGCCTCTTCCTCTGCGCCAACATTCATGTAATAAGTGGCGTCGGCCTTTATTGACACCACCAGCGTGACTTCGTTTTCACTCACCGACAAAGGACCTGACGCCGCATCGGGTAGGTCCACCTTGATACCCTGAGTCATCATGGGCGCCGTCACCATAAATATAACCAGCAGCACAAGCATCACATCTATGTAGGGCACGACGTTAATTTCCGCCATGGGTTTTCTTCGCGCTGCCTTAGCCATGCTTATTCCTGCCGACGAATGCCGCGAGACAAAATACCGCTGAACTCATCGGTAAAGGCATCGAGCCGGTTAACTATAATCTCCACTTGGGCGGCAAAACGATTATAAGCAATGACTGCCGGGATAGCGGCAAACAGCCCAATAGCAGTTGCCACCAGCGCCTCGGAGATACCCGGCGCTACCACCGACAGACTCGCCTGGTTAACCGTGGCCAGTCCTCGAAATGAGTTCATGATACCCCAGACAGTACCAAACAAGCCGATATAGGGACTGGTAGAGCCAACGGTGGCGAGAAACGGCAAGCTCGTTTCCAGGCGCTCCTCTTCTCGTGACAAGGCCACCCGCATAGCCCGCTGGACACTCTGCATAATGCGATCAGGATCAGACTCTTGCTGCTGTCGCAGGCGTGTGAACTCTTTAAAGCCAGCAACAAATATCAGCTCCATACCCACCGGATCACGGCCGCTCGCCTCAATCTCAAGGTAGATCTTGCGCAGGTCCTTGCCCGACCAGAACTCGTTTTCGAAAGTGATAGCCTCACGGCCAATCATGGCCAGATTAAAGCCACGTTGGAAGATCATGACCCAGGAAACCATGGACGCCATGACCAGTATGCCCATGACGCACTGGACTACAATACTGGCATTTAACACCAGATCTAAAATGGAAAGCTGCTCATTCAAAATCGTTACTCTTGTCGTGACTCAACCCGAAGGCTGTCTTGTTGTTCTTGCTAAGCCTTTGTTGGCGCCCTCAGGTTTCTTCGTCTGCAAGCACACCGGCGCTGTCGCCAGCAAGCAATAACGGGTTGCCGGCGGGCATGGGCAGACCAAAATGCAGATAAGCATGCCGAGTCGCCACCCTACCCCGCGGCGTGCGCATTATAAACCCCTGCTGGATTAAAAACGGCTCATAAACGTCTTCGATGGTATCCCTTTCTTCGCCAATGGCCGCGGCCAGACTGTCGACACCCACGGGACCACCGTCGAACTTCTCGATCATCGCCATCAACAGGCGGCGATCCATATGGTCAAAGCCATTCGCGTCTACCTTCAGCATATTCAGCGCCAAGTCGGCCACCGCCTTGTCGATACGACCCTCTGCCTTCACCTGCGCATAGTCGCGCACCCGCCGCAGCAGTCGATTGGCAATCCGCGGCGTTCCTCGCGAGCGCAGGGCTATTTCATGCGCACCCTGCTGGTCGGTTTGGACCCCGAGCAATCCGGCGGAGCGCAACACAATGTGCGTCAGGTCGCTGGCCTGATAGAACTCAAGGCGCTGGATAATACCAAACCGGTCCCGTAACGGTGACGTCAGCAGTCCCGTCCGGGTAGTTGCGCCCACCAGCGTAAAGGGAGGCAAATCGAGCTTGATGCTGCGGGCTGCGGGGCCCTCACCAATGGTGATATCCACCTGAAAATCTTCCATTGCCGGATACAGCACCTCTTCAATGGCCGGTGCAAGCCGATGAATTTCATCAATGAACAACACATCACCGGCCTCCAGATTGGTTAAAGCCGCGACCAAATCCCCTTTCTTTTCGATCACCGGACCTGAGGTCGCTTTAATTTGCACGCCCATTTCATTGGCAATAATGTTTGCCAGGGTAGTTTTGCCCAATCCGGGCGGGCCAAATATCAAGGTATGATCCAGAGGCTCGTTGCGACGCCGCGCAGCATCAATAAAAATGGTCATCTGCTCGCTGACCTGGGGCTGACCGCGATATTCTGCAAAGGTTTTTGGCCGAATAGCCCAGTCCTGGCTCGCATCTCCCAGGGTAGATTCGGGCGCTACCAGCCGGTCAGACTCGATCATCTATTTAGTCCCTGCGTGGATTAAAACGCCAGCCTGCCACATGTCTGGTACCCCTAGGAAAGCGCTTTTAACGCTTGCCTGATTAAATTCTCGACACTGGCATCCTGATCCTCAAGCTGGCCCAGCACTCTGGCGGCATCCTGGGGTTTGTAACCCAGGCCGATCAGCGCGGTTTCAGCATCCGCAAGGAAGTCGGCGACCTGTGGCAGCACTTGTTGCGCACCAGGCGCCAACACCGGCAGGCGATCACGCAATTCAATGATCAGCCGTTCGGCAGTCTTCTTGCCAACACCGGGTAAAGAGGTGAGGGTTTTTACATCGTTATTCTGAATGCAGCGACTGAAGGCTGCAGCATCCACCCCTGAGAGAATGGCCACTGCCAGCTTTGGACCGACACTATTAACTTTGATCAGGGCACGAAACAATTCGCGCTCGGTGGCAGTATAAAAGCCGAACAGCAGATGGGCATCTTCACGCACCACCTGGTGGGTAAACAGCGTCACTCGACTGCCCGTATCACCCAACAGGAAGTAGGTTGTCAGGGGAATTTCAATTTCGTAGCCCAGCCCCTGAACGTCAACAACCACCTGATGAGGGGATTTTTCCAGAATATTGCCTTGTACCCTGCCGATCACTGTTTTACATCCTGCTGCATGTCTTTATCGGTCTTCATGGCTTGCTGTCAGCACCGAGATTCACCATTCGGCCGCGCCGAAAGCTGTTGGCGCCGGCTACCCGCGCTAAACTCTGCTGAGTATTGATATGGCAAAGGGCTATGGCAAGGGCATCCGCCGCGTCCTGCTGGGGCTGGCCGGGTAATTTCAGCAGAGTCTGAACCATGTGCTGCACCTGGCTTTTGTCAGCGGCGCCGGTTCCTACCACTGCCTGTTTAATTTTTCTCGCTTCGTACTCAAAAACTGCCAGGCCAAGACTGGCGCCGGCAACAATGGCTGCTCCCCGGGCCTGGCCAAGCTTCAATGCCGAGTCAGCGCTTTTGGCCATAAAAACCTTTTCAATGGCCAGCTCATCGGGACCATACTGCTGGATAATCTCCGTGACACCGGCAAATATTTCTACCAGCTTTTCCGCAAGACTTGCCTTGATGGCCGTGCGGATGCAACCGCTCGCCACATACTCCTGGCGACTGCCATGGGCACTGACCAGGCCAAACCCGGTAATCCGTGAGCCTGGGTCAATGCCAAGAATCAATGCCATAGTGGGTTCGTCATTACATCCTGGTCTCGGTCATAGCTTGCGGACATCGATTAAGGTCATCACTTAAGGTCATCA
>JANQYP010000013.1:31581-39206 GCA_030728785.1 Pseudomonadales bacterium
GGCGTGCCCCACTAGGCGTGCCCCACTAGGCAGGTTTGCGAACAGCAACATGCAGGTCCTTCAATTGTTGCGGATCGACTTCGCTGGGTGCCGAGGTTAACAGGCACGCAGCCGTCTGGGTCTTTGGAAAGGCGATAACATCCCGAATAGCATGGGAGCCGCAAAGCAACATGATCAACCGGTCCAAGCCCAGGGCCAGGCCACCGTGGGGTGGCGCACCAAAACGCAGCGCATCCAGCAGGAAGCCAAATTTTACGTTAGCCTCATTCTGCGACAACTTCAGGACTTCGAAAATCTGTTGTTGCATCGCCATCTGGTGGACACGAATGGAGCCGCCACCTACTTCATGGCCGTTAATGACCACATCATAAGCCCGGGACAGGGTCTTGCCAGGATTTGCCAACATCTCCTCCATGTCGCCCACTGGCTGGGTAAACGGGTGATGGGTTGCTGTCCAACCACCACTCTTATCGGGTTCAAACATGGGGAAGTGTGTGACCCAACAAGGTGCCCAGGGACGGGTATACAACTTCAGGTCCTCGCCCAGCTTGCCACGCAGAGCGCCCAGAGCATCATTCACCACGCCGGCTTTGTCTGCACCAAAGAAAATAATATCTTTATTTTCCGCGCCCAGCCTTTGCAGAATAGCCAGCACCACATCATCGGGCAGGAATTTCAGAATCGGCGACTGCAAACCGGCGATGCCAGCCTCAATGTCGTTAACACGGATATAGGCCAGCCCACGGGCCCCGTAAACAGCCACAAACTTTGTATAGTCATCAATCATTTTACGCGACAGACGATCGCCGTCAGGCAGACGTAAGGCCACTACCCGCGAATCAGCATCCCTGGCTGGCGCACTGAAGACCTTAAACTCGACGTCCTGCATCAAGTCAGCGACATCGACAAATTCAAGCTCAAAGCGCAGATCCGGGCGGTCACTGCCATATTTACGCATGGCATCGGCATAGGTCAGCAGTGGAAATGGCTCTAGCTCAACGTTAATGATCTCTTTGAACAAGCTGCGCATCAGATCCTCTGTCAGCGCCATGATCTGTTGTTCGTCCATAAAGGTGGTTTCAATATCCACCTGGGTAAATTCAGGCTGCCGGTCAGCCCGCAGATCTTCATCGCGAAAGCACCGCGCGATCTGGTAGTAACGATCGAAACCAGACATCATCAGCAACTGCTTGAACAACTGCGGCGATTGCGGCAGAGCAAAAAACTGGCCCGGGTGAGTCCGGCTTGGTACCAGATAGTCCCTGGCGCCCTCAGGTGTCGCCTTGGTCAGAATCGGCGTCTCAATATCGACAAATTCCCGGCTTTCGAGATAGCGGCGGATAAAATGTGAAGTTCTGGAGCGCAACCGCAGCTTTTCCTGCATTTCCGGACGCCGCAGGTCGATGTAGCGGTAGCGCAGCCTGACATCCTCACCCGCAGAAGAATAGTCATCCAATTGAAAGGGAGGCGTGTCTGCCTTGTTGAGGATGACCAACTCTTTACCCAGGACCTCTATGGTTCCTGTTCCCATTTTTGGGTTAACAGCAGCAGCATCGCGATGCCTGACCTTACCCTTGATATTCAGCACATATTCGTTGCGAACCTGGTCAGCTAAGGTAAAACTCGCAGCAGTATCAGGATCAAATACCACTTGAACGATTCCCTGGTGATCGCGCAGGTCCAGGAAAATCACGCCGCCATGATCACGCCGCCGATGCACCCAACCACACAGTGACACTTCGTCGCCGACGTTTGCATCTCTCAATTGACCACAATAATGGCTTCGCATTGTCTCTACCTCAGTTATCTTGTCTGTCTCTGTGTGTACGGTTCTGTAAGGTGCTGTCAGGTGCTGTGTTGTGTGCTGCTGTGTGGTCTTGAGTGGCGTGATTTGACGCTGTGCCCATCGATAAAACCAGACAGCCATGGCCGCCCGCACATCCGCCGGGCCTCCCTATATGACACCTGTCATATGTCGCCTGTTATATGTCACCTGTTATATGTCACCTGTCAACTCAGGTAGATGAAGGTTTGCTGGTCGGGCTGCCGGCACTGGTTGCGGCAGAACTGGCGGACGCACTGCTGTCGCTGGGCTTGCTCGATGTCTCTGTCTTAGTGCCTCCGGCATCACCGCCACTCGCTTGGCCGCCCGCCCCGTCGCCACCGCCGCTGGTACCGCCAACGCCGTGCAATATATTCTTTTTCGAGCCGGTCTTGAAATCCGTCTCATACCAGCCTGAACCCTTAAGCCTGAAGGCTGCGGCAGATACCAGTTTACGTAGGCCGGGCTTAGCGCATACAGGACAGATCGTCAGTGGTTCATCGGAGAACTTTCTGATCTTTTCCATTCTATGGCCACATTCTTCACACTCATATTCATAGATCGGCACGACTATAAATCCTCTAAAATGATCGTTGCTGCGGAAAACCGGGGGCGCGCATTATACCTTAATCATGGCCGATGGCGAGAGCGTCAATTGTAGCGTAGCAGCGTAATCCGCAGGTACAGCGCAATGCCCGGGCCGTTGCTGTTGTTTGCTGGTGCAGATCAGCATAGGCAACGCCATGGCCAAGTCTAAGGGGCAGCCCCAGCAAAATAATGAGCGCACAGAGCCAGACGCAAAACTCTGCGCCTTTGTCGACACTTGCTGTGCTTGCGGCACCAACACCAGATCATCAAGCATGAAGATTAACTGCCACAGCTGCTGTCAATTTGACCCTGCCTGAGGCGATTTTTTAATGCCGTTGTCAAGCAGTGTCATACTGGCCCATGCAGTCGACCGAGGCGCTGATCGTCGACTGCAAGCAGCCAAGAACCTGCCCGGAAAAAAGCCCGCGTCAAACCTTGCGACAGAAATGCCAATCATATATAAAGAGCACCATTGTTGAGGAGCGCTAAAAAACGCTTAAATCAGGCTATAAAACGCCCCTTTCTCGACATTTAGTTAATTGACGTCTGCATTATCAGACCCCCTCAAAAAAAGGATTCCCGAATGGCTGCAAAAAAGGCGATCATCAAAAAAACCGCTGCTAAACCCGCTGCGCCAGTCGCTGCGCCGAAGAAAATGCCAGCAATCAAAGAGAAATATACAAAAAGCGCAATTCTCGCTGAAATTTCTGCCAACACGGAACTCAGCAAGAAGCAGGTGACTGCTGTTTTTGACGAACTGAACAACCTGATCGCCCGTCATGTGAAGAAAGGTGGGGTTGGCGAATTCACTCTGCCAGGCCTGCTCAAGATCAAAACTGTTAAAAAACCAGCCAGTAAAGCCCGCAAGGGTGTACCTAACCCCTTTCGTCCGGGCGAAGTGATGGACGTTGCAGCCAAGCCGGCCAGCACCAAAATCAAGGTTCTGCCACTGAAAGGCCTGAAAGAACTCGTTTAAGAATGACAATGACACACGCTTAAATCTGCATTAAAAAAGGCCGCATCAGCGGCCTTTTTTATGCGTTTTCTGCCCCGCGGCTGTCGGCCGTCGAGCACCGACAGGGCTGTCAGGGCCAATAACAGCAGTGTCAACAATGCCAAGTCCTTGCTAGACTCAAGCGCTTCTGGCACACCACTCACCTGCCATCAACTCAACTACGTTACTCGAAAGGTCATCACAGACAACCACTATGAAAGCATCCCGTTATTCTCTATCGACACTCAAGGAAACCCCTGCCGACGCAGAAGTAGCCAGTCATCAGCTGCTGATTCGCGGTGGCTTTATCCGCAAGCTGGCATCCGGCATCTACAATTGGCTACCCATTGGCCTGCGGGTACTGCATAAGGTTGAGGAAATAATAAGAGAGGAAATGAATAATTCGGGCGCCCTGGAAGTCATGCTGCCTGTTGTCCAACCGGCAGAACTCTGGGTTGAGTCCGGTCGTTGGCAGGAATATGACGATGGCCTGTTGTTAAAATTTGTTGACCGCCACCAGCGTGATTTCTGTATGGGTCCCACTCACGAGGAAGTCATCACTGATCTCGCCCGCAGTGAACTAAAAAGTCACAAGCAGCTCCCCGTCAATTTTTACCAAATTCAGACCAAGTTCAGGGATGAAACAAGACCACGTTTTGGTTTGTTGCGAGCCCGGGAATTCCTGATGAAAGACGCTTACTCCTTTCACGCGAACATGGACAGCCTTGAGCAGACCTATCAACTGATGCACCACACCTACAGCCAGA
The DNA here is from genome assembly GCA_030728785.1 of Pseudomonadales bacterium. Classification (GTDB taxonomy): domain Bacteria; phylum Pseudomonadota; class Gammaproteobacteria; order Pseudomonadales; family Azotimanducaceae; genus UBA4582. Next base: position 35,753 of record JANQYP010000013.1, read on the forward strand.
TTCTCGGCAAGATGCAACTCGACTTCCGGCCGGTACTGGCAGATACAGGCAGTATTGGTGGCAGCGCCTCAACTGAATTCCATGTGCTGGCAGATTCGGGTGAAGATACCATCGCCTTCAGTTCCGCGAGCGACTATGCCGCCAATATCGAAATGGCAGAAGCCCTGGCACCAACCAAGGATGCCAGCGCAGCGCGGCAGCTTGCTGAAGTTGCGACACCCGGCCAGAAAACCATTGATGAGGTGTCAGAATTTTTGCAGGTAGATGCCAAAACCACCGTAAAAACCCTGATTGCCAAGGGCGCTGACGGCTCACTGGTTGCGCTGGTGTTGCGCGGCGATCATCAGCTGAACACAATTAAGGCCAGCAAGATTGCTGCTATCGGCACACCCTTTACACTTGCCAGCAATGAGGAAATCGAAGCCGCTACCGGCTGCCCGGTGGGCTCCATCGGTCCCGTTGGGCTGGCACTACCACTGCTGGTAGATCGCAGCGCGGCAGCCCTTGCCAATTTTGTCTGTGGTGCCAACAAAGATGGCCTGCACCTGTGCAATACCAATTGGGGACGCGACGCTACCCCTGCAGCGATACATGACCTGCGGAATGTTGTCGAAGGCGACCCCAGCCCCGACGGCCATGGTCAACTGTTGTTCAAAAAAGGCATTGAGGTTGGCCACATTTTTCAACTGGGTGACAAATACTCAAAGGCGCTGAATGCCACCGTCCTTGACGAACATGGCAAAGCCGTGGTCATGAGCATGGGCTGTTATGGCATGGGCGTCACTCGCCTGGTCGCCGCTGTTATCGAACAATATCACGACGACCGTGGCATGATCTGGCCAACCTGCATGGCCCCCTTTCACGTGATTATCATTCCCATCAATGGCCATAAATCTCCTGCCGTTGCGTCGACGGCGGAGGCAATCTATCAGGATATGTGCGCACTCGGCATTGAGGTATTGCTGGATGACAGGGACGGCCATCGCCCAGGTGCAAAATTTGCCGACGCTGAGTTAATCGGCATACCCCACCGCCTGGTGGTAGGTGAGCGTGGTCTTGCCGATCAGTTGGTTGAATATGCCAACCGCCAGACCGGCGCCACTGCTGACCTGCCGGTGGCCGGACTGGCAGCACACTTCAAGGCGCTGATCGCCCAGGAACTGGCGCACTGAGCAGTTGCTGAATGCACAACAACTGCCCGGAAGAGCAGCTAGAGCAGGCTCTGCAGACCCTAAAGCAAAGGCCCTTGTTTTATTCTGCAGGCAGGACCTGGAGTAAAGTCTCGCGGGTCTGGGGACCCACCAGGGTTGCCAGCAACTTACCCTGCGCATCGAACACCAGTGTTGTCGGCAACACCTGTGGCACCTCCACCCCGAGGGCTTGACTAGGGTTATCTCTGAACACCGGGAAGGTAATTTTCATCTTTGCTACCTGCCTGGCCTGCTCCTCGCCCACGGGTTCATCATAGTTGACACCCCACACCGCTACCTTGCCAGCCTGCTCCTCGGCGAACGCATTCAGCTCAGGTATTTCTTGAATGCAAGGGGCACACCAGGTCGCCCAGTAGTTAACTACCAGGGGCTGCCCCTGCAGTTCATCAAATCTGTGACCGCCACCTTGCACATCCCAGAACTCGGCTGCCGGTTGCTGGCAACCTGCCAAGGCGAACAGGCTCAACAATGTAACGACTTGCCCCCCTGGTAAAAATGTTTTCAGTATTCTTTTCATCACTATCATCGCCATCGCCACCGTCATAAAAAACTTCGTCAATACTATCTACCCTGACAGTTGTCGTCCCCAACCTGCATGATGTTCAACAACAATTTAACCCCGCCGCGGGCGCTACCTCAGCCCTCGGGAAGTCCAGCCGAAACAGAGATTCAAGGTCGATGTCCAACAGGTCCCGATTATGCTCAGTGATATTCTGGAAATGCAGCGCAAGGCAGGCTTCCCAGTTGCCCTGGCCTTTCAGGGAATCAGGCATGGTCCAAGGCAGGGCCCGGTAAAGATCCCAGATGGAGACCTCACTCAGGTCCTTCGATAAAACCAGCCCGCCGCGATCAACGCTGCGAATCAGGTTCAATTCAATCAGGCTCTGCCGATAATCATTCCATCGCTCCAGGTCGATGCGCGCACCCTGATCCCGAATATCCTGCTCCGTGACCAGACTGCCTTGCTGATGGGCACGAAAAAACATCTCCAGGATAAGTACCACCTGAAACAACGGCGCTTCTATGGCAGCACCGCCGTCGGGGCGAAAGACGGCCAGCGCCTTCACCAACTCGGCCCCCATCAGAACAATGCTCCAGGAGATATAGATCCAGAGCAGGAACAGTGGCACCGCCGCAAAGGCGCCGTATATCACCTCAAAACTCGAGCGCGACATCACAAAACCAAACAAGTATTTTGCCATTTCAAAGGCTAACGCAACCAGCCAACCGCCTACCAGGGCATGCTTGAGCGACACAGAGCAATTTGGCACAGCCACATAAAGCAGAGTAAACATGCATGCACTGAGAAAAATCGGCACATAACCCAGGGCCCCCGTTGCCAGTGTAACGTCAGTGATCAACGGCAGGGCCAGCACATAGGTACTGATAACAAACCCCAGACCAACCAGAATAGGGCCCAGCGACAATACTGCCCAGTACATCAAAAAGCGTTGGAAGCCATGCCGAGGCTCACGCACCCGCCAGATTTCATTAAAGGTTTTTTCAATGGTAAACAACATCAGGAATGCTGTAACACCGAGAAAACCCAGACTTGGCAAACCCAGGCTTTGCGCCTGGGTAGAAAAATCATGGAGATAATCCTGCAGGTTGACAACATTTTCCGGCACCACATTGCTGAAGACAAAGGCCTCCACCTCAGCGGCCAGGTTATTAAAAGCCTCAAAGGCGTTGAATACCGCATACATCACTGTCAACAACGGCACCACGGCAAACAGCGTCTGGTACGTTAACGCCGCAGCGGTGGATTGACAGCCATCGTCTGCATACCGCTGCGTCATGTGGACACAAAAATCCCAGATGTGCTGTGGCAATCGCCTGACCGCCACCAGATGTGGTGACTTCATCTCAGCAACGTCATGCTGCAACAATTTCATGCTTGCACACCTTCATAGTGTATCCCGGCCCATATAAAGCCTTAACCCAGCTTGATCTTGTTTAATCCCTTGCCCGATAAACTTGATACACGCCCTCGGGGCCACTGGGCTTTTGCGCCATTGACCAACGCCACTGGGGTACTTCACTTGAAAATGCCAACAACGGTGACAAGCTACCACCAGCCTGCCTGTTGCAAATCTCGCCGCAGCCTCGGTCAGCTGGCAGAACAGACAATCTAGAAAGGACAGAAGCGTACAGCAAAAAAAACGGATCGTAGCGGAGCCTGTTATCTCGTGCGCTGTTTTTCAGTACGCTACTGTCCAGCGCACGATTGTTCAGTGCACGAT
>JANQYP010000013.1:39306-43198 GCA_030728785.1 Pseudomonadales bacterium
GCACGATTGTTCAGTGCACGATCTTAGGACGATGCTCTGGTTTGGCGGGCTTATCTTTGCCGTCATTCGGCCGGTTGCGGCCACCCTCTTGATCAGGATAGCCCTCATCACCGAAGGCACCGGGAATATCACCAGGATTACGCACCTCATATCGACGGGTAGCCACTTCCCCGTCGAGAACATCGGGCAAAACCTTGAGAAACTCTTCCATATGCGCCGTATCAAAATGATCCTGCAATGCCTCTACGGATTCCCATTCCTGGAACAGCAACAAGGTGTTGGGATCTGAAAGGCCAATATAAAACTCATAGCTTATACAGCCATATTCGCCACGGCTGGCAACAGACATGCGCTGCATCAGCTTTAATGCCTCGTCTCGAAACTCTTGTTTAACCGGGAATGTGCCGTGGACTATGATCATGGCCGTACTGCCTATCTCCTGATGCGCGCGATTATAACGTGATTCCAGACACCTAAACACCCGTAATCTATATGCCGGGGGTATTAGTCCCGATGAACGGCAAAGGGACCCCAGGCTTGCGCCAGCGGCATCACCTCCAGCTGGTTGACATTAATATGGGATGGCAGGGCGGTCACCCAAAAGACGATTTCAGCAATATCTTCACCGCGTAAAGGTGCCATACCTGCATATACCTGGCTGGCGCGATCGGCGTCGCCAGCAAAGCGCACCACCGAAAATTCAGTTTCACACATACCCGGCTCAACATTTGACACTCGGATATTTTTACCCAGCAGGTCGGCGCGCAGGTTACGGGAAAACTGCTGCACAAAGGCCTTGGTACCGCCATAGACGTTGCCGCCCGGATAGGGCCAACTGGCAGCGACTGAGCCAATATTGACAACATGCCCGCCGCCTCTGGCGACCATTCCCGGCAGCATCGCCTGGGTCAGGTACATCAGGCCCTTGATATTGGTATCAACCATGGTCTCCCAGTGGTTGATATCAGCCACATCTGCGCCACCCAGGCCCAGCGCCAGGCCGGCATTGTTTACCAGCACACTCACTTCGGCAAACGCCGGCGGTAATGCACCCGGCAAGGCATAAACCGCATCGCGATCCCGCACATCAAGTGCCACCCAGTGCACGGCAGTCTGCCCGGCAAGCTCATCGGCCAGCGCCTCAAGCCTGTCGGCACGACGGGCACACAACACCAGGGGCTTGCCTGCGGCAGCAAAGCGCCGGGCACAAGCCTGCCCAAAACCCGATGAGGCTCCGGTAATCAATACGCTACTCATACCTTATCCTCGGCCACCAGGCCAATCTGCTGCTGCAAGAACACCTCGCGAATTTCATCGAGAATAAGCGGATCATCAATGGTCGCCGGCGCTGTAAAAGGTTTGTCATCGGCGATTTTGCGGATGATCTGGCGGAGTATTTTACCCGACCGGGTCTTTGGTAAGCGCCTGACCACAACCGCACGCTTGAAGTTGGCAAAGGCACCAATGGCCTTCCTGACCATTGCCACCAACTCTGCCTCCAGCTGTTCGAAGGGTATGTCTACGCCATCCTTGAGCAACAACAAACCCACGGGCAACTGGCCTTTGTCACGATCTTCAATACCCACCACCGCACATTCCGCCACAGCCGGGTGGGCCGCCACTATCTCTTCCATCTCACCCGTGGACAGGCGATGGCCAGCGACATTAATCACATCATCGGTGCGCCCCATAATATACAAATAGCCGTCGGCATCCATGTAGCCACCATCACCCGTGTGATAACAGCCGGGGTGCTGCACCAGGTAGGCGTCCCGAAATCGCTGGTGATCACCCCAGACAGTGGTCATACAGCCCGGCGGTAATGGCAGTCTGATCACCACATCACCCTCCTTCGAGGCGGCCAGCGGCGTATGATCTTCATCCAGTATCTGTACTGCAAAACCCGGCACAGGGAAACTTGCGGAACCTGCCCGAGTCGGGCGGTCCTCAAAGCCGCGAAGGTTCGATGCTACGGGCCAGCCTGTCTCGGTCTGCCACCAATGGTCAATCACTGGCACCTGCAAGGTCTGTCTCAACCACTCATAGGTTGGCGGGTCGGTTCGCTCACCGGCGACAAACAAGGCCTGCAGACTGGAGATATCGTACTGACGCAGCAGCAGGCTGTCAGGATCCTCCTTGCGGATGGCACGAAAACCCGTCGGCGCTGTAAAAAACACCTTCACCCGGTGTTCTTCAATGACCCGCCAGAAGGTCCCGGCGTCGGGCGTCCGCACCGGCTTACCCTCAAACAGAATAGTGGTACAACCGGCGAACAGCGGCGCATAAACGATGTAGGAGTGGCCGACCACCCAGCCAACATCCGACGCGGCCCAGAACACATCGCCCGCCTCGACACCATACACAGCCCGCATGCTGTAGCGCAGCGCGACCGCGTGACCACCATTATCCCGCACCACGCCTTTGGGTTTGCCGGTTGTGCCGGAGGTATAGAGAATATACAGCGGGTCGTTGGCGTTGACGGACACACAATCATGGGGTTGTGCAGCCTTAACGGCGTCCAGCCAATCGATATCGCGTGATGCCATGGTGGCCGGAGCCTCGTCGCGCTGCAGAATAATACAACCATCAACCTGGTGCCTGGCGAGGCTCAACGCTTTATCCAGCAGGGGTTTGTAGGGAATCACAGTCGCAAACTCAATGCCGCAGGAGGCCGCGACAATCAATTTTGGCGTCGCATCATCTATTCGGCTCGCCAGTTCAGGCGCTGCAAAGCCGCCGAAAACCACAGAGTGCACTGCACCGATACGGGCACAGGCAAGCATGGCAATAACCGCCTCGGGGATCATAGGCATATAAATAATGACGCGATCGCCCTTGCCCACTCCCTGATTGACGAGGGCACCGGCAAACAGCGCAACCTGGTCACGCAACTCAGTGTAGGTATAGCGGCGAATGGTCCGGGTCACAGGAGAATCGTAGATCAGCGCCAGCTGCGCGCCGCGACCCTGCTGTATATGGTAGTCAAGGGCAAGGTAGGCGCTATTCAGCTGACCATCAGCGTACCAGGCATCATTGCCATTGGTATCCTGGCTCAATATCTGCCGAGGAGCACGGTACCAGTCAACAAGGGCTGCCTGCTCCTGCCAAAAGCCCACAGGGTCGGCAAGGGACCTGGCATATTCTGTCGCATAATTCACTGGCACTGCTCCGTCTTTAATTCTGCAGGCTCCTAGGGATCCGCCAAACACAAAAAACCGAATAAAAAAGGGACCCCTGAGAGTCCCTTTCAACACGTCGCCCGGCTGCCGCCGCCGCTCTGCAACAGAGCAGCGTTACTGACTCTGCCAAAGCACCGCCTTGCCAGGCTCAGTCTTGCTTCTGGCGTTTGCGCTTCATGGCATCCAACTGCGCCTTGGTAGGCTGGGCTTTCAGCAGATCCTGGTAAATTTTCGCGCGTTTTGAGATCTTTTTGTGATCGACATAAAAATCTACGGCTTTCTGCCATGCCCCTTCGAGGCCATGCAGATTGATGGAAACAGTAGTATTGACAATTTTGCCCATCTTCGCTGACATGATGCCAATCTGGAAGACCGGTGTGCGAGTACCACTCTTCTCAGTTTTCATTCGAAACAGAATGCCACGCACCTTGCCATCTTTGTCGAACAAGGCGTTTTTGGCTGCTTCGGCCTTGGCTTTCGCCTGCAATTTCTGCAAAACCTCATCACGTTCTTCCGCCTGCGCCTTAACAGCTGCCCGGGGCGCACCACGAAGTCGCTTGCCGTCTTTCTTCAGCGAAAAATACTCCTGGTAGGTCTTTCCCGCGATCTGACGTCTAACCCTGAACCCATGAAAGCGGGTTGTATCAAGTAGTTCTACGCTCATTTGTTAGCACCTATTGTTGATCCGGTTATGATCTGCTTACGATCTGCTT
>JANQYP010000013.1:43298-48140 GCA_030728785.1 Pseudomonadales bacterium
TAATCATGCCAAAGCTCATCACATCGACGGCATAAACTGCCTTGTTGCGCCACACACAAGCCGATGAAGGGGCAATTCTAACGTAAATATTTGCAAAAAAAATGAACAACCGTGGGATTTATTGAGAATAGCAGTGCAATAAAAGCCATAAACCTCCATCTAACTGGTACACAGGGGGTTCAATACAGAACAAATCCGAGCTTTCGGCTGACTTTTTTGCTGGGAACTGTTTCTGCGAACTGTTGTTAAGAACAATTGTTAAGAACAATTGTTGAGAACTGTTGTTCAAAACTGTTGTTGAGAACTATTGCTCAAAACTGTTGCCGGGGACAGCCAGATCGTGACCTGACTGTCCCTGCCAACAATTGTTAGCCCCCTGCCAGTCCTACTGCACCGGAACTGACTAACGAGTCAATCTCAGCAACAGAGAAACCCGCATCAGCAAGCACCTGTCGGCTATCTTCGCCAGCAAGTCGAGAGCTGTGGCTCAACTCAGGCGCTGTGCGACTGAAGCGCGGCGCCGGGGCTGGCTGGATGACACCGTCCAGTTCTACAAAAGACTTTCTCGCCTTGTTATGCGCATGGTCGGCAACCTCGCCGAGCGCCAACACTGGCGCAAAGCAAACGTCCGTGCCCTGCATTATGTCAGTCCATTCATCCCGGGTTTTCTCTTTGAAGACCTGCGTCAGACGAGCCTTCAATTCAGGCCAACGAGATTGATCCATCTGGGGTGCAAACTCGCCGGCATCAAGACCCGCCTTTTCGATCAGGAGTGCATAAAATTGCGGCTCAATGGAACCTAACGAGATATATCTGCCATCTAACGTCTCATAGGTATCATAGAAGTGCGCACCACCATCAAGCAGGTTGGCGGCGCGCTGATCTTTCCAGACGCCGGCAGCAGTCATGCTGAAGAACATGGACATCAGCACAGCGGCACCCTCCACCATGGACGTGTCGACCACCTGGCCTTTTCCTGACTTCTGCGCCTCAAGCAAGGCGCAGACCATACCAAACGCGAGAAACATACCGCCACCGCCAAAATCACCCACCAAGTTCAACGGCGGAACCGGCTTGCCATCTTTGCCACCGATGGCATGCAAGGCCCCTGACAATGCAATGTAATTAATATCGTGACCCGCGGCATTGGCCATAGGGCCGTCCTGCCCCCAGCCCGTCATACGGCCATAAACCAGCTTTGGATTACGCCCCATACACTCTTGCGGACCCAGGCCAAGGCGCTCGGTGACACCTGGTCGAAACCCCTCAAACAGGGCATCGGCAGATTCACACAACTTAAGCACAATCGCTTTGCCCTCGGCGCTTTTCAGATCCACGGCAATGGACTTGCGGCCGCGGGTCAACACATCAATGCCACGCCGCGGATTTTTACTGGCCCTGTCGACGCGAATCACTTCAGCGCCCATATCTGCCAGCATCATGCCGCAAAAGGGTCCGGGGCCAATGCCCGCTAACTCGATAATTTTAAAGCCTGTTAATGGTCCCACTGGTTCACTCTCCCGAGATTAAAATTCACCTCATTTAGTCACATTCAACATCCGGGAGCAAGAAAGGGCGCGCAACGGGACAAAGGCGGATCTCGAACCCGGTGAGGATGTGACACACAGGTATATGGACAAACCCTTTCCAGCGTCAGAACTCAAGCCCATTGCCATCAGGCACCATCTTTTTCAGCCGAAATTCGCTATGATCGCCGTTTAATCACCCGCCCCGTGTGTTGCTGCTGACTTAATTCAGCCAAAACCAGCCGACAAGCTCGGGGCCAGCGAGGCAAGCAACATGCATAAACTGCTCGAACACATCGAAATAGAGCCGACAACGCCCGCCACGGCAACGGTCATCTGGCTGCACGGCCTGGGCGCCGATGGCCACGACTTCGAACCCATCGTACCCGAACTGCACTTACCAGCCAGCATGGCCATCCGCTTCATCTTCCCGCACGCGTTGAGCCGCTCGGTGAGCATCAACAACGGCGCAGAAATGCGGGCTTGGTATGATTTTGTCCCTCATGCAGAGTCTGGTGCCAACGATGATATCAATGCCTCAGCGGCGCAGATCGGGGACTTTATCACCCGTGAACTCGAGCGCGGCATCCCCAGCGAGAAAATCCTGTTGGCGGGATTTTCCCAGGGCGGCGTCATTGCCCTGCACACGGCCTTGCGGTTTCCGCAACGACTGGCGGGCGTGGTGGCTTTGTCGACCTACCTGCACGACTACAGCCGCACGGAACAGGAACGTACGGATGCTAACCTGGGTATCCCAATTTTTATGGTGCATGGCACCCAGGACCCCATGATACCCATTATGCAAGCCGCCACCTCCCGCGAAAATCTCAAGCGCCTGGGCTACGACGTGCGCTGGCGCGACTATCCAATGGGCCACCAGGTCTGCCTGGAAGAAGTCGAGGAGATCTCCCACTTTTTCCAGGAAGTGTTGTGAGCGCACCACAGACCCAGGCCCGGGTCGCTGCCGGCAACCAGGCGCAGATATTGCTGGTGTCCACGCCCAGCCAGTGGCTGGATGCGGTGCTCGGTGATTTTGACCTTTTCCTGCAGGACCATGCTGCCAACGAGCGCAAGGCCTCAACCATGGCCATGTCCATGGTTGCTCACTACCCGGACCGACCGGAACTGGTGACGGCCATGGTAGACCTGGCCCTGGAAGAACTGAATCACTTCCGCCAGGTCCTGCGCCTGATGAACCAGCGCGGCGTAATACTTGCAGCCGACAGAAAAGATCCCTATGTCAACACCATACTGCGCCAGGTTCGCAAAGGCAGCGCAGATTATTTCATTGATCGTCTGCTGTCTGCCGCCGTGATCGAAGCCCGCGGTGCAGAGCGCTTTGCGCTACTTGCCGGTGCCAGTCTGCCAACAGCCATACAAAGCTTCTACCAAACCCTGGCACGCTCTGAAGCAAACCACCACCAGTTATTTATTCACCTGGCGAACCAGTACTTCAGCGCTGCAGAAGTCGCTGCTCGCCTGCAGGACTGGTGCCAGATTGAAGCCGAGGCCATGACGGCGCTTGAATTCAGACCCTGCCTGCATTGAATTTACTAGTATGACCAGCGACAGTAAGGCGACTCGCCAGTACCTTGCAACTTATGCTGAAGCAGAGGTCGCCCAGCTTGATTCACTGACGCTGGGCACCTATCACCATTGCCTGGTGGTGCCAGCCCACCGAGAAGCTGCTGAGTGCCTGCAGCGTATCTGGCCTCACCAGGATCCGGGTTTGCTGCTGATACTGGTTCTCAACAGCGGCACTGAAGACGACCCCATCACGCGCCGCATGCTGGCCAGCCTGTTGCCGGCAGCAACGTCGCCATTATTTGCCAGCCATCTCAGTATCCAGCAGGCGGGTAACCTGCACCTTATCCAACGCCACGACCAACCAGATCTGCTTGTGGTTGACCGCTGCCAGCCGGGGCGGCTGATTCCTGCCAGCCAGGGTGTTGGCCTGGCCCGAAAAATAGGCGCAGACCTGGCACTGGCACTGATCTGCAAAGGCCTGGTGGGCTCGCCCTGGATCAACAGCACTGACGCCGATGTCAGCCTGCCTGCAGATTATTTCAGCACCGAGGACAAGCGCGCCCAGGCGGCTGCAGCTGCACAACTGCACCCCTTCCGCCATGTGTTCAGCGCCGACCTGGAGCTCGCTTCAAGGCTGTATGACATTGCCATGGACTATTATGTCCTTGGCCTGCGCTGGGCCGGCAGTCGCTATGGCTTTCACAGCATTGGCAGCACACTGAGTATCAATGCCCGACATTATGCTCAGGTCAGGGGCTTCCCCAGGCGTAATGCCGCCGAAGATTTCTACCTGCTGAACAAATTAGCAAAAACCGGCACAATCGCCTTACGCTCAGGTCAGCCCATTTTAATCGAGGCACGCCTCTCTGACAGGGCGCCCTTTGGCACCGGCCCGACCCTTACCCACATCAGCGCCATGCACACACCTATTACTGAATATCACTATTATGACCCGCAAATCTTCAGCCTGCTGCGCACCTTTCTGAGGCATGCCGACAATCTGCTGACCATGGAACCGCAGCGCAGCTTTGCCGCCCAGCCGCAAATCATGGCCTGGATCGAGGCCTCGGGACTGGCCGCGCAAGTGCAGCGCCAGCGTCGAACGCAGACCCAGACAAGGGTGTTTCAGCGCTTTCTGCGCGACTGGTTCGACGGCTTTCGAACCCTCAAATTTATTCACTTCATGCGCGCTGAGTATTACCCTTCGATCAATCTGCACAGCGTCTGTGATGGTTTGATCCTGCCGGTAAAGCCGATCCACGACCTGAATGACGTCAGACTGCTGCACCAAGACCTGAAGTTACGCCTGCAGCAGCCAGCCACTGAGGCGACCATAGCCGCTGGCCTGACGAAGTAGACACTGACTGGCAGCGATAAATGAGGCGGGCCAAAAGCAGCATTTTATCCACGCCCGCAGACATTGGGTTATGGCCGCAACGATTTTCCTGCAGGACTGGCCGCCTGTATGACGGGTCCAATCATGTCCAAAACAATTTATTCGATCATGGTAGAATCCCGACGCCAACGGGCTGCAGCATGTTTCCAGCTGAGCTGTACCAGCCGCCGCAGCTGAGTTGTACCAGCCGCAGCGCTGCTGGCTGATGATATGCGGACATTCTTCCGCGCGGCTGTCTGAGCCCGTTGTTGATGGTGGCCAACGAAGAACCCTCCGCCAGGAAGAAACGATGGCCAGGCATAACCGCTGGTAACGATGGTGTAGAATCGGCCGCTTTATCCAAACTGTTTTTGAACCAGCCATTTTGGCTTACCAGTATGGCTTACCAATATG
>JANQYP010000013.1:48240-65619 GCA_030728785.1 Pseudomonadales bacterium
CCAGCATGAATCAACCAACGTGAATCAACCCATATGAACACAGTTTTTATTGATGGCCAGATCGGCACCACGGGTCTGCAGATTCAGGATCGCCTTAGCCAGCGGGCCGATATAGAGCTGCTCCAGATTGCTGAGGAAGACCGCAAGAACATCCAGATCAAGCAGCGTCTGATCAACAGCGCCGACGTGGTCATCCTCTGCCTGCCAGATGATGCTGCCCGTGAAACCGTCGCCCTGGTGACCAACCCCAAGACGCGCGTCCTGGATGCCAGTACGGCCCATCGAGTTGCACCAGGCTGGGTCTACGGCCTGGCAGAGCTGGCACCACAACAACGCCAACAGATTGCTGCGGCTGCCCGAGTCTCCAACCCGGGCTGCTGGGCAACAGGGTTTCTGCTGGCGGTGACGCCATTAATCCGCAGCGGCATCCTGCGCGCCGACATTCCACTGATCTGCCATGGCATATCGGGCTACACGGGTGGCGGCAGGACCATGATCGAAAAATACGCCGCCCGGTCCCGGCAGCAGCCAGACAACCTCTGGTATGCACGCCCCTATGGCCTGGGCCTGAAACACAAACATCTGGGCGAGATGCAGCATTTTGCGGGACTGCAATTGCCGCCCATGTTTATGCCATCGGTGGGCCATTTTGCCCAGGGCATGCTGGTGAACATCCCGCTGCCACAGGCATGGTTTACCCAACCTGTCAGCCTTGCCGCGGTGCATGCTGTGCTGGCTGAAGCGTATGCTGACGAACCCTGTGTGGGCCTGCACCCGGTGAATGATGACGCCGCACTGGATGAAGGTTTCCTTGACCCACAGGCTAACAACGGCACCAACCGCAACGATCTTTTTGTGTTCGGCAATGACCAGCAGATTCTGTTGACCTCATGCCTGGACAACCTTGGCAAGGGGGCCGCAGGCGCCGCCGTGCAAAACCTCAACCTGATGCTTGGCAAACCTGAATTGGCCAGCCTCAACGTCTAACAACCAGGACTGGTGTGGAGTCACGTATGGAATTTTCACAAATGAACCGAGAACAACTCAGCGCGCTGCAGGCATCCCTGCGCGACCAGTATGAGTCGTTCAAACAGGCCAATCTCAACCTGGACCTGACGCGCGGCAAGCCCGCCGCCGAGCAACTGGATCTGTCCAACGCCCTGGATGGTATCCTCGAGGGTTTTTACCTGCTGCAGGATGGCACCGATGTGCGCAATTATGGCGGCATTCTGGGTATTCCTGAGGCTCGCCAGCTGGCGGCCGCGTTTCTCGAAGTAGATGCCAGCGAAGTGCTTGTAGGCGGCAACAGCAGCCTGACGCTGATGTTCAACTATATAGACCATATGTTGCCGACCTGGCGCAAAGACTTAAGCGAGGGTGGTACTGAGCGCCTCAAGTTTATCTGTCCCGTGCCCGGCTATGACCGCCACTTCACTATCTGCGAACATTTTGGTATCGAGATGCTCAATGTGCCCCTGCTGGATGGCGGCCCGGACATGGACCAGGTTGAGGCACTGCTGCGCGCCGACCCGCTGATCAAGGGCATCTGGTGTGTACCCAAATATTCAAACCCCACAGGGCATACCTACAGTGATGCCGTGGTGGATCGCTTTGCAAAACTGGCTGACATAGCTGGCGCACACTTCACTATCCTCTGGGACAATGCCTATACAGTACATCACCTGGAGGATACTCATGAGCAGCTGAAAAATCTCATGACAACAGCACGGCAGCAACACACCCAGGACAGCGTGGTGATCCTCGGCTCCACCTCAAAGGTGACCTTTGCCGGTGCTGGCGTTGCCTTTCTTGCCACCTCACCAACCAACCTCAAGACCTTTGAGAAATTCCTGTCGGCATCGGTCATTGGTTACGACAAGGTCAATCAACTGCGCCATGTACGCTTCCTGCAGGACTCACAGCACATCGCGGCACACATGGTTAAACACCGGAACATCATCAAACCCAAATTTGACCTGACCCAGCAGATACTCACCCAACATCTGGCCGGCAAGGGTATCGCCACCTGGACGCAACCAAGGGGCGGCTATTTTGTATCCCTTGACACCCTGCCAGGCCTGGCCACAGAGGTCATTCGGCAAGCGGCTGCAATTGGTGTTAAGCTCACGCCCGCTGGCGCTACCTTCCCTTATGGTGTAGACCCCAGCAACAGCAATATTCGCATAGCCCCAACGTTCCCGGCTCTGGGTTCCTTGCAGCGTGCCCTTGAGGTGTTTGTTGTCTGTTTGCAACTCGTCACCGTCAACCATTTTTTGAGCGATCAGCGATAAGATGAAGGTTTCCAACGAATCAGTCACGACAGTAGTGCCACTCGCGTCCACGGCTGAGGCCGAAACACCGGTTCAGGTGAATGACTTCCTGGAACTGGAACTGCCGAAGGAACTCTATCAAGCCATCGACAAACTGGGCTTCACCACCTCGACGGCCATTCAGAAAGCGGTATTGCCCTATTCACTGGATGGTCGCGATATTATTGCCCAGGCCCAGACGGGTACCGGCAAGACCGCGGCATTTCTGATTTCTGTTTTGACCTACCATCTGGAAAATCCGGAATATGACCCGCGCCCGCCAGGGGCACCCTTCGCCCTGGTGATCGCACCCACCCGCGAACTGGTCATGCAGATTGCTGATGATGCCGTTGGCCTGTCACTCTTCACAGATATAGACATTATTTCCGTGGTCGGTGGCATGGACTACGAGAAACAGAAAAACCAGCTCAAGGGTAATATTGACCTGATTATTGCCACACCCGGCCGGCTCCTGGATTTCTGCCGTACCGGTGTCATCAACCTCTCAAGGGTTGAAACCCTGGTGATTGACGAGGCTGACCGAATGCTCAGCATGGGATTTATCCCCGACGTCAAATCCATCATCAGCAAGACCCCTCCCAAGCACAAGCGCCAGACCCAGTTGTTCAGCGCCACTTTCAGCGACGATATCAAGCGCTTGGCGGCGAGCTGGACCCTGGACCCGGTGAAGATCGAAATCGAACCCGACCAGGTGGCAGTAGACTCGGTAGAACAACTGGTCTATCTCGCTGCCGCAGACCAGAAGTTCACAGTGTTGTACAACCTGCTGACCCAGGGTGATGTTGACCGGGTCATTATTTTTGTCAATCGCCGGGACGAGACCCGTTACCTCGAAGACAAGCTCTATCGGCACGGTATCGACTCTGGCCTGCTCAGCGGTGAAGTGGTCCAAACCAAACGCATTCGCACCCTTGAGCAGTTCAAGTCAGGTGAGATCAAGGTGCTGGTGGCCACCGATGTCGCTGGCCGCGGTATTCATGTGGAGGGTGTGTCCCATGTGGTCAACTACAACCTGCCCGAAGACCCTGAGGATTATGTCCACCGCATCGGCAGAACCGGTCGTGCTGGCGCCTTAGGCACCTCTATCAGCCTCGCCTGTGAAGACGAGTCTTTTATGTTGCCCGCCATCGAGGCCTTGTTAGGCTCGGCGTTTCACTGTCAACAGCCGCCTGTTGAATTTCTCATGGCACCACCAGCGCCAGTGCGCAAAGGCCGAGACAAACCACCGGCGCCACCGGCTCGATCTGGCGGGCGTTCCGGCAACAGTTCCGGCAGCAGTTTTGGCAGCAGTTTTGGCAAGAGCGCCGGCCGCGGCGGTAACAAACACGGCGGCCCGCGGCGTGGCCACTAAACCAGTCGGCGCCACGACACCATCGCCACTGCTGACTGCCGATGTGATCAACGGCCTGCCGGAAGCCGTTAACGTTCACCAGTTTAATTCCAATGCCGTGCGCCACAGTCGATCCCTTGGCGACCTGGTGGGCATGAACCACTTGGGCGTACACCTGGTGCGGCTAAAGCAGGGCCACGACTCGACCCAGTTTCACCAGCACAGCTGCGATGAAGAGTTCCTCTACATTATCTCCGGCCGCGGTATTGCCGAAATTGGCGACGCGCAACACGAGGTTGGCGCCGGTGATTTTATGGGCTTCAACACCACGGCCGCGGCCCACAACCTGCATAACCCCTATCCGGAAGACCTGGTCTACCTGATGGCTGGCGAACGTCATGCCATCGACATCTGCGACTACCCGAGGATCAGGCGTCGTATGTTCAGGATCGACGGCAAGAAACACTATGCAGATTGGGATGACCTGCATGGTGTTGCGCCCACCACCCAGCCCACAGAGAAGTAATCATGGCCGGATTTGCACAAGATGAATCAACCAATGTTTTCGGCGAGCCACTGGAACCCTGCAGCAATGAACCCATGACCGGCTTCTTTCGCGATGGCTGCTGCAATACCTGCACAGAAGACCTGGGATCACATACGGTCTGTGTTGAGGTCTCTGAAGACTTTCTGCAGTACTCGCGCTTTGCGGGTAACGATTTGTCTACGCCCCATGCAGACGCCGGTTTTCCCGGCCTGAAACCCGGGGATCGCTGGTGCCTGTGCGCCGGGCGCTGGCTTCAGGCCCACGAAAAAGGCATGGCACCGCGGGTCTTCCTGCGTAATACCCATCTCAAGGCCCTCGATATAGTGCCTTTAGCATTACTTAAGGCCCATGCCGTCACCCTCAATTAGACCTTATTAGCGCCCGCGTCCACGGCGCCGCCAGCAACGGAATAAACAAGCCATGCCTGACAGACTCAAAGCCAAACACGTGCTCATTACCCAAAGTGATGACTATATGGGACCTGCCATCAGCGAGTTGTTCAGCAATGAGGCCGCGCTAGTGACGGCCAGACCCGGTGTGGTGCCCATTGGGCAGGGCTTTACAGACTATGTAGCCGACCTTGCGGATATTGATATTGTTATCGCCAACCTGGCTTACGCGCCAAGCAGCAGCCCTGCTGCAGACATTCAGGATGTGGTCTGGATGGCCATGTTTGACACCATGGTCCATCCACTAATGCACCTGGTGCGGCATTTTGCACCATTGATGGCGACCCGCGGGCACGGCAAAATAGTGGCCATTACCAGCGCTGCACCTTTGCGTGGCATCCCTGGCTCGGCCGCTTACTGCGCCGCCCGTGGCGCGCAGAACGCCTTTATTCGTGCTACCGGCATTGAATTTGCGGCGAGCAACGTCCAGATCAACGCCATTGCCCAGAATTATGTGAGTAATCCCGCCTATTTTCCCGACGACCTGGTGGCAACAGAACGCTTCCAGAACCACCTGCAGCGCAATGTTCCCATTCGGCGCCTGGCCAGAGCTGAAGAATCAGCAGAACTGGCGTTGTTCCTGGCCTCTGGCAACAGTGATTTTATGGTCGGCCAAGTGGTCCCTTTTGCCGGCGGCTGGGCCACCAATACCTGACGCAGACCGGCATCAATACTGCTGAGGCCCGCAAAATCTGTCCCTTGTGCTGAAGAAACCCTTATGCAAACACACATCAATATCTGGCATGTGGAAATCCTCGATTCGAAGCTGGTACCAGTAAATCTGCCACCACGCACCTACGACCTGAAGAAACTTTCCAGCCCTTTACCGGAATTCAATCGATTCCTGTATCTGGCGGTGGGAGCGCCATGGAACTGGTATATGCGCCTCGACTGGACCTATCAGCAATGGCAGACATTTCTTAACCGACCCGGGGTTGAGACCTGGGTGGCTTACAGGGACGGTACACCCATCGGTTATTTTGAGCTGGAACAGCAGCACCAGGGCAGTGTCGAAATCGCCTATTTTGGCCTGATCAGTGACTTCATAGGCCAAGGTTTTGGCAAAACCCTGCTGGAAGATGCCATTGCCGCGGCCTGGCAACTGGGTGGCCGGCGCGTCTGGCTGCATACCTGCTCACTTGATCACCCCCGGGCCCTGGAGAACTACCTTGACCGAGGGTTTGTGATCTTCAAAGAAGAGCAGATTATCGACAACCTGCCTCACGAGCCTATCGAACCCTGGCCCAACGCTGGCAAATACTCTGCCAACCGCAAAACTCCCAAAGCCGTTTAAACAGACCAGACTTGGCGTTCCCGACCCGTTGTCCTGGCATTTGTGCCTGACTGGGCGTTATTTAGCGGGCTTCATTGACTCAGGGCCCGCCAGCCCATAAACCCGCAAGTGAACGCTGAATAACGGATAAAAAAAAGGGCGCTCCTTATATGAGCGCCCAAAGAGGGATAGCTTACTTACGATACAGATAACACTTAGCTGTTAGAGACGAACTCTGGGTAGGCTTCTACACCACACTCGGCAATATCAACACCCTGGTATTCCTCTTCCTCGGTGACGCGAATACCCACTGTCACTTTGAGGATCAACCAGACAGCCAGACTGAAGGCGAAGACCCAACCGAAGATGGTTGCGGCACCAATCAGCTGTCCAGAGAAAGATGCTGAACCAGTGATTGGCACCAGCATCAGGCCCAGGAAGCCACACACACCGTGGACAGAGATGGCACCAACCGGATCGTCAATCTTGACCTTGTCGAGGGCGATAATGGAGAACACAACCAGCACACCACCGATGGCACCAAAGATCGTTGCCTGTAACGCCGTGGGCGCAGACGGCTCTGCAGTAATGGCTACCAGGCCGGCCAGAGCACCGTTGAGGAGCATGGTCAGGTCGGCTTTGCCGAACAACATGCGAGCTGTTAGCAGTGCCGCAATTGCCCCGCCAGCAGCAGCAGTGTTGGTGTTCAGGAAGACCATGGCGACAGAGTTGGCGCTGGCAATATCGCCAAGTTTTAATACCGAGCCACCGTTAAAGCCGAACCAACCCATCCAGAGGATAAAGGTACCAAGGGTTGCCAGTGGCAGGTTTGCGCCTGGAATGGCATGTACCTGGCCGTCCTTACCATACTTACCCTTCCGCGCGCCCAGTACCAGCACACCCGCCAGGGCTGCAGCAGCACCAGCCATGTGAACGATGCCTGAGCCGGCGAAGTCAGAGAAACCCAGGTCACCAAGGTTGTACAGGCCAAAGACGTCGGCACCACCCCAGGTCCATGAACCTTCCATGGGGTAAATAACGCCGGTCATCACTACTGCAAATGCCAGGAAAGCCCAGAGCTTCATCCGCTCGGCCACGGCACCGGAGACGATCGACATGGCGGTCGCAACAAAAACCACTTGGAAGAAGAAGTCCGAGGCGTTGGAGTAAACAGAACCGCCACCAAATCCGTCTTCACGGGCTGCCATCTCAGCCAGCACCGTGCTGGTTAGGTCGTCGGCACTTGCGGCGCCATCAAGCTCAATGCCTGACAACAGCAAACCACCGTCGTACATGATGGCGTAACCACACACCAAGTACATGATGCAGGAGATAGCAAACAAGGCGACGTTCTTAGTGAGTATTTCAGCGGTATTCTTGGAGCGGACCAAACCCGCCTCAAGCATGGCAAAGCCAGCTGCCATCCACATGACGAGCGCGCCACAGACAAGAAAATAAAATGTATCCAGCGCATATTGAAGTTCTAAGGTTTGATCCACAATGACCCTCCAGGTTCTTTTGATTAAATCGGATGAGATAGCAATAGCAAGGTTGATGCCAGAACCTGGAGGGCTATGTTAACTCGTTGTTTTACAGACAATTAATCAACGGCGATGGAACGCCACGGCTCAAAACTGAGCAACAAAACCCTTATGTACCCGGCAGGCCTGCGGAATCAGCGCGATAAACGCACTGTTATGAGGCGCCGCGATATGAAGGTGCGCTATTTTGTTGCGCCGACCGGATAAGCTTGGGATGGCAGCCAGACGACAAGCTCTGGCCAGACAAAAATCAGCACCAGTCCCAGCAACTGCAGCAGGATAAATGGCACCACGCCACGATAGATCGTGGCAACGGAGATGCCTGCCGGCGCCACGCCCTTAAGGTAGAAAATGGCAAAACCCACAGGGGGTGTCAGGAAGGAGGTCTGCAGACAGACGGCAAACAACACCGTAAACCAGACCAGGTCAAAGCCCAGGGCCTGCACCACAGGGCTAACCAGAGGCAGGACAATCAGGGTGATTTCGATCCAATCGAGAAAAAAACCCAGCAGAAAGGTAAAAAACAGTATTGCTATGACAATGCCCGTTGGCCCAAATGGCAGCCCCTGCAACATCCGGGCGATCAGCTCATCACCCCCCAACCCCCGCAACACCAGCGAATAAGCCGTGGCGCCAAGGAAAATTGCAAAAATATAGGCGGTGGTGCGCGTGGTCTCCTGCAATACCTGGCGCAACACCGCAACACTCAGGTGACCATTAAACCAGGCTAGCAGGGTTGCCCCAAAAGCGCCCACGCCGGCGGCTTCCGTGGGTGTGGCCAGGCCAAAGAAGATTGAGCCCAACACTGCCAGGATCAGGCCAGCAGGGGGCACGATCGCCAGCAACACATCCAGCACCAGGGCCGCATCCACCGGCTCACGCTGAGCCGAAACGGGTGCCACATCTGGGTCCCAATAGGCATAGATCAGGATATAGGCAACAAACAGGGCACCCAGTAACATGCCGGGTATCAGCGCACCCAAAAACAGATCACCCACCGGCATTGCCAGGCGGTCGGCCATCAACACCAGCATGATGCTCGGCGGAATCAGAATACCCAGCGTTCCAACGGCGCAAACAGTACCGGCGGCCAGCGCCGGCTGATACTTGAGATCAAGCATCTGTGGCAAGCCGAGCAAGGCCAGCAGAACCACCGATGCACCAATGATGCCCGTCGAAGCTGCCAGCAGCATACCAATCAGGGCGACAGTGACGGCCATACCGCCGCGGACGCCGCCAAACAGTTTGGCGACATTCATCATCAGGCGCTGGGCGACCCCGGAACGGTCCAGCATCAGCCCCATAAACACAAACATGGGCAGCGCCACCAGCACCCAGTTGTTCATGACGCTCCAGATCCGATCGGCGACCAGGCCGCTGTAGTCCCAGCTGATAAATACCGGCAGATTAAAATCAACCTGGGCGACAATACCAATGGCCGTAAACAACACGGCCAGACCGCCCAGCACCCAGGCCACGGGAAAACCGGTAAATATCAGGCCGATAAAGGCCAAAAACATCAATATGGAAAGTACGTCACCCGCAGACATCAGACGCGCCTGCCGGTCGGCAGCTTACTCGGATCACCTGGTTCGGCGTCAACGACGGCCCCGGGCCAGCCAAACAGGTAACAGCAAACCCGACTGAGACGGGCCACAGTCACCACCAGCAACAGTAAAAAGCTCAGTGGCAGGCAGGCCTTGATCAGCCAGCGATAGGCCAGGCCGCCAGGTGCCTGGGAAACTTCACTGTTGGCAAAGGCATAAGTTACCAGCGGTATGGAGGCCAGCAGCACCAGCGCAACAAAGGGCAGCAGCAGGCCCAGGATGCCATACAACTCCACCCAGGCGCGGGTCTGCGGGCTGAGCTTGTCACGGATGACATCAACTCTGATATGGACATCGGCGTCGTAGGCAACAGACAAGCCAAACAGGAAACCAATGGCGTACAGGTGCCACTGGATTTCCTCAAACTCGATACGGCCCTCAGCGAAGAGATAACGCATGACGACGTTGAGGACAATAACCGCCAACAGCAGCAACCAAACCAGCGCCAGATACTCAGCAAAACGGCGCATAACACCATTAACATGGCGCGACAAAACTGTGTGCGGCAACACCAGCACCCTTAAAAATCCCTCGGCAGGTAGGCGTGGTCTTTCCAGAGTTTGTAGGTCGCGAGGAATTTTTTCTGCGATGCCCAGATACGGGCAAAATCAGCATCACGGCTGGCCTCATCCTCAAGCACTGCCGTGGTCACTGCCTGCAGTTCCCTGAGGATGGGCAGTGGCAGCTTCCTGGGGCTGACGCCCTTGGCCGCAAAACCCGCCATCACCTTACCTTGCAGAGCCTCGCCACGAGAGAGATTGCGAATCACCCCGGCAGTACAGGCCATTTCAATCATGGCCTGGTCAGCACTGCCAAGATTTTCCCAGACCGACTGGTTTATCACCAGATGGGCGGCGGTAAACGTCTGGTGCCAGCCGGGAAAATAGTTGTATTTTGCCACCCGGTCAAATCCCAGCATCTGGTCAACCACCGGCAGCGAAAACTCCGTGGCATCAATGGCACCCTTCTCCAGCGCCTGAAAGATCTCGCCACCAGGCAGCATGGTCACCGAGGCACCCAACTGCTGCAGCACAACACCACCCAGGCCGGCAAAACGAATTTTCAGGCCATTAAAATCTGCCAATGAATCAATGGGACGGCGAAACCAGCCTGCGGTTTCGGGACCAATAATGCCACACAGGATAGGATGAACCTGGTGTGGCGCATACAGGGCTGTCGTTAACGCCCGGCCCTCATCTTCGTAATACCAGGCAGTAAACTCCCAGGGCTCCATGCCAAAAGGCACAGCCGAGACCAAAGGCGTGGCGGGTATCTTCCCCGCGTCATAGCCAAGCCAGGTGTAACCCGCAGGGATTTTATTGTCGCGCACCCCCTCGGTAATGCTGAAAACCGGCAACAACATATCCGGCTCAAATACCTGCAGTTCTATATGCTGATCAGAGGCTGTCGCCAGGCGTTCGGCAACATACAGGATATTGTCGCCCAGGGCCGGCAGGTTAGTACCAAAAGCAACAGGCACCCGCCACTTGATGGGCGCAACCTTGGCACCCGCTGCCACCGCAGCAACCGGCCGCGTATCCGGGCGCAGCGCCAGCGCGCCCAGCAGGCCAACCACAAAGGCGAATACCACCGCCGCCAAAGCAGTGGTGTTGTTCCATGGGTTTTTTGGTGACGCTGGTTCGGTCATGGGCATTATCAGGTGATGCTTATTGTTTTTATCCAGCCTGCCAACCGCAAGGCCGCCCTGGCCACAGAGTATATGCCAGGCTCGCCATGGAAGGTAATTTTTGGCGCAATCCGGCTATAATCCGC
The DNA here is from genome assembly GCA_030728785.1 of Pseudomonadales bacterium. Lineage (GTDB taxonomy): Bacteria > Pseudomonadota > Gammaproteobacteria > Pseudomonadales > Azotimanducaceae > UBA4582. Next base: position 59,091 of record JANQYP010000013.1, read on the forward strand.
CCTATGCAGATACCCCAATGGTTTACCCAGAATATCGCCGCGCCAACAACAACCCACAGTATCAACGTTGCCCGAGCAACCATCAGCTATCGCAGCTGGAATGCTGATGCCAACAAACCAGGCCTGTTGTTTGTGCACGGTTATGGTGCTCACAGCCACTGGTGGGATTTTATCGCCCCGGCGTTTACCGCCGATTACCGGGTTGGGGCCCTGGATCTGAGTGGCGCAGGGGACAGCGACCATCGTGACCACTATACAGCCCGCACCTTTGCCGCAGAGATCCTGGCGGTCGCCAAGGCGCTCGCGAACAATTACCGGCGAGGCGGGGCCACGGGAGAAAAGACCATTGTTGTTGGCCACAGCTTTGGCGGCGGTATGACGCGTATTGCCGGCTTCGAGCACGGCGACGAACTCGGCGCAGTGGTACTGGTAGATTCAGCCCTGCCCCGTCACCAGGGTCCCCGCCAGGCCCCGCCAGAGCCCCGTGCCCATACTCGGGTATACTCGTCCCTGGAGCAGGGTATGCGGCGCTTTCGACTGCGGCCACCGCAACCCTGCAGCAACGAGTTTATCCTTAACCACATTGCCCGCCATTCACTGCGGGCCTGCGCCGGAGGTTACCAATTCAAGCTCGACCAGGCACTGTTTGCCAAATTACGCGCTGACCCGCCGCCGGTATTGCCGGCGGCGGCAGACATGCTGAGCAGGATTGCTTGTCCCGTGGGGGTGATCTTTGGTTCGTTAAGCCGTTTTTATGACTCTGACACTGAGGCGCTGCTACGCCAACTGCTGCCAGCGGAACGGCGCATGGTTGTCGCAGACGCCCACCATCACGTGTTTCTCGACCAGCCTCTGGATTTTATCGCGGCACTGCAGCAGTTATTACCCAGGTTAGCCCCGGCAGCAAACCCCTAGACCGGCCTATCACCATCAATGGTGATGCGCTGCATCTTGCGATGCTGGGGCCAGTAATCATTGATGGGCCGGTGCTGGGTAATACGGTTGTCCCAGAACGCTACAGAATCAGCCTGCCAATGCATGCGACAGCTGTATTCAGGGCTCTCCATATGGCTGAACAAAAAGTTCAGCAGGGCCCGACTTTCACCCTCTTTCATGCCTTTGATGGCGGACGTGAACAGGCAGTTCACAAACAGGCCTTTTTTGCCGGATTCAGGATGGGTACGCACCACGGGATGTTCCTGTGGTGGATTATCCAGCACCATCTGCGCCAGGCGTTCTCGCCCGCCAGGGGCTTCGAGGCTTTCTTTGAAGCCGTAGCTGAAGTCATGTATCGCCGTCAGGCTACTGAGAAAATCCTGCATCTTGCTCGACAGGCCCGCATAGGCTGCTGACATACTGGCAAACAGGGTATCGCCACCGCGAGCGGGCATTATCTGGCAATGGAGTATGGAACCCAGGGGTGGATGGGCCCGGAAGGTCATATCCGTATGCCATTTCTCGATCTTCGACGGATTTGCCTCATCGTTTTCGAGAATAGTCAGCTGTGGATAACCGCTGACATGAGGGTAAGCCTCATGCAACTGGGGCTTGCCAAACAGATTGGCAAGCGCCGCGTGCTGGGCCGGGGACATTGGCTGGTCCCGAAAAAACAACACTTCATAATTCAGCAGGGCGTCATTTAAGGCTTTGAAGGTGTTGCTGTCCAGAGGTCCGCACAGGTCGATACCCTTGACTTCAGCGCCCAGCGCTCCCGCAACCGGTGTCAGCTCTAACATCGTGGTTTACCCTCGCCAGTATTTGTCCTTAACTTGTTGTTTGAGTCTGTCCAGCCAGTCAGTTAACTGATGGCGCCTGGCCGGCCGCGCCTAGCCGGCCGCATCTATCTGCGCGACCAGCTTGGCGATTTTGATCTCCAACTCCTGGATCAATTCTTTCGACTTGTGTACTGACAGGGCAACAACCCGGTTTTCACCGAGTTTCTTCAGACCTTTTTGGATCTCTATTGCGTTTGCTTTCATATCTTCTTTTTGGCTCATATGCGGCTCCAGAAACTTGCGCCGCAATCATACTGTAAAGGCCATTTGGATTATAGACTTTAGCCCGTAGAATACTGCGAACACCCCACCCTCATCACCACCGGACTCAACGCCAGCCTGACCACCCGCAGACTCACCACTAAAAAATAAGGAGTTGCACGCTGAACGCTAATCACAAAGAACTGGGCACAGAATACCGCGGCGCCAAACTACTATTGTCCTTCGCCATTTTGGCCGCCGGGTTGCAGACGCGCTCGCCTTCTCTGCAGCCGCTTGCCAACCTCCGCATCAACGGCATTCTCAGGGACACCGCCAGCAGTACCAAGGATCAGGTAACACTGAAAGTAACGAGTACAGTGCAGACCGACTATGAATGGCACGAGTATATTGAAGCGCTGGTGGAATATGGACCGACAACCATTGTCGCGCGCCTGCTGGCAAGCAGTGTCGAACTGGCCAGCATCACCGTCCACCGACCCAGCTGAGGCCCCGCGGCCCTGAAAGGAGTTCCCATGCAACTGGCAAAACCCTGCATCGACATTGGCATCTACACCAACCAACGCGACGCGCAACTGCATTTCTGGCAGACACAGGTGGGCCTGCCCTTTGAGGAACTGCTGAAACTGGGCGGCGGCAGCCAGCAACACCGCCACCAGCTCAACGGCTCAGTGTTCAAGCTCAACCACAGTCGCAACCCCATCGCGGCCGCCCCGAACACTGGCTACCATGAACTCCTCATCGCCCGTCCTGGCCTGGCTGCTGTCGAGCAATTGCAGGACCCGGACGGCAATCGCGTTTGCCTGGTACCTGCCGGGCATCTGGGCATCAGCCACATCGGCATCCGCATGGAAGTCAGCAGCATTAAAAAGTTCCGACATTTTTACCGTGATGTCCTGCAGATTGACCAAGTCAGCGATACCACTTTTCGCTGGGGAACAACCCTGCTGCTGCTCACGGAAAATCCACAGCGCCGCCCCACCACGGGGATACAAGGCTTAGGTTACCGCTATATTACAGTCCAGGTATGGCAAGTAGACGCTGAACACGAGGCCTTTCTGGCTCGCGGTGGCAGTGCCGCAAGGCCGCCAGCAACATTGGGCAGCACAGCGCGCATCTCGTTTATTACCGACCCGGACCAAAACTGGATTGAAATATCCCAGCGCGCTTCACTGACGGGCAGCCTGGATTAGACGTCGGACTGTCACCCTGACATAAGATACACTTCAGGCTGTTGCACTAACCAGCGGGCCAGGGTGTTGTGGCCAGTGCCAAGCTTGCGGCACTGTGAACCAAGATGAACAACCATGACCCGGCAATGTTTGCCCGCTCGAGGCTCGAGCTGCAGTTTCTGCACGGCCCGGCTTCAGCTAGGGTGTTTATGATTTTGACCCGGATACCATTGACTGGCGCCGCCAGTTAACACCCATGTTTACCTGGACCTGGAGAATGTTGTGGACCCAATAGACAAGATTAAAACCGACCGCGCCGAGGCCCGCAAACTCAGCGACCCCAATGCCGATACCTGCTTTTTGGCCCTGGCGGATAAAAACGGCCAGGCATCGGTACGCACCCTGGTGTTGCGGGAAATCGGCGACCGGCATTTTGTCCTGTTCCTGAATCGCACCAGCCCGAAGTGGAAACTTCTCGAGGCCGGCGCTGGCTATGAATTACTGATCTGGTATCCAAGCCGGCAGCGCCAGTATCGAGTCCAGGGCAGCCTCGTTGAGCTCGACTCGAGTATCGTCAACGTCAATTGGCTACGCCGGCCCCAAGGCAGCAAATATCTCGATTACGTCTATCAGGAAATGGCTCCCCAGAGCAGCAAACTCAATAATCGGCAACAGCTGGTAGAGGAAGTGCAACGCTTGAAGCAGGTCTACAAGATCGACGAGATGCATGCCCCAACGGCTGTGGGCGGGGTGCAACTGGTGGCCAGTCGTATTGAAATGCTCGACCTGAACCGCGATGACAGAATTCATGATCGCCAGTTGTTTACCTTTGCCGATGGCCAGTGGGCGGCCCAGGTGCTGGTGCCATAAGCCGCCAGCAACTTCCTTTGACAGCAACTTCCTTTGACAGACCCGCCAGACTGGGGTACATTTTTCCGGCATTTAAACGCATTGGTGGTTCTAACCAGGGGGACCTGCCAGTGTGCCGATAGGCACCCTGAACGTAAAAGGAGGTGATCCCATCGACAGTCAGTCTATGCGGAGAGCCTTCGGGATGAACTACGCTTAACAGCCAGATTTGTCTCGGAGCTTGCTCTCCATACGTGACGAAGCCCCGGTGAATTACGATTCATCGGGGCTTTTTCTTTGGTTCGCTGTTAGTTTTGAGCTGTTAGTTTCGAGCTGTTAGTTTCGAGCTGTTAGTAGCGCTGAAACTTAGCCCTTCGCCACATGGCGTATGCCGGCAAGATGAGTAAAACAGGTATCAATCGCTGTGACCAGAAAGTCCTCCATAAAAGGCGTATCTTTCTGGTCTTCACGGATAGCCGCATACAGCGTTGACCAAAGCCCACCCTGCCCCATTTTTTTGGCAAGTACGGTCTGGCTGTTAGTGTACTCTGTCAGCGCCCAGCTTGGCAGGCACGCTACACCTCGGCCACTGGCCACCAGTTGCACCATCATGGGGGTAAGTTCCGCCGTCCTGACTTCCAGCGGCTCCATGTCCGCGGGATCAAGAAAACCGGTAAAAACATCGAGCCGGTCACGGTCGACGGGATAGGTAATCAGCACCTGACCCTGCAAGTCTGCCGCCACCACAAAAGATTTGTTGGCCAACACATGTTGTTTGTCGACGGCAAGCATCGCTTCATAACTGAACAACGGCACATACTCGATACCCGGCAGGTCCACCGGATCAGAGGTGATGACCAGGTCCAGGTCGCCACGCACCAGCGCCGGCAGGGGTGCAAAGTTAAAGCCCCCCGTCAGATCCAGCTCTACCTCTGGCCAATTACCGCGATAACGGTCGATACAGGGTATCAGCCATTGAAAGCAACTGTGGCATTCAATACAGATATGCAGGCGCCCCGCTTCTCCGCCGGCTAGACGGGCAATGTCGCGCTCGGTGCTCCTAAACAGCGGTATGGCCTCATCTGCCAACGCCAGCAAGCGGCGCCCGGCACTGGTAAAGCGCGGCGGCTTGGTTTTCCTGATAAATAAACTGCAATTCAGCCGCTCTTCCAGATCCTTGATTTGGTGCGACAGCGCTGACTGGGTGAGAAACAGCCGATCAGCGGCCTCTACCAAACTACCTGTATCCCGCAGGGCCACCAGTGTCTTTAAATGTCTGAGCTCAATCATTTAATCCAACCTTCATGCAACTTTAATGCGACTTTCGCGCAACCGGCGCTGCCGCCTCATGAGTACGATTCAACAAACCATGGCGGCAACTGACAACCTGATCATGATAGGTAAAATTCAAGTCCTGCACCAGCGGTCACTGGATACCTACCCTTTAGCCGAAATTCGGTTTGAGCCAGGCTATTGGAACGACACAATGGCTGTAGAAATTTATACAACCCCTTCAAAGGCATAAATTTATGTTTAGCCCTACCTCTGTGGTGATAGAAGCGTTTGTGGAAGAACTCGTCAAAAAATACACCAGCATGTATGGCAGCGACGAATTTGACATTCAACTTATTGTCTCCAATGCCCGCAACGCGCTGGAAATTATCGCCAACAGTGACGCGCCCTATCACGACATGAACCACACCATCATGGTTACCATGGTGGGCACAGAAATTCTCCGCGGCAAGATCCTGATCGAAGGCAGCGTCTCCTCACGGGAATGGGTCCACTTTGTTATCTCCCTGTTGAATCATGATGTTGGCTATGTCCGCGGCATTTGTCTCGCCGATCGCTCCGGTCGCTATGCCATCAACTCTGACTACGACACCATAACACCACCAGCAGGCGCCACAGACGCCTTCCTGACCCCCTACCATGTGGATCGCGGCAAACTCTATATTACTGAGCGGTTTCGTCATGATGAGTTTCTGGACACGGAGGTCATCTGCAAAAATATCGAACGGACACGTTTTCCCGTGCCCAGCGCAGAGGACCATCAGGATAGCGCGGACATTCCTGGCTTACTGCGAGCTGCGGATCTGATCGGGCAACTGGCAGACCCGCAGTATATTCGCAAAATTTCCTCGCTGTTTGCTGAGTTCGAAGAAACCGGCCAGGCCGCTAAAATGGGTTATACCAATGCGGCTGACCTGCGTACTGGCTATCCGGGATTCTTCTGGAATGTGGTCACACCTTTTATCGGTGAGGGCCTGCGCTACCTGCGCCGCACTCAGGAAGGTCAGGCCTGGGTGGCCAGCCTTTATGCCAATGTCTTCACCGAAGAGCATGAGGCGCCTGCATACGGCCCGGAACGTCGCATTGACAGCCAAAGGCGCATCGAAGCCAATACAGCCCTGCCAAGCACTGATATGAACGCGGCGGAGCAACGCCCGGAGCGCCGACGCAATCTGGAATTAGCCAGCGAGAAAGTAGCCGGTAGCTAGAGTCGGGGACGCC
>JANQYP010000013.1:65719-77316 GCA_030728785.1 Pseudomonadales bacterium
GAGTCGGGGACGCCGAGTCGGGGACGCCGAGTCGGCGCACAGGAATTGTCAAGCAAGGCATAAAACCGTACAATCCGACGCTCCGCGATTGCGCCATTGCTAACGACCTTAGAATGCTCGAGCTCCTCGTTAAAATTACGCTGCTCAGCGTCAACCTAAAACCCGACGCCGGCAAGAGTACTGCGGCCGCTCACAGACATTCCGGCTAACCTGCATGCCACAGCGTATCAACGCCACGCAGGAGACTGCGGTGCTGCAACCATTAGATAGCCAGGCAGCGCCCAACACAGCAGTCACTGACGGCATAGCCGCGCTGCCGACCGCCGCACCAGTCAACCAGACCAAACTCAAAATCTGCCTGCTTGGCTACCGCAGCAATCCTTACAGCGGTGGTCAGGGTATCTACATACGTTACCTGAGCAAAGCGCTGCTCCAGGCTGGACATCAGGTTGATGTTATTTCCGGTGAACCCTACCCACTGCTTGACCCCGGGGTGAGGCTGATCAAATTACCAGGCCTGAATCTGTATGAAGCCGACAATCACGTCACGGCACTGCGCCTGCGCCACCTGAGGTCGTTTACGGACTTTTTCGAATGGTTCAGCATGCTGACTGGCGGCTTTCCTGAGCCTTATACCTTTGGTCGCAGACTGGTGAAGTACTTTCGCCAACACAAACCCGCCTACGACATAGTCCATGACAACCAGTCTTTGTGTTACGGTCTGCTACACCTGCAGAATGCCGGCACGGCCCTGGTCGCCACTATCCATCATCCAATTACCAGCGATCTTGCCATTGCCCTGGCAAATACTGACGACTGGAAATTACGCCTGCTGATCAAGCGCTGGCACGGTTTTCTCGGTATGCAAAAAAAGGTGGTCGCGCGCCTCAAGCATATCGTTACCGTATCAGAACAATCCCGACAAGACATCGCCAGCGCCTTCAACATTGATGCCGCAGCCATTGAAGTGGTGCATAACGGCATCGACACCGAAGTCTTTCGGCCGCAACCAGACACGCCAAGAGTACCCTTTCGTATCATGGCCACAGCAAGTGCAGACCAACCGCTGAAAGGCCTGCAATATTTGCTTCGGGCCATCGCCTTGCTGGCTGTCGATTACCCCGCCATCCACCTTGTGGTGCTGGGCAAAATCAATGCCAACGGTGAGAGCCAGAAACTGATCAATAACCTGGCGATCGGCTCGCGGCTGGAATTTGTCTCAGGCATCAGCACCGAAGCCCTTGTGACCCTCTATGCCGAGGCCAGCGTTGTTGTCGTGCCGTCTGTCTACGAAGGCTTTGGCTTGCCGGCAGGCGAAGCCATGGCCTGCGGCGTTGCCGTGGTTTCCACCAACGGCGGCGCACTACCTGAGGTTGTCGGTGATGATGGCATTTTAGTTCCAGTGCGGAACGCCCAGGCGATTGCTGACGCCATAAAAGATCTGTTAGATAACCCGGCCAAGGCCCTTGAACTGGGTTTGCGCGGCCGCCAACGAATCTTGCGCCTGTTCAGCTGGACCGTCGCCGCTGCAAGCATGACCGACACTTATCACAGGATTATCAGAAACCCATAATGTCTATGCAAACAATTAACTTCGACCACCTGCGGCTTGATGCCGGTGACCGGCTCCTCGACCTTGGCTGTGGTGAAGGCCGGCACGCCATTACCGCGTACATGCTGCAGGACATTGAGTCGGTCGGGGTTGACCTGAGCCACAAAGACCTGAGCACCACCCGTGAACGCTTCCAGACTTTTGAAGAGCCGTCCAACACCGGTAAAAGCCTGGTCATTGCTGTCGCCAGTGGTCTGCAACTGCCTTTTGCTGATAACAGTTTCGACAAGGTTATCTGTTCCGAGGTGCTTGAACATATCCCTGACTATCGCGCTGTGCTGGCGGAAATTGCTCGGGTTTTGAAGCCAGGCGGCATCTTTGCGGCCAGCGTCCCGAGGTTTTTCCCGGAATGGGTCTGCTGGCAACTCAGTGATGCCTATCATGCCATGGAGGGCGGCCATATTCGCATTTTCAACGCACGCCACCTGCGCCTGGATATTGAACAACTGGGCTTCGTCTTCTATCGACGCCATCATGCTCATGCTTTGCATGTCCCCTTCTGGTGGCTGAAGTGCTTGTTCTGGCGCGCACCAGGGATTACCGAAGCCAGGGTAGTGAGCACCTACCACCGTTTCCTGGTGTGGGACCTGATGCAACAGCCAACTATTACCCGCTGGCTGGAGAAAGTCCTTAACCCTCTGATGGGCAAAAGTGTTGTCATGTATTTTGTTAAGGATGCCCATTGATGCCCCAACTGTATGTCTCCATGGGTTTTTTCCCTGCTGAATACTTTCAGGACACCGTCAACTATATCGCCGCAACCCAGACCAGCGATGGCGCCATACCCTGGTTTGAAGGTGGCAAGCTGGACCCGTGGGACCATATTGAAGCAGCCATGGGGCTGAGTATTGGTGGCCGTTTTGACGAGGCCAAACAAGCCTATTACTGGTTGCGGGATATGCAGTTACCAAACGGCAGCTGGCTGGCATCCTACAAAGACGGCAGAGTTGACGATGGCACCAGGGCCGAATCCAACTTTGTCGCCTATATTGCCACCGGCGTCTGGCACCACTATCTGATCAGCAAGGACCGGCAATTTCTCGAGGCCATCTGGCCCGTGGTTCAGCGCGCCATGGCGTTTGTGTTACGCCTGCAGGGACCCCATGGTCAGTTTTACTGGGCTGAGGATACCACCAAGGGCATCCAGGAAGACTCTTTGATCACCGGCTGCAGCAGCATCTACAAGAGTTTTGAATGCGCCCTGAACATTGCCACGACCCTCGATATCCAGGTTCCCCATTGGGCCCTGGCCAGAACCCGCCTCGGCAATGCCCTGCGCCACAACCCCGAAGCCTTTGACCGCACCTGGGACAGCAAGAGCCGTTTTGCCATGGACTGGTTTTACCCGGTAATGACGGGTGTCATTCGCGGTCCAAGAGCCCGGCAACATCTGAAATCACGCTGGGACCATTTTGTCGTGGACGGGCTCGGCAGTCGTTGCGTCGCAGATGAACCCTGGGTGACCGTTGCCGAATCCTGCGAGCTGGTCATGGCGCTACTTGCCGCCGGGGAATACCAGCGTGCGGTCCAATTGTTCAGTTGGCTGCATGAGTTTCGTGATACTGACGGCGCCTACTGGACTGGTTATGTGTTCAGGGATAAGGCCCTCTGGCCTCTGGAGAAGCCCACCTGGACAGCTGCTGCGGTACTGCTGGCTGCGGATGCCCTGTCTAATGCGACGCCTGCCGCCCACCTGTTTCGCCAGTCTTCAACGGTCCGTGCGTCGCAGGATACCCAGCGTGTGAACTATTCCGAGATCCTCGAATAAACCCGATGCCAGGGCCTGCAGCCAGATACCATAGGGTGCCTGGCCGCCTTCATTGGGATCAGGAAAAATATCGTGAATGGCCAGGATACCACCGGCCTTGATATGCACTGACCAGCAGTCGTAATCAGCCTGGGCCGCGGCAAAACTGTGCCCGCCATCAATAAAGACCATTCCCAGCGGCGTCTGCCAGTCCCGCGCCACCACGGCTGTGGCGGCTACCAGCGGCACCACCACCTGCTCCAGGTCAGCTGCCCGTAATGTCTGGCGGAACAGCCTGAAGGTGTCCACCAGGCCAGCGGCCGAATCAAACACCTCGGGATCGTGATAGAGCTCGCCCAGCTGATGCTCCTCTGAGCCGCGATGGTGATCCACTGCGTACAAACTGCGCCCGCTGCGCCGGCACGCCTCACCCAGATAAACCGTGGACTTGCCACAGTAGCTGCCAACCTCCAGGGTGGGACCCAGGACACCTGCTGCCAGGCAGCGGGCATAAAGCTCAAGACCTTCCCGTGGATCAAGGAAACCTTTAATTCCCTCTATATCAACGGGCAACTGCAACTGAGATTCAACCGGCATATTCGCGTCGCTAGAAAACAAAAAAGATAATTAAAAAAATGGGCACCAGCAGGGCCAGGGAATAGTAGGCGATGTTATTCATCGCCGGTAACTTTTCTTTGGCGCCCGGTGGCAGGCGACTGCCAATGACCAGCCACAACAGGGCACCACAGACCATCGACAGGATAAAACTTAATAACAGCAGTGGCATTTTTTCTCCGCGGCCTTGAGGGGACAACCCATGCGCCGGTTTTGCAAGCAAAAGTCTTGAAGCCTGTCGGACTTAGGTGATCGTAGCGAGGCGAGTGGTAAATTGCCGACATTAAGCCCTGCGGAACACTTTACACGATCGCTTCTTCGAGACCGTCTCCTTATCTTTAATACAGCCTGATCTTTAATACAGCCTGAATACAGTCCGGTCAGGCCGGCCTCTTCAGGACAGCGGGAAGACCTTCAGCCAGTCGCCAGCGCTGATCACCTGATCAATTTCCTGCTCCGCCAGGGCGTTCGCCCAGCTTACGGAGGACATGACCCCGGAACCCTGGTGAGGATACAGGGTCGCCGCCAGTTCCGCCTTGCCATTGTCGTTCAACTGTACCCGCAGATACTCACGTCGATTACCCGCTGCGCGATCAAAGCTGGCGCGCGCCCAGACATGGCGCATCGCCGTGTCTGTTGTGCCCTGTAATTTCAGCAGGTAGGGCCGGGCAATCAGCAGAAATGTAACAAAACTTGAGACGGGATTACCCGGCAAACCAAAAAACGGCACGCCAGCCACATTGCCGAAGGCCAGCGGCTTGCCGGGCTTGATGGCTATGCGCCAGAAATCGAGGCCACCCAACTCCTCAACGGCCGCCTTGACATGGTCCTCCTCGCCCACCGAAACCCCACCACTGCTGATAATACAATCGGCCTCCTCAGCGCCGCGCAACAGGGCGCGCTGTGTCGCATCAGCATTGTCGGCCACCAGCCCAAGGTCCATGACCGTCATCCCCAACTGCCGGATCAGGCCTGACAAGGTATAGTGATTAGAGTTGTAGATCTGGCCGGGACCAATGGTGCCAGAGGGCTCTACCAGCTCATCGCCGGTAGACATCAAGCCGACAATCAGCGGCTCATAAACCGCCACCCGTGCCACGCCGACAGAGGCGATAAGACCCAGGTCCTGGGGCTGCAAGCGCCGTCCCATACTCAAGACCGTCTGGCCAAGGTCAATATCCTGGCCCCTGGGCCTGACATTGTCAGCCTTAGCTGGCATGTCCAGAATTTCCACCAGGTCACCAACACGGCGCGTATCTTCCTGAATAATCACCGTATTGGCACCGGCCGGCATTGGCGCACCGGTGAAGATCCGGGTTAAGGTACTCGGCGTCAGCGGCCGGCCGGTATAGCCAGCAGCAATACGATCAGCTACCCGGTAAAGACCACCCACATGCATGGCCGGATCGGTGACATCCAGGGCGTAACCGTCCATCGCGCTGTTATCGGCCGAAGGCACGTCAACACTGGCAACAATATCCTCCGCCAGTATTTTGCCCAGCGCTTCCGCCAGATCCAGTCGCTCCGCACGGGCCAGGGGTACGGCACGCGCCAGTAAAGCCTCTACCACATCATCTACGGGGGTCATGGGAGACACTAATGGGTTCCTTTCTTAATAAGCTCGGCAAAATTACAGGGGCGATTATTCATGTCCAGCTGCTGCTTGAGTATGCCGTCCCACGCGGTCCGGCAGGCGCCAGTGGACCCAGGCATACAGAACACCAGCGTATTGTTGGCAAGACCCGCAATGGCCCGCGACTGCACTGTAGAGGTGCCAATTTCAAGGTACGACAGGTGCCGAAACAACTCGCCGAAACCCGGCACCTCAACGTCCAGCAAGGGCAGAATTGACTCAGGCGTTGAGTCCCGCGCGGTGAAACCCGTACCACCCGTAAGCAGCACGACCTCAACACTCGGGTCAGCAATCCAGGCGGAAACTCTGGCACGCAACTGGTAACGGTCATCAATCACAATGGCCCGATCCGCCAATTGGTGGCCTGCCTCAAGCAGGGCATCACACAGGAACTGGCCTGAGGTGTCGGTCTCCTTCGTCCGTGTATCAGACACGGTTAACACAGCAATATTCAACTTGTTGCTCATCATCTAACCTTCATCAGCCAACCTTCATCATCCAACTTTTAGCCCATGGTAAACCTGGCATTGGTTGCCCCAAGCCGCGTAAAGCTTCGCATCAGCATCGACATGGAGATTCTCAAATTTGAGTCCAGGCCGGCGAAGACCTTGGTAGCAACCAGACAGTGCCCGGGCCTTGGCTACTCACCCGTCCAGTTCGGCGCACGCTTCTCGGCAAACGCCTTGGGCCCCTCAACAAAGTCTGCACCACTGTACATAGCCAGAATCTGGTCATACTTACCCTTGATCGCCGCCTCAAGGCTATCGGCGGCCATGCCCTGCATTGCTGCCTGCTTGCTGCCGCGCACCGACAAGGGCGCACACTCAAGAATCAGCGCAGCCCAGGCTTTAGCCCCAGCCAGGGCGCCACCCTGGGGTACAACTTCATTGACAAAACCCAGGCTCTTGCCCTCTGCTGCACCGACACGACGACCGGTCAACAACATACCCATCGCCTGTTTCATGCCAATTTCCCGAGGTAGGCGGTGGATACCACCCGCCAGCGCCGCCAGACCAACACGGGGTTCCGGCAGGGCAAAAATCGCATTCTCAGAGGCAATAATCAGGTCACAGGCCAGGGCAATCTCAAAACCGCCACCCATGGCAATGCCGTTGACCGCCGCAATAACTGGCTTGGCGCAGTCAAACCGCGAGGTGAGCCCGGCAAATCCCGATGCCGGAGAATACATCTTACCGCCTGTAGCCTGATATTTAAGGTCATTGCCGGCACTGAAGGCGCGCTCACCGGCACCGGTTATGATAGCCACCCATTGCTCAGGATCACTGGCAAAGTCATCAAATACTTCCGCCAGTTCGGCATTGGCCGGGGGGTGTAATGAATTCATGACATCGGGGCGCTGGATGGTAACAATGGTCAGTCGGCCTTCTTTCTCGACGCTGCAAAATTCTGGCATAGGGCTCTCCTTATTTTTTTATTGATAATCTGTCGTGCTTCGGCATATCCCGCCTGCGCACCGCCTGCTAGACCCCTGCTAGGGGCCGGCAGTGTATTGTGCTATGCGCCGCGGCAAGCCGCTTACAGACGCCGCCACATACTAACAGCATGGGAACAGCGAAAGACAGTGGCTCTGCAGGCGCCGCCTGACTCGACCCTTCAGGTCCTCGGCAGGGCGGCTCGAAAGCGGGCCACAGCTTCTTCCAGCACGGCCCGGGGACAACCAAAATTTAGCCGCATATGATCATCCGCACCATACTGACCACCACCAGACATGCCCAGGCCATGACTCTCAAAAAAATATGCCGGATCATTCAGCCCCAGTGCCGAGACATCCAGCCAGGCCAGATAGGTCGCCTCAACGGGGTGCATGATAATACCCGGCAGGGCATTCAACTCACGAAACAGATAGTCACGATTACCCTGCAGGTATCTAAGCAGACTGGCATGCCAGTCGCCGGCGTCACGATAGGCCGCCAGCATGGCCTCATAGGCGAGCAGGTTAACGCCGGGCAGAATACCCTGGCCACCCGCCTTGAAGCGGGCCCGCAGTTCGGGGTTCTGGATAATGGCAAAGGCGCCGCCGAGCCCGGCGATATTGAACGTCTTACTGGGCGCCATCAATGTCACCGTCCGGGCCGCTATGGCAGGACTGAGGGTGGCTATGGGAATATGCCGGCGATCATCAAACACCAGATCGCAATGCACTTCATCGGCACAGATCCACAGATCCTGCGCCTCACAGATGGCAGCTATGCCCTCAAGCTCATCCCGGTCCAGCAGGCGGCCAACGGGATTAAACGGATTACACAATAACAACAATCCGGCGTCACCGCGGGCATGTTCAGCCAGCGCTTGCAGGGGATAACGAAAGCCGCCGGCGGCGGCTCCCACCGGCATGGTAATCAGGCGCCGGTGCTGGTGCCCTGGCGCCTCGAGAAACGGATAATACACGGGTGTTGCAGTCAGCGCGGCCTGGTGGGGAGCCAGCAGACCTCGACAGGCCATATTCAGCCCGGGCACTACGCCGGGTATAAAAAAGATGTCCTCGGCATTTACCTGCCATTGATAGAGGCGTTGCAGGCGCTCGATGATCACCGCCACCAACTCCGCCGGCGGCAGGGTGTAACCAAAAACACCATGTTCGACCCGACGCTGCAGGGCCTTGACGACAACCTCGGGAGAGCGAAAATCCATATCTGCCACCCACAATGGCAAAATATCGCGACCGGCATATTTTTCATATTTGGTGCTGTGGCTGGCACTGCGATCCACGCGCGCGTCGAAATCTACTTCAACATTCATGACATGATCCATTAGTCTGGCTTTGAGAGTACAACAGCGGTAACTTGCACATCTTAGATCTCACGTGGAGTCAGGAACATGGGTTTGTTCAGCAAAAAATCAGTGATGCCATCGGCCGCCGAGGCATTACCCGGTCGCTCCCAGGCAATGCCGGTGCCAGCCAGCCATTTTGTGACGGCAGAACCTCTTCAGCCACCCTTTGCAGCCCATCTGCAACAGGCAGTTTTTGGTATGGGTTGTTTCTGGGGTGCCGAGCGGCGATTCTGGGAAACCGCGGGCGTGGTCACCACCGCTGCAGGTTATATCGGCGGCCATACACCCAACCCCACCTATGAGGAGGTCTGTTCCGGCATGACCGGCCACAACGAAGTTGTACTGGTGGTTTTTGACCCCGAGATCATCCGCTACACAGACCTGCTGGCCGTCTTTTGGGAGAGCCACAACCCTACCCAGGGCATGCGCCAGGGCAACGATATGGGCACCCAATACCGCTCCGGCATCTATACATTTAATGCCGACCAGCTTGCCGCCGCCAAAGACAGCGAAGCCACCTTCCAGGCTAGCCTGAAAGCTTCTGGTTTTGGCCAGATCACCACAGAGATTGTGCCCGCCTCCACCTTCTATTATGCAGAGCACTACCACCAGCAGTACCTCGCCAAGGTTCCCAACGGCTATTGCGGCCTGGGCGGCACCGGCGTGTGTTACAAAGCCGGCGCTACCGCTTAAATCTGCCAGATCGCCCGGTTCAGCCTTGCAGCTGTGCAGGGCGATCTTGCCACCCAGCAAGCTCGAGTCCGACAGGCTCCTAGCCTGTCAGCCGATCATAAGCTTCCTGGTAACGCGCCAGGGTATTTTTGATCACCTCGTCGGGCAGCGCCGGCGCCGGATATGCCTTGTTCCACTCACCCCTGTCAACTAACTGCTGGGTATAGTTGCGCACATATTGTTTGTCGAAGCTGTTCTGCTCGCGCCCCGCCTGCCACTCTGCAGCCGGCCAAAATCGGGAACTGTCCGGGGTCAGCACTTCATCAATCAGCACCGGCTCGGGGTTGCCGGCCTCAAGGCCAAATTCAAACTTGGTGTCGGCAATGATAATGCCCCGCTCGGCAGCGTAATCCCGGGCGGTGGTATAAATCAGCAACGACTGGTCGCGAATTTTGCCCATCAAGTCACTGCCCACCAGCTCACAGGCCTCGGCAAAACTGATATTTTCGTCGTGACCGGCATCCGCCTTGGTAGAGGGGGTAAATATGGGCTGGGCAATCTTGGAGCTGTTCTGCAGACCGGCGGGCAGTTCAATGCCGCAGACCATGCCGGTCTGCTGATAGTCTTTCCAGCCGCTGCCAGTGAGGTAACCACGGACGATGCTCTCGATAGGCACCACCTTCGACTTGCGGCAAATCATGATCCGGCCTTCTAACATGGCTCTTTGTTCGTCATTCAGACCAGGAATATCCCTGGTATCTGTCGACACCAGATGATGATTGAACTTGCCCTTGAAGTAGTCAAACCAGAAGGTCGAAATTTTCGTCAACATCACACCTTTGTCGGGTATGCCATTGGCCAGCACCACATCAAAGACGCTGATGCGGTCTGTGGCAACAATCAGAATACCCTGTTCACCACTCGGCAAAGTCAGATCATACAGGTCCCGAACCTTGCCCTGGCGTTTGTTTGGCAGAGGCAGATCTGTTGCTACAACTGCTTTGGACATATTCATCACCTTCGTTCCAGGGGGGGCCAGCCTGTGTGGCAGCAGGACCCGGTTATTGCCACCACCACATCAATGGCCGTATGGCATGCATACACAATATTATCTGCATTATCTGCAGAAAAATTCAGCAGGCACCAGCTGTTCGGCCTGCCGCTAAAAACCTCAGCCCAGCGCCTGAGCAAAGTCGGCGAGCAGATCTTCAGGCTCTTCAATGCCGATGGAAAACCGTACCAGCGAGTCATCAATACCCATAGAGGCACGTCGCTCGGCACCCATCTCATGAAAGATCGAATGCGCGACGGGAATCGCCAGGGAGCGGGTATCGCCCAGGTTGCTGGCGCAGATCACCAGGTCCAGCTTGTTGATAAAGTCGAAACAGTCAAGACCGTCCGCCAGCTCCAGACCAAATATGGCGCCTGGCCGGCGGAACAATTGCTTCGCCAGCTGATGTTGCGGGTGCGCCGCCAAGCCGGGGTAATAGACCCGCTTGACCTGTGGGTGGGTCTCCAGATAAGTGCACAGTGTCATGGCGTTACTGCAGGCGCGATCCATGCGTAAAGCGAGAGTGTCCGAGCCGACTGAAATATGATGGGCGGCTTCCGGACCCAGGGTCGCGCCAAAATCCCGCAAGCCCTTTTTCTTGATCTGGTTGATGCCCCAGCTTGCCACCGCACCGGTTTTGTAGCTGTCGTAGAGATTGTCAAACCCAGCCCAGTCATAGTTGCCTGTTTCGGTGACAGCGCCGCCCAGGGCATTGCCATGACCGCCAATATATTTGGTCAATGAATTCATCACCAGACTGGCCTTGACCGTGACTGGCCGAAACAGATAAGGGGTGGTCATGGTGTTGTCCACACAGTAAATCAGCTTGTGCTGCTCGCAGAGGTCACCAATGGTCACCAGATCTGCTACCTGGGTGCGCGGGTTGGCAATGGTTTCAACAAACACCAGACGTGTGTTGGGCTGAATGGCTGCCGCCACATTGGCGGCAGCAGTGGCATCAACAAAGGTCACCTCAATGCCATGCACGCCAAAGGAGTTAAACAGGCTGTTGCTGTTACCAAATAAAAAGGCGCTGCAGATAATATGGTCACCACGACGCAATAAGGCAAACAAGGTGGTGCCAATAGCCGCCATGCCCGTGGCGAAAGCAGTGGTAGCAACGCCGGCTTCCATCAGGGTGATCTTGTCCTGCAGAGCGGTGACCGTGGGATTCACCTGCCGGCCATAGGTGTAACCGGCCTTTTTGCCTTGAAAGACCGCGGCAAGATCCCGAGCATCATCATAGGCAAAGGTCACCGCAGTATGCACCGGCTTATGAATTGAGCCATGCTCTATGCTGCCGCGCCGGTCCGCGTGGACGATGGTTGCAGTAAATCCTGCCGTCGACGTCTTGCCTGCTGCCGCCATTGGTTTTTCTCCCACTCCTGTTACCCTACTTTTTGCCGGGCAAAAAAAAACCCGCTCTGATGGCTGCCCTGTCAAAGACTCTTGTCAAAGACTTTTGTCAAAGACT
>JANQYP010000013.1:77416-85966 GCA_030728785.1 Pseudomonadales bacterium
CAAAGCGTCCTGGCAAAGAGTCCTATCAAAGACGGCAGCTAAAGCGAGTTATCTTGCCCCTCTTTAGCTGTACTTGGTTACGCGCCCGCAAGCTGTTGGTCAAATCGGCGCGGTCTTGTCGAGCTGCAATTAATGCACACTGACAAAACTGCGGCATTTTATGGCCACGGCGAGTATAAATCAACCGCCCGCAGCGCCCCCCTGAATTGGCTCGAAGGCGGGCTCTGGCCGCTGCCAGGCTTGTTATTACAACGGCGCCGAACCACCGCCGGCAGATTTTTTGGCTGCATTTATAACCGGCAGTGGGCTAGACTCAGCGCTACGCCCATACCTTGCGAGCCCAGACTCTACCCCATGACAACAACAACCGACAAACATCACTTTAACGCCGCGCTGCGCCACTACCTCGACCAATCGCCGACGCCTTTTCACGCGGTCCGCAGCATGGTTGCACAGCTGACCGCAAACGGTTTCAGGCGTCTGCAGGAACGTGATGACTGGCAACTGCTGCCCGGCAAATACTTTGTTACGCGCAACGACTCATCCCTGATCGCGTTTGTCCTTGGCCAACAGGATTTACTCACCTCGGGGCTGCGTATTGTCGGCGCGCATACCGACAGCCCCTGCCTGAAGGTCAAGCCCAACCCTGAAAACCGCCTCAAGGGTTACCTGAACATTGGCGTTGAGGTCTATGGTGGCGTGCTGCTTAACCCCTGGTTTGATCGAGACCTGTCCCTGGCGGGCCGAGTCACCTTCCAGACCCCGGACAACCAGTTGCAAAGCCGGCTGATTAACTTCCAGCGCACCATTGGCACCATTCCCAGCCTGGCCATTCACCTGGACAGGGAAGCCAACAACGAACGTAAGATCAATCCCCAGACGGATATCCCGCCTCTGCTCATGCAAGCCGGCGACCAGCAGACCCTTGACGCACTGCTGACCCAGCAGCTTGAGACTGAGCACCCCGGCGTCAGGATCAAACGGATCATGAGCCATGAATTGTCATTCTTTGACACCAATGGTGCGGCGCAGAGCGGTTTTAACGGTGAGTTTATTGCCAGTGCTCGCCTCGATAACCTCCTCAGTTGTTATACGGGCATTGCCAGCCTGCTGGCAGCAGACCCTGACCTTACCAGCATGGTAGTCTGCAACGACCATGAAGAAGTAGGCAGCACCTCCGCCGAGGGTGCCCAGGGCACCTTGCTCAAGGATGTACTGCAGCGCCTGCTGCCCGTCGCTACAGAACGCCAGCGCTGCATTGCCCGGTCAATGTTCATCTCCACCGACAATGCCCATGGTGTACATCCCAATTACGCGGCAAAACATGACGCCAACCATGGCCCATTATTGAACGGCGGGCCGGTGATCAAGGTCAACGCCAATCAACGTTATGCTACCAACAGCGAGACCGCAGCCTATTTTGCGGCCCTGTGCGAGCAAGTGCAGGTTCCCTGCCAGACCTTTGTGACTCGCACGGACATGGCTTGCGGCAGCACCATCGGGCCGCTGACGGCCAAAGAGATCGGCATCAGGACCCTTGATGTCGGTGTACCAACCTTTGCCATGCACTCTATTCGCGAGTTGGCAGGCAGCGATGACGCCCATTATCTGCACCGAGTATTGTGTCGTTTCTTCCAGGATGGCGGCGAACTGGGGGTCAGCCAGCCCCAGGCCTCGTAACGACCTTCAGGCAGACCGCGGGCGGGCACGTTGGGGCCCCTTGCCACGAATGGTGTTGTGACGCCCATCACCTCTCACCTGCCCGCAACAGTTTCACCCACCCGGACACTGACACATGAACAAAACATTAATGCGATATGCAGGGCTGGCGGCAGCAGGCCTGGTACTGCTGGCTTTGGCGGGCGTAACCGGGTTGGTACCAGGCATTGGCAACGACAGCGCCAGCCACAGCAACCTGAGCCAAAACAGCTTGAGCCAAAACAGCGCGACCAATACAACCCTGGCGCCTGCCGGCAAGCGTGATCTGGCGGTGCCCGTTTCAGTCGCAAGCGGCTTACTTGAGAATGTTCTGCCGGACAGCCGTGTGCAGCTGCTGCGAGTGCCTGATGGCGGCATCCAGCCACGGGCTGAAACCGACGCAAAGGGCACCACTCACCTGTTATATTTCCTGCCGGCGCAAAGCCCGACAACAGCTGCGCAGGCCCAGTCTGGTCATCTGTATTACCGCCAGCTAGCCGCCGAGGCACAACAATGGAGCCCTGCTATCCAGGTCAGCACAGCGGTTTATTCGCACAACGATGCCATCGGCAAGGCCAGCCTCGCCATTGACACCGCCGGCCGGGTCCATGTCATCTGGCTTGAGCTCGACCCAGTAAGCTTTCGCTACACCCGCTCGAACCTGCAGCACAGCGCTTTTGAGAGCCCGCGCTCGATGGTGAGCATACACTTGCTTGGCATTGAGGCCGAACCGGCGCTGGCGGTCAGCGGTACCCGGGTGGCCATTACCTGGCATGCCGGGGATATGCTGGATGAAGCCCAGAGGGCGGTCTATGCCCGCACATCCAGTGATGCTGGTGCAACCTTTGGGCCGGAACAACAAATCAGCGACCCGGACCTTGGGGCCTGCGCCTGTTGTGGCCTGGCAGCCACCTACCGACCTGACGAAACACTGCTGGTGGCCTATCGCTCAGCAATTGACAGCATTGGTCGACACATGCAGCTGCTGCAATCAGCCTCGAACAAACGCCAGACAAAGATGTTGGACGCCTGGGAATTAAATGCCTGCCCTGTCACTTCCAACCAGTTCGCCCAGGGTTTTGCCACGCTTGCGGCACTGCCGCCTACCCAGGCCCAGCCGCTCTGGCTGGTATTCGAGACCCGCGGGGAGATCCGCCTGTACGATGACAGTGGCGGTCAGATGCGTGGCGTGCGGCCAGCTGCAGCCGGTCTGCGGCAAAAACACCCAGCCCTGGCCATTAACACCAACGGCCAGCGCCTGCTGGCCTGGGGCGAAGGCAATGGTTACAAATCCGGTGGCCGGCTCAATTGGCAACTGTTTAACCCTGCGGGCGCAACGATAGACGGCACGACTGAGGAGACGACAGACAGCACATCAGGAATTGACACCAAACCAGCCAAGGAGCTGCAGATACCTGACTACAGTGTTGCCGCCGTTGCGCCCCGTACCAACAACAGTTTTGTGCTGATCTATTAAAAGTTTTGATCTGTTAAACCAGACTGGCTCCTAGAGCAGCATCACAGCCCGTGAATCAACTGGCTGGTCCCAGTTCAGGTGATGATCTTCAAGCATAACCAGGTTGTTGGCATTAATCAGGCGTGAGGAGCCTTTATAACCCAGCAAGTCTTCGATAGATGCTGCAAGGTGACCGGCAATCAACGACGTCTCGTCCGAAGAAAAGTTAGTCATGCCTCGTGCCAGCTCAATACCTTTCTCATCATAAATGTGCAGCACATCGGCGCGCTGGAAGGTGCCGTGGGTAGAGATCACATCTTCTCGAAAGATCTCCTTCGAGTCGACAGAGAGCCGGTCAGCCGCTTCCTGGCGTAACACCAACCCGCCCGCCATCTGCAATCGGTCGGTTAACCAGATAGCCCATGTCGAGGACGGTGAGGCCTGCGCCACGCACCGGGTGTGACGCCGCTCACCATTGATCAGGGCGCTGATGGGCGAATCCAGTTCGCCCAGGGCAATAATGGTTGTGCAACCGGCGTTTTGGGCCATATTGGCGGCCTGCAACTTGGTCATCATGCCGCCGCTGCCCAGCGCACTGGTACCGCTGGTTGCCGCCAGATACTGACTGACATTATTAATCGTTTCCACCAGCACGGCACCTGGCTGAGCCGGGTCACGGTCGTACAGGCCGTCAACACAGGTGAGGATAAACAGCGTTTCAGCCTGGATCATCTGGGCCACCTTAGCCGCCAGTCGATCATTATCGCCGACTCGAATCTCTTCGGTGGTGACCGTGTCATTTTCATTAACGACAGGCATGACACCACGCTCAACAAGCCGGTGAATGGTGTTTTTGGTGTTAAGGAAACGCCGTCGATCCTCAAGATCTTCAAGGGTTACCAGCACCTGGGCAATATCAAAGCCGTATTCCAGGGCAATTTGTTTGTAGGCATGCATCAGGATTGGCTGGCCACAGGCGGCGGCCGCCTGCTTATCCTGCAGGTTTGCCGATTCAGGTGTGCGGTTAATGGCGTTCAGGCCAAGCGCCACTGAGCCAGAGGAGGTCAAGACCACCTCGTAACCCTCGTCGCGAAGTTTTTTGATATCCGCCAGAAGGCCGTGCATAAATGCGTAGCGGGGCGTCAGATGCTCGCCGTTGGCGAGCAGGCTGGAACCGACTTTAATAACAATACGACGCTTCGCATCAGGTGACGTAACCGATTTTCGGTCGTCAAAGTCAAACATGAATAACCTCTTGATGATGGGTGATGATGCAAGGGTACAGCAATTTTCTACAGGTCAAATCAGCTGCTGAAAAGCCAAAGCCAAATCAGCGGTTGCTCTGCCATAAACCGCCTGCAAATCTGCTCAACTGCCTATGGCAACTTACCGGACATGGACATTTGAGGTGCACAACCATATACTCATCCGCTTGTAATCGCAATTTTATAGGGATATTTAGCTTATTTTTGCTCATCTAACAGATCTTTAATGTAGCACAGCAGGTTAATGCAGGTGCTGCAAGCGCACTTAACCGCCGCAGCTAGTTATTGCCATCCATCAGTTTTATTTGGCAGTTAATTAACAGTTATCAGCATTTGTTAACATTCGTTAGCATTCATTAAAAAAGCCGCTGTCGACATTCGACGGCGGACCAACAAAGGGTATCTATCTATGTCTTTACTGATGATTGGCTGCGGAAAAATGGGCGCTGCCTTATTGAGTCGGTGGGCCGGCATGCCCCATCAGGAAATTACTGTCGTTAAGCCAAGCCTGACTGCAGTCCCACCCAAGGTCAGGCTGTGCAACAATATCGACCTGCTCGGCGACGCGACATTTGAGGTGATTGTTGTGGCTGTCAAACCCCAGTTAATTGCCACAGTCCTGCCACCTTATCAAAAACATCTGGCTGCCGGTGGTTGCATCATATCCATTGCCGCTGGCTATTCAGTCGCCTCTATCGAAAAACACACAGGACCACAGGCCGTTATTCGTATCATGCCCAATCTGCCGGCCCAGGTTGGTCGTGGCGTCACCGCCCTGTTCGGTAACTCGCGCTGCAGCGCCGCACAGCTTGCCACGGCCCAGGCCCTGACAGATGCTGTTGGCCATACCCTGCGGGTCGACAGCGAAGACACCCTGGACAAGGTCACAGCGGTTGCCGGCAGCGGCCCGGGTTATGCCTTTGAAATCGCCCGCTGCTGGATTGAGGCAGCACAGGCACTCGGCTTCAGCGCTGTGCAAGCGCGTGAACTGGTGCTCAACACCCTGGCGGGCTCCATGGAGATGGCCCTGCAGAGTGACGCCAGCATGGACGAGCTGCGCGATTCAGTCACCAGTAAAAATGGCACAACGGCAGCGGGCTTGAATATGCTGCGCAAAGACCAGATCATCAGCGACCTGTTCGACGCCACAATCAAGGCAGCTTATCAACGCGCTGTAGAACTTAGATAAACCGTGATAGTCCGACATAGATCAACACACTCAGCAGGAAACCAGTCAATGCTTGCCAGTAATGAACAACCCAAAGCCGAAGACTATATTCACCAGCTTGGGCAACAGGCGCGGCATGCCGCCAGAGGCCTGGCCAACGCCACGACCGAACAGAAGAACACCGCCCTGACAGTGGCCGCTGAGGTCCTGCGGCGCAATGGCGACGCCCTGCTGGAAGCCAACGCCAGGGATCTGGCTGCGGTCCAGCAGGTGGGCAAACCAGAGTCATTCATCGACCGTCTGCGCCTCACGCCAGACCGCGTGGCAGCCATGGCTGCAGCCCTGGAAACTATCGCCGCCCTGCCCGATCCCGTTGGTCGGGTACTGGCGACAATTAACCGTCCCAACGGCCTGATTATCACCCGGGTTGCTTGCCCACTGGGTGTTATCGGCATGATCTACGAGTCCCGTCCCAATGTTGGTGCCGATGCCGGCGCCCTGTGCCTTAAGTCGGGTAACGCGGTGATTCTCCGCTGTGGTTCAGAAAGCCTGAACTCGACCCGCATGATTGTTGCCTGCCTGGCCGAAGGCCTGCAGCAGGCCGGACTGCCAGCCGCGTGCGTGCAACTGGTTGATAACACCGACCGTGCTGCCGTCACCGCACTGTTGCGCTGCACAGCCTATATTGACCTGGTCATTCCCCGTGGCGGACGCAGCCTGGTAGAGCTTGTCAGGGATGAAGCCCGAGTACCTACCCTGCTGCACCTCGACGGCAACTGCCACACTTATATTCATCAGGATGCGAACCTTGACAAGGCTGTTGCCATCGTCAGAAACGCCAAGATGCGGCGCACAGGCGTCTGCGGCGCTACCGAAAGCCTGGTGATCGACCGCGCTGTTGCCGGGCAGTTTTTACCCCGCCTGATGGCAGCACTACCAGATTGTGAAGTGCGTGGTGACGCCACTGCCCAGGCCAGTGATTCGCGCATTATCGCGGCCACAGATGCCGATTGGGATACAGAATATCTTGATGCCATCCTGTCAGTGAAATGTGTCGATGGCCTGGAGGAGGCGCTGGCTTTTGTCGCCGCGCACTCGTCGCAGCATACAGACGCCATCATTACTGAAAACGCCGCTGCCGCAGCAGCCTTTCAGCAGACCATAGATTCAGCCATTGTCATGCACAACGCCTCGACCCAATTTGCCGATGGCGGCGAATTTGGTATGGGCGCCGAGATAGGCATAGCCACCGGCAAGATGCACGCTCGCGGGCCCGTCGGCCTGGAACAGCTTACCAGCTTCAAATATCTCGTTAACGGCCAGGGCCAGATCAGACCCTGACCAACGGCGGTGCACGGCGCGACACATCACGGCCAATAGCCAGCTAACCCGAGAATACTCCAGACAAACAGGGCACCAAACGTTATGCAGAATGCAGCCATTTTTTCTCTGTCGGCCTACTTTCTCCTGATGCTGGCCATTGGCTATTACGGCTACAAAAACGCCACCAGTGACGTCTCTGACTATATGCTCGGTGGTCGTAAACTCCATCCAGCCGTGGGCGCCCTGTCCGCCGGCGCGTCAGACATGAGTGGCTGGATGCTGATGGGTCTGCCCGGCGCCATCTATCTCACGGGCCTGAGTTCCGCCTGGATTGCTGTTGGCCTGCTGGTTGGCGCCTACCTCAACTACCTGCTGGTGGCACCAAGGCTGCGGGTCTACACGGAGATGGCCGAGGACGCACTGACCATCCCCGACTTTTTTGAGAAACGCTTTCAGGACAAGTCGCGGGCACTGCGAGTACTGTCTGCCGTGGTGATTATTGTCTTCTTCACCCTCTACACCTCGTCAGGTGTGGTTGCCGGCGGCAAGTTGTTTGAAGTCTCTTTTGGCCTGGGCTACGAAACGGGCCTGTTTATCACCGCTGGCGCCGTCGTCGCCTATACATTGTTTGGCGGTTTCCTGGCGGTGAGCATCACTGATTTTGTCCAGGGCTGTATCATGTTCGTGGCCCTGGTCCTGGTTCCCACGGTGGCTTTTTTTGACCTGGGCGGGCTCAACAATATCTCCCAACAAATTACCTCCGTAGATGCCAGCCTGCTCAACTGGTTCAGCGGCGTCACCGCCCTCGGCCTGATATCCAGCCTGTCATGGGGACTCGGATATTTCGGCCAACCCCATATCATCGTCCGGTTTATGGCCATCAGGACCCTCGGCGGGATCAAGACTGCCCGCCACATCGGCATGAGCTGGATGTTTGTTACCGTGCTCGGCGCTGTCGCAACTGGCCTGGTTGGCCTGGCCTATGTCACCGCCCATGGTGGCTCAGTAGACGATTCGGAAACTATTTTTATCTATCTGTCGCAGGTACTGTTTCATCCCTTTATCACCGGCTTCCTGCTGGCAGCCATTCTCGCTGCGATTATGAGCACCATTTCTTCCCAGCTGCTGGTGTCCTCCAGCTCCCTTACGGAAGACTTCTACAAGGCTTTTGTGCATCGCTCGGCGAACCAGAAGGAACTGGTGCTGGTCGGCCGGATATCCGTGTTTGGCGTGTCACTGGTGGCCATTGCCCTGGCCTTTGACCGCTCCAGCTCCATCCTCGACCTGGTCAGTAATGCCTGGGCGGGCTTTGGCGCGGCATTTGGGCCCATCATCCTGCTCAGCCTGTACTGGCGCAACATGACCCGTGACGGTGCCCTGGCCGGCATGATCACGGGCGCGGTGACAGTACTGGTATGGATTTACGCACCTGTCACCATTGCCGGTCAGCCGCTGACAGCCATCCTGTATGAGATAGTGCCAGGGTTTATCCTGGCCTTCAGCGCCGCCATCGGCGTCAGCCTAGTGACAGCAAAACCAAACACCGAGGTCACCGATCGACACACCGCCGTGGCGCGTTTTATCGCAGCACACAACCACCCTGCAGCTGCCACCCATAGCTGACACCCATAGCTGACACC
>JANQYP010000013.1:86066-96157 GCA_030728785.1 Pseudomonadales bacterium
CAGCACACAACCACCCTGCAGCTGCCACCCATAGCTGACACCCATAGCTGACACCAAGGGCAGGCGGGCAGGCACCAGGCCAACCCCGCCTGCAGCATGCACGAACAGCCCCTGCGTGGCCAATTCAGCGCCGCGGGGACGGTCACAGGAGCACATGACAATGCACACGCAGCACCCGGTACAGCAGGCAGCGCACTTCGCCAGTGAACTGGAGACAGCGGCGGCCGCGATTCGCGCCGCCCATGTCGCCGACCAGGCCGCTGTCATTCGCCAGTTAATGGATGACGCGGCCCTCACTGACGCTCAACGCATTAACATCCAGGCACGGGCAGTGGCGCTGATCGGCCATATCCGCAGCGCTGGCGAGCCGGGCCTGATGGATCAGTTCCTGGCAGAGTATGGCCTGTCTACCAATGAAGGTATTGCCCTGATGTGTCTCGCCGAGGCCTTATTGCGGGTGCCGGATGCCGCCACTATCGACGCTTTGATTGACGATAAAATCACCCCTTACAACTGGTCCGAGCATTTTGGCGAATCCAGCTCGGCGCTGGTGAATGCTTCAACGGTAGCCCTGATGCTGACCGGCAGTGTGCTGGATGACGACAACACCAGCAGCGTCTTCGGTCTGCTGCATCGGACCGTCAAGCGTCTCGGTTCACCAGTGGTGCGCGTTGCCGTACGCCGTGCGATGCAAGAAATGGGCAACCAGTTTGTGCTGGGCCAGACCATCGAGCAGGCGCTCAAACGCGCTCGAGCGGAAATGCGCCAGGGCTTTCAATATTCGTACGATATGCTGGGCGAGGGTGCCCTCACCATGGTCGACGCTGATGGGTATTATGCGGCCTACAGCAACGCCATCAGGGTCATCGGCAAATCCGGCAAAAAGGGCCCTGTGGCTGCACGACCCGGGATCTCGGTGAAGCTGTCGGCACTACATCCGCGCTTTGAGTATGCCAAGGCACAACGCCTGCAGCAGGAACTGGTACCGCGCCTGCTGAACCTGGCCTTGCTGGCCAGAGACTATGGCATGGGCTTGAATATTGACGCAGAAGAGGCGAACCGCCTCGAAGCCTCCCTGCCGATCCTGCAACAAACCCTCAGCGACGAGCGCCTGCGAGGCTGGGACGGCTTTGGCGTTGTTATCCAGGCCTACGGCAAACGCGCCACACCGCTGATCGACTGGCTTTACACCCTTGCCACCCAACTCGACAGAAAGATCATGGTACGCCTGGTAAAGGGTGCCTACTGGGACAGCGAGATCAAACACGCCCAGGTTGAGGGTAACCCGGACTTTCCGGTTTTCACCCGCCGCGCCGCCACCGACGTGGCATATATCTGCTGCGCAAAAAAATTGCTGGGCATGACCGACCGTATTTATCCCCAGTTCGCCACCCATAACGCCCAGACAGCTGCAGCCATTCTCGAACTGGCACAAGATGGCCAGCCCTATGAGTTCCAGCGCCTGCACGGCATGGGCGAGACATTACACAACTACCTGCGCCATCAGGCCGGTGTCGCTTGCCGGATCTATGCACCCGTTGGCCCTCACAAAGACCTGCTCGCCTATCTTGTTCGGCGTTTGCTGGAAAACGGTGCAAACTCATCCTTTGTTAACCAGATCAATGACTTCAGCCTGTCAGCCCAAACCCTCGCCGCCGACCCCATGGACCGTGTTGCACTGCTTGGCGCCCGTCCCCCGCGAGGTTTAAGAAGTCCCGCAGAAATCTATGCACCAAGCCGCCAGGCAGCCATTGGCTGGGACCTGGCCAGCAGTGAAGTCATCAGCACCATTAATGCCGAACGTGAGCCTTTCCGCCTTAGCCAGTGGCACACCAGACCTATGACGGTCAGCGCAGTTAGTGGCGACAAGCTCCTGACGGTCATCAATCCCAGTGATCCCAATGACATCCTGGGCAGTGTCATATTCGCCACCAGTGAAGATACGGCTACTGCCGCTGCGCAGGCCAGCACCTGGACCCATGTCAGTGGCGCAGAGCGCGCCAAGTTCTTGCGCCGCGCCGCTGACCTTTATGAGACTTCTTTTGGCGAATTGTTTGCCCTGCTCCAGCGCGAGGCCGGCAAGACCCTGGCTGACGCCGTTGCTGAATTACGCGAGGCAGTCGACTTCCTGCGTTATTATGCCAACCAGGCGGAAATCCTCGCCAGCAGCGAGCCTCTGGGTATCGTCTGCTGTATCTCACCGTGGAATTTTCCTCTGGCTATCTTTACCGGCCAAATTGCTGCCGCCCTGGCTGCGGGCAACGGCGTGCTGGCCAAACCGGCCGAGAGCACCTCACTGATTGCCGCCAAGGCTGTCAGCCTGCTGCACCACGCCGGCGTGCCGCTGCAAGTTCTGCAGTGCCTGCCAGGTACCGGTGCCGAAGTCGGGGGCACCCTTGCCAGCCATGAATTAAACGCCGGCCTGTGTTTCACCGGCTCCACCCACACCGCCAGACTCATCAACCAGGCCATGGCAAAATCTGCCAATCCGTTTGCGCCGCTGATTGCCGAAACCGGCGGCCTGAACGCCGCCATTATCGACTCTACAGCGCTGCCCGAACAGGCGGTGCGAGCGACCATCGCCTCAGCGTTCCAGTCGTCCGGCCAGCGTTGTTCGGCATTACGCATCCTCTATATCCAGGAAGATGTAGCCGCGGGATTTTTGACCATGTTATTTGGCGCCATGGAGGAACTGGCACTGGGTAACCCCTGGGACCTGGCCACGGATATTGGGCCGCTGATCTCGGCTGACGCCCAAATTAAGGTGCAGGACTATGTTAACAAGGCTCGTCACCAGGGCCGCCTGCTGAAACAGCTGCCAGTACCAACAGAGGGACATTTTGTTGGCCCCGCCGTGATTGAAGTCACCGGCATTGCTGATCTGGAACAGGAAGTGTTTGGCCCGGTACTGCATATCGCGCGTTTTAAGGCGGAAGATTTTGCTGCCACCCTGGACGCTATTAATGCTACCGGTTATGGCCTGACATTTGGCCTGCACACGCGTATTGATGAGCGGGTCAAAGCCATTTCAGCACAACTGCAGACTGGCAATATTTATGTCAACCGGAACCAGGTTGGGGCAGTAGTTGAAACCCAGCCTTTTGGCGGTGAAGGCCTCTCCGGCACCGGTCCAAAAGCCGGCGGCCCGCGTTATGTGCAGCGTTTTACCAAACCCTATCGTTATTCTGGTGATCTGCCGCCTGCAGCCACTGTGTCACTGGCAGAGGCCCAGCGCCTCATTGATGAGACGCATCATCCCGTCCCGGCAGCCCTAATGATTCAGGACATGCCAGGACCTACCGGAGAGTCAAACCGTCTGGCGGTCTGGCCACGGGGCCTGGTGTTGTGCCTGGGGCCATCTCTGGAAGCAGCCCGGGCCCAGGCAGGCGCGGCTCGTCGTGTCGGTTGTCCGGCGGTCATCATTAGCGCCGGTGCCCAGGGACCTGGTTGCATCGACGGCCAGCTGGAGCGCAGTGCACTGGCGAGCCTGCAAGGGCTTGAGGTGGTTGCCCTCAGCAGTCCCGATGACGACCTGCGCCTGGCTCGGATGGCCATCGCCAGCCGACCCGGCAAAATTATCCCCCTGGTGGCTGGTGATAACCTGGAGCAGTATTGTCTTGTCGAGCGCCATACCTGTATCGACACCACAGCCGCCGGTGGTAATGCCACCCTGCTGACGGCTATAGAAGATGAGGGCAGTTAAGGACGGGTGAGCGAATGAACAGTTGCAACAGCAAATCGCTGGCGCCAATTCGACGCTGCTGTCAGACACTTTCCGGACCGGCAGGTCAGCAACTGCAGCGCAAAACCTGTGCAGCTAGTTGGCAGGTCCCCACTCGGCATCGCTACTGAGCAGGCTGCAGACATAACAGAGCCGGTAAAGGCTCGACCGCCCAAGCCCGTCAACGCAGCCGAGCAATGCGCAAACGGTTGGCATTTAATACCACAGTCACCGAAGATGCAGCCATGGCCATTGAGGCAATGACAGGATTAATCAGCTGCTGGAACACGGGATAAAACACACCCGCCGCCACGGGAATCAGCACCAGGTTATAGGCAAAGGCACCCACCAGGTTCTGGTAAATATTCCGCAGGGTTGCGCGCGATAAGGCAATGGCCCGAGTGACACCCAGCATGCTGTCTCCCAGCAAGGCAATATCAGCACTTTC
Source organism: Pseudomonadales bacterium (assembly GCA_030728785.1). Classification (GTDB taxonomy): domain Bacteria; phylum Pseudomonadota; class Gammaproteobacteria; order Pseudomonadales; family Azotimanducaceae; genus UBA4582. Next base: position 90,236 of record JANQYP010000013.1, read on the forward strand.
AATGGCAATATCACTGCCTCGCCCCATGGCAAAACCCACATCCGCGGCACTTAAAGCCAGTGCGTCATTGATCCCGTCGCCCACCATGCCAACGCGTTCGCCGGCAGCCTGCAGACGTTGGATATAGTCAAGCTTGGCAGCCGGTGCAACGCCTGCAACAAACTCATCAAGGCCCAACTGGGTGGCAATCTGACTGGCGGTGGCCTGGTTATCACCGGTCAGCATCACCACCCGCAGACCCAGGCGCTGCAGTCGTGCCACGGCCTCCTGGGAGTCCGGCTTGAGACTGTCGCTGAGACTCAAGTAACCAAGCACCGCATTATTCTGACCGACATAGACGACAGTTTCGGCAAGATCCAGCGGCTTGAGATCGCGGGTCATGCCTTGCGCCTGCATAAACTCAAAATTACCCACAGCAACAGGCACAGCGTCGATCAAGCCACGCACACCACCCCCCGGCGCAATGGAAAAATCTGTGACGGGCCGTTGCTGAATGCCATGCTCCTGGCAGTAGGTCACCACCGCCTGAGCCAGGGGATGTTCAGACAAGGCCTCCAGGCTACCGGCAATCTCCAACACCGGCTGCCCCTTGCGGAAATTCACCATACTCGTCACCAGCGGTGTGCCGCTGGTGAGAGTGCCGGTCTTATCCACCACCAGCGTTGTCAGCCGACTGGCTGCCTGCAGGGCGTCGCTGTTCTTAAACAACAGGCCCTCGGTAGCCGCCCTGCCGATACCCACCATAATGGACATGGGGATCGCCAGACCAATAGCGCAGGGACAGGCAATAATCAGCACCGACATGGCCGTGACTATGGCATAGGAAACTCTTGGCTCGGGACCAAAAAAGCCCCACACCACCATGGTCAAGACAGTAATTACCAGCACGACGGGAACAAATACCGCGGCAATACGATCGGTAATGCGCCCGATCTGCGGCTTTGAATTCTGCGCCTGGCGCACCAGCCGAACAATGTTAGCGAGGACTGTTTTGCTGCCCACCTGCTCGGTGCGCATCACCAGCATACCGTACTGGTTCAGTGTGCCGGCGATGACTGACGAACCCTTGGCCTTGTCCACGGGCACAGACTCGCCTGACAACATGGATTCGTCCACAGAACTACTGCCAGACATGACAATACCGTCAACCGGAATCGTTTCACCTGGCTTGATCCGCACCAGATCGCCTACCTCAAGGCTGGCAACCGCGACTCGTTGATCCTTGCCCTGCTCGATACGGATGCTGGTCTTGGGCTGCAGGTCTAGCAACTTGCGCACTGCCAGAGAGGTCTTGCCCTTGGCGTTACTTTCAAGGGCTTTGCCAAGGCCAACAAAACCGAGAATAAAAGCTGCCGCCTCAAAAAACTGATGCCGGGATGCCTCTGGCACCACTTCGGGCCAGAGGATAATCAACATGGAATACAACCAGGCAGTAGCGGTCCCCAGGGCTATCAACGTATCCATGGTGGTACTGCCATGGCGGGCCGCCTTATAGGCCCCTGTGTAGAACTGTTTACCAGAAAAACCCATGATTGCCAGCACCACCAGGCCAGTAGCCAGCCAGAACGGCTGGTCCTGTAGTGCTGGCATCACATCCAGCCACATACCGGCCATCAGCAGACTACCAGCCGTCAGGGCAACCGAGGCCTGCAGCCAGGCAAAACGTAACTGCCGGGCCAGCCTGCCCTCTTTGTCGTCAATGGATTCTGGCTGAGCCGCGCTGGCGTCATATCCCACCGACCGAACGGCACTCACCAGTTCAGCCAGCGACGCACTGGTGACCACGCTGGCGGTCTCATCGGCAAAATTCACCAGCGCCTCGGTAGTACCAGGGGTTTGCGCCAGGGCGCGCTCGACGGTGGTCACGCAACTGGCGCAGGACATACCCTCTATGGCCAGATTGATAACACCGGGGTTTGCATCAGCAGCGGCCGGGACAGTGGGTTTGCCGAGGTTTTGCGGCTCGCTGACTTTAGTCTCGGATGGCGTTTCGACCGCGTAGCCGGCGCTACTGATGGCAGCCACAACCTGCTGCGGGTCATAACGCCCGGTCACGGTGACGTCACCAGCCGGCAGATTCACGGCAACAGCGGTAACGCCGGCAACAGGCTGCACTGCCGCCTCGACCCTGGCCACACACTTCTGGCAATGCATACCCTGCACCGGCAGCGCCAGACTGCCCTCAAGCACAAGTCCCGTCACCCTGTAGCCGGCTTCGGTGACAGCCGCACTGATGGCCAATGGCGCCAGCCAGGCAGTGAGTTGTAATGTCGCCTGTTGTTGCTGCAGGTCAACGCTCACTGCATCCTCGCCCAACCGTTGTGCAAGTGCGGCTTTGACACTCGCCACACAATGTTCACAGGTCATGCCTTCAATACCTACCAGCAGTTCAGCTGTCATGCAGTGTGTCCTCTTCGGCAGCGCTGCCGAAAGCTAAGAATTGAACACGCGAAGTCTGGCTCAATGATCAGGTAAAGTCATGTTTGTTATTGACCTGAGCAAGATAGCGCGTATCGTTAGGACGTTATTGCATTTTTCACTGGACGCCTGCCGGCCAATGCCCAAAAACGCTTTTATAAGCCTGCTTATCGCCAGCCTGCTGTTGCTCAGTCAGGTGTCAGCTTACGCTGGCCACCAGTGCGCTGCAGCAAGCGGGCTGCAGCACGCCGCTATGACCATGCCTGCCCAGACCATGCCACCCCAAGCCATGCCAGCCCAAGCCATGATGGCTGACATGCACCATCACATGCCGGCCAATACAGACCACCATAGACAGGCGTCAGCAGAGGCCCTCTCAGAAGCGCTCTCAGAAGCCCTCTCAGACTCAGATACCGGCACAAAAACCCAACACTGTCATGACTGCAACTGCGCCAGTCCCTGTGCGGCAGGTGCCAGTGTTGGCATGGACAGCGACTGGAGCCTGGCTGAGTTGCCAATCGCCATGACGGACCAGATCAGCAACATCACCAACAACCTGCTCGACAACGATCCTGCACCACCCTTTCGACCACCTTCCCACGCCTGACACAGCACAGCTGCGCCCATTTTTTGTGCGCCAGACCGGCGGCCTTTTGGTCATCGCCGGTCTGTGACAGCTCACGGGACAAGTCCAACCTTGTCCTTCGCCGTGATCAACAAACCCGGGAGGGAAGCTTTTAATGAGTACTTACTCACTCCACAGGTCTTTGTTTTCAATATATTCAGTCCGCCTGCGCCTTTTAATGCTGCTGTCATTACTGCTCGCAGGCAACAGCCTGCTGCTGCAGGCTGAAGAACTAACCCTGGACCACAGCATCAACCTGGCACTGGCTAACGACCCCTGGCTGGCGTCAAACCTGGCCCGTGAACGGGCGCTGCAAGCCCAGAGCGAGATGGCAAAGAGCCTGCCGAACCCGCGCCTGGCAATTTCTGCCATGAACCTGCCCACCGACGGCTTCAGGTTTAACCAGGAACCCATGACCCAGCTGAACCTGGGCTTCAGCCAGATGTTCCCCCGCGGCGACAGCCTGGCCCTGCGCAGCCAGCAACTGCAGCAGACGGGCGCCGAGCAGCCGCTGTTGCGACTTGAGCGCCAGGCTGATGTCACCTCAACAGTCAGCCAACTGTGGCTGGATGCCTATAAGGCCCAGCAGAGTATTCGCTTGATTGATGCCAATCGTGTTCTGTTTGAGCAACTGGTGGAAGTCGCCAGCGCCAGTTATGCCTCGGCCATGGGTCGCACCCGGCAACAGGATATCATTCGCGCCCAATTGGAATTGACCACTCTGGATGAACGCCTAAGCCGCCTCGACGAACAAAAACGCGTGGCCCTGCAACGCCTTGCGGGCTGGCTCACGGCGTCGAGTACCGAGCAGACATGGGGCACCATCACCAACAGCCAACTGGCCGATGAATTGCCGACACTGACACCGGCCATGGGGGCGGCGGTGGTTGGCGCAGAGGCTCGCACAACGGCAAACTTTTATCCCAGCCTGCTGGCCCACCCGGCCATCCTTGCCCTTGACCAGAAGATCGAAGCAGCGCTCACCGGTGCCGATCTGGCAGCCCAGCAATACAAGCCGGAATGGGCCGTCAACGCCTCCTACAGCTATCGGGACAAGACCCCCCAAGGCCAGCAACGGGCGGATTTTGCCTCCATTGGCTTAAGTTTTGACCTGCCTCTGCTGCAGCGCCACCAGGCCGACGCCAGCGTCAAAGCCGCGACCGCCAATATCGAAGCCATCAAGGCTGAACGCTGGTTACGGCTGCGCCAGTTGCAAGCTGCCCTGCTGGCTGAGCAGGCGACTATCGCCGGCTTAAACACCCGCCTGGCGCTCTACGAAAATGACCTGCTACCCCATCTGGACCAGTATGCCGAGGCAACACTGACGGCTTATACCAACGATGAGGGTGAGTTTGTCGAGGTAGTACGCGCCAGAATCAGCCAGTTGAATGCCAGCATCGACGCCATGACTCTGGCCGTTGATCAGCGCAAGGCTGTGGCCCGCCTGGCTTATTATCTACCCGAGACAGCAGCAGTCGCCACAACCTCTGGCCAAGCCGTTAAACCAGGAGCACAACCATGAACTTGTCCAACACCAAGCCACTGTTGATTATCATTTGCCTGGCGCTTGGCGGCGCAGCAGGCGGCGTTGTTGGCGCCCTGGGTTACGCCACCTGGGGTGATGCTGGAAGCGATGCGCAGAGTACGGGCAGTCCAACCCCAGCTGATGCCGCAACGGCCGAACCTCTCTACTGGGTAGCCCCCATGGATGCCAACTATCGCCGCGACAAGCCGGGTAAATCGCCCATGGGCATGGACCTGATACCGGTTTACGCCAACACCAGCGCCGGCGCCGAGGACGGCCTGGTACAGATATCCGCAGCGGTAGTCAATAACCTCGGCGTGCGCCTCGCCACTGTCGAGCGCAAGCCTCTGGCGGCCGAAGTTCACACTGTCGGTTATGTTCGCTACAACCAGGATACTCTGGTGCATATCCACCCGCGGGTGGAAGGTTGGATTGAAAAACTGTATGTCAAATCCGCCGGCGACCCGGTCAGCAAAAACCAACCTCTGTATGAGCTGTACTCACCAGAGCTGGTGAACGCCCAGGAAGAACTGCTGCTGGCTCTGCAGCGCAACAACCAGACACTGGTGCGCGCGGCGACCGAACGCCTGCAGGCCCTGCAACTGTCAGACATCACCATCAAGGCGCTGCGCCGCAGCGGTCAGGTCAAGTCAACGACCACTTTTTATGCGCCACAACAGGGTGTTGTCGACAATCTTGAGGTGCGCGAGGGCTTTTATGTAAAACCCGGCATCAACCTGATGTCCATTGGCGCCCTGGATGAAGTCTGGGTGGAAGCGGAAGTTTTTGAACGCCAGGCCAGCCTGATAGATGTTCAGGCAGCCGTTACCATGACCCTGGACTACATGCCCGGCCAGACCTGGCAGGGCAAGGTGGATTATATTTACCCGACACTGGACCCGGTGACACGCACACTGCGCCTGCGCCTGCGTTTTGCCAACCCCGACTTTAAGCTCAAGCCGAATATGTTTGCCCAAATCACCATCCTCAGCAATTCGCGCCAGGACACCCTGCTTGTGCCGCGCGAGGCGGTGATTCGCACGGGCTCTTCAGACCGAGTGGTACTGGCCCTGGGCGACGGCAAGTTTCGTTCAACCCCTGTCAGTATCGGTCGCGTCAGTCATACCCAGACAGAAATACTCGACGGTGTTACTGAGGGGCAAGAGATTGTCAGTTCCGCCCAATTCCTGCTCGACTCGGAGTCCAGCAAAACAGCAGATCTGCAGCGGCTGGACAGCGGCACATCGCCGCCGCCCAACAGCCAGCCCATGGATCATTCACAGATGCATCATTCACAGATGCAAGCGCCGCCAGCGGACCATCAGCAGATGAATCATGACCAGATGAACCATGA
>JANQYP010000013.1:96257-107085 GCA_030728785.1 Pseudomonadales bacterium
CATGACCAGATGAACCATGATCAGATGAATCATGATCAGATGAATCATGACGAGATGAACCATAACCCGACAAACCAGACGCCAACGCCTGAACGGAGCCATGCATCATGATCAGCGCTATTATTCGCTGGTCTATACAGAATCGGGCCCTGGTGCTGCTGGCCAGCCTGGCCATTGTCCTGGTGGGCGCCTACTCACTGGCACGAACACCCGTTGACGCCATTCCGGACTTGTCAGATGTGCAGGTCATTATCAAGACCAACTACCCTGGCCAGGCCCCCGTGGTTGTTCAGGACCAGGTGACCTACCCTATTTCCACCGCCATGTTGTCAGTTCCGGGGGCCGTGACGGTGCGGGGTTATTCCTTTTTTGGCGACTCCTTTGTCTACGTCATCTTTGACGAAGACACCGATCTGTATTGGGCGCGCAGCCGTGTGCTGGAATACCTGAGCCAGGTTGCACCGAGCCTGCCGATGACAGCCCGGCCGCAACTGGGCCCCGATGCCACTGGCGTTGGCTGGGTTTATGTATATGCCCTGGTGGATCATACGGGCCAGCACGACATCAGTGAGTTGCGCAGCCTGCAGGACTGGTTTTTAAAATATGAACTGCAGTCTGTGCAAGGTGTGTCGGAGGTGGCGACCGTCGGCGGCATGGTCAAACAATACCAGGTGCGGGTGCATCCCGACCGCCTGCGGGCTTTTAATCTGCCCCTCAGCCATATTCAGAATGCCATTCAGCGCGGCAACCAGGAGGTCGGTGCGTCGGTGGTAGAAATGGCCGAGGCTGAGTATATGGTCCGCGCTACCGGTTACATTCAGAGTATTGAGGACCTGGGCAATGTGCCGCTGGGCATGAACAACCACGGCACCCCGCTGTTACTAAAAGATGTGGCCGACATCAGCACCGGGCCGCAGATGCGCCGCGGGGTGGCAGAACTCAACGGCGAGGGCGAAACCGTTGGCGGCGTGGTGGTGATGCGCTTTGGTGAAAATGCCCAGACTACCATCGAGGCCGTTAAGGCCAAAATCGCCGAACTGACACCTGGCCTACCGGCCGGTGTGGAGCTGGTGCCCGTCTATGATCGCTCCGGCCTGATAGAACGCGCCGTGACCAACCTGTGGGAAAAATTGGCCATGGAACTGGCCATTGTCGCGCTGATTTGCATGGTGTTTCTGTTCCATGTGCGCTCGGCGCTGGTGGCATTGATCAGCCTGCCCATTGGCGTACTGGCCGCATTTATCATCATGCACCAGCAGGGTCTGAACGCTAACATCATGTCTCTCGGCGGCATTGCCATTGCCATTGGCACCATGATTGACGGCGCCATTGTGCTGGTGGAAAACCTGCACAAACACATGCAGCGTACTACCATTACCGCCGCCAATCGCTGGCAGGTGGTGACCGAGGCCACCCTTGAGGTGGGCCCCGCGCTATTCTTCAGCCTGCTGATTATCACTGTCAGCTTCCTGCCGGTATTCACCCTCGAAGCACAGGAGGGTCGCATGTTTGCACCGCTGGCCTTCACCAAAACTTACACCATGGCGGCAGCCGCGTTTCTGGCCATCACTTTGATACCGGTCTTGATGGGTTATTTTGTTCGCGGCAAAATCCTGCCGGAAAATCGCAATCCGATTAATCGCGGCCTGCAATGGCTTTATCGGCCATCCCTGCGCCTGCTGCTGCGGCACCCGCGCAGCACTCTGCTGCTGGTGTTGCTGGCCACGCTCATGGGTCTGCTACCCCTCAGCCAGATTGGCAGTGAATTTATGCCACCGCTGGACGAAGGTGACCTGATGTATATGCCCACTACCTACCCCGGCATCTCCATCGGCCAGGCCCGGCAGTTGCTGCAACAGACCAACAAACTCATCAGCACTGTCCCCGAGGTCAAGTCGGTGTTCGGTAAAGTCGGGCGTGCTGACACAGCGACGGACCCGGCACCGCTGACCATGATCGAAACCTTTATTACCCTTAAACCCCACGACCAGTGGCGGCCCGGCGTCACGGCGGAGAGCCTGAAACATGAACTCGACCAGCTGGTACGTTTTCCGGGTCTGACCAACGCCTGGGTTATGCCCATCAAAACCCGCATTGATATGCTGGCAACGGGCATCAAAACTCCGGTGGGCATTAAAATTGCCGGACCGGAATTGTCCCAGATCGAAGCTATTGGCAAACGCCTGGAAACCATTCTGGCGAAGGTCCCGGGCACCGTCTCGGTGTACTCAGAACGGGTCACTGGCGGGCGTTATATCAAGGTTGATATTGAGCGCGAAAAAGCCGCCCGTTACGGCCTCAACATTGCTGATGTACAACTGGTGATTGCTACCGCCATTGGTGGCACCAATGTCTCCCAGTCAGTGGAGGGCCAGGAACGTTATCCCATTAATGTCCGCTACCCCCAGGAGTTTCGCGACTCACCGGAGCAACTGCAACTGCTGCCCATCATTACCCCGGACGGCAAACGTATTGCTCTCGGCGATGTTGCGCAGATCTATCTAGAGGATGGACCGCCGGGTATTAAAAGCGAAAACGCCCGACTCAATGGCTGGACCTATATCGACATAGAGGGCGTTGACGTCGGCAGCTATGTGGAGGCAGCGCGTGCCGAGGTACTGGCCGAGCTTGACCTGCCGCCGCGGTATTCCATCAGCTGGGCCGGCCAATACGAGTATATGCAGCGCGCTAAGGAACGCCTGACTTATATTGTGCCGGTAACATTGCTGCTAATTGTGTTTCTGCTGTATTTGAATTTTCAGCGCTTTGCCGAAGTGGCCATCATCATGTTGTCATTGCCCGTGGCCATGGTGGGCGCCATCTGGATGTTGTACCTGAACGACTATTATCTGTCGGTGGCTGTGGGGGTCGGCTTGATTGCCCTGGCGGGAGTGGCGGCAGAAACCGCGGTGATCATGCTCCAGTACCTGAAAATGTCAGCCAGTGAAACACCAGCAGACGGCCAGCAGAACACCAGCACCGATGCCGATGACAGTCTGCGGGAGGCTATTCTGCATGGTGCCAGCTTGCGGGTCAGGCCGGTAATGATGACTGCCATGGCCACCATTGGCGGCCTGTTGCCGGTCATGCTGGGCGCTGGTACCGGCTCAGAGATCATGACCCGGATTGCTGCGCCCATGGTGGGCGGTATGCTCACCGCGGTGTTGCTGACCCTGTACGTGATTCCCCTGTGCTACTACCTGCTGGAAAAATACCGGGCAGCGCGGCGTCCCGGCGCAGGCGCGGGCAACTAGAAGCCGTCCTGCGCAGGGCGGCAATGGCTGACAACGTCCAGGTCGCGGCGGCAATCAGCCGCGAGTTGCTGCAGATACACGCGCAGGTCAAGCAGGCACGCCTGCTCACCGCGCTCTGCTTGCAGGGCCTCAATCCTGGCCAGCATGTCGGTTATTTGTCGGCCCTCACCCCACTGCTGCCAGCGCCAGGCAGCCCAGGCCTGCAACTCCTTTGCAGTCAGGCTGGCAGGGAAATTCCTCGCTCGGTAGCGAAACAGCATCTCGTCCAGCCGCGGGTCCTGAAACCGTCCGGCAAATGCCGCCAGCTCTGCCGGCGCAGCCTGGCGAATCTCGGCCATACGTTCTTTATCAGCGGTACCAAAAAAGCCACCCTGGTAGAGCATCAGGTCCGGATCATCAATCACCGGAAACTGATTCTGGCCAAACGCCTCAGCGATTTTCTCCACCACACCACTGGCCCGCTGCAATTGCCGCATATGCACCAGACACTGCGCCACATCTATCCCCAACGGCTGCGCTCGAGCCTGCAGGGTCGACAGGGGCGCAACCGCCGGACAGCGATTCACGTGAATGGTCTTCAGGGGGATACGACTCAGGGAAGCTGCCGCCAACGCCTCGCGGGAACTGAATACCCGCCGGTGAAGCTCCTGCGGCCCCAGACCGATAAAATCTGTCGGATCCTCACTCAGATCAAAACAGATAATGCCGTTGGGATTGGTAGGATGGGCACACAGCGGCAGAATCACCGCCAGGCAGCCCCGCTGGGCCGGATACATGGACGACACATGCACCATGGCGGTTTTTCCCAGGGGGTACAGCTGGTCCCGCACCGGGCCCTTGCGGCGCAGGTTAAACAAGTAATCAAACAGCTTGCCCTGGGCGGCCCGCAGCTTACGTGTGACTGCTATGGTGGCAAGTACATCGGCGACGGCATCATGGGCTTGCGTATGGCTTACCTGGTTGGCACGGGTCAGGTCTTCAAGCCTGAAGGACGGCACACCCGGCGACTTTTCCGGCCAGTTGAAACCCTCGGGACGCAGGGCATAGGCCATACGAAACATGTCAATCACATCCCAGCGGGAATTACCCCCCTGCCACTCGCGGGCATAAGCATCCAGAAAGTTTCGATACAGCGTGTTGCGAGTGAACTCGTCATCAAACCGAATGCTGTTATACCCACAGACACAGGTGCCAGGGACACTGAACTGGGCGGCAATGGCGTCAATAAAGGCGGTCTCGTTCAGCCCCCTGCCCGGCAACTCAGTCATGCAGATGCCCGTTACCAGAATGGCATCTGCAGACGGCACCACATCGTCACCGGGATAACAGAACAGGTTGATGGGCTCGCCGATGATCCGCAGCGCAAGGTCGGTGCGGACCCCGGCAAATTGAATAGCGCGGTCGCGCGCCGGATCGATACCCGTTGTTTCAAAGTCGTACCAGAAGATTGATTCAGCCATGTACGGATCATCACACATGTTCGGCCGATTACCAAAACCTGTGGTGACCGGTCAAGCCATGTATACTCTCGCGTTGTTATCCCAACACCACTGGTAATGTATTTCATGAACCCTGGTAACCTGAGATCCCTGATGCTGCTTGTCGGCCCCGTGGTCGCGGCCCTGGCCTATTTCGCCTTGGCGCAGTTCGGCTGGGAAGCCAAGGCCTGCTGGACTGGCGCCATCACCACCCTGTGTGCTATCTGGTGGATTTTTGAGCCCGTGCCCATCCCTGTCACCTCCATGTTACCCCTGGCACTGTTGCCGGTTTTTGGGGTCCTGACCCCCAACGAGGTCGGGGCTGCTTACGGCAGCCCACTGGTCCTGCTGCTGCTGGGCGGTTTTATTCTCTCTACTGCCATGGAAAAAAGTGGCGCCCATCGCCGCGTCGCGCTGAACATGGTTAATCTGTTTGGCGGCGCCAGCAGCCGCCGCCTGGTATTTGGCTTTATGGCGGCGGCGGCGCTGCTGAGCATGTGGATCTCCAACACTGCCACCACCCTGATGTTGCTGCCCGTTGCCCTGGCGGTCATCGATCGTTCCGATGATCCGGCGCTGCCAACCCCGCTGCTGCTGGGCATCGCCTTTGCCGCCAGTGTTGGCGGTATCGGCACACCCATCGGCACGCCACCAAACCTGATCTTTCGAGAGATCTACCAGCAATACACCGGCAACGAAATCGGCTTTTTTACCTGGATGACCTGGGGGGTGCCGGTGGTGTTGGTGTTTGTCCCCCTCATCGGCCTCTGGCTGACCCGCCACCTGCACTACAAAGGTCAGGTGCAGATGCCACCGGTGGGTGCCTGGGCTACGCAGGAGCGCCGAGTATTTATTGTCTTCAGCCTGACGGCCATCGCCTGGATGACCCGCGACCAGCCGTTTGGCGGCTGGAGTGAATTGTTCGCTGTACCCGGTGCCAACGATGCCAGCGTGGCGTTAGTCGCCGTGGTCTTGATGTTTATTGTGCCCAACGGCAAGGGTGAAAAACTCCTGGACTGGGAAACTGCCGGCAATATTCCCTGGGGCATGCTGATCCTGTTTGGCGGCGGTATTGCCATCGCCAAGGGGTTTGTGGTCTCGGGCCTCAGTGGCGCCCTGGGCACAGCCCTGTCCGGCATCGCCGGCTGGCATATCCTGCTGATGCTGGGCACCATCTGCCTGACCATCACCTTCCTCACCGAGATGACCAGCAATACGGCCACCACCAGCCTGATGATGCCCATACTGGCGGCCGCCGCCCTGGCCATGGGCATGGAACCGGCCCTGTTGATGGTGCCAGCGGCTATGAGCGCCAGTTGTGCGTTTATGCTGCCTGTGGCCACCGCACCTAATACCATCGTCTTCAGTACCGGCAGGTTTACCATTCGGCAAATGGCCCGTGAAGGCCTGGCCCTGAACCTGATTGGCGTGGTGGTGATTACCCTGTTGTGTGCCGCACTGCTGCCGCGCTAGGGAACCTTGTGCCGCGGCTCAGGCGGCAGCCTTGCCAGTTGCTGGAAGACGGCAAAAAGCTGGGCAGGTCTCCCTGCAGCTCATCCAGATGGTATGCTGTGCCCGTGACAGCACCATTGACTGCCAGCCCAGCCAGCAGCCACACTTCCGCAATCGAGATCAGCCAGATGTCGGCACCCGACAATGTATAGACATTACTTTGGCCTGCAGGACTCGCCGTTTTCAATAGCGCCGAATCCCAGGTATCTGTACATGAGCACCCGCCACCGGGAGGCTCTGGCGCACCTGATGTACGGCATCAAGAGCGATGGCGGTTTTATCCTCCTCACCGGCGAAGTGGGCACGGGTAAGACCACTGTGTGCCGCTGCCTGCTGGCGCAAATGCCTGCTGATGTCGATGTGGCGCTGGTGCTCAACCCCAACCTGACGGCAGTGGAAATGCTCATGACCATGTGTGATGAACTGACCATCGGCTATCCCGAGGCACCGAGTGTTAAAAGCCTGGTGGACCGGTTGAATACCTTCCTGCTGGCCAGTCACGAGCAGGGGCGCAAGACCATCGTGATTATTGACGAGGCGCAGAACCTCGACGTTGAGGTGCTGGAGCAACTGCGCCTGCTCACCAACCTTGAAACCAACGAGCGTAAGCTGCTGCAGATCATGTTACTTGGCCAGCCGGAACTGTTGACGCTGCTGGCGCGTCAAGAACTTCGCCAGTTGTCCCAGCGAGTCACCGCACGCTTTCACCTGCATGCCCTCAATCGTTTTGAGGTCAGCGAATATATTCGCCATCGCCTTGACGTAGCTGGCAGCAGCGCCAGCCTGTTTTCGGCCAGCAGTATCCGCCTGATCTACCAGCTTTCCGGCGGCATACCGCGACTGGTGAACCTGATTTGCGATCGCGCCCTGCTTGGCGCCTACGTGGAAAGCAGAAGCGTTGTCAGCCGCCGCATTGTCAAACAGGCGGCCGGCGAGGTGCTTGGCACAACGGCCAACAGCCCGGGCCAGGAACAATGGCGGCAACTCTTTCGCTTCAGCGGGTTGCTCGCCCTGACCCTGGCAGCAACCGTGGCTTTTGTCCTGATCTGGAGTCTGCCGGAGGGCTGGCCTGACATGGGTAAAGCTGCCAACAACTCAGCAACGTCCAGCACCCTGCAGCGCCTGCTGCCTTTGTGGTCAGGCAGTGCCACCGCCGAGCCGGCACCCGAGCTGACTATGACACCGCCAACGCAACCCCTGAGTGAGTTGCAGGGTCATGGCCAAAGTGACAGCGCCTTGGTCGACCTGTTGGCAATCTGGAAGACAGACACGCCAGCGACGACAGGTTTATACCCAGGGGAAGCGCAACCAAATGCTGAGTCGATCTGTGCACAGAGCCTCACTTACGGGCTGCAATGCCTGCTGACAAACACCAGTTTGGCTGATATCGCCCAGTTAAATCGCCCGGTGGTGGTGAATATCGGCACCAGCACCCTGCCCAACTGGCTGACTCTGGTGGCACTGGACTATCCCACATCACGTCTGCGCATTGGCGCCAGGGAATTCACCGTAGACACTGATGAACTGGCTGCCTTCTGGCAGCCCCAGAACATCATTTTCTGGCGTCTGCCACCAGCCTACCAGGGCAACCTAAAACTCGGCGACAGTGGCGCCAGTGTAGACTGGTTAGTCAATCGCCTTAACATGGTCGAAACTGGCGAGCCGCTACTGGATATGGGCTTTATGTTTGATATTAATCTGGAAAAACGCCTCAAGTTGTACCAGGCCAGCCATGGTTTGGAACCTAATGGCGTTGCAGATACCCGCACCTGGATCAGCCTTAACAACGCCGACGACGCAGGTATACCTCTGCTCAACACCAGCGCCAATGCCCACCCAGGCGCTCAACCAGGTACCAGACACTAATGTCCTATATCCTTGATGCACTCCAGAAATCTGAACAACAGCGCAAGCACCAGGCGCCACCGGACCTGACCGCCAGCCAAAACCCGACTCCACCGCCGCGGCGCTGGCCTCTGTGGCTGGCTCTGGCCTGCAGTTTGGCGCTGCTTAATGTGGGTGGCATCTGGCTCTGGCTGCAGACCAACGCAATCCCAGCCACGCCGGTAGCAGCAAGCCACATACCCCTTGGCCTGGAACGCAGCCCTGCACCGCGCCCCTTGCCCGCCGTGGCCAGCCCTCAAGTTCTGGCCACGGCGCCAGCGGTAACACGACAAATCACTGCCACTCTTGATCCCATTGCACCAACTGCTTTACCTACCCCCGTGACCAGCGAGCAGGCAGCAGCCCAACCCATTAGCAAGCTGCCGCGGGACATTCAGCGCCAGATTCCTGACCTGGCCATTTCTAGCCACCTTTATTCCGACGACTTTCGGCTGGTGAATATCAACGGCCGCATGATGCGCGAAGGTGAATACATCGACACTGAACTAAAACTCGAGGAGATCACCGAAGACGGCGTCATCATCAATTTTCAGAACTACCGCATGACATTGCGAGTGATCCAGGACTGGGCTTATGAGCCCTGAAAAATGCTCCTTCAAATAAGCCCTGCTCGCCATTGGCCATATTGCCAGCAATCTGGCACTGAACCACCTGCTCAACCCTGCACTGTATCGACCGCGCCGACGGTGCCTGTATAGCCAAAAACTACTTGTATTCAGGCATCATCGCTCTATACTCGCGACCCAAACACCCTATTTTTTGTCTCCGCTCTCCTTGCCTGGAACTTCTATGCCCGATACCACCCCGTTGGTCACCTCTTTTCGTGATCTCAACCTGCCTGCGCCAATTCTTAAAGCCCTGGATGAGGTTGGTTACGAAACACCCTCGCCGATCCAGTCCAAGACCATACCCTTGCTGTTGGCCGGCCATGATGTCCTGGGTAATGCACCCACAGGTACCGGCAAAACTGCGGCATTTGGCCTGCCATTATTGTCCCGGGTTGATGTTCAGAACAACCAAGTGCAGATGATGGTGTTGACCCCGACCCGCGAGCTGGCCATCCAGGTGGCGGAAGCCTTGCAGCGGTATGCATCGCACATGCAGGGTTTTCACGTTCTGCCTATCTATGGCGGCCAGGATTATTCAGGCCAGATTCGCCAGCTGAAGCGCGGTGTGCACGTTATTGTCGGCACCCCTGGTCGTGTCATGGACCATATCCGCAAGGGTACATTAAACCTGTCTGGCCTGCGTGCTCTGGTCCTTGATGAAGCCGATGAAATGCTGCGTATGGGCTTTCTTGATGATGTCGAATGGATCCTTGAGCAGTTGCCAAAAGATCGGCAGATGGCGTTGTTCTCCGCCACCATGCCAAAAGAAGTCAAACGTATCTCGCAGAAATACCTGCGCGAGCCCCAGGTTGTTGAAATCAAGTCCCTGACCGCCACCGCCGAGACCATCTCGCAACGTTACTGGCTGGTCAGCAACGCCCACAAACTGGATGCCCTGACCCGCATTCTGGAAGTGGAAACCTTTGATGCCATGTTGATTTTTGTCCGCACCAAAACTGCCACTACCGAACTGGCCCAGCGCCTTGAGGCGCGTGGCTACTCGGCCGCGGCCCTGAATGGCGATATGGTGCAAAAACAACGGGAAGAGATGATCAAACGCCTGAAAAACGGCACCCTCGACATTCTGGTGGCCACCGATGTCGCCGCCCGGGGCCTGGACGTCGACAGAATTGGCCACGTGGTCAACTACGATATTCCCTATGACACCGAAGCCTATATCCATCGCATTGGCCGAACCGGTCGAGCCGGTCGTGAGGGCCAGGCCATTTTGTTTGTGGCACCGCGCGAGACCCGCATGTTGTCGGCTATTGAGCGCGCCACACGGCAGAAGATTACCCAGCTGGAACTGCCCAGTACCGAGATGGTGAACAACAAGCGTATTGCCGGTTTTAAGCAGAGCATCACCGATGTCCTCGGCGCTGGCCGCCTGGATTTTCTGCAGAATATTGTTGAACAATACCAGCGAGAGCATGACATTCCTGCGCTGGAAATTGCCGCGGCACTGGCGAAGATGGCTCTGGGCGACCGTGACCTGCTGATTACCGACAAACCAACCCACACCCGCCCCGACAGTGACGACCAGCCAGACAGCCGTGCCCGTCCGCCGCGTGATGCAAATTCGCGCGGGGCTGACTCGCGCAGTGCAGACAGCCGGCCAGCACGTACCACTGAAGCCAGGCCACGCCGTGCCAGGGACGCCAAGCCACCAGAGGGTCTGGAGCGCTACCGCATTGAGGTTGGGCACCAGCATGAAGTCAAACCCGGTAATATCGTTGGTGCCATTGCCAATGAAGCCGGTCTGGATGCCGTCCATATTGGCCATATCGATATCCACGACGATTTCAGCTATGTGGATTTGCCGGCCGGCATGCCCAGCGATATTTTTCATGACCTGAAAAAAGTCCGGGTCTGCGGCCATGCCATGAAAATAACCCGCGCCAGCGAAGAGCCGGCAGCAGCTGCTGGCAACAAGCCCGACAGGGTGGAGCGCAGCAAACCCGCCGTGAAGCCAAGTCCTGCGGCACCGGCCAAAGTGGCGCGCAGCAAGCCGGCAACGGTAACCACGGCTGCCGCACCTGCCACTGCTGAACCTGCCACTGCTGAACCTGCC